>JAOINB010000001.1 GCA_028139135.1 Betaproteobacteria bacterium
TATACTTTTGTAACATATAACCACGGACCCGTAGATTCCTTACACGAAAATTGGGACAATATTATCTATGTAAAAAGGTTTCTCGAGCATCTCGACAGGGATATACGAATTTCTCCCTTTCCTGAGAAAGGGCGAATAAATATCTTTATAGAGCGATTCAATCACCACGATCTAAACCTATTAATGTCTGACTATGAATATAAATGTATTTTTATGATAACGGAGCAAATTACAGGTGACACCTTCAATTTGTTTGACAAAAAAAAAGACATAAAAGAAGAGGATTCTCCTATGGGAGGAAATATGTTTGTAAAAAAAAACATGTCTCCTGCTGAAGTGAATAAAATGTCCCATCCTCACAAAGACAAACCTATTCATGAAAAATATCACAAGTGGAAATCCCGTTTAGACAATTTTAAAAGAATATCGAAGCGTTGTTTTGCTTTATGGGCACTTGCACCACAATTGCAAAAAGATTACGGTAAAATAATTCAGCATATTCCAGTGTTGACTGTGCCTCGAGTATATATTCGAAATGAACTATTGGGATCGGCATTTGAAAGATCAATAGATGTATCTTTTTGTGGAAACCTTACTGCGAGCAGAAAAGAATTAATCGAAAAAATTCAAAATCTGCCAAACATAAAAATAAAACTGTCTAAACCTAAGGAGACCTCTGCAGAGGAACGAGACGAAATCATTCGTACCTCAAAATTACACCTGGATCTGAAGCTTGGGCCAAAATCTCAAATACCATCAACTAGCAGAATACATAACGCACTTTGCCTTGATACTTTAGTCCTTTGCGAAAAGGTTGATCCCGGTCATGAAATTGATACATATACAGTAAAGTTTGAAACACCGGACGAATTACTTAATCTGGTAAAATATTATGTTCAAAATAACGAAGCACGCGAAAAACAAAGAAAAGATTTAGTAGAAAAGTTCAAAGAGGATACTGCACAGGGGAAAGACGCTGATTGTAAAATTAATCCTTTAAAACAGTTAATTATGGCAACAGAGCAGCTGTACAACAATTAATGAAAAATTAAAAGGAATAAAGTATTCAATAAATATACTAGTCGTAGTAAATAAAGATAGTAAGTGTTAAATTACAAAATAAACTATTACAGGCAGATTTTGTGATAATTTGCATTGTTTTTTCTATCTGCTTAACGAAGCAACAAATTCATTAATCTGTTTAGCTGAGATTTTATTTTCGATGTTTCGCTCAATATGCTTAGAAAATATATGTAAAAATGAAAGTATTTCATTCAACTGAGATATCTGATACTTGCATACGGTTTCATCAATTAATTTGCTGCAGATATACCTCAAATAAAATAAATCCTTCTGTCTGATCAAATCATTTACAACAAAGCACCTAAAATACCATCTTATTGTATTCTGGAAATTTTTTTCATTCATTGGTGTTTTAAGTTTTATTTTGCTGGACAAACTACTAACAAAGTCTAGACTGACAACGTTTTCATCGATTAGTTGATTAAACATTTCTATAAACGATAAAAATGAAAATGCTCGTGTTCTAAAGTGATCGTAGTCTTGATCTTCTCTTTGATTCGCTTGTCTTTGGCAGACTATTGTTTCTGTAACCAAAGTAACAGGCTTGCCAATTTGGGATTTCAAAATCCAATATATTTGGTCAAACATACCCATAAAGTTTTTATAATTAATCTTATTAACCGAATCTCTTTTCATGCAATTCGCTGATATAAATCCTAACACCTCAAAATTTCCGATCATACCTGTCAGGTCATTAATGTGTTTAAAATTTTTTATCTGTGATTTTTCTTCAAGGATAACTCCATCACTGAGGATATCGACATTATCTTCCCCGATGTTTTTTTTTACCTGCTTGAAATTAAGTAAAAATAGTCCAGATTGATTACTATTTGAATTTAGAATCTCAACAAGCTTAGCTACTGCTCCTGGACAATAAAAGTCGTCGTCTCCGATGAGATGAATATACTCTCCAGTAGCCATTTCACAGACATCAATAAAGTTTTGGTTGGCCTCAACATGATCAGTCCTCTGCTGTATATTCACATTTGGAAATTCTTTCTTAAGATCTAATGTCTTATCAGTTGACAAGTTATCCAGAACATTAACTTCTACATCATTCGCAAGTCCCCCAGACTCAAGCTCAGTCTGAATGTTTATTAACAATTCATTTAGAAACTCTTTTCGATTGTAAGTAGGAATACAAATAGATAATTTTTTCATAATATTAAACTTTGATTTTGTAGATTCAAATTATATGATAAATTTTTTATTATGAGATATTTGTATATACTAATATTAATTTAGTTCTTTAATATTTTATTATATACACTTTAATAAGAATATTTAGATAAACTATTGGTTCACGTGGTTTAAATGTTTGGATAATGATAAATGAGCTTCGGGACGGCATTAATTTTGAATTAATTCCCCGCATGAAAACTAGGCTCGCTACAAAAGAGAAAATTAAAAAAGAGGAAACTAAATGCAGGCAGTTATACTAGCAGGAGGGCAAGGAACACGTTTGGCTGAATTAACTCATAAAAAGCCGAAGCCAATGATCGAAATTGGAAACCGTCCGATTCTTTGGCATATAATGAAAATGTATTCGAGCTATAGCATTAATAACTTTTTAGTCTGTGCAGGATACAAAAACTATCTTATTAAAGAATACTTCGCAAACTACATGTTACACAATTCTAATGTCACGTTTGATTTAGGAAAAAATGAATGTAACATTCATCAGACTAAATCAGAGCAATGGCAGGTCACTGTTATAGATACTGGAGAGAGAACTGAAACGGGTGGGCGGTTAAAAAAAATAAAAGAATTTTTAGAAGGAGAAGTATTTCTTATGACTTACGGAGATGGTCTGTGTGATGTTAATATTACCGATCTGATAGAATTCCATCAAAGTCACGGAAAACTTGTAACTATGACAGCTGTTGTTCCCCCTGCTAGATTTGGGTCTATTCAACTAGAACAAAATAAAGTAAGTAAATTTAGAGAAAAATCTAGAAGTCAAGCAGGTAGGGTGAATGGTGGGTTTTTTGTTTTAAATAAAAAAGCACTGAATTACATTAAGGGTGATTATGATGTTTGGGAACGAGATCCTTTAGAGAAGTTGACAAACGAGGGCCAGGTAATGGCTTTTATCCATGATGGATTTTGGCAACCAATGGATACTATACGAGACAAGCAATTCTTGGATGGCCTTTTGAAGGATAACAAAATACCATGGATTAGTAATAGTTAGAACACTACTTTTAATATTTATTTAATGAAATCATTTTGGAAAAACAAACGAGTACTTATAACAGGTCACTCCGGCTTTAAGGGTTCGTGGTTAACGCTTTTGTTACATAAACTCGAGGCAAAAGTATTTGGATTATCTCTCATACCGGAAACAAAACCGAATGCATATGAATTATTAAACGTAAAACAAACAGTAACAAATGAAACCTTTACCGATATTAGAAATCAACAAAACGTTGAAAAATTCATAAAACTATCAAATCCAGATATTATTTTCCATATGGCAGCTCAATCTCTGGTAAAAAAATCTTACGCAATGCCAAAGTTAACCTTTGAAACAAATATTTTGGGTACTTTAAATATATTAGAAGTTACTCGTAAGATAAAAAACGAATGCTCAGTTGTTATTATCACAACTGATAAAGTATATGAGGATCAAAATTGGTGCTGGGGATACAGAGAAAACGACAAACTTGGTGGTCATGATCCATATAGTTCTAGTAAGACTTGTGCCGAACACATCAGTGCTTGTTATAGAGACTCATATTTTTCCGCAGCTAAAACAGGAATACGCATATGTACAGCCCGAGCCGGAAACATAATAGGGGGTGGGGATTGGTCAGAGGATAGGATTATTCCCGATATAATGAGAGCATTTGAAAATAACAAATCAGTTTCTATTAGAAGTCCTCATTCAATTCGGCCATGGCAACATTTATTTGATCC
Organism: Betaproteobacteria bacterium; assembly: GCA_028139135.1. Taxonomy (GTDB): domain Bacteria; phylum Pseudomonadota; class Gammaproteobacteria; order Burkholderiales; family Burkholderiaceae_A; genus UBA7377. The sequence continues at coordinate 4,003 of JAOINB010000001.1, forward strand.
GTTAAGGGGTTACTTGCGACTAGCCGAAAGGATGAGCTATGGATTGCTGATAGAGTCAGCTTTTAACTTTGGACCTCCGGGGCCAGCAATTTATACTGTAAAGGATGTCGTAAGGTATTTTTGTGAGGAATTTAATGTCCATTTTAGAAATAAAACTAAAATAAGTAAGCAAGAAAAAGAAACAAACCTACTTAAATTAGATATCTCCAGATCCAAAGATCTTTTGGATTGGGAACCAAAAATTACTTTGGAAGATTCACTTAAGCTAACTGCAGATTGGTATAAAGCATTTTATAAAGGGAAAAATATGGAAAGTTTTAGTTTTAAACAAATAAACAATTATTTTTAAAAGGTATTGCGATGGAACGAAAGGAGATAAGAGAAAAAATTTTATATTTAGTTGATCAATATATGAATTGTGTAGGTGGCGAAGAAAAATTTATTCCAGGGGTTACCCCAATACCTCCCTCTGGAAAGTTGCTCATGGGAACAGAAATAAGAAACCTTATTGAATCCTCACTAGATGGTTGGCTTACCACAGGAAGATTTAATGATTTGTTTGAAAAAAGGTTACAAAAATTTTGGGGCATAAGACATGTCCTTACGGTTAATAGCGGATCCTCAGCCAATTTAATTGCTGTGAGCACACTAACATCAGAAAGACTTGGGAAGCGGTCTATTAAAAAAGGCGACGAAATAATCACAGTTGCCGCCGGCTTTCCAACCACGGTAAATCCAATAATCCAGATTGGAGCAATTCCTGTATTTGTCGACGTAGATATCCCAACATACAATATAAAAATTGGTGAATTAGAAAAAGCACTAAGCGCAAAAACAAAAGCAGTAATGTTAGCCCACACTTTAGGCAATCCATTTGATGCCGAAGCTGTAAAAAACTTTTGTCAGTCCAATAATTTATGGCTCATAGAGGACTGCTGCGATGCCCTTGGAGCCAAATATAAGGGAAAATCAGTTGGAACTTTTGGCGATATTTCATCAGTGAGTTTCTATCCGGCTCATCATATAACAATGGGAGAAGGTGGAGCTGTTGCTACAAACTCAGATGAATTAAGAATTATTGCAGAAAGTTTTAGAGATTGGGGCAGAGATTGTTATTGTAAACCTGGTAAAGATAACACCTGCGGAAAAAGATTTGGGTGGCAGCTTGGCGATCTTCCGATTGGTTACGATCATAAATACACATATTCACATGCAGGTTACAATTTGAAGATTACAGATATGCAAGCAGCTTGCGGTCTAGGACAATTATCTCACCTAGATTTTTTTATTAAAAAAAGGATAGAAAATCATGAATATTTATCAAATTCCCTAGATTGTTGTAAAGATTGTCTTATACTACCCATTAAAACCAATGGAGCTTCACCCTCATGGTTCGGATTTGCAATCACCTTACGACACGATTGTGGATTTGAGAGACCTGAATTTCTATCATATTTAGATCAAGAAAAAGTCGGCACTAGACTGCTTTTCGGCGGTAACCTCACAAAACAACCCTACATGAAAAATGCAAAGTTTCGAAAAATAGGTGATTTAAAAAATACTGACATAATTATGCAAAATACCTTTTGGGTTGGCGTGCAGCCCGCACTTACCAAAACACAGTTGTCTTTTACTATTGAAAAAATAAAAGAATTTACTGGACATGGATTTTGATAAAAATTTATGGGGTTCCCGGTGAGTTAATCAAGTTATAAAAATTTTGGCTGCAAAGATTAAGCATAAATATTTTTGTTTTACATTAATGTTGCTATTCCGTTCGTATTTCCTTTATTAGTTGTATTTCATACCGGTCGGAAAGACAAGCTAACAAATTGTGTTTAGAACTACTTAATTCTTCAAACTCATTTAATAAGCCTACTGCTAATTGATTGGCTTAGCTGCTAAACTTTGCTCCATGAATCCTTTTCATACTTTCCTTACGATATCAAATTTGGAGCCTAAAGATATCCGGTTATTCACAAAATTGCATTACGTCATATCCTATACTAAATAACAATTAACCCTGCGCGCAAAGAATTTATAAGCTTCTGAATTTAGTATTTATGGAGTTAAAAAGCATAAGGCGTTAAACTAAATTGCTTCTGTTTTATTTCAAGGAGTTCGATGCTATAGTTATTTTCAATTGCGTCAAAATAACTACTTTGCTTGATATGACTTTGTTATAACTATGAAAAAATGGAAATTGATAACTTAATATCAACTCTGGAACAACACATTAAAAATCCTGAAGATGGATTACCAGATGATATTTTTTACTTTATAGGTAGAAATACTCCTTATGTAAATATCGACCTGGTAGTAAGAGACAGCGAAGCAAATATTTTATTAATTTGGAGGGATGACCAGCATTATGGTCCAGGTTGGCATCTTCCCGGTGGAATTATACGATTCAGAGAACAAATGACAAAAAGAGTAGAAAAGGTTGCAAATGGTGAATGTGGCATAATACCAAAAGATATTACAGGACCACTAGAATTTTTTGAATCCATTGATACAAAACAAAAAGAAAGGTCGCATTTTATAACTTTTATCTTTTCGTGCCGAGTAGATGTATCAAAAACTGAGTTGAAGTTTGGAAAAGATTGGTTAATTAGATTGGAAAAAACTGGAAGATTTTTTCAATTTTTTCCTAAAGAAATGATCCCTTTGCATTGGAAATATAAAAAGTTTTTTAAAAAAGCACCAAATGACTGATGGTAAAAAACTATGTGTCTAACTGAAATCTTTTGGTAATTCAAAGGTTCTCCTCTACTTAAAATCAGAAGATTCAAATATTGTTGACTTTTTCGTAGCAGACCCAAACCTAGATAATAAGAAGAACAAGTTGACGCCGCTATGTTAATCTGATCTACGTATAATAATTATTTTATTCATTCTTAATTAACTTCCCGGGTGTTAAATTTTTACTAATTTACTTACGAAAGATTTTTTTTATTTTTTTAGTAATCAAGAATTTGGAATATATCCCCACAAAGAAAGCTACTCAAACAATTGAGTTTAGAAGGGTCTTTTGTTAAACCATTTAACCTATTTTGTTTTTTTTCACTGATAATAAATTTATCTATTTTATTAATCAGCGATCACTTTTCCATCAGCTGTTAAAAAATCAGCATTCTCTGTAATTTTTCTATTAGCAACCAGTTCCCATTCCATGCGGTTTGAATTCATGCTGTACTCTTGTAATCCAAAGGACTGGCACTTTAAACATATTTCTTTTTTCTTCTTTTTTTTATTGATTTCATCGAAACTTATTTCAAGATAGTTATTCGAGACCATAGAGTTTTTATTTCTATCAAATGTTAAGCAGCATAAAGGAACAGAAAGATCTGAATTTACGTTTATTTGATTCTCTCTGTAAGGACATGATCTGCTGGGTAATCCTTTTCCACCGCTTGCCTCAATTCCTTCGTCTATATTTACAAGGAGTAACTCTTTGTTAAGTCTTTCAGTTTGCTTGTCTGAATTTCCATCAAGGTAGTTGAATACACGTTCGAGTGGCATTACCAGAGAATATGTTTCACTCAATACAAACCCTAATTCATTGGCAAGGGACTTGAACTCTTGTAAATCTTTTCCAATGTTATTTCGATACAAATGATAGTTGATGTCAACCAAAAAGCTTGATTTATGCTTGTCCATTAAATATCTAAGTAAGTAGAGGTTGGATTTTACAAGTCTAATATCTCCCCCTTCGTGAGTAGAACCATAAACTTCTTGATTGAAACCAGAAACTGACACTTTTAGGACATCTGGTCGTGACATTACTAAGTCTTCTAATCTTTCCGGCATATTTAGGGACAAATTCGATGATAATGCTACAGCAATATTTTTGCTATGAATCAAATTAACGAAGTCTACAACTTTTGGGTGAATTAGTGGTTCTCCCCAAGAATATAAACTGATATGACTTAACTCAGGCGTCTCTCTTAAAATTTTATCAAAAACCTTTCGAAAAGTTTCGTACCGCATGGAACCTCTCGGGGTGTTATTGTCTTCGATACTGTGGGGACAACTTGAGCATTTCAAATTACAACTTCCCAATATGTCGACGGTGTAATACGGTACTTCTTCATCTTGAAATGAAAAAACTTTGATTTGATTTTTTTTTCCAAGAGTACGTTCTATTTCCTCCTTAATCTCCTTTTCCTTTAATGCAACTGCTATTAATATCGTTTCAACATCTCCATTCATGACCATTTTGCGAAGCGATAAAGGATTATATACGTTAAGATTAGAGATCAATTTGCCACTTAATGACTTATCGGAATCAATAAATAAACGTGGTTCAACTCCTTTAGATCTTAAAAATCTTACAGCGCCCATTCCTGTCATTCTAGCTCCCCAAATAGCAACGTTACTATCACCGATGGCAGAAACAATTTTGTCTTTAATCATGAGGAGAAATACTCTTTATTAAAGAATCTATATATTGACTTACACCATTGCTCAAATCAGAGAACGTGAACCACTTAAATGTTTTCAAAAGCAGGTCAGAATTTCCATAATAAAAGTTGTTCGTGGCTGTTGTATCTAAGATTTCCGTTCGTAAATTGGGAATTTTCTTTTCTAATATTTCTAACGGCTCTGAAAGGCGTAGTGGTCTTTCCTGAGTAAAGTTAAAAGTACCATGGACCTTAACGTTTGAGTTAATCCAAAAAACAATAAACTTTGCAAGGTCATTAACTGATACGTAAGAGAACAACCCATCCTGCTTGATTTGTGCGGTTTTTTCTCTAACTGCTTGATTCGTCAATGAGGGTATAAGTCTTCTGCTCTCTTCCCCACTACCAAATATTCCAAAAACCCTTAAATTTAAATAACCACTGCCTAAATGTCGATCGAGTAGTAAGGTTGAGACATATTTTGAGATTCCGTAGACATCCCCTGGTACATGCTTACCCCAATATGCTTCACTAACATTTTTGGGGCAGTTGAATCGGTCGTATTCGGCACCAGACCCGATTTGAATGAAGTGTGTATCCGGCGTCAAAGCAGCAAGCAAATTTGTAACACTCTGTATATTTTCCCCGATGGTATCAACCTTAATAGCAGCGTTGATTAGAACATCTGGTTTAAACTCTTGGAAGTATGCTTTTACAGCGCTTCTATCTGTTAAATCTAATTCCCAGCTCCTCGGACATCTCAAGGTAATATCTGCAACTCTACTTATACTTCTTTTTAGATTAGAACCAATAAATCCACCGGACCCTAAAAGTAAACAATTAATTTTCATCTAACTAGGCTTTTCTGCCATTAAGTAAGAGCTGTTCTTTTTTAACAATCGGAACAAATCTTTCTAAATGTATAAAGCCATGTGACACTTTGACGACGACTTTACAGTGGTGTTTAAGTTTTTTTGTTTGCTTGCTCATATATTTTATTATGAATGCATCAAATTATAATTTAATAACCCACCGGTTAATTGATTAAAATTCGTTCATTGCCTAAATCTTTCTTTAAAGGCGAATTAGCATATTCCAAGATCTTCGATTTAATAGTCAAAACCTTCTGTCAATAACTGGTGAGTCAGTGAAGCAGTAGACTTCTAGAGTATATCTTATTTCCTCGTTTATTGTCGATATTACTTGTTCTGTGTAAGCTCCGGGCAGCATCAGTAATAAAACATCAGTAGGCTTTTTAAAAAAATCCTTCGGGGAAATGATCCTCAACCCCGTATTTGGAGCGAATTTATTTTGTTTAAAAAGCGCAGAGTCTACGATATCACGTACTAGCATCTCCCTTCGTTGAGTCATTGCCAGTAGTGTCAAACTCCGATGTCCTGCTCCCCATACCGAAACAGATTTACCAACTGCATTTTTTTCTTTGAGAAAAACTTCTAAAGCCTCTAAGGTATCAGTAAAAATTTGTAACTTATCAGATATAGCGAATTTTTCTTTTTTTCTTGCGATAATAACATGATCATTGTCATTATTTTTTGTGTAATACTGCAAAACTTCGAAGCCATTACTCATCAATAAAATCCTTAAAGAATTCTCAGTGAAGTAACTCAAATGATCTGGTATGAGTTCATAAAAAGCGCCTTTTGCAAGTAAATACTCAAATCTAGGCACAGAAATATAAATGATTCCATTGTCTACCAAATGCTCATGAAAACAATTTAAAAACAACCTCGGGTTGGGATGATGCTCTAAAAAGTTGTTACAAACCAGTAGGTCGAATTTCTTTGACATGGTAAATCCAGGAAAATAACCTGACAAAACATTACTGGAAATGTATTTTCCAGCCTCGATAGAGTCAGAATACTCAATACCAACAGCGTTAAAGCCCATATTTCCCAATAAACTAACGAAAGATCCTTTCCCGGCACCAACTTCAAGCAACTCAGCATTAGGATTTATGTGAAAATCTTTAACAATTTTTTTCCATTCCTTTTGTAAATTTTCACGGCTTTTTTCTCCTAACGAAGCCGCTGTAATGACAGATTTGTAGTAATCCACTGGGATTGAATCAATCTGTATGAGATCGCACGCAAGACATTGCAACAGTTGGATTTTCCCAGACTTTAGCTTTAACGCGAGTTCTTTTGAGTCACAGAATGCTTGAGCAGAAGGTGGAAACCCTTCGAAACTCCCCAGAACTATTAGATTCTTCGAATCGCAGGATCTACAATACATTTTCAAAACTTAAATTTTTCATTTTAAAAGTTTCCATAAAATGACCACTTTATATAATCAACTAATTCATTTTTTAAATCTAGTTAGAAAACACGGCAAACTTGTAATACTTGCATAAAAACGGACTTCATAAAAATTTAAGTATATTCTTAATAGCATTTATTTCTATTATTTTTAAGTTAACAAATTCCTCACCAAAATTACCATAACCATCGGTAAATCTTACAAACTGCCATCCAGCTCTTATTGCACACTGATAATCCTCCTTACTATCACCCACCATAACTGTATAGTTTACCTCAGGAAATGTATTCCTAATCTCAATTAACCCGGTGGGATTTGGCTTTTTAGGAACGTCATCACTAGTAAGAACTAAATCTAAATATTGAAAAATTTTGTGGTGCAAAAGAGTTTTCATTGCAAGAGCCCGAGGTTTATTTGTAAAAACGACAACATAAACCTCCATCTTTTTTAGATCCCTAATTGTTTCTAATACTCCAGGAAATAATTTTTCTCCTGATAAATCCATTTCTTCATATATTGTTCTAAAAGTTCTCAGAATTTTATCAAAGTCACCTTTCATAACCTTTGAGAGAAACTCACCACCTCCCTTACTCATCACGGGTCTGACAAGATCTCTTTGCGAATCGTAATCAATATTTTTATAGATATACTCGTCCATAGTGTTGAGAATTTGCAGAACAGTTGGAAAACTATCCACAAGGGTTCCATCAAGATCAAAAGTAACAATTTTTTTCAATGAATATCCAATTGAACTAAAGTTGACGTATAAGACACAACGATATTATTTAATTTTTTGAGCAATAAAAACCAAAATTATAGCTTATGAGCTCAGTCTTATCCTGATTGATTAGGGTAGGAAAATACCCAGTATGAGATACCTAATAAATTATTGTCTAATTTTTCATAAACAATTACATATATATCATATCAGGTTATCTCGAGATATTTCGTACAAAGATAAAAACTAAGTTTACCTGACTGAGAAGATCTATCTTTTTATGGTATCTTCGAATAGGGGATGCCGTTGATGAACTAAAAAAATGAGGACGAAGATCCTTTCAATGCCTTTGTCGTATCGCTTATTTATCCCGTTGGGCTGACAACTAAATGTTCATGAAAATAATTGTTATTTAACAATTTTAAGAGAATGACATTTTGCAATTCATTTCCATACTGCCGTATGGACGTAGTGCATATCGAAGTATGATTTTCTGGGTTGCAATTTTCCTCAAGTTTTTTTTATTCATTTTTTTATGATTATAAAATCATTTTCTTCTTCATTAGACGGAAAATTTCAGTACATGCTCTCCTTTCCTTTTTTCACCTTCATTTTTTACCCATTGATTCTTGCCATGGATCTCCTCTTTGGTGACATTGTACACTTCAAAAATCTTTTCTTTGTGGCTATCCAAATCGTCATCCATACAAACTGTCAATGCATCGCAGTTCTTGCAAACATCAACCTTACTTCTCTCTCCCCTCGCCATAGCAATTCGTAAATCTCTCATTTTCTTACCATTCCAAATTGCTTTAGCGGAATCATTTTTTGCATTTCCAATAACCAGTTGATTCGACCAGTCCAACATACAAGGATGAACTACTCCAAACGGGGTGTAACACAGATACATAAAGGGAAAGCCACAAATTTCTCTTTTCTTATTTATTTTTTGACCGAAGATTCCTGTAGTAGCATCACGATTTTGCTTATCAACTTGAGCATCTGGCCATTGAGGAGCAACTTTTTCTATAAAAATTTCGTCACAAATGTTACCAAATGTATTGTAGAAATACTCTCTTTCTTTCTTAGTAAATACAAATTGTCTATTATTACCCTTCTCTAAGGCGTATGTCTGGTCAATCACCTTAACGTACAACTTACAGTTTTTCCTAACCTCATAAAGATTGGAGATATTCCTTATCAGCTTCTCCATATCTATTTTTATACCAGCCACCTCTTTATATCTTTCTGATGTTAAGCCTTGCAAAGAAACGTTAATTATATCCATGCCGGCATCAATAATTTCCTTGTTTAATTTAGGACTCAATTTCGATCCGTTAGTAAAAACCTCAATAATCTCTGTTACATTACTTTCCTTAATATAAGCAACCATTTTGGGAAAATCCTTATGAAGCATCGGTTCTCCATTATTGCCAATTTTTATTTTTTTAACAGGTTGATCAAATTCTTTCAAATCATCAATAATTTTTTTAAACAAGTCAAAAGTCATCATACCCTCTTTAAGGCCCGATAACTTTTTTGCATCCCTATCAGCCTGGAAGCAGTAAGAACATCTGAAATTGCAGATGCTGCAAATGTCTATGTGCACTGAATAAGGAGTGTTTAAAGGAATCTCATTAGGTAGAGATTTTTTTTTAGAAGAGTATAACCTCGGTACAATATCAGCATCGAATTCGAGATTTTTTGACACCTTATCATCGGAAAATGTTTTTTCTAGCATTAACTTACCCTAAACTTCCTTTTACTTAAATGTCACGATCCAGCAAAATGGATCAAAATAATATACACCCTATATTTCACAATAATAACAGACATTCTTTTATTTATTTATTGAAATTCTTTTAAAATTTAGAGTTCTGTATCATTTCCTTCGAAAATAGTCTGATTCTAACCTCAATTTTAAGTAGTACTAATGTTTTCTAGATGACTAAGTTTTAGCAAACCGTCTAAAGTTTCCTCACCTGTGTGTGGATAAAAAATCTTTACCTCTTTATTTAATAAGATTTGCAAAGTCTCAGGAACAAATTTTACTTTTCTGCCTAGCCCGCCGAAAACGATTATGAAATTACGTTTTTTTTGCTGATCTAAATTTTCGATAATTTTTACGTACTGTAACAGCCAAGATAAAGCTAATGATGACAAAAAATTTGAATGGTTCAGATTGTTCTCTCTAATATTTTTAATAGCCCCCCCTTCGAATTGATCTCGATTATTTGAAAAAAGATTCAAATCGATATTTAAGTTAGCGTCCATTACTTCCGAAGTTGTAAGATTATAAAATCTGTGCCAAAAGAAGGGCTGTCCATTGGAGGACGTCGCAATTTCATCAAAAAAATTGGCAAACGAACTCAAAACTCGGCCTGAGGGAATATGAGAAAAGACAGTGTATTTTCTTTTGTTAAAAAAACCGGGTCTAGTTTCATAACTATGGAACTCGTCACTGTAATTACAAATAATTTGCGACCCTGTTCCAATGTTTATACCGTAGCTATCATCCCGATCTTTTGTAGCTCCATACATAGCAGCTTGCATATCTCCAAGCCCACCAAAAACTTTAATACTTTGGCCCATGTAATGTATTGTCCCAATCGGCTCTCTGATGTTTGTAACTTTGGGGAAAATAATCTGAGTGTTTTCTAAACCTAATACCTTTAATAAACTACACGACCACTTCTCATTGTTTATATCGTAGAGGCCAGTTGCAGCCGCCAAAGTCCCATTTATCTTAGCGTTTTTTTCTCCCGCACACCAAAGAATCCAATCTGCTAACGTGAATATTCTAACTTTTTTCGGAATGATACCTTGAGCCGTTAGAGCAGCTAAGGTCACGAATGGAAGACCAGGCTTTAAATTCATACCAGAAATTTCAAAAAACATCTCTGAATTCGCTAATAAACATTCGAATAAGCTACTCTTGTTTTTTTTTATAAAAATAGATCTCTGGTCTCTCCACCCGATATATTTGGAAAAAATATTACCTTTATGATCAGTAAATATAGCCCCATGCATCTCACAGCATAACCAAATAGACTCTATGCTATATTTGTCTTCGATAAGATTTGTAAGAACCCCTTTTAAAATTTGCCAGTATTCGAAGGGATCATTTTCAACCTCTCCTCTTTCTGAGTAGGTTGGAGAGGGAGATTTTACTTCTAATGATTTTACTAAGCAGTCTTTTTTTTTATCCCACAAAGCAATCTTGATTCTACTTGCACCATAATCGATTAAAAGTATGGTATTCATTTTAATTAAAATAGCTAATCACTTGTTTTATTTTATTGTCAATCAATCTCTCATTTTCGTCATTAAGCTCAAATTTTATAAAGCTAATTGCTCCTATTTTTTCTAATGATGCAAGTATCAAATTTTTCCCTTCGGTTTTCTTGTCCAATTTTAGTAATGATATGATATTTTCTGTCTTGGTCATTACAAGGATATCGACGTATTTTTTAGGTATTATTTTTTTTGCAGATTTAAGTATTTTATTTTTTTCCATCTCATTCAGTAAACCGAAAGCCTCCGCGATTTCATTCTCAACGAGAATCCCTATCGATACCCCAACGCCATGAGGAATTTTATAATTAGTCATTGCTTCTAATGCGTGACCAATACTGTGTCCATAATTCATGGAACGTCTGTGATTTTTGTCAAACTCATCGCACTCTACGACTAACTTTTTTATCTTAAGAGAAATCTCTATCAATCTTCGTATGGCAACTTCATCCCCCTCCAAAAATTTCCCTAAATTTTTTTCAAACAAAGAGAGTGAGGCATAACCTCCGGTTATACAAAGTCGCAGCACCTCACCCAATCCTGAAAAAATTGCGTCTTTCCCCAGGGATTTGTTAAACATGAGATCAATCATAACTTTTTTGGGCGCAGAAAATAAACCTAAGAGATTTTTTGCTTGGCCATAATTTATCGCAGTTTTTCCTCCGCAGCAACTGTCACTTTGGGAGAGCAAAGTAGTGGGAAAGTAAATCCATGGGATACCTCTTTTGTAAAGCTTAGTGGAAAAGGCTCCGAGATCTTGCAAAATTCCACCACCGATAACAATTACCGAAGTTTTTTTTGTGACATTTTTCTCTCTGTAAAAGTCAACGATTTTAAGTACCTCTTGAATTTCCTTATTTTCCTCGACTGCTGTAACAAGATAAGTTCTACTATCAAGTTGGCTTGACGTAAAAAACAATTTTTTAACTTCGTTGTCAATTAATATAACCGGAGGTTCATTGTCTTTCTGTAAGTTAGAGATATCCTCTACGCTTTGCCCATGGTTGAGAAAGTTAATTGAGTAAGGGTCAGGGTACGAGCATATATCTAATGCTTCACAAAAATCATTTTCGATCGAATAATTGAATTTTCGTTTGTCAATATAGAATTCGTTCATATCAGCCCTGAGTAAAAACCACCAATTGAAAACCCTCCATCAACTACAATATTTTGCCCATTAATATATGTATTTTTTGCAGAGCATAAAAAGTAAGCAATCTCTGCAATATCATCAGGCATTCCTAATCTCTGTAGAGGAATTAATTGCTCAATTTTTTTGATTTGATCCTCAGTATTATTGGAGGATGTCATTTTTGTGTCCACATATCCAGGGGATATTGAATTAACGAGGACACCATTTCCGGATAATTCTATCGCCAAATTTTTCACAACTCCGTTTAATGCATGTTTAGATAGAGTATAAGGGAGCCGGTCAATTCTTGATGTAGTTCCGTACAGAGAAGATATAACCAGCACTCTTCCGTAATTATTTTTTATCCAACCTTTGAGGAGCACTTTGGTAACGTTTAAAAATCCCAAAACATTAACATTGACGGAATAAGATAAATCTTCAAATGAAATATCTATGAATCGTTTCGGTATGTTAACCGCTGCACAATGTATCAAAACATCATACTCTTTATGGTTTTTATTGAAAAATTTTGTAATTTCTTGATTGTTACCTAAATCAAAATCACGTCTACCAACCTGTTTTACTTCAAATCCGTTTAACCGAAATTTGGCGGATATCGACTTACCAATGTCTCCATTACCACCTAATATGAGAGCATTTTTAGCCACGTTATTTATAAACCACGGTTTACTATTGTTTTGTAAATACTTGAGTATTTTTCATCTTCGACAATTAAATTATCAAGTCTTAATGGGGAATTTGCTTCTATTCTATTTTTTAATATCACCCCATGCATTACTGTTCGCTCATTTTTGTGACAATTACTAACCTCTCTGCATGAAATCTGAGCCTTTTGAAGAGGAATAGCTAAGTAGAAATCCTTTTCAAACGAAAGATCATTTATTTGATATCCAGATTTTAATTCTCGCTTTGCGTAAACCCCACGTAACAGAGCGTCCAAATAATCCCTTTCTTTTTTTGAAATTTCTCTTTTTTTATCCCCAAGGTTCCCACACAAAAGTTTCGCCTTCCAGTAGGCAGCAAACCACTCGTCTATTTGGCCAGGCAAAGAGCAATATTTTGATACGGGTACATCATGATAGTCTATATCTATGTGACGCTCCCATGTTCTGGCACCCTTAGCAAACGAAATGTACATAGATGTATGCCAGTCCTGATATTCGTGTGTTGAAAAACCTATCACATTTTCTGGATATCGATTCTTTAGATAATCGATTTGATTTAACTCCAAATCACTATCCTCTGTAGGATAATGGGAAACGCAATGATTAATGGCAAGAGGAATATTCCGTTTATTAAAAAAATTACAAACATTATCTAATTCTGTCTCACTTGATCCTCCATTTGATACTATTGTAGGAATATATTTTGTCGCTACCTTTTCTATCAAAGGCCAATCACTTATGTCAGAACTGGCAATTTTTAGCAGTGGAAGATTTAAATCTTTACAAAAATCAACGGACCTCTCATCAAACGGTGTAGCCATTGGAATACACCCTGCTGATTTTATGTGCTCAATTAATTTAACAAAATCCGATTCTGATAATTTGGTTTTTTCAGTTTTCTTAATATAACGTTCAGTCTTATTACCTTTGAAATCGTCATGAACGAAGTTGTCGACATCTCTAATTTGCAGCTTTATTGCAGCTTTTACTTTGTGTTTCCTCACGATTGCACTGTGTTGGTCAATGATTCGAAAGCCCCTGCTTAAGTTTCCCCAATGGTTATTTGCAAGTTCCAACACGAATAGTTCGTTAAATAATGTTTTTTCCTTTTTTTCTAAATCGATCATTTTCTTTTTTAAATTACAAGATATTGTTCTGTAATTCTTCTTTACTTAAAAAAGGGGCCATGTTTTCAAGAGAAGGAGTTGACATACTTCCGTCTTCGTTTTTAAATGAAGCGAGCTTTGGGGAAAAGTCTTGCTCCATGTCTAGGATTACTTCACATAACCAATTCTCTTTTTCCGCTAACATGTTTTCAATTTTTTCTTCAATGCCGTTATTCTCGTTCAATAAGATATAATTCAGGCAGAATGCCTCCGCAATTTTTTTAAAATCTGGAAAATCTACTCCTGAGTTAGGACCGACCCCCACCTCTGCTCTATCTGAGAAGTGGTTTTTTTGAGTCTGTCTTATGGAGTGGTAACCATTGTTGTTCAACAAAATTATTTTTATTGGTAAAGAATATTTTTTAATTGTCTGTAATTCTTGTATATTAAACATGAGGCTCCCATCACCAGTTATACAAATTATTTCTTTTTTATTTTTGGACAAGCTGGCTCCGATAGCGGCAGGTAAGTCATAACCCATTGAGGCGCAACCTGAATTAGTGTATAACCTCTGATTTTTTTTTATATAAGCGGCTTGAAAGGAAGTAACGCACGCCGTTCCATCTCCAGTAACAATGACATCATCCTCCTTTAACTTACTAAAAATAGTTTCCATAAGATAGTAAGGATTAATTTTTTTTGAATTTCGGTAATGGTCCAAAACAACAGGATATTTAGCTACAAGATTTCTACACCAAGCCAAGTACTTTGCGTGTTCGTCATTGCGAATTACATTTTGAGACTCTTCGTTAAATATTTTGAAGAAGGTTTGTAAATTGGAATGAATTTTAATATCTGAATCAAGAGTAGGCTTTTCGAGTTCCGCCTTATCAACATCTACATGAATCTTGAAAGCATTTTTCCCAAAGTTCTTCCAGTTGTAACTGACTTGCCTAATATTAAGTCTACTTCCTAAAATCAGGAGAAAATCAGAATTCTGCACTGCAAAGTTCCCCCCCCTATCCCCAACACTCCCAGGTCTTCCGCAAAAGTTAATACTGTCATTGGGGATTACGTCGTGAGCATTCCAGCCGGAAACAACTGGAATCCCCAATCTTTCAACGAAAGAATCAAACTCTACCTTTTGATTTGCGATACGTATGCCAGAGCCAGCAAAGATGACCGGTCTTTTTGATTGATTCAAGCGCCCAATTAACTTCCTGATTTTCTTACGCACTTCTAAGTTTGGTTCCAACGTAAATTCCATTTTGGTGTTTTCAGACACATCATCGTCGTTTAGGATACTAATGGTGTCGTCTTCATTAAACTCTACCAGATTATTAATATTTACGCCGCTAGCCTGAACATCAATAGGAACGTCTATCCAAACTGGGCCAGGTCTCCCGTTACCTGCTAAGTAAATTGCTTTTTGAAGCGTCAACTTTACATTATTTGGATTATCTAGTACCGTTGCATATTTAGTAATTCCCTTGACCATTTGGACAATATTAACTTCCTGGTCACCTAACTGTCTTGTAGGAACCCTGCAATTTCTCGCTAACGTTTCCCTTTTCGACTGTCCGGAAATAACTACCATACCAATCGAATCGACATACGCTCCAAAAACACCGTTCAATGTGTTTATTGCCCCTGGCCCCGCCGTCACCTGTACTAGTGCTATTTTCCCACTTAATCTAAAATAACTTTCAGCTGCAATGGCACTCGATTGTTCATGATGGCAACAATAATATTTTAATTTTGGATGGTTACCAATAGAATCGTTTAGATGCATAGCGGCACCGCCAGTTATCATGAATACGTCAAAAATATTATGCTCTACCAATGTATTTGCGATAATATCAGCAACTCTCATATCTTACCTAATTTACCAAAACCTTAGTGGTGGCGTCTTCCTATTCCAATAACTTTAACAAATGCTCTCTAGCTAACTTTTACGTGGGCCCAAGAACCACTGTAAATGAGATAAGAACTGTTCCCAACCATTTACAAGTATACATGAATCTTTTTTTTTCATCTGAGGCTTGCACAATAGAACGTCGTTAGCCGGGATAGGTAGTTCATCTAGTTGGTTGTGGTAATGCGTTAAGCGCACCCTGCTCCATCATAACTATGAGAAACTACGAACCAGTTTAAATAGTCAACTGGTGCGAACATGTAAACGGCACATTATGCTAATAGTGCTGGGAAGATGGCGTCCCCAAGGGGATTCGAACCCCTGTACCCACCGTGAAAGGGTGGTGTCCTAGGCCTCTAGACGATGGGGACTTCTATAATTTCTTCCATATAGTAAACTAATTCAACTAAGTTTTGTCAAAAATGAAGAATTGGTGGAGCTAAGCGGGATCGAACCGCTGACCTCTTGCATGCCATGCAAGCGCTCTCCCAGCTGAGCTATAGCCCCGTGATGCGGTAAGTCTAACATAAAGAGGAAATCAAAAAATGACGCGCGATGCTTTTTTTTGTAAAGAATGGTTGCCAAATTATAAGCTTCTTAGTCCAAACGATATAGACGAGCTAATCGCAGAAACGATATCCGATGGAAGATTGATTGTAAAAAAAATCTGCGATAATGAACAACCACGTAATTGGGAAACCACTGTTCAACCGATCAGCCAAATAAGTGAAAAAATTCATCGTATTTGGGGAGCCGCAAACCATCTCTCGAGTGTGGCAGATAGTACTGAAATCAGAGGTGTAATTAACAAGAACCTTGAGCAAGTTAGTAGCTTTTGGACTGATTTCTCTCAAAACAAGAGTTTGTATAAGATTTTTTCCAATCTTAGAAGGGGTATCTCAAAAACAGCCCATCCTCAGCAACATAAAGTTTTGTGTGATTACATTCGCGATTTTGAGCTTGCTGGAGCACACTTAGAAAATGATGCTCAACGGGATTTTAAAAAAAATACTATTGAGTTAAATAAACTAACCCAAAAGTTTTCTGAAAATTTACTAGACAGTACAAAGGCAACTGTCATTACAGTTGGTCTAAACAAGGATGGAAACCCGATAAAATCGTTGGAAGGCATTCCAGAACATGTTCTCGAATTGTCAAAAAAAGAGGCGCGAAAGAGAAGTGTTGATGGCTACGTATTTTCACTTCAACCGCCAATATACCATCCAATAATCGAGTACTCATCCAATCGATCTTTAAGATTTGACATATATTGCAAATATGCAAGGAGAAGTTCTGATATTGCTGAAGAGGGAGCTGTATTCGACAATAGTCTTATAATCGCGAAAATCCTAAAACTTAGATATCAACAAGCGAAAATTTTGGGTTTCTCCAATCCTGCCGAACTATCCTTGAAGACCAAAATGGCGAACTCGCCTGAAGATGTAGTGGTTTTTCTCAAAAAACTTGCCAAAAAAGCAAAACCATTCGCCCAAAAAGAACTGGATGAAATCAATCATTATTCAAATCGAATCGAATCGAATCGAAAACTGGAGCCATGGGATATTCCATTTATTAGTGAAAAACTAAAAAAAAGGAGGTTCGCGATCGATAGTGAAGAACTGAGGAGTTATTTCCCGTTGGGTAAGGTACTATCCGGACTTTTCGAAACTGTTAAAGATCTTTTTGGTTGCGAAATTCATAGAGAGCAAGATGTTACAGACATTTTATGGGAGCAATCTGTCCAGGTTTTTAAAGTGGTTAGCGAAGGGGAAACAACAGGCTATTTCTTTTTTGACCTTTTCTCCCGTGAAGAAAAACGCGGAGGTGCATGGATGGATGAATGTCGATCAAGAATTAAACACAATAACGGAGTTCAGTCTCCAATAGCCCTGATGAATTGTAATTTTTCCCAACCAATAGGCCATAAGGATGTTTATCTTACCCACGATGAAGTTGTAACCCTTTTTCATGAGTTCGGACACGGGTTACATCATTTATTAACAGATATGAACTACCTAGAGATTTCAGGAATTAGTGGGGTAGAGTGGGATGCAGTTGAGCTACCAAGCCAATTTTTAGAAAACTTTGCATGGGAATACGAAACTCTCCGAAAAATGAGCAAACACAGAGATACGGGTCTCACTATAAACAGGGAGATATTTGAAAAAATTTATGCGGCAAAAAATTTCAATAGCGGTTTGCAAATGATCAGGCAAATAGAATTTGCTTTGTTCGATATATTAATACACAAAGATTTAAGTGACTGTGAATTTCTGGATGATGAACAAGTTTACAGGCAAGTTCTTGAAATACTGGAATTCGTGAGGGGAGAAATAAGTGTAATTAAACAACCGAGTTTTGTTCTTTTTCCAAACTCATTCTCACATATTTTTGATGGCGGGTATGCTGCAGGATACTACAGCTATAAATGGGCTGAGGTTTTATCTGCTGACTGTTATGCACGTTTTGAAGGAAAAAATAAACAGGAAAAATCAATTTTGGGAGATTTATTTAAAAAGGAAATATTATCTAAAGGTGGCTCTAGGGAGGCAATTGCTTCCTTCCGGGCATTCATGGGAAGAGAACCAAAGCCAGATGCAATGTTAAAACATTTAGGGCTTGTGAATCCCTGATTATGAATATTAATATCGCAAGTTGGAATGTTAATTCAATTAGAGCCCGTGAAACCTCTCTTCAGAAATGGATAGTTGAATTTAACCCGGACATAGTCGGACTCCAGGAAACTAAAGTAATTGATGACCAATTTCCAGTAGAATTTTTCTACAAAAATGGATTTGACGTACGATTTTTCGGGCAGAAAAGTTACAATGGAGTTTGCCTTGCTTTTAAACAAGGCAGTCTTATAAAATGCGAGCAGGTTGTTAGAAATATCCCTTTTTGGGAGGATGAGCAAGCTAGGGTAATTACATGTTCTCTTCTCATTAATGATCTTCATAGAATCAACTTTGTTTCAGTATATGTTCCGAATGGAAGCTCCGTGGAAGATCCAAAATTTGAATATAAATTATTATTTTTACAAAAACTTCACGGTTATGTGAAACAACTCCTAAAGGACAACGATTCGTTATGTATGATGGGTGATTTTAATATCGCTCCCACTGATCTCGATGTTTTTGACCCGGATTTATGGAGAGAAAAAATACTTTGTTCCTCTGCAGAAAGAAAACAATTTTCTCAATTCGAAAACCTGCTTCTGGCTGACTCCTTTAGATTAAAAAACAAAAAGTCAAATCAATACAGCTGGTGGGACTACAGGCAAGGTTCTTTTCGTAAAAATGAAGGACTTAGAATAGATCATATTTTATTGTCAAAACCGCTTGTAAATGTGTGTTCGGACGTTGGCATATCCTCCGATGTGCGTAAACACGAAAAACCCTCGGATCATGCCCCGGTTTGGGTTAATTTAGAATTGAAAAATTAAAAAGGCAAGTTAAGATCTTGAATTTTTTTGGTTACTGTGTTTCGTCCAACGTTTAAAACTTTCGCACATGCAATTCTTCGTCCTTTCGTTGCCCTGAGTGCCTCGGAGTATACGGCTCGTTCAAAAGACTCAAGCAATTGACTGTAATAATTATCTGGGACTTTGGTCTGCCCTTCCAGATTTTTTTTTACTTCCTTTCTTAATACCGTAGTCCAAAATTCATCTTTAACCCCATTTTTATCTGTATCTAAATTTACACTTGCATCATTTTCAAGCTCTATCAGTGGTTCGGGGAACCTAATTTCATCGGGTAAATCATTTACAGTAATTGTATTTCCGGGAGCCATCACAGTAAGCCAATGACAGAAATTTTCCAACTGCCTAACGTTACCCGGGAATCGAAACTCTTTCATAGCCTTGATGGAATCCACTGAGAGAGTTTTCCTTTCGAATCCTAGTTTTTTACTAAATTTATTTAAGAAAAACTCAGACAAACATGGTATGTCGTCACTCCTTTCCCTAAGTGGAGGAATTTTTATTCTTATTACGTTTATTCTGTGAAACAAATCTTCTCTAAACTGATTTTTTTTAACTCTGTCTTCAAGATTTTGATGTGTGGCTGCGATAACTCTCACATTCACATTTACAGGAGTAACACCACCTACACGATAGAACTTTCCCTCCGATAGAACCCTCAATAGCCGAGTTTGTAACTCAAATGGCATATCTCCGATTTCATCCAAAAACAGTGTTCCTCCGTCTGCTTGTTCGAATCTCCCTTTCCGAGAAATTTGCGCTCCTGTAAAAGCCCCTCTTTCGTGACCGAATAGCTCAGATTCTAGCAAGTCCCTAGGGATAGCAGCCATATTAAGAGCGATAAAAGGTCTGTTCGACCTTGGACTATGTTGGTGCAATGCCCGAGCAACTAATTCTTTACCCGTCCCTGTCTCCCCATTCACTAACACAGTTGTTGCCGAATTGGATAGCCTCCCAATTACACGATAAATTTCTTGCATCTTAGGAGCCGTACCCAGCAAGTTACCCATACTGGCTTTTTTAACCGGCTCTTTACCATCTGGTTTCCTGCCCTCTCCCATAACCCTGCTGATCAATTCCACAGCAGATTCGATGTCAAAGGGTTTTGGCAAATAATCAAATGCCCCCTTTTGAAAAGACGAAACAGCGCTATCTAAGTCAGAAAAGGCCGTCATAATAATAACTGGTAACTGAGCATACTGGCTCTTAATTTTTTCTAACAAGACCAGCCCAGAATCTCCAGGCATCCGAATGTCAGAGACTAAAACATTCGGCTGTTTAACCTCAAGAGCGGCTAAAACATCGTCAACAGATGAAAATAGTTCGCAAGAGATATTCTCCCTGGTGAGAGCTTTCTCTAAAACCCATCTTATCGACGCATCATCATCAACTATCCATACTAAATTCATTAACGCTTTCTGATTTACTTATAGGGATATGAATACTAAAAATGGTTAAACCTTCTCTGCTGTCAAAATCTATCAGTCCGCCATGCGCATGAATAATTTCCTGAGCCAAAGTGAGTCCTATACCATGACCGTTTGGATGACTAGAAACCAGTGGATAAAAAATTTGATCTTGGATAGAGTCAGGTACTCCAGGCCCATTGTCTTTTACCTCTAAAAGAGCAGCTAAGTTATGTTTTTTTCGCCTTAGAGTCATTTGCCTAGCTATTCTTGATTTTAAAGTGATCTTCGGATCTTCTATCTTATGCCTCTCAAGCGCCTCAGCTGCATTACGACACACATTTAAAATTACCTGAACAATTTGAGTTACGTCGCATTCCAATTCAGGAATGCTAACATCATAATCACAATCAATAGAAATTTGCTTGTATTCCGACTCGATAAGAGTTCTCACTCTCTCCGTCAACTCGTGAATGTTTACGTACTCATATTTTATTGCATGTTTTGAGGGTATAAGCATATTGTCCACTAGATCACGAAGCCGATCCGCCTCTTTGATAATAACGTTTGTATACTCTATTAGTTCATTTTCAGCGAGTTCATTTTTCAATAATTGGGCTGCGCCCCTTATGCCTCCTAAAGGGTTTTTCACTTCGTGGCCCAAATTCTTTAATATCATTTTATTTACTTTGACAAGGTCTGCCCGTCTTTCTTCTTTACTTACTTTCATACTTCTTAGATCAGTTCTCAACTCAACCACACATGAGGGATACAACATCCCCGTTTGAGTTATCATTGTGTCTAGTCTGGTATTGTTTTCGCGGGCTAAGTTCCATTCAAGTTTGATTTGTATGTGCGATGATTCCTCCTCATTGGCATTGCAAAATTCATGAAACTTTTCTGAATTGGCAAGCAAGTCTTCCACATTCAATTTAGCCAACTGACTTTTGGACAAACCAAACAGGGTTTCCGCTGAAGTGTTGGCAAAAAGAATTCGGCCGGAAGAGTCGAGACAAAGAATGCTGGCAGTTACTAAATCCGCAATATCGAAATTTACAAGATTAAACGGCTGAGCTTGTCCCACTTTTTCCGGCCCTTATTTTAAGATCAATGACTTGAGATTTTATACAGAATAGTACATATCGAATTCTGCCGGATGAGTTGTCATTCTCAGCCTTGTCACATCTTCCATTTTTAACTCAATGTACGCATCAATCATATCTGAGCTAAAGACATCTCCCTTCATTAAAAATTCTTTATCATTATTCAGGGATTCCAGCGCTTGCTCCAACGAAGAGCAAATAGTTGGAATTTGAGCATCTTCCTCAGGTGGGAGATCGTATAAGTTTTTGTCTAAAGGATCTCCTGGGTGAATTTTGTTTTGAACTCCATCAAGCCCAGCCATCAAGAATGCCGCGAAGGCGAAGTAAGGGTTCGCAGAAGGGTCAGCGAATCTCACTTCGATGCGTCTACCTTTAGGGTTAGCAACATAAGGTATTCTAACTGACGCAGATCTATTTCTAGCAGAATAGGCTAACTTCACAGGAGCCTCAAACCCAGGGACTAAGCGCTTATATGAATTAGTGCTTGGATTTGTAAATGCATTCAACGCTTTCGCATGTTTGATGATGCCTCCGATGTAATAGAGCGCAAATTCGGACAACCCAGCATATTCTTCTCCTGCAAAAAGATTATTTCCATCTTTCCAGACAGATTGATGTACGTGCATACCTGAACCATTATCGTCAACCACAGGCTTTGGCATGAAGGTCGCAGTCTTTCCGTAACTGGCAGCTACGTTATGCACTACATACTTTAGCTTTTGAATCCAATCTGCGCGCTGAGTCAAAGGAGCAAACTTCGTTCCTATTTCACACTGCCCAGAACCACCGACCTCGTGGTGATGGACCTCGCAAGGAATACCTAATTGCTCCAGCAATAAACACATCTCTGATCTTATATCCTGCAACGAGTCTACCGGAGGAACCGGGAAATATCCTCCTTTTACCGCGGGGCGATGCGCGAGGTTTCCTTGTTCCAACTCTAACCCACTCGACCACGAAGCCTCTTCACAATTGATTTTGTAGAAACTGCCTCCCATGCTAGTGTCCCATGTAACGCTGTCGAAAACAAAAAATTCTGGTTCTGGACCGAAAAAAGCCTGGTCTCCAATGCCAGTTGATTGCATATATGCCTCAGCCCTTAAAGCGAGTGATCGTGGATCCCTATCGTAGCCTTTACCGTCAGAGGGCTCTATAACATCACAGGTAAGTAAAAGTGTTTGTTCCTCCCTAAATGGGTCCATAACTGCTGTAGACGGGTCCGGTATTAACAACATATCTGAGGCTTGTATACCTTTCCAACCTGCTATAGAGGAGCCATCAAAAGGATGACCATCCTCAAATTTAGACTCCTCAAATGCTGACGCAGGTACAGAAACGTGCTGTTCCTTACCTCTAGTGTCTGTGAACCGCAAATCAACAAACTTACAATCGTTATCATTCATCATTTTCATTACGTCTTTGGCGCTATTCATACTTTCTCCATATTGCATATTCATTAATAGGTGTCCATCACAGTGCGAAATCCGTGCCTAATAATAAAAAAAAAAAAACTCGTTATTTCAGCCACTTAAAAGATAATAAATAAGTAACAAGACAGGTAATTGCACGCGATTAAATCATAATGCACTAATAATAATCAAAAATCTACAACTTAGTGCGTTTAATCGTCCTTAATTGGAAGAAAGATTTCTTGCAGATTATTTAGAAAGTCTAGACCCAGCTTTGTAGGTATTACTTTATCTGAAGTAATCTCAATAAGCCCCTTATCACATGCCAAGCAAAACTTTCTTTGCTCGCTCGCAAACTCTACGCCAGTTCTTTCCTCTAAATTTAAAATTTTAAAACCCTTCGTTAAACGACCAGCATTTAACATGTATTCGAACAAAACCTCGGCACCAGGTAAATAACTTGTTTTTTTGAAAAATTGTTCGTTTGACTTAATTTTATTTACGTAACTAACTGGGTTAGAAATAACAATTCGCCGTTCGATTAAATGATTTTTTGTAATTTTAGAGTGTGCTCCTGCCCCTAATCCTATGTAATCGCCGAATTCCCAATAATTCATATTGTGCTGACAACGCATGCCACCCTTGGAAAAAGCTGATACCTCATATCTCGAATACCCGTTCCTCGCTAATTCATTCATAATTAACAAGTACATATCCCAAATTACATCTTCACTAGGTAATTTTGGAGCGTTGTTATAAAACATAGTGCCTGGTTCAACCGTCAACTGGTAATAAGATATATGCGCAACATTGAAGTCTTTTAACGTACCAATATCCTTTCTAACTTTCATTTGATTTTGACCTGGCAAACCATACATTAAATCTACATTTACATTTTTGAAAATTTTGCACACATCCATCAGGAACAGCTCAATCTCTTTAGGGGTGTGCTCCCTACCTATCCTTTTCAAAGACATATTATCGAAAGACTGAGCTCCAACGGATATTCTATTAACGCCTAAACCATTTAAATCAAGAAAATATTCTTCAATTGATGAATCACGAAACATATTCAACGGGTTAACCTCAAAAGAAATCTCTGAATTTTCCTCGATATCCATTATTGAACGTATCTCTCTGAATAAGATCTTTATAAAGTCTATTGGAAATAAGTTTGGTGTTCCTCCACCAAAGTACACAGTTTTTATTTTTCTGCTTTTAAAAAGTTCGGACCAACCCCTCAACTGGGATATCAAAGCACCCGTATAATCCTCAAACTGATGGTGATCTCGTAACAGATGGGAATTAAAATCACAATAAGGGCATTTTTTAGCGCACCACGGTAAATGAATGTAAAGACTGAGAGGTATATCGTTAGTTTGAAACATTTTTTTAATTTTTAAATCTCTTAAAAAGTTCCAAACTAATCTTTTTTAAAGCTTTTCCTCTGTGACTAACCTCAGTTTTCTCATGCAACAATAATTGAGCAGCAGTCTTTTTTTCTTCAGGCAGATAGAAAATAGGATCATATCCAAATCCCCTTTCCCCCTTAGGTTCGAATGCAACTAAACCCTCCCATACACCGCGAGAAACTATTGGATCTGGATCATCATGGCTTTTCAAAGCCACAATCATAGTTATAAATCTACAACGCCGTTGAGCGAAGGTCTTGGCTGATCTCATACATCCCAGAAGTTTTTTTATATTCTCCTCATCTTGCTGACGCTTTCTTCCAGATGAAACACTTGCGAAACGAGCTGACCTTACCCCCGGTAAACCGCCAAGATAATCTACCACCAAACCGGAGTCGTCTGCAATTGAAGGTAATCTACTTACCAGACTCGCATACCTTGCCTTTTCTAGGGCATTTTCGAGAAAAGTCTTATGCGGCTCCTCTGGGGATTTTTTTCCGATGGATTTAAACGATTCTAAGTAGACTTTTCCCTCGAAAAACTTTTTAAATTCTAATAATTTTCCCTCATTATTTGTTGCGATCATCCATTTAGACATCACCACTTGTTAACCTTGTAAGAGACATCTGCTGAGCCATAATTTTTTGCATTTCAAAAAGTACTCCTATTCCTTTCTCTGCAAGCGCTGTCATATCAAGTAGTTCCGTCTTGTTAAACGTCCTGCGCTCTGCCGTGCCCTGAATTTCAACTATATCCAAACCAGGCTGCATGACAACATTTAAGTCAATGCCGCAACTAGCATCTTCATCGTAATCAAGGTCCAATACCAGTCTTTCCCCACAATAACCTACAGAAATTGCAGCCACCCTTTTAATAAAATTCAAATTTTTTTCGTTTAACACATTATTCTCTTTATACAATGCATCAAATAATGCTAACCAGCCTCCCGTAATTGAGGCACAACGTGTACCGCCGTCTGCCTGAATTACATCGCAGTCTATGATTACAGTTTTCTCTCGAATAAAAGATAAATCCAATGAACTCCTTAAAGTGCGTCCGATAAGCCTCTGTATTTCCAAAGTCCGCCCTGACTGTTTTCCCTTTACAGCCTCCCTATTGATACGATTATTTGCACTGCCCGGCAACATAGAATATTCAGCCGTAATCCATCCTTTATCTGTCCCTTTTAACCAGGGGGGGCACTTGTTTTCTATATTAGCTGTGCACAACACTCGGGTATTGCCTTGACAAATAAGTACCGAGCCATCACTATTGGATACGAAATTGCGCTCAAGACTAACCTCCCTAATTTGGTCAACTAATCTGCCACTTTTCCTTTTATAATCATGCATAATGTTCAACTAATTTATAAGTTATGACTGCCAAAAGTATGACTGGTTTTGGGGAAATTTCATGCTCTAATGAATTCGGGCTAATTGTAGCAGAAATTCGGTCTAGTAATAATAGATTTCTCGATATAACTATCAAACTTCCAGACCAGTTAAAAAAATTCGAGTACAAGATTAGAGATATAGTTTCAAAATATGCTTTCAGAGGAAAAATTGAAGTGCGACTCAGTCTGCAACCTTTAAAAAATAGTGAGCATGGTTTAAAAATAAATAAACAAAAAGTTGACGAAATTATTGCTTTGCAAAATGAAATATTATTATCGTCCGAAAGTTTTGAAAAATTAAGAATAAATGATATTTTAAGATGGCCGGGAGTTATCCAGGATAACTTTGTGTTTGAAAATATTAAAGAGCAGGAATTACTGGATATATGTGAGTCAGCATTAAAAGAATTCGATAGTTTTACAAAAAGAGAAGGTGTGCAGCTTGTCAAGCAAATAAAAAATTGTGCTAATCAAATTGATTCTTTGACAAAAAAGGCTGATAAAATTGCACCCATCGCATCAGATGCAATGTTAAAGAAAATTTCCGCTCGCTTGTCAGAGGCATTTAGAGAAACTAATATTGAAAAAATAATAAGCTCTGAACATAAAGAAGGATTGAAAAACGCCAGGCAAGACTCAAGCAACGATCTCGTTAAGGCTATTCATGAAAGAATTCATTTAGAAGCCTCCATGAATGCTATGAAAGTTGATATATCTGAAGAATTGGAAAGGATCAAATCTCATATTCGTGAACTTAGAGAAGTAATAGATAACGATCGTGTTCTTAAAGGGAAAAGGCTAGATTTTCTTGCGCAAGAACTACACAGGGAGGCGAATACTATAGGTGCAAAAGCTTTTAATCAAGACCTGAATATGATCTCGCTAGATTTGCGAATTTTTATTGAGCAGATCAGAGAGCAGGTACAAAATCTTCAATAACTACAAATGTGATGAACACTGGACATTTGTACGTTATCTCCGCTCCATCAGGAACCGGAAAAACAAGTCTGGTAAAAGCTCTTATAGAAAAAGATCCCTCTATTAGACTTTCAGTATCAACGACCACCAGAGAACCTAGACTTGGTGAGGTAAACGGTAGGGATTATTTTTTTACTAAAAAAGAACAATTCGATAGACAAATAAATGACAACGAGTTTTTAGAATGGGCTTTTGTATATGGTAATTATTATGGGACTTCTGCAACACTTGTCAAAAATAGTATAAATAGAGGAGAGAAAGTTCTTTTAGAGATTGATTGGCAAGGTGCATTTCAGATTAAACAGCGATTTGATCGAGGAATGCTAACTCTAATTTTTATTAGACCGCCATCACTCGCGATTTTAAAAGAAAGGCTCCAAAAAAGGGGACAAGATAAAATCGGTGTGATCACGGAGAGGCTGGCAACTGCTAAAGAAGAGATAGCAAAATCGGTAAATTTTGATTATGTTATTATAAATGATGATTTCGAAATCGCAGTCAGCGAATTGTACAGAATAATTAATAGCTCTTAAAAAGGGAGGCGCATAAAGATGGCTAGAATAACAATAGAAGATTGCTTGGAACAAATACCAAATAGATTCGATCTAGCCTTATCTGCGACTTATAGGGCTAGACAACTAGCACAGGGCTCAGTTCCAAAAATCGAAACCAAAGACAAACCAACTGTCGCAGCATTACGAGAAATTGCAGGCGGGCATGTGGGGATTGAAATGCTTAGAAAGGTTCCACTTTAGGGTTTTAATTGCCTATATTCAAAAGAAAAATATCTGATGAACTGATAAAAGCAACATTTTATTTATCTAGGTCGGATAAATCTAAACTAAAAAAAGCAATTTCTTTTTGCGAAAGTGCTCATGTTGGACAGTTTCGAAAGACAGGAGAGCCTTATTCGAATCATCCAATAAATGTTGCTCTTATTTGCGCTGGTTGGAGGCTCGACGTAGAAGCCTTAGTAGCAGGACTTCTGCATGATACTGTTGAAGATACGGCAACTAGTCTGCATAGTATTTCTAACCTTTATGGTGATAAAGTTGCTGAACTTGTTGATGGATTGTCAAAAGTTGACCAACTGGTCTACAGAAGTTTCGAAGAAAAAACTGCAGAAAATTTCCGAAAAATGTTATTAGCAACGGCTGCGGATGCAAGAGTAATCTTAATAAAACTTGCCGACAGACTGCACAATATGCAAACATTAAATGCATTATCGAAGAAAAAAAAGAGAAGAATTTCTAAAGAAACTCTTGAAATATTTGCCCCGATCGCTCACCGACTGGGTTTTAACGAAGTTTACAGGAAGCTCGAAGATTTATGTTTTGCAAATCTATATCCAAAAAGGTACAAAGTACTTAGTGAAGCAATCTCGAAAGCTAGAGGAAATAGAAAAGAAATCATCTCAGAATTACAAAAAAAAATAATTAACCATATTCCTAGCTTTGGGGTAAAGGGCAAGGTTTTTGGAAGAGAAAAATCTTTATATTCAATTTATTTGAAAATGAAAGAAAAGCAAGTTAGTTTCGCGGAAGTTTTTGATATCCATGGATTCAGGATAGTTGTCAAGACCTTAACAGAATGTTACTTGTGCCTCGGAGCTTTACACAAACTGTTCAAACCTATACCTGGAAGATTTAAGGATTACATCGCATTACCAAAATCGAATGGGTACCAATCATTACATACCGTTGTTATGGGGCCCTATGGAACACCGTTAGAGTTACAAATTAGAACAGAAAAAATGCACAGCTTATCAGAAGTAGGTATTGCCTCTCATTGGCTCTACAAGAAAAAAGAAAAGGATGCATCTCCGTTGCAGTTTAAGACACATGAATGGATGAAATCACTTCTTACGGTACATAAGCAAACTGCTGGTCCCTCAGAATTCATCGATTACTTAAAAATAGATTTGTTTCCTGATGTAATTTATGTTTTTACTCCTCAAGGGGAAATCATTGAATTGCCACGAGGTTCGACTCCTGTCGACTTTGCCTATTCCATCCATAGCGATATTGGAAAAAAATGTACTGGTGCAAAGATAAACAATCAAAATGTACCCCTTGACACAAAATTGAGAAATGGTAATGTTGTATCCGTCATCCAACACCCTAATGCTAAGCCGGATCCGTCATGGCTTAATTTTGTTCGAACTTCGAAAGCTCGTGCCGGGATAAGAAACACTTTAAAGAAAGAGACTGGTGAGCGAGTGATTGCTTTTGGAAAGAAACTTATGGTTCAGGCAGTTGAAGCATTAAACGAAAAAATAGATTTTGAAAAAGATATTCCATGGGAATTATTATTTAATGAAATTAGCTTAAACAATCGAGATGAACTTTTTGAAAAAGTAGGATTAGGTTATCTTTATGCCGAAGCTGTTGCGCAGAGAATTTTAATAATTCTAAAATCAAAAGCCTTGCCCGCAGCTTTTTCGCCTGATGTTAAACAAAGAATTGAGCTTTCCATGCAGCATTTAACAGATACTTCGAAATCAATATCTATTAATGGAAACGAAGGTCCTGCTGTCAATTATGCAGTTTGCTGTTTTCCAATCCCAGGCGATCCGGCTCATGGCTTCTTGTCTGGAGGCAAAGGATTATTAGTACACAGGAAAACCTGTGCAGCTTCAAATAAGCAACGAATCAATGACCCTGCGAGATGGACTGATATTCTCTGGGAGGAAGTAAATGACAAACAATTTATCTGCTACCTGCTACTTGAAGTTGAAGAATCTCCGGGGGTTCTGGCAAAAATTGCCTCTGCCATTTCGATTACCAAGAGTAACATTGTTGATGTATCAATCAACCGCCACAAGGGTTCGTTTTTCTGTACGCTTAAAATAGGTTTAGAAATTTCTCACAGAGTTCATTTGGCAGAGGTATTCAGAAATATCAGAAAAGTGAGCGCTTTAGGAAAGGTAACTAGGTTAACAAAACCGTAATTATTTATTTTTAGGTCTGAATGATTTGCAAACATTTTCATCAGTAATAATAACGGGTCCTCCGATGAGTTCTAGACCATAGGGTACGGCCGCAAAAATGCCAGGTACCTTTATTTCACCGGTTTTGTCCCTAACTCCCTCGAGTGTTTCCTGGATAGCCCTAGGCTGCCCCGGCAAATTAATTATCAAAGAGGATTTCCTAACAACTGCCACCTGGCGAGATAGAATTGCTGTTGGTACAAAGTTTAATGATATTTGTCTCATCTGTTCACCGAAGCCCGGTAAATGTTTTTCTCCTATTTCCAGCGTAGCATCCGGTGTAAAGTCTCTCGGAGCCGGCCCAGTACCCCCAGTAGTAAGTACCAAATCGCAATTTTCCTCGTCAACCAAACGGATTAAGGTAGCTTTAATCAAACTCCTGTCATCAGGGATGAGACTTTCCACAGTTCTAAATGGGCTTGTTATAGCTCTTTTTAACCAACCCTTTAGGCAAGGAATACCCAAATCTTCATAAACATTACTGCTAGCGCGATCACTTATTGAAACAAGACCTACACCTAATTCTGACAAATTGCCCGGTTTCACCATTATAATTTACCTATGGACTTAGAAAATAATTTACAATTCATTCACACCTCTTCAGAGTTGAAGATGATAGCACAAAAAATGCTTGATATTGCTCATGATGTAGGGGCCGTGCAAGCAAGTGTTGATGTAACTGAAAACTACGGACTTTCGACTCAAGTTCGACTTGGACAGCTTGAGACAAGCGAAAATAACAGAGAAAAATCGGCTAGCATAACAATCTACAATTCTGGCAGAAAAGGATTTGCTGAAACTTCAAATTTTGAATCGAGTGCGCTTCAACAGACTGTTTTCAAAGCTAGAGATATTGCAAAGTTTACCAAACCGGATAAATTTGCGGGTTTGCCAAAAAAAGAAGATCTTGAGTTTAAACCACGAAATGATCTTGAGCTCTATTTTCCGTGGGACATTGGTATCAGAGGTGCAATTGATATAGCTCAGCGGTGTGAGGCTAGTGCTTTAGGAACCGACAAACATATCAAAAACTCCGAGGGTGCGGCTGTTTCGGTTCATCACAGTAATTTTTTTTCTGTAAACTCTTTAGGATTCGAAGGTGGTTATAAGCAGAGCCGACATACTGTTTCGGTTGCTCCGATTGCCACTAGGAATGGAGAAATGGAGAGGGACTATTGGTACTCTTCGGACAGAAATTTTAACAATTTGGCGACCCCTGAGGATATAGGTGGCTACGCTGCCCGTAGAGCTCTAGCTCGGCTTGGTTCTAAACAGATTTCTACTCGAAAATCCCCTGTACTTTTTGACGCTCCAATAGCTGCAAGTTTATTAGGATCATTCGTTCAAGCTATTAGTGGTGCTTCTCTTTACAAGAATTTAACTTTCCTAGATAAAAGCCTTGACACCATGATTTTTCCTGAATCTATTTTTATTGAAGAAAATCCATTTTTGATTGGGGGAATGGGTTCAGCGCCATTTGATGATGAGGGTGTTAAAGTGCGCCCCAGGTTAGTAGTCGAGAACGGGATTATAAAAGGCTACTTTTTGTCCAGTTACAGCGCAAAGCGTTTGAATATGCATACTACTGGTAATGCCGGTGGCTCCCATAATTTAAGAATGTTTGACAGTAACAGTCGTAGCGGAAATAATCTTAATGAAATGTTCAAACTTATGGGAAACGGACTTTTTGTTACAGAGTTAATGGGTCAGGGGGTAAACACAATCACGGGTGATTATTCCAGAGGCGCCTCAGGTTTTTGGATCCAAAATGGGCAAATTTCATTTCCAGTTTACGAAATTACAATAGCAGGCAATCTAAAAGAAATGTTTCAAAACATAGTGTCGATTGGCGCCGATGAATATCGTAGGGGTTCGAAAACCACTGGATCAGTGTTAATCGAAATGATGACTATTGGCGGAAGCTAATTAATCAGCCGTTACCTGCCTACTATTTCTTCTCCTTTCCCCTTCAGTCAAGGATAATTTCCTTAGTCTAAGGGCTTTTGGTGTTATCTCCAAAAGCTCATCATCCCCCAGTATACCCAATCCCTTTTCTAAGTTAAGCTCCATCATATTTTTAAGTTCTATATGTTCATCCTTGCCAGACGCTCTAATGTTAGTTAGTTTCTTTCCCTTAATAGGATTTACTATAAGATCATTTGGCCTTGCGTGGACCCCAATAATCATCCCTTCATACACCTCGACTCCCGGACTTACAAACAATCTACCTCTTTCCTGTATTTTCCACAAAGCATAGGCATTGATAGTGCCATTCTCTTGAGAGACCAGTGCGCCATTCTTTCGTTGACTAGAAATTGACGATACCGAATCATACTTTGCAAAACTATGCGAGAAAATACCCGTACCTTTGGTAATAGTAGTAAACTCACTGTGAAATCCGATAAGCGCCTTAGTGCTGACAAAATATTCTAACCGCACTCTCTGTTCATTAATGTTTTCCATATTACATAACTTTGCCCCTCTCTCTCCAACGCTTTTCATAACCATTCCCTGGAAATCTAATCCAACTTCCATAATTAGTGTTTCGTAAGGCTCCAATCTTTTTCCATCTGAGCCAGTTTTGTAGACTACCGTTGGCTTCGATACGGAAAGTTCAAACCCTTCCCTTCTCAAATTTTCAATTAATATGGTTAAATGTAGCTCCCCTCTTCCAAAAACCTCAAAAATTTCCTGGTCATCGTTAAAGTTAACTTTTAATGCGAGATTGGTTATCAGTTCTTTCTCTAACCTCTCTCGTATCTGTCTACCAGTGACAAATTTTCCTTCTCTTCCTGCAAATGGAGAAGAATTAACAAAAAAATTTACACCTAATGTTGGTTCATCAACTTGTAAGATTGGAAATGGTTCGGGACTACTAGAGTCGCATAAAGTTGCGCCGATTTTGATATCATCAATACCATTAATTATAACAATTTGTCCCGCCTCTGCTTTGTCAACATTTACTCTATCGAGCCCCTTGAATATCTGAATTGAGCTAATTGTAAGCTGTTCACGTGGTCCATGCTCTCCCTCGAGAGAGACTAAATTATCTCGCAAGGCTAATACACCTCTTGAGATTTTACCGATACCAATCTTTCCAAGATAAGGAGAATAATCTACTGCAGAAATCTGCATCCTGAAAGGTCCTGCAACGTCTCCGCTAGGCTTAGGAGTTTTTGTAACAATAATACTTAATAACTCTTTCATGTCTTTTTGCTGTACTAGTGGATCCACCGTTGCAAAACCTTTGATAGCCGACGCATAAATAACAGGAAAGTCTAATTGCTGATCATTTGCCCCCAAATTAGCAAAGAGTTCAAATGTTTCATCTATGACCCAATCAGGGCGTGCTCCAACTTTATCAATCTTGTTTATAACAACGATCGGCTTCAAACCAATCTGAAGCGCTTTGTTCGTCACAAAACGTGTTTGTGGCATAGGCCCTTCTACCGCATCAACTAATAATAAAACACCATCTACCATTGACAAGATCCGTTCCACCTCTCCACCAAAATCAGCATGTCCTGGTGTATCAACTATGTTGATATGAACAGAATCAAACACTATTGAGCAATTTTTTGAAACGATCGTAATTCCTCTTTCTCTTTCAAGATCATTTGAATCCATTACCCTTTCACAAATAGTTTCGTTATCTCTAAATACACCGGATTGCTTCAAGAGCTGGTCAACGAGGGTAGTTTTTCCATGGTCTACGTGAGCAATGATTGCAATATTTCTTTTTTCCATTTTCTTTTATTCTCTTATATCTTTTGTATTGATTAATCTTTTAGGGGACACTTTGTCTCCTTCTATTTCACCTAACCCTAAAAATTTATTCTGCTTATCATACAATCTTACCAAGACATTTTCCGAGAAATCCAACGCCTCCTCAGGAGCTTTAATTGCTAAACCATTCATAACTTTATCAAGTTCATAGTCAGACAACAAAAGACTCCTGAAGTCTTTCAAAAATAAATCGACAGGTCGAATATACTTGTCTTCTAAAACTCTCATCCCAAAAATTTTTAAATCTTCCGACATCCGTTCCAAAGTAAAGGCATCCTTTAAGGAGAATTCTCCAACAGAAGTACGTTCTAGACTGGTAATGTGAGCACCACACCCTAACATATTACCTATATCTTCAGTCAAGGCTCTAATGTACGTTCCTTTGGAACAAGATACTTTTACTGTTAAATAAGGTATTGCTAATGACAGTAACTTAAGGTCAATAATTTCTACGGTTCTCTTTACCTGGTCAACAGGCATCCCTTTACGAGCTAGCTTGTACATCGGAGTACCTCCTACCTTTACCGCTGAGTATAGTGGTACCGTTTGTAAATTTTTTCCCTTGAGTTTAGTTAAGACTTCTAATATCTCTGGTTTACCACACTTAACAATTTTTTTTTTACCACAGCTCCTTCTTTATCACCAGTTTCAGTAGAGACACCCAATAAAATTTCCGCATTGTATGTTTTGTTTTTGTGCAACGACATAGAGCCGAACTTCGTGCCCTCCCCAATTAATATCGGTAATAGTCCTGTAGCCATTGGATCCAGGGTTCCTCCATGACCTACTTTGGACTTTACTATTCGCTTTACCTTCCTAACAACTCCTGCAGAAGAAATTCCCGCTTTCTTGTTTATGAAGATAATACCGTTTAGCCTCATCTCTTTAAAAAGAAAGTATCATACTGCTATTATTCACTGACTCTAGTAAGCAACTCATTAATTCTGTCACCGTGATCTAGCGAGGTATCTAATTTAAAAATTAGTTCCGGGATTCTGTAACATGTAAGCTCTTTTCCTAACTGCATTCTTATAAATTTTTTCGCCGAGTATAAACCAGCCTCCGCTTCTTTTAAATTATTCTGTGACCATGGGTAAACACTGTAAAATATTTTGGCGATTGTAATATCGTAAGTAATCTCTACATCAGTGATCGTCACGGTATTAACACGAGGATCTCTGACTTTTGCTCTAACGATTTCAGACACTGTCTTGCGAATATGATCCGCAATTTTAAAGCCCCTTTTTGATCGTACATTTATTTTATTAAAGGGCTCTTGCAATTTCCCTCACCTCAAAGACCTCTAATTGATCGCCTTCCTTGATATCATTATAACCACGCAAAGTCAGGCCACATTCATAACCCTCTTTTACTTCTTTTATATCTTCCTTAAAACGCTTTAAAGATTCCAATTCTCCCGTCCATATAACAACGTTCTCTCTTAATAACCTAACGGACGCACTTTTCTTCACAATACCCTCTAGAACCATACATCCAGCAATTTTTCCTAATTTCGACACCTTAAATATCTGTCTTATTTCGACTAAACCAGTTACTTCTTCCTTAATCTCCGGAGCCAACATACCTTGAAGGGCGTCCTTAACATCCTTTACGGCATCGTATATTACATTGTAATACCGTATATCTATTTCATTTAAATCAGCTAGGCGTTTAGATGCTGAATCA
Organism: Betaproteobacteria bacterium; assembly: GCA_028139135.1. Lineage (GTDB taxonomy): Bacteria > Pseudomonadota > Gammaproteobacteria > Burkholderiales > Burkholderiaceae_A > UBA7377. The sequence continues at coordinate 39,174 of JAOINB010000001.1, forward strand.
GCTCTAACATTAAATCCAATGATAACTGCCCTCGATGCTATCGCTAAATTAACATCTGATTCAGTTACGGGTCCAACCGCGGAATGTACCATTCTAATCTTGATTTCTTGATTGGACAGTTTCTGTAATGAAAGAGATACTGCCTCCTGTGAACCGTGAACATCTGCTTTAACAATCAAGGGTAGATCTTTATTTTCTCCTCCCATATTTTCAAAAACATTCTCCAGTTTTGCAGCCTGCTGTTTTGCAAGTCGAACATCACGAAATTTTCCCTGTCTGAAAAGAGCAATCTCTCTCGCTTTTTTTTCATCTCCCAGTACCAAAAGCTCATCTCCCGATTGAGGAACATCTGTCAAACCGAGGATTTCTGCTGGTATTGAAGGACCTGCAGACTGTATTTGTCTGCTGTTTTCATCCAACAATGCACGTATCCTACCAAATGAGGCTCCTGCTAAAACAACATCGCCTATTTTAAGCGTCCCTGCCTGCACTAAAACAGTCGCTACAGGACCTCTACCTTTGTCGATACTTGCCTCAACGATCAAACCTTTAGCCATAGATTCTACGGGGGCTTTTAATTCCAAAACCTCAGCCTGGAGCAGAATATTTTCTAATAATTCATCCAAACCTTCTCCGGTTTTAGCAGAAACGGGTACAAACGGGGAGTCTCCACCAAAATCCTCAGGCACAACCTCTTCAGCAATGAGTTCACTTTTGACTCGCTCTATGTTTGCCTCCGGTTTGTCAATTTTATTAACCGCAACAACTAATGGTACCCCAGCGGCTCTAGCATGAGCTATCGCCTCCTTCGTTTGTGGCATAACTCCATCATCGGCAGCTACAACCAAAATAACAATATCTGTGGCATTCGCCCCTCTTGCCCTCATCGCTGTGAACGCCTCGTGTCCTGGTGTATCCAAAAATGTAACGGTGCCTTTGTCGCTAACTACATGGTATGCACCAATATGCTGAGTGATACCGCCAGCCTCACTATCTACTACCTTTGTTGTTCTAATTAAATCCAACAGTGACGTTTTTCCATGATCAACATGGCCCATTATTGTCACAACAGGAGGCCTTGGTAGTGATTCAACATCTTTTGTAGAACGAAGTTCACTTTCTTCCAGAAACAACTCCGGGTCATCGAGTTTGGCTGCAACAGCTTTGTGCCCCATCTCTTCAACCACAATCATTGCCGTTTCTTGATCTAATACCTGGTTAATAGTAACCATTTGCCCCATAGTCATTAAAACCTTGATCACTTCGCTTCCCTTAAAAGCCATTCTGTGGGCTAATTCTGCAACCGTAATAGTTTCGGGGACATTTACCTCTCGTACAACAAATTCGACCACGTTCTCTGTTTCATCTTGCTTTTGAGCATTATTTGTCGCTTTAGGCTTTACCTTATGATGACGCCAACCACCCGTACCACCAGACATATCTCCTCTAGTCTTAATGACCCTTTTCTGCCTTTGTTCTTCTTTCCAGGTTGAAGATAATTTGCTGGATTTTACAGACTTCTCAGTTTTCTTCGATTTCAAATCCGGTTTCTCACGATCAGAAGGCAAAGTAACTTTTAAAGTAGTATCCTTCGTAGCTTGCTTATTAACGCTTTCTTTTTCAACTTTTTTTAACTTTTCATCGCTACTTTTTTCAGAAGTCATGAACGCATTTATTTCGGCGACTTCTGAATCAACGTTAGATCTTCCTGCTTCCTCTCCCTGATCCATTGTATTCTTGGCAATAGCCGAACGTTTATCCTTCGAGTTACTAAGGGAAGAATCACCCTGCGTCGGAGTTGCAGAATCTTTATCTTCAATGATTGCTTCCTGAGACTTGGTTTCAGTATTTCCTGCATACTTTCCCTTCTCAGCAGCGCTCCCTCCTGCACTATCTAACGGGGAATCACCGTTTACATCATTTGGATTGTCATCATACGATTTCTTTTTAACAAAAACTCTTTTCTTTCTTACTTCAACTTGAATAGTCCTCGATTTACCCGATGGATCCGCCTGTTTGATCTCTGAGGTTGTTCTTTTTGTCAAAGTTATTTTTTTCCTACTTGCTGGATCTGCAGTTTGCGAATGAGCCTTTCTAAGAGTTTGGAGAAGTTTTTCCTTATCTTCTTCAGAAATGACATCTAACCCCGACTTTTTGGGAACTCCTGCTAGATTTAGCTGATCAAGCAATGTGTCGACAGGCACTTTTAACTCCGCAGCAAATTCTTTAACGCTAGTATTAATTGACACTAGAATCCTCCTCACTACTGGATTTTATATTATCGCCTTCAGAAACAAACCAATGTGCCCTAGCCTCCATGATCAAATTACTACCCTCATCTCTGTCAATATCAATTAGTTCCACCAATTCGTCGACTGATAATTCAGCCAAATCGTCTCTTGTTAAGATTTTGGAATCTACCAATTTAGCCGCTAATTCATTAGACATACCAGTAACTTCAAAAAGATCAGTATCAGTCGATTGTAATTTCTCTTCAGCTACCAAAGCTTGCGTGAGTAAAAAGTTTCTAGCTCTAGTTCTAAGTTCGTTAACCGTGTCCTCATCAAAAGCCTGAATAGCCAGCATCTCAGAGACAGGAATATAAGCAATCTCGTCTATGCTAGCGAATCCTTCATCAACCAAAACAGAAGCGACCTCCTCATCGACATCTAATTTCTCCATAAATAGCTTTAAAACATCCTCTCTTTCAAGCGCTGTTTTTTTCTCAGATTCATCAGCTGTAAGTATATTGATCTGCCAACCCGTCAATTCAGATGCGAGTCTTACGTTCTGTCCACCTCTTCCAATCGCGACCGCGAGTTCACTTTCTTCCACAACCACGTCCATTGACTTTCCTTCTTCGTCAACGACAATCTGACTAACGTTGGCGGGAGCCAATGCACCAATGACAAACTCTGCTGGGTCCTCAGACCATAAAACAATATCAACGCGTTCTCCCGATAATTCATGAGTAACCGCTTGAACACGACTGCCACGGACGCCAACACACGTCCCAATTGGATCAATCCGAGCATCTGAAGTATGAACTGCAATTTTAGCCCTAACACCAGGATCCCTAGAAGCGGATTTAATTGTCATCAAGCCCTGCTCAATCTCTGGCACCTCGAGCTCAAACAATTTCATAATTATTTCAGGGCACGTTCTTGAGAGAATAACCTGCTGTCCCCTTTGAGCCCTGTCAACTTTTAACATGTAAGCTCTCACTCTATCTCCTGGACGCAGATTCTCTTTTGGAATAATTTGATCTTTAGGTAAACGAGCCTCAATCTTCCCAGCTTCAATAATGACATCACCTCGATCCATTCTTTTAACAGTACCGGAGACTATAGCTTCTCCCCGATCCAGAAAATCATTTAGAACTTGCTCTCGTTCAGCTTCCCGAATTTTTTGGGTGATAACTTGCTTCGCTGCTTGCGCCCCAATCCGACCGAATTTTTCAGCCTTGAGCTCCTCTTCAATGTAATCTCCTATTTCAATATCATCAATTTGTTTCCTAGCCCCGAGTAAAGTGATTTCTGATTCATCATTCGTAAATTCGTCATCTTCAACTACTTTCCATCGACGAAACGCATCATACTCTCCATTTGACCTATCTATTCTCACGACAATGTCTGAATCATGAGGAAACCTTTTTTTCGTAGCTGATGCGAGCGCGCTTTCTAAAGATTCGAAAACTATTTCCCTCTCAACGTTTTTCTCTCTGGCTATTGCATCTACTAAAATTAAAACTTCCTTACTCATGTTTTCTACCTTTTGAAAAAGTTTCTCCCACCAAACGGGCTGATGATAATTCTCCTATCGAAAAAGAAAGAGTAAATTTGTGTTTAGTATCTAACAATTCAAGAGCATATCCTGTTTCCAAAACATCACCGTCTCCACCGAACTCATTTTTCCTTAAAATACCTTCAAAATTCTTAATGTTATCTACTGATTCTTTTAAGCTAATTTTTATTCGCGAGCCCATAAACCTCTCAAAATGTGATGCCTTGGTCAGCTTTCTATCGATTCCCGGAGAAGAGACCTCTAGTCTTTCAAACGCCAGATTTTCAACCGGTAATTGATACAGTAGCTGGCGAGTTAACAATTCGCAGTCTTTCACACTCACATCACGGGTGTTGTCAACGATGTCGATAAAAATACGCACTAGCCCTGACTCACACATCTCCAAATCTATAAGTTCGTATCCCATCCCGACAGCAATGTCAGAGACTACATGTTCCCATCTGTTCAACAACAATGAAATTTCCCCCAATAAAATTAAAAAAGGGCATAGAGCCCCCTGTAATAGTTTAATTTAAGCTTTAAATTTCAGCAAGATATAGTTATTCTTGCCCTGTATTCTTTACTTTCCTCGTATTCTTGTTTGCTCGCTTTGGCTTTCTAGCCGGTCGTGATTTTTTATTTTTAAGCGCGCCTGTTGCAGGCTCAGAAGAGGTAGCCAGACCCCAGGAGGTTTGTAAAGGATCCGGGCGCCTGCCAACTCTTTTTGATTTCCGCATTGGTCCGCCCAACTTCGACAAATGCGCATCCGAGTTTTTTGGTTGAGAATCATCATCCCCTAATCCATGAACCGCAGTATAAGATGATTTAGTACCGCCAATAGTATTTTGATCAGTAAAACCTCCTTTTGACTTGAACTGAGCTCTTCTTACCCCAAAAGTTTTTCCCCTTGTATTTGCCGATAAAGAAGCTCCGAAGGATCCTCTGGAGTTATCTGATGATTTACCTTTTCTCCACGAATTATTTTTCTTTGGGCCAACCTGCTTCATACCAACAGTTTTCAATAATGCCTCAATAGCCTTTGCAGAAAGTTCTGTTGACCTACCTCTTCTCAAATTTTCTGGCAATGAGACAACTCCATACCTAATTCGAATCAACCTACTCACTGTAATATCAACCGCTTCAAATAACCTTCGAACTTCTCTTCTTTTTCCCTCTGCCATTAGCACTCTAACCCAAACATTAGCGCCTCCACCTCCAACAAGCTCGATTTTTTTAAACTTTGCCATGCCTTCTTCAAATTCTATCCCCGCCAAAAGCTTCTCAATTTTTTCATCCGAAATCTCTCCATATAATCGGACAGCATATTCTCTTTCTATTTCATTCCTCGGGTGCATAAGACGGTTAGCTAAATCTCCCGAATTGGAAAAAAGAATAAGACCCTCGGTATTAATGTCTAACCGCCCGACAGCAATCCAACGACCACCTTTTATTTTTGGGAGATTTTTAAAAACTGATAGCCTCTTTTCGGGGTCATCTCTTGAAACAATCTCGCCCACAGGCTTATGATAAGCAAGAACTCTGATAGGAGGTGGGTCAATTTTGACTTTCAACAGTCTCCCATTTACCCTTACCTGATCATTGTGCGCAATTCTCTGACCAATATGAGCGGGAGTTCCATTTACGGATATTCTCCCCGATAGTATTAACTCCTCCATTTCTCGCCTCGATCCCATGCCTCCATCGGCAAGAACCTTATGTAATTTAGGAGAACCCACATCACGTGTTTTTTTTACATTTTTTTTGCTAAAGCTCGAACTTTCCTGGGCAATATGAAGAGGCACTGATTTATCAAAATCAGACAAAAAAGGAATAGTATTATCAGTGTTTTCTTTAGTCATATCAAATTGACAGGTTCAGAATCTTCTTTATGCAGCCCTTCATTTTGAGAAATAGCAGGTAATTCCTTCAAAGACTGCAACCCCAGGTCTGCCAAAAAGCTTTTTGTTGTGGCGTAAAGCAACGGTCTTCCCAGAACATCTTTCCGACCGATCGATTCTATCCATCCTTTTTCTTCAAGATTTCTAACTATTTGTGATGAGACGCTTACACCTCTGACAGCTTCAATATCCGCCCTAGTAACTGGCTGCCTGTATGCAATAATAGCTAGTGTCTCCAGCAATGCACGGGAGAGTTTGGCAGGCCTTTCAGGGTTTAATCTCTGAATATAAACTGAGTATTCCTCTTTAGTTTGGAACCGCCAACCCAAAGAAGTTCTTACTAAATCTAGTCCCCTGTCCTTCCACTCTAACTGAATTTCCGCAAGACAGCTTTCAATCGTTTTTAATCCCGGCTCACTATCAAAAATCGCATTCGCCTTTTTAGTAGTCAAGGGTATCTCACTAGCCAAAAGCAAAGCCTCCAAAATAATTTTTATCTCTTTTTTATCCAACTCTTTCCGCTAACGTTTACCTGGTTTTTTTTAATTACTTACTAATTTTTTTTCGAATTTCTTTAAAGTATTTTTGTACATTTCGGTCACAGCTGCTATCGCAGCTTCATCATTCTCCTCAGGTGGCGGGTCGTTATTTAAAAACTTCCTGTAAAAAGCCCCTTTATAAGTAATTTTAATCTTTCCAGAGTCACCCTCTTCCAAACGAAACCTAGCGCTATAGTTATTTACGGGTAACTCTCCAGGCTTTTTCAGCCTGTATTTCAAAAGTTTTTTTTCCGAATCAAGAGTCAGTATCTGAACCACCCCACTTTCTCCGGAAAACATAGATATCGGCTGGAGATCCTCTCCCTTTTTGTCAATGGACTTATACATGGAATGCCATTGTCCAATATTTCGCAAATCAGAAACAAGTGCCCATGCCTCGTTCAGTTCCGCCTTAATAGTAACACTTTCAGATACTTTCTGCCTAGTTGGACCATGGGCAAAAATAAGTCCAGGGAACATCAATATCACGATTAACTTCGCAAATTTTACATTAACCACGCATCTCCCTCCAATTAATTAAATATAAATTAGTCTGCAAAAATAAAATCCCCAAAATTTCGTGGGTTCATACCAGTGGGAGCATAGCTCACAACTGACTGGTCCCTCTCATCAATGGCAATAATTTCCTCATCAAGCCAACTGACGAAAATAATAAATGGACCGTGAGTATCAATACCTTCGGGAAAACTTGCAGAAGCAACTGTTTTTTCGAGTAATAACAATTCCGTGTTTATAATTGAAATAGAGTCTGAGTACTGGTTTGTAACAAATGACTTTTTTCCATCCATGGAAAAAGTCATGCAATAAGGTTTTTTTCCAACTTTAACCCTCTTGATTTCTTGACGCTTAGTTACATCCACAATGGAAACATCGTTACTCTGTACATTAGTAACATATAAATGGTTTTTACTTGATAATAGCTTTAGTCCAAAAGGATGATCCCCTACCATAATTTTTCCAATGACTTTTTCCTCAGATAATGAAACTACAAAAACAGAATTGCTATCCCTACTTACAACGTATATTTCGTCGTTTTTCTCCGAAACAGAAATTCCTGCCGGGGCCTTGCCCACCTCAATGCACCTGCTCTTGTGAGAATTTAACTGAATAACGAGTAGACAGTTATTAAACCAATCTGACACAAAAAGACGTTTGCCATCGGGTGAAACAGCAACTCCCAAACTACTCCCGTTGAGGCCTATGGTTTTTTTAACCTCTAAGGAATCTACGTCTATTACACTAATTTCTGAACTTTCCGTATTCGAAATATAGGCTTCTCTGTTAACAGTGCTTAAAGCGACTCCAGCTGGAGCCTTGCCAACTCGCACTTCCCGAAGAAGCTCGAACTTACCGTCAAAACTATAAACTGTGACAGAATTGCTTCCCTGGTTTGTAACAAAAACTTTTACATCTGCTCCAGCAGATAGGATTGAGCACAGCAGAACTAGTCCAATAAATATTTTACTCAGAACATTCACACTTTTAAAAAGATTAATTAAGGGAGAAGATTATACAATTATCTAGAAAATTTCTCTTTTCCTATAATCACTGACCCATCAGCCATGACTAAAGGAACACCATACTTACTAATGATTTCATTAATATCCGGTTGTCTCTGAGAAATAAACTTTTCAACCATTTTTTTCCACTTTGGCTCCCGATATCGAACTGCCATCGCTATAGAATAGTCTGTACGCATCTCTTTATCACCAATCAACGGAATTAATCTTATTTTTCTATCAGTCACCTGTGAAGCTGAATAAGCGGCTATCGGTCCCCACGCTATTGCAAAATCAATTTGCCCTTCAGCGAGGTTCTTTTCTATTATAAGACCCGGATACTCATTTGGATCACTTTGCATCCTTACGAAGGGCATCATTTGTCCTGCAAACCCATTTTTTACCACCCAGTCAGCCCCAGGAGTTCCCTGAAAAATTCCAAACTTCCGGCCCTCAAGCTTACTCCTGTCCATATTAAGTAGATCATCCGATGACCGGATACCCTCGAAGACTGGTGTATCTGGAATAACCATTACCCATGTAGACGTGTAATACGTTTTCGTACCAAGCGCCCCCTCTGGGTCAGGCGAAGCACCGATTGCAATATCACAAGCAAACCCGCTTTCAGAACCTGGGTCTTTCGCCCGAATTGTATTTCTAAAAAAAGCTAACCTTTGAGGAAACCACTTATAATCCAATTTCCACCCCAAATCTTTTGCCAATAATTCTGCAATTTTGTTCTCAAACCCTTCCTTCTTAATGTTTGAGAGGGGCATACTATTGGGATCTGCGCAAACTCTTAATATTGTCCAGTTATCCGGATTTAGATCATTAGCGTTCGTACTCCTAAAGCAAGCAGCAAGAACAAGCGCGATGCAAAGAAAACCTAGAGCCTTTATTTCTTGCGTCACTAATCTAATCCTTTATTTCTCGAAAGACCTAACTCTTCCCTTTGGCACCTTGCCATCAGATCTGCCTTTTAGATAAGCGTACAACAAATCCACTTTCTTTTTTCCGGTCTTTTCATCTACTTTATTGAGATGAGGGTGAGCAGGCATGCCTTTAGCATTTCTTCCCTCAATCATAACGGTAATAAATTCTTTGTAAGAAAGAACCTTAAGCGACTCAATTAATGAAGGGCCCACTAATCCCTGCTGATTATTCCCATGACACCTTTCACAAGCAGATGCCCTCCAGACTTTAAATCCCTTTTCGGTAGCAGCATCAACCTTGCCATCTTTTACGACATACAGGGGATCGGCTGCACCTAGTATGCCAGACAGAAATAACGTGGAAAAAAACATTAGAACTTTGTACATGTCTACACCCTCCTTTATGCCTAGTATCTCATAAAATTAAAAAAAAAAAGCCAGAATATGTCGAAACTAGAGTATTCCCTATACCTTTTATACCTTTTTTCTAAAGCTCTTAACAAAGACCATTAACAAACAAAACATCGCGCAAAGAGCAAAAAAAATTGAGACATTTGTCTCGAATTTTCTCCAACTTGCAAATCTATAACCATCCAATGACTTCAATAACGACTCCGTAGAATCCAATTTTTCATAATGCAAACCATGTTCATCAGCTAGTAACTTTAAATACTTCCCACGTAATGAGCTCATATGTTCTTTTCCCGGCGTCGCTTGCAGGTTTTCTACTAAAAAAGGATCAACTTCAAACCCTGGTTCATCAACCAAAGTCTCTGCACTGTCACTTCCCTTTCTACCTAGAGAAAACTGATCTAACTGAAATACATCGTCTTCCCCCCACATGCCAAACCTCTCACCGCTTCTGCTAACTCTAGGAATTCCTACCAAATCATCACCCCCTACTCCTATGATAATACCTGACTCAACACCATTTTTTTTATCAAAACGCGGCCGATATTTAGCAGATATTGGTGGGGCCTCGTGTCCATCAGTAAAAAAAACCACATGGCTTTTTCTTTGGATGTTCCCCACCAAATTTAACGCATTAAAAAGTCCTTTTGAAACTTCGCTGTCACCCGCCCAAATTATCCCGGTATTCAAATTCTCTATACTCTTCAGGATATCTGAAAAATGCTCGCAGACTTCTATCGGGTCGTAAAGAATAGTTGTCTGATAGCCTGCAAATACTCCTAACCCCACATAGGTGCCGCAAGTCAAACCTGGGATGGCATCCGATAGCGTCTTCTTCGTAAACTCAAGACGAGATACTGATTCAGTGCCGATATTCTTGTCTTCTACGTTCATACTCATCGTTACATCAACAACAAATACAAAACTTTTTAACGGCCTGGGCAAATCAATTTCGATATCACTTGCTGCAAGACCCAAAAATATCCAGCACAAAATTATAAACAATTTATTTTTTAAAAAAAAAAGCATAACGTAAGATTTTTTTTCTAAGGCATGCCGATAGCCTGTAACTTCATTGTTGTCACGGCTCTCTCTCCCCGTTCGGGCCTAATTGAATCATCAGATGCATTAAAATTTCGTTCAGGAGCCATTTGTAATGCCCTTTCTAAGTTGTAACGAGAACCACGATGAACAGGAAAAAGTTCAAGGGCTTTTCTGTAGGTCAATTTAGCAAGTTCTAAATTGGGTACTACTAGCTCCGTTTTGAAGTTTTCTTTTGCATCAACCGCTGCACGAAAATAAATATTTGCGCTGTTAAAAAGAGCTTTTGCCTTGATCTCATCAGAAATTTTTTCCTGAGATATATCATTTAAGATTCTTAATGCCATATTTTTTTCATCTCGTTGTAAATGTAATTTTGCCAGTGCAAATCGTTCTTCAATAAATTCGGAATTTTCGGGTTTTTCACTTACTATGCGAGCGTTAGCTTTTCGTTTTTCGTTCAAAATCATGACGTCCTTGGCAATCAAGAAAGAGAGTATGCCTGTAACGATCACGGAAAACACTGTTATTTTTGCTCGCCTTGTAGTTCCCATCTAGTCACCTCAAACATTGAAAAAATCAAAAACGGAGTGAAAAAAACAAATGCCCATAAAAACGCCGTATCCGATAGGGATTTTGGAGGAGTAATTACTTGAAATCTAGTCGGCAGTTTTTGTAACTTATCGATTTCTTTCAACGCATTTTTTAACTGATCATTATCAGACGCCTCATAAACCTTGTAAGGAGCACCAATACTTTGAAAATATTTATGTAAAAAAAACTCAGGCACCGCACCAGAACCTGCTGAATCTATTTGGTCCTCAGATAAGCCAGGGCTTCCCCTGCCTCTTAAGTAAATCCAGTAAATAGAGATTTGATGCCTATTTGACAACTCAGCGATTTCTTGTCTGGTCCTCGGGTCAATCTGAGCGCCACCATCCGAAATAAGCATTAAAACCCTAGACGCAGTGTAAGATCTATTTGAAAAAAAACTTAAACCCTCGAGCAAGACGGCAGCTATATCGGTTTCTGCTAAGCTTTTTCCGTAAACGGAAGCGTTTATAGCACCTTGAATCGCATCATGATTCCTAGTAAGCGGAAACAACCTAATTGGTCTTGATGAAAAATTAACGAGTCCGAAAAAATCGTCTGGTCTATTCGAGATGAAATTCGATAAAACATTTTTTGCCGCTTCTTTTTTTGTTGACATCTCTTTGGTATTAATTATGAGGGAACGACTAAAATCCACTTTCCCATAGGGTTGATCCATACTCCTGCTTCTATCTAACAACAAAACTATTTCTGCGCCTGTTCCCGTTTTTACTGTCGCCCTTTGACCATAGTAAGGTCCGGACAGACCAAACAAACACGCTATAATGGTCATTGTCAGAGTGAGCCTAACCATCAATTCAATCAAATTACTTTCTCTGTCAATCGGAACAATAGGAAGATTCCTTACTTCGATCGGAGTGCTCGGTAATTTTACCCACGGTAGAGCGGCCAATGGTAGTAAGCTAAAAACCCATAAACTGTCAAAATAAATCTGCAATTAAACCAACCCTTTCTCAATAAGTGCTAGTTTATTCATCAACCTGCAAAATCGTTCCTTCTGTTCGGATGTAAACTTAAAGCTCTCATCGCTGTAAAAATATTTTTGAGAGCACCGTAAAAAATATTCTAAGTCCTCAATTAAAGGGATATACGAGGGGATTTTCTCACACACTTCTCGTACCTCTTCGACAAAAATTGTTTTTTTAAAAGTTGTATTTAATGCATCATGAAATATTCGCAGGCTTTTTTCTTCAAAGTTATTTTGTTTTAGTTTAAGTAATGTAAGCACTTCTCTTCTTCCTTTATTAAAAGGTAAATTTTTAGTTCTAAAGAATTTATCCCATGGCATCCAACAAAAGAGTAATAGCGAGAATGGTAAAATTAAAATCAGAGAATATACTTGCAATCTATTTTCCGCATTAAAAGAGGAAATCATACCAACATCCTCATCTGGCTGTATATTTTCCAAACCGCCCATATTTGAAACCAAACGTGGCGTCAAAGGCGCTATTGTCACAAGAAGTTTTGGGACCTGAACAAATGCCGGCTTTCCATCAACAATAACATCAACTTTTCGAGCAGCTATTTCAACCATAGAAGGTACTTCTGGAACATTTATGACCTGATAAGTTAATGAGAACTTAGGTTTATTTGCACTAACACCTAGGTCTCTTATGTCGACAACAGAAAACCATGTATCTATTCGTCCTAATCTAAGTTTTTCTTTATTTAACTGAACGTTTTTAGCAGATTCAACGAGAAAAACTCGCTCAATCTTATCCCCGAGAACATATCCAAATTGCCGCGGTTCAGTTATCTCAACAGCCAGATCTGCTCTTGCTACCTGCACGACGAAAATCAGACACAACAGCAACAACCTTCGGAGCTGTGCACAAAGAAGTGAGCCTATCATGTTTCTAATGCCCAAAAAAATGTTCTGTTAGCACTTTGGGATCAAAGTCTCCCAAAATCTTTACCGGCATAGAATTAAATTGACGACAGATGGTTAATAATTGTTGATCTCGTTTTCTATAATTTTCTTTTAATGAATCCTTGAACTTTTTCGTTAAGAGAACAAGCTTTTTCCGTCTTGTTTCTGAATCGCTTAGAAATGCAAAACCGAATCGATCATATCCTGAGTGCTCTACCTCATCCTCAAGAATAATTGGCACAACCTGGTGTGAAATTGTACGACTAAAAAAATAAGACAATAGGTTGCGCGAGATATGAAAATCCGAAATAAAAAATAGTAAACACTTCTCCTTAGGCAACCAATTTGGCGCTTCGATTAATCCTTTATGACCCCTCCCAGTTTTTCCTGGGGGAAATTGTAAATTTAACGTATCAAAATTTACTGGGATGCGCTGTGTTGCCGGCATGAACCAATCTTGCCTAAATTTATTATCAAAACCAATAAGTCCAAAACGGTCACCGTATCTTCGTACAGAATTCATAACCGATGTTAATATTTTAATTATTAGATTTTTTCCATTTTGAAGACCATGAAAGCGAACAGAAGCAGATAAGTCCACAATGGCAAACACAGAGACTGCAGACCTTTGTTTAAATTCCCTTACCAACCATCGTTCATATGGGTCAATAATACTTGCGCGTAAATCTAGCCGCCGAGGGTCAGGATATTGTTGCAAGGAAACTAATCTATTGAATTCCATGCCCGATCCTCTTTCAGAACTCTTGTGAGAACCAGGACGGGAACTTTTTGAGGACCCGGAAAGTTTATATTGAAAATCGAATGTTTCTTCCATTGAGCTAGGGAGTAGGGACTCTCTGAGTACAACAATTTATAACTTTTTCCATAATCTCTTTATGCTGAAACTCATAATTGGGATACAGAACAATTCTATGGGCCATAGTCTCTTGAAGTCCTCCATGCAGATCCTCAGGAATTAAATCCAATCTTCCTGCTAACCACGCGTTGACTTTCGCAGCTCTAATTAGCATGGCCATTCCCCTCGGGCTAGCTCCACTCTCAACAAGTTTATTTACGTCCAAACCGTCTATTTCTTTAACGCCTAAAGTTCTAGGATCTCGTAATGCTGTCCAAAGACGTATCGCGTAATCTTTCATAGGTTCAGACTCCTTGACACTTTCCTGAATATTTTGAGCTATGTCATTTAATTCGCTGTATGGCACTACTGCTGCGGGAACATTTTGGATAAGAGAGTCCACATCATAAAATTTATCATTAAAAATTAATTCTTTTTGAATCAAATTATCCTTCGGAGTCTCTATAGAAATTTCCATTAGAAAGCGGTCTTTTGCAGCAGAAGAAATTTCAAAAGTCTCCTCTTTCTCTATCCTATTTCTATCGGCGAAAACCTGTAAGTGCGGAAAGCGATATTCTTTATTAAAGGCAGTTACACTTCTTTCCGCCATCGCTCGTAACATGAGAGAATGAACTTGAGGCCTGGCTCGATTAATTTCATTAAAAAAAAAGGTTGAGAGTGATTTACCATGCATGAGAAGCGGACCTGGATCAACCTTTGGTTTTCCATCCTCACTTATATATGTGTGATAAATGAGATCGGTCGGCATCATATCGACACTACCTTCGACTCTCTCGTAAGCCCCTCCTAGTGATCTAGCCACTGCTCGTAAAAGAGTGGTTTTCCCAACACCCACATCTCCCTCTAAAAGCACGTGTCCTCTTGAGAAGATTGCTATTGTTAGTAGATGAATAGCCCGCTCTTGTCCAACGATCGCAGACTTTATGGCAGCTTCCAACTTAGAAGCCTTTTGTAGCCAATCGGCTAACTGATTCTCAGACAATTCTTTCCTTTCATAGATTCTGTATACTTAAGGAACAAACTGAGTTCGAAAAAATCTACCTAGATATTATTACTGAGTACATAAATGAAGATAACAGTATATTCCAGTTTTTTTTCCTTAGTTATTATAGGGGTTTGCCAGCTTTTCTTGATAAATGCAGTTGGTGCCCAGAAAGAACCAGTTAATGCACAACAGCACAACACCGGTTTAAATCCAAAGTCTGAGATAACCGAACCCGAAAAACTCCTTTTTTTGAAAAATCATCTAGAAAACTTACCTTCATCGACGGTTTTAACATACAAATACCTAGGCGAAGGAGAGACTGTCAAAACTAGATCAAAGAAAATAGAGCTGAGCTTTGAGAAGACTGATACCGGTACTGTGGTTACCGGATTTACTGAGATTGGTAAGACAAAAAAGCCAATTGAGAAAATAGCGAATGCCGTCAGCAATCCAGTTATTTTAGAGTACCTTGAAGCTGACATTATTGAAATGCAAAAACTCACTAAGGGGCAACCAAATTACTTCCGAAAACGCATCCGAGCAGCTCTAGCAGAAGGACCGGAGATTTTTCGAAAAAAGCAGACATTTAATGGCGAATCAATTGAAGTATTAACGTTTTCCATCGAACCGTACGCTAAAGACCCACTGAGGTTTGAGTCGGGAAGGTCAAAATACAGGCGATACAGTAAGAAGAAATATACTTTTTACCTTTCAGAAAATATCCCTGGACATATTTTGGGTATTGATTATGAAATTCCAAAACGAAAAAAGAAGGGGGCGGTGCAAGAATATTATGGCAAACAACAAATGCGCCTAGAATAATAAGCTAGCACGAGTAAATCAGTTTGACCCCTGATTCGTATCTTCCCCTGCCTTCATACCATCAACTTTATCAGCTACTTTGTCCTCTTTCTCAGAAGTTGGTTGAATATTGGATGCAACTAAATTAGGTGCCTTACCACAGATGATAAAGAAAATCCGTTCGCTTACCGGATCGGACTCAATAGGTTTCCAATCAAATTGTCCCTCAGTATTTGCAACCCTTAAACGTCCTTTGGCCATAACTCCCGAATGGTGATGCTTTAAAAATATTCGCTTCCTGGATTTCTCGCAGTCATAATCCATTTGGGAAGATATGGATTGCGGCGGAACCCTCTTAATTTGACGAAAATTTTTGAGTTGCCATACCCTGCCAATCTGCTCTTCCGACAAAGTAATTGAATTTCTGTCCAAAAAATAGACTGCTTCGTTATCAACCGTTACTATTTCCCAGTTTTTTTTTAACTCTCCAAACGCAGCACAAGGCAGCCCAAAAGCAAGCACATAAAAAAGAAATATATTTTTTTTCATAAAAAACTTAGCCATAACTATGTATCGGTTAGAATTAAATACTCTTTAACACATTTCATTGTAACCGTGACTGATAAAAATACCGAGCCTTCAAAAGAACACTTGCAAAAATTAGTAGACTACTTTAACAAGAGAAGATTCAACGAAGTTGCTACATTAGGGGAACAAATTCTAAAAGATTTTCCAAATAATGCTTTTGTTATGAATATGCTTGGATTAGCAAGCTTTAACATTGGAAAAAAAACCGATGCACTAAATTGGTTAAAAAAAGCTTATGAAATAACCCCAGGAAACCTTGAAACAGCAAGCAATTTGGCGCTAATTCTGTATAGCGAAGGAAAGTATGAAGAAGCAATACCAATTTTCGAAACCATAGTCCGGACTAAATCTGATGTTCCGGAAATTCTTTTCAATTATGCAATTGCATTAGAGAAGGCAGGCTTTTTAGATAAAGCAGAAAGTACTTACGAAAAAATAATTAAATTAAGAGAAGACTTTGGTCCAGCACATTACAACGCAGGCTTGCTGATGCAAAGAAAAGGAAATACCACGCAAGCTGTTAGCTCTTTAGAAAAAGCCGTTGCGCTCATGTCAGACAATGCGGAAGTAATTGCTGCTTTGGGAAGTGCTTTGAAAGAAAATGGTGATTACCAGAAAGCCAAAGAAAAAACACTTACGGCAATCAGTATGAAGGAAGATGCTCGCTTTTATTTTAATCTAGCGACAATATTTAGAGACCAGGGAGACCTAGACTCTGCTAAGGAAAAGTATCATGAGGCCCTAAGATTACAAAATAATTTTCCTGAAGCTTATAACAATTTAGGAGAAATTAGTAGAGATGAGGGTGACTCTGAAAAAGCTGCTGATTTTTTTAAAAAAGCGCTAAACGCGAATGCGTCATTCGGAAGAGCGTTATACAACTTAGGAATTTTGTATCAAGATAAAGGTGAATTCTCAGAAGCTGCAGATTCATTTAGAGAATCTAAACTTGAAGACTGGAAATCCCGAGTTTGTTATTGTTACTACAAAGGAAATAATTTAACAAAATTTCTTTCTGAGTTTGAAACCACAACGCACTTACCGCATTGGTCTCCGCTACTTGCTAGTTTATCAGCGCATTATTCAAAAAGTTACAATAAGGCTGACCCATATAACTTTTGTTCTGATCCTTTAAAGTATGTCCGCAAACAAACTATTGCCGTCCTAGCCGACTCCGGCAGTAAGTTTCGGACTGATTTAATAAATCAATTAAACGAATTAGAAATTGGTTCGAGAAAACAAGGAAGATTAATCAATGGAGTTCAATCTGCGGGCAATTTGCTTCGAAGAAAAGAAGATGTTTTTCGAGTTCTTGCAGGCCATATTTTGGTCGAAATTGATAATTATGTAGATGAACTCGATAAAGATTGTGAGTTTGTAAGAGCGTTTCCGAAAGCGCCATCTTTTCAAAGTTCGTGGTTTGTCAAAATGCAAAACCAAGGCCATTTGACCTCTCACATTCATGAAACAGGTTGGCTTAGCGGAGTAGTCTATTTACAAATCCCTGATAATCAACTCGATAACGACGGTAAAATTCAATTTGGAATCGACGGTGACTCTTACCCGAATACCAATGTAACCTATCCGAAGAAGGTCCTCGACATAAACGAAGGGGATATTGTTTTATTTCCCTCCTCAGTTTTTCATCAAACTATACCGTTCAAATCAAAATCTGAAAGAATTTGTATTGCCTTTGATATATCACCTCCATAAAAACATGAGGCTAGGTTAAATCGCAGTTTGCCCGACGTGTAATTGTTGGTGAAACTCTGATTTCAAGTTTTAAACTTTTTTTCGAAAAAACTAGAGTTTGATTTTCTCCGTCCTCTCCACGACAATCTTCACCAGCCCATATCATTTCGGAATCCTCGTTGCAAATATTTCGTTCCATGCCGAGTGTTTCCACTTTGCTAGGGATTTTCATCAGATTTGATTTTTCAAAATAACTTCTGTGAATGTAAAGCGTGTAGTCATCCAGCGTCCCCTTAGAGTCTTTACACAAATACTCTTGAGAAGACATCAAAAAGCCACCACAACCTCCCATAATCATTAACGCAAACGTAGAAAGACCTGCCATAGTAATTTTAGTTAACATATAAATCCCCCGAAAAATTTATACTCTACAGAGATCTTACCCTTAAAGTTACTCTTATTTGTCCGATTATAAGCTTATGAAAGAAGAAGTGAAACCCGCCATTGCGTTTTGTGAAGTTTTGCGTCAGCAAAGAATCTCTCGCGGCTTAACCCACAAAGATTTAGGGCTAAGAGCGGGATTACCGGGAAAGTACATATACGATTTAGAGAATGGAAATGAAGAACCCTTTTTGAAAACAACGCATAAACTGGCTGCTGGATTAGGTTTTTCAACTTCGGGTTTTTTAAAGATTATAGAGCGTCGAATCTATGGGCTTGACAAACAATATGACTCTTCTGACTTCTAACAGCACCGCTCCATTACTTAACAAGGTACTCTTGATTATTGGTACTTTGCTGCCGATTAACTCAGCCCTGTCTGGATGGCAGTTGGTTGGTGAGACACCGGTCTCAAGATACTTTACTGATATGACAACAATCAAGCCATCTGGAGATAAACGTACGGTTATGATGTACCAAAATTTACGATTCAAAAGAACATCGGATGGCGCTGTTTCTATTGAGGCAAAATTAGAATATGACTGCAGATATAAAATGCATCGGATGCTAACAGCCACAGCGTACCCCGGCCCAAATTTAATAGGTAACAAACTTAAATCGAAAGCCCCAGGTAATAACTGGAATCCAACATATAAAATAAGTCGATTTATGTTAACCGCAGTTTGTTCCGTTCCGAGCAGCGGAAAACTAGAAATTAAAACCTATTGATTTTTTCCTTCCTTGTCTTTTCGTTCTTGCTGTTTCCGTTTTTTTTCTCTCCACAATTTGATATCTCGCATACTCCACCAATACAGAAAAAGAACCCCGCCAAAAGTTATAACGATTTCTATAATGATTATTGGAAAAAAATCGTTCATATCTTATTTTTCTTCAAAAAAAATTCCCGAATAACTATTAAAATTCCGCCAAGTAACATTAAGAAGCCAGCAATCAAAATTGGAACATCATAACTTCCTGAATATTCTGCAAGAACCCCTGTAACAAAAGGGCCTATGATAAGCGCAAGCGCAAACCCAAAGGTAAGCTTAGCCATTTCCTTTGATGCGTTGCTCGGATTCAACCGCCCAGCTAAAGTCATAGTTAAACTCACAATCCCTAGATTACTCATACCAAAAAGCAGGGTTGAAATAACAAATGTATCGAAATCCTCAAAAAATACAACCAACAGAAGAGATGTAGCATGCATCATTATCGCAGAAAATAATGCTAGAAACATGGATGTCCTCTTCTCCACATAATCCCAAAAAAATAAGCTTGGGATACTTACCACACCGACTAATAACCAGGCTAAAAGACTATCTTCCTGAACAAATCCTCTTTCTACCGCTAAAGCTAATGTAAAAGTTGCACTTACAACAAAACCAAGGCCAGCGAAAAAATACATGGAGAGGATGCAAATAAAGTCAATTAATATATTTTCGTTTTTAGCCTCACCTTTAATTGACCTCCGTTTTGCAATCAACTTCTCTTTGATCACTGGTCTTAAAAACCAGGCTGGAAAAAAAAGCAGTAAACATAGAGCTCCAAAACCGAGCCATTGTTCATTCCAACGTAATTCGTTCTGAGAAAAAAAAATGCTCGCTAACCCCGATAAAATGATGCCAACCCCAATACCGGAAAAATAGAACCCTAACTGTGGGGGACGATTAGATTTGTGCTGCAGCCACTGCATGGTAAGACCTGCTCCAATGATTACGCCAGCAGCTCCGCTTATCCCAGCAAAAAATCGAATTATTGACCAAGATAAAACCGATGTCGTCACTGCCATTAATAGTGTAGATAAAACACTAATTAACAAACCAAACATTAAAAATTGCTCTTTTTGTTTCGTGGTCACTAAAGTATAAGAAACTATCACTCCTACCAGGTAGCCGAGATAGTGAGCTGACGTCACCCAACCTCCCTCAGCAACTCCTAAACCTGCCTCAGCTTGCATAATAGGTAAGATAGGCGTGAAACCAAAACGTGAGACACCTAAAGTAATTGTTAGGATACAGACACTTGAAACAAAAATTTTTATCATTTTTATAGTTTATTTAATGAAACGAATACAGGAAAGCGAATTCTCGAGTTTAACAGAACATAACTTTTCTAATAATGACTAACCAGTTATACTCATCAAAACCTTATTATTTCCCGTCAAAAAAATAGCTATTTTTGTAGAAATGTTGTTACTCGGTTAAATCTTTCAAGGAAAAAATTAATGAAAAAATCAGTAGCTTTGTCTGGCGTTCATGCGGGAAATACTGCTATATGCACGGTTGGCGAAAAGGGAAATGATTTATTCTACCGCGGGTATAAAATTGAAGACATAACAAACTCATGCTGTTTTGAGGAAGTTTATTTTCTCTTAATGAAGGGAAAACTGCCAACAGAAGAGGAATTGAATAATTTCTCCGACCAACTAGTTGAGCAACGAAATCTACCGTCTAATTTAGTTAGAACACTCGAACAACTTCCCAAATCCGCCCACCCAATGAATGTCATGCAAACAATCGTATCCTTTATGGGTTGCATAGAAAATAAATTTGAGATTATAAATAATGCCGAAAAATTACAAAATCACTCAAAAAGACTCTTGTCAGTTCTTACGCCAGCACTTCTATATTGGTATCAGTTTTCCCATAAAGGAATAAGAATCTCTCTAAAATCCTCAGAAAAAAGAATCAGTGGCTACTTTTTGGATCTTCTTCACCAAGGCGATTTTGATACAGACTGGGTTCAAACTATGGAAGCCTCTTTAATCTTATATGCTGAACACGAGTTTAACGCCTCCACTTTTGCTAGTAGAGTTATAGCTGGAACTAACTCAGATTTTTTCTCTTGTATCGCAGGAGCTATTGGGGCTCTTAGGGGTTCAAAACACGGGGGCGCTAACGAAGAAGCACTGAAAATTCAAGAAGACTACCCTAATAAGAATTTGGCAAAAAAAAGTATTATGAGTAAGCTAAAAAGAAAAGAAATAATCATTGGTTTCGGGCATCCCGTTTATACGAAGAGAGACCCTCGAAATGAAATAATCAAAAAATATGCAAAAGCATTATCAGAAGGAAATCCAAATTCAAATCTGTTTGAAGTAGCTGAGGTTATCGAGACCACGATGCTACAGGAAAAGGATATGTTTGCTAACCTTGACTGGTATAGCGCTGTTTGTTTTTCCCATCTTAATATTCCAGTGAAACTTTTCACTCCTATATTCGTTATTGCGAGAACAGCGGGTTGGAGCGCACACATTATCGAACAACATAAAGAGAATAAGATAATAAGACCCTCTGCTAATTATGTGGGGCCAAAACCAAAAGAATTTGTTTCTATAAAGGAGAGAGAATCGAGTGATCCTTCAAAATACACCTAATAGGGAATTTGATAAAATCCTGCGGGAAATAACAAACTACGTAAGCGAGGAAAAACATTTCAGTGAAGAAAGCCTACAAATCGCATCATACTGCCTCATGGATTCCATTGGTTGTGCGATTCAGGCGCTCGACTATTCTGCCTGTAAAAAAGTTCTAGGGCCTTTTTATGATAATGGTTGTAAAAATGGAGTTAGAGTACCAGGAACGGCCTTTTCATTAAATCCGGTAGAAGGTGCATTTAATATAGCTACAATGATCCGCTGGCTGGACTTTAACGACACTTGGTTAGCTAAAGAATGGGGACATCCGTCGGATAACTTAGGTGCGATATTAGCCTTAACAGACTGGATTTCGCAGCGAGAAAGAAAAATTCGTGCTATTTCAATCTTAGATAACCTTATTAAGGCACATGAAATTCAAGGAGTGATCGCATTAGAGAATTCGTTTAACGCTGTCGGTTTAGATCATGTAATTCTCGTAAAATTAGCTTCAACCGCTGTAGGTGCAAATATTCTAGACCTTCCAATGCAACAAAAACTAAATTCGATTTCTCATGTTTTTCTGGATGGGAACCCACTTAGAACATATAGACACTTTCCAAATACAGGTTCGCGAAAGTCATGGGCAGCTGGCGATGCCTCGGCCCGCTCTGTATTTTTAAATTTATTATCTTCAAAAGGTGAGATGGGATATCCCACGGCACTCAGCGCTCCAAAATGGGGATTCTTTGATGCCCTATTTAAGGGAAAAGAATTCATTCTTAATCATTCTTTTTCATCATACGTAATCGATAATATATTATTCAAAATATCATATCCTGCAGAATTTCACGCCCAAACTGCTATCGAAGCTGCGATCATCCTTCACAATAAACTGAAAGAAGATATCAAAAAAATAAAGAAGGTAACAATTCGTACTCATGAATCCGCTATTCGAATAATCGATAAAAAAGGACCTTTGAATAACCCTGCCGACAGAGACCATTGTATACAATACATGGTTGCAATTGGATTACTTTATGGCAATCTGGAGGCTAAACATTATGAAGACTCCGTTGCTGAGGACCCCCGAATAGATGAACTAAGAAACAAAATAGTTTGTATTGAAGACAAACAGTTTTCTCAAGATTACTTGCTTCCGAGCAAGCGCTCAATTGCAAATGGAGTTCAGATTGAATTAGCTGGAGGTGTAAAATTACCAGAAGTAATAGTAGAATATCCTCTGGGTCACAAAAATAGACGGAACGAAGGAATCCCTATTTTAATTAAGAAATTTAGAACCAATATGCAATCCTTATACACCGAAAAGGAAATTGATTTGTTAGTTGATTTCTTCAGTAATATCGACAACTTTCAAAAACACGATTCTGACTTTTTATTTGAGACATTATGGAAACGGGATTCTGGTCCCAATATTTAATTTGATTCAGTCACCTTACGAAATTTTAAACAATTATCACAAACTATCTATTGCTCGACCAAACGAATTTTGGAAAAAGCAAGCAGGATTAATTAATTGGTTTAGAAATCCTAAACACATTTGTGATTACACAAAACCACCGTACTGCGATTGGTTCTCTGATGGAAAAACTAACCTCTGTCTGAATGCCGTCGACAGGCATCTTGTCAAAAGGGGGAAACAAAAAGCTATCATTTTCAAATCGAGCGAGACCAATGAAGAGGAAACTTATTCATACAATCAGCTATATCATCGCATCCAGATATTCGCAAAAATTTTAATACAACAAAAAGTTCAAAGAGGCGACAGAGTAATCATTTATATGCCTATGATTCCAGAGGCGATTTTTGTAATGCTTGCGTGCGTAAGGATTGGAGCAATACATTCTGTCGTTTTTGGTGGCTTTTCGGCAAATGCACTCGCCCTTAGAATCAAAGATGCAAATCCAACATTGATTGTTACTTGCGATGCGGGACTTAGAAATGGACGAGTTATCAATTACAAGGAAATCTCTGATCAGGCACAACTGCAAATTGAAAAAAAAAGAGTGCGGACATTGGTAGTAGATAGAAAGTTAACGCAATTTGACAGTATGGAAAGCGATATTGTCATCGAGAGGAATACAGTGCCAGAAGATTTAGACGTTAATGCTATAGCATGCGTCGAAATGAAATCTACAGAACCCAGCTACATACTGTATACCTCCGGTACAACGGGTTCACCTAAAGGTATCCAAAGAGATACTGGTGGATATGCAGTTGCCCTAGCAGCCTCGATGCGTCTAATTTATGGATGCAGACCTGGGGAAGTATTTTTTTGTGCATCTGATATTGGATGGGTTGTTGGACATTCATATTTAGTCTACGGTCCTCTGATAAATGGTTGTACTAGTGTACTGTATGAGGGTCTACCAACCAAACCTCACCCAAATATTTGGTGGGATATAGTTGGAAAATATTCCGTCTCAGTTATGTTTACCTCTCCAACCGCTATTAGAATTTTAAAAAAAGAAAAATCGCATAATGAAAAACAACTAAATATCGAGTCTCTCCGATCGCTCTTTCTTGCTGGTGAACCCTTAGACACAGGAACCAGTTCCTGGGTAAACGAGAAGCTCCCATCCGTAACAGTTATAGATAATTACTGGCAAACTGAAACGGGATGGCCGATATTATCAGCTCAACTTGAAATTCAGAGAACGAAGATTAAACCAGGCAGTCCAAGCTTCCCAGTTTTTGGTTATGATCTTGCCTTAGCTAGCGATGACAAGCTGATAAACGAAAATGAAAGAAAAGGTATGTTGTGCTTAAAAGCACCACTCCCACCTGGTTCATTGCAAACCATCTGGCGAGATAACAATAGATTTATAAATACTTATTTTTTCAAAAGTAATAACTCGTATTTTTATATGACTTTTGATTTTGCTGAAATAGATAATGAAGGCTATTACTTCATGCTGGGCAGAACAGATGACGTGATAAATGTTGCTGGCCATAGAATTGGAACTAGAGAAATAGAAGAAGCGCTTCAATTGCATGAATTGGTAGCTGAAACAGCTGTTATCGGCGTTCAGGATAAAATAAAAGGTCAGGTTCCTTTCGCATTTATAGTAAAGAAAGAGAACGTAGACCTAAGTGAAAATGATGATAATACCCTAAGAGAAGAACTGGAAGCTTTGATAACGGAGGAATTAGGGCGTTTCGCAAAGCCAAGTCAAATGTACTTCGTACCCAACTTACCAAAAACTCGATCAGGAAAATTACTAAGGAGAGCTTTACAGGCAATCTGCGAAGGAAGAGATCCGGGGGACCTAACTACAATTGAAGATAATAACGTACTGGAACCAATTAAAAAAATATTCAATTCTTAAATGAGTCAAGAAATTACTTTTATTTTAATAATGTTCTGAAATCTCCACTGCCTGGTTTCTGGTAAAGCCTGAGTCCGAATTCTGGTAAGATTGCAAAAAAATGTTCAAAAATATCGCTTTGAATATTTTCATAGTCTTTCCACTTAGTCGTTGTGGTAAAACAATAGACTTCTAATGGAATCCCTTCCGCCGAAGATTCCATCACCCTTACAATCCTGGTCATATCATCGTGAACCAAAGGATGCTCATGCAAATACAGATCGACATATGCCCTAAAAGTACCAAGGTTAGTAAGAGATCGTCTGTTCAACCTATCATGGGATAGACTGCCAATGCGAGTTTCCACTTCATCGTGATAAAGCTTAATACTCTCTTCTCTAGATTCAAGATACAATTTTATGCGCTCTGCACGCTTAAGTCTCTTCAAATCATCCTCAGATAAAAATCTTACTGAACTACTATCAATCACCAAAACTTTCTTGATTCGTCTACCTCCAGACTCAGCCATTCCTCGCCAATTTTTAAAACTTTCAGACATTAATCTCCAAGTTGGCACGGCAGTAATTGTTTTATCCCAATTTTGAACTCTGACAGTATGTAAAGCTATTTCAGTCACTTCTCCATCTGCTCCAACTTGCGGCATTTCTATCCAATCGCCAACCCTTAACATATCTGTCGCAGTCAACTGAATACCAGCAACAAAAGAAGTTAACGTATCTTTGAAAACTATTAATAAAACTGCGGACATGGCACCAATGCCCGACAAAAAGATTAAAGGTGACCGGTCGATTAAAGTAGAAATAATTACTATTGTGCCAAGTATTATCAATAAAATTTTAGATAGCTGTACATAACTTTTAATAGCCTTGGGACGTTTTTCTTTTAACGCGTTCTGAACCTGCAAGTTCTCAAAAATATCTAGTAGCGCAAGTAAAACTCGCAAAAGGTAGAAAATAGTAACTGAAACAGCAATATTTTTAATAATTGACGTGACATCTTTACTTACGTGCGGAACCAATCCAACCGCTATTTGAATAATCAGAGACGGAGCAATCAACGCCACCTTTCTAGTTAAATTTGTATGAAAAAACGCTTTAGTCCATTCGGATTCAGCATACTTATACCAATTGTTGAAACTCTTTTGAACTAACCAGTTAGTCAACGGAAATGATATATATGCGGAAAATATTAGCAAGGATCCTCCGACAAACATTTCTACAATCTGTGCTGTATTTAGTTCTGAAATAGATAAGATTTCCATCTACACGAAGCTTTCGTAATAATTTCTTTAAATAAAAAAATCTGATTATTAATTTGTCACAAAAAATAAAAGTATAATACTTTTATTTAAATTTAAAAAATAAAAGGCTTTTTGATTATGATTCTCACATTAATAATATCCACAATTTTCACCCTCAACCTCCCATTTGTTATCGCTAACGATGCTACCGAAGTAATTAATATATCTGGTGGCCACACTAATGTAATTAGGCCTGGGCAAAATACGATTGCCATTTACCTTGACACAATCGAAAATTCCTCAAATGAGGACATTGACTTAATCGCAGCATCCTCTCCATTTGCTAAAAATATTGAAATCCACAGTATGCAAATTGTGGACAACGTAATGAAAATGAAAAAGCAAGAGAAAATAACTATATCTGCAAATTCCAAGGTTTCGCTCGGCAAAAAAAACCCTAACAATTACCATTTGATGGTCTTTGATGTATCGCCTCAGATTACAGAAAGAAATAAGTTTACGATAAATCTTTCTTTTTCAAATGGAGAAAAACTACAAACCGAAATAAGTGTAAAAAAACATACAGAGAATCAACACAACCATCATTGAAAAATGAAAAAAACTTTTACGATATGTATTTTATTTCTGACAATTTTAACGATTTCTCTGGGATTATTCATAAAGATTTTTTTGCCAGATATTCTAAAAAATCAATTAATATCCAATGGCAAATTACTCTTAAAAACGGACGTCTATATTTCAAGTGTAACCATTGGGCTAGACGGTATTTTCAACATCAAGGATATCAGAATAAAAAATCCATCTGATTTTTCTGAAAATGATTTCTTAAAACTTAAAAATTTGTCCTTCAAAATAAGGCCTAAATCAATATTCAAAGAAACCATCTATTTTGAAAATGTAAATTTTAAAAATGCCGATATTTTGATAGAACTAAATGATAAGATGCAAATCAATATCGCAGAACTCTCAAAGCAAATAAACACGCTCAAGGAGAAAGCCTCAGAAACAACGGAAAGCTCTAAATTCGAAAAAAAATTTATTATAGAAAACTTCTCTATGATAAGTCCCACACTTTTATTAAGTTCTAAGAAACTCAGCATTAACAAAAATTATAAATTACCAGATGTCAAGATTGTCGATATAGGTGTCAAAGAAAACGGGCTTCCTCCTGAAGAAATCGTTACAGGGTTTCTTGCGAGAATATCTGAAGAGTCGGAAAAATATACACTAGGCTTAACCAAAAGCCTTAAAGATTATTTTTCTAAGAAAAAACAGAAATTGATTGATGATATAAGCAAAGAGGAAGAAAAATTAAAAGGTATAGCTAATGATATTAAAAATAAATTGAAGAGATTTGGCATTGAATAAATGGTCGGTTTTTCTTAGCAATGTATTATTAGCACTGTGCGTTTGCACCTATGCTTCTGATGAGAAAATAATTGGCAATTTAAAAAGAGTGGTTGATGGAGATACTATTTATCTAAAAACAGAAGCTAATAACTCCATAAAAGTTAGGCTTGCCTTCATTGATGCTCCCGAGCTTAATCAGCCTTTTGGAACCGATGCTAAAGCATTCTTAAAAAAAATAGAAGGCCAGATAGTAACAATCGATTTAAAAAGTAAAGATCGTTATGGTAGACATGTTGCGATTCTTTTCCATCAAAATGCTGATATAAACTTGTTAATGATAGAAAATGGCTATGCATGGGTGTATACCAAATATTTAAAATATGCTTCGATACCGATGCGAAATAAATATCTTCATGCCGAATTTCTAGCGAAAAGAAATGCATTGGGTTTATGGAAGATGAACAACTATATTGCTCCATGGGAATGGCGAAAACACTCTAGAAAAAGGCGCAGAGCAAATTAGGAACAATTTTTTAATTTTTGAATTTTGGACTTGTCTTGACACATGGAAGAGAAGCTCAAAAAACACGTTATGGTGCCTATTAGGTTGCTCACTCGGGGATTTTGGCACCATTTACTATTTCCAAATAACCGACCATACTTACAACACGGTTCAGATAATGAGTTTAGCAATGGTCAATGGAGTATTGACATCCATCCTTCTCGAAACCCTAATTCTTGTTAAACAAATGACTATCAAGCTTGCTCTGATGACCGCACTAAAAATGTCCTTTTTATCAATGTTGGCAATGGAACTAGCAATGAATTCCGTTGATTTCCTCATTGTTGGAGAAGTTAAACTGACGATTCTTTCAATACCATTTATGCTCAT
The DNA here is from genome assembly GCA_028139135.1 of Betaproteobacteria bacterium. Taxonomy (GTDB): domain Bacteria; phylum Pseudomonadota; class Gammaproteobacteria; order Burkholderiales; family Burkholderiaceae_A; genus UBA7377. The sequence goes on from JAOINB010000001.1 coordinate 67,372, forward strand.
AGCCGGGTTTTTGACCCCACTACCCTATAACTATTACCGATTAAAGGCATACGGCCATGCCTGCCATTAGACCCATTATAGTAAATCAATGCCAAATTCGATTTGGGGGGAAATTAGAGTAATGTTTTCAGGGCTTTCGGAAAAGTTAAGCAGAGTTTTAGCACGTTCTGTAGAAAAACTCTCAAACTGATCCGTGTAGTACCTTAACTCAAAATCTTCAGGTGTTCTGTTTAGAACATTTTCATATAAGGTTTTTACATAATCCTCATCAGACTGGTTTGGTCCATATGTTTTGCTAAATTCAGGGGATAGAAGAAAGTTTCTTGCGATATCGAGTAACTGAAATTCATTATTCTCGATGTCGTTAACATGGTATCCAACTTCAAAGCCATCAGGCGCACGATTGAATGCCGCGTTATATAAACGAAATACTGAACCAGACGATTCGCCCTGATTGATATCCAGGCCAATGATTCGAGTGGGTGACTCCAAATTTCCAACGTAAATGCGCTCAACATTGAATAAACTATCTGTCCCTTCATACCCAAAACTTGTTAGCTGAAAATTCTGTTTTCCCAAATAATTTACTTCGAAATCAGATAGCGATCTTAGCGCTATATCTAACCCTTCTCCCCCATAAATAAAATCATTGCCCTCACCGCCCTCAAAAATATCGTTTGCTCCGTGCCCGTAGAGATTATCATTACCTTTTCCTCCCACTAGGAAATTTGATGAAAAATTGCCCTCTATCAAATCATTTCCGGATCCTCCCGATGCATTTTCAATCGTAACAAAATCAGCAATATAAATATTCTTGATTTCCGTCAAATGAGTTCCGTTATCGGAGTAACCCTTTACTCTTTTCCCAATAAAACTACCGCTTGCCGAACCTAACGATAATTCTATTGGCTGTGTACCACTGTATACTATTTCATCTGTGCCACCACTATCCCATATGGTTTCAAAATAAGTTGTAGAATCATCAAAAAAATATGATGTATTCTCAAAATTAAAGGTATTGTTAGTTCCATATAAATGTTGTATCGCCTTAATATCCTCAATCATTGGTGTAGTAGGATATGCAGTTAATCCAACAACATCAGAACTCAATGAAACCGTATAACTCATTATCGTATTACTGATAACATTTTCGTCATCAGCGAGAGTGTCAAAATTCCTTGCTGATGTTTCAAAAGGATGCTTCAACCCCAAAGCATGGCCGATCTCATGAACTAAGATGGAATATGAAAATGATGCTTCCTCAAAAGAGGATTCGGAGAAACTTCCTGTGAAGATTCCCCCAAAAATATCTTTCGTTTTTGCATTTAACCAAATGTCCCCGCCAGTTTCAAGATTAGAAGGAAAAAAAGCAAAGGCGGAGGAGTTCCCAACTAATGTATTTACGTTATCGCTCAAACCAAATCGTATGGTTCCGAACGAGTTATCGGTTTCTTTTATCTCACTGAAGTTAATATTCGTAACGTTTGACCACTTTAACAAAGCTGTTGAAATTGCCTCTGCCTGAATAGGATTAAAATTTAAACTGCCCTTAATTAGTTCATTAAGGTTATCAGTTAAATAATCATCCGAGAATAAGGACTCTGTTTTGTTTATGATGCTATACGTAATGTCACCGGTGCTCCATTGGTGACCATAAAGCAAGGCATTATACTTATTGGAACTTAGGGAGGAAGCTTCTGTATGTTGAGAACTTATAGACAGGGAAATAGCTGAAATTTCGTTCATAAATAACCTGTCTTAGAAAACAAAAAAATAAAAGCCATAAGCAATCAGTAGCCATAGAGAGACTACTAACAAAGCTCCTATAAATATTGTGGGTTGTTTTTTGTTTCGCTCTACAAATTGCAAAGCAAGAGCTCTACACCTATCAATTACTCGAACTGGTAATAGCCTTACTGCAAAAAAAATTGCAATCGCCACAATTACAAGGTCATCTAATAATCCAATTACTGGGATAAAATCTGGAATCAAATCTATAGGACTAAGAGCATAGGCGACAACAAGCCACAGCAATGCTGTTACGATAGCAGGGGTCTCAGGATGTCGCAGAGCAAACCAAAGCGCTAAAGAATCTACCTTGATTCTATCCACGAATCGCGAGCTTAAAGCTTTAAATTTTTCTATTACATCTTGCATTTAAATGAATTTGATTGTGTCCTGCATTAATATGGAGACGGTAAACTCAGTTCTCAAAATGTTGACACTCCCAACGAAACTATTACACTACTCTTAGTCGATACTTATGGGCATTTATGAGTAAAAGGTCGTAAACGCCAACAATCCGACGAAAAATAAAATTTGCTTTAATGAGAAACGCAAACCAACAAAAATTTCAAATTATTCTTAGTGCAACTAAGCTTTATCTAAAGCCTGGCTTAAGTCATCTATTAAATCGTCTATATGTTCTATGCCGACAGAAAGACGTACCATATCCTCCGTAACACCTGCCAACTCTAGCTCCTCCGGGGATAGCTGCCTATGAGTAGTGCTCGCAGGATGACAAGCAAGCGATTTGCAATCGCCAATGTTAACTAGTCTAGTGAACAGATTCAGCGAATCTTGAAAAGAGGTTCCGGCCGACCTTCCGTTCTTTAATCCAAAATTAAGTATTCCACTTGCCTTTCCCGACATGTATTTATCCAAAAGCTCATAGTCCGGATGATCCTTTAACCCAGCATAGTTAACCCAGGCTACTTTGGGATGATTTTTCAAATACTCTGCTATTGCAACTGAATTAGAACATATCCGCTCCATTCTCAGGGACAGTGTTTCTATACCCTGAAGAATTTGAAATGCATTAAATGGACTAATTGCCGAGCCAGTGTTTCTTAACGGAACCACTCTTGCCCTACCTATGTACGCCGCCGGCCCCAATGCTTCGGTATATACAACTCCATGGTAGCTTACATCAGGTTCATTCAATCGTTTAAACCGGTCTTTATGTTCTGCCCAGGGAAACTTGCCTGAGTCCACTATAACGCCTCCGAGAGTTGTTCCGTGTCCACCCATATATTTTGTGAGACTATGCACAACAATATCTGCCCCGTGCTCAAAAGGTCTACAAAGAAATGGAGTTGCTACTGTGTTATCTACGATCAAAGGTACCCCATGGTCATGGGCAATTTTAGCAAGCTGACCAATGTCAGTTACGTTACCTAAAGGATTACCAATACTCTCACAATATATGGCCTTTGTCCGATCATCAATTAAATCGGCAAACTTTTCTGGCTCTCTATAATCGGCAAACTTTACGTTAAGCCCAAATTGGGGGAAGGTATGAGCAAAAAGGTTGTATGTCCCTCCATATAATGTAGAAACGGATACTATGTTGTCTCCAGCCTCAGCTATCGTCTGTATGGCATAAGTAACGGCACTTTGCCCTGAAGCAAGAGCTAGACCAGCAATTCCTGCTTCAAGATTGGCCACCCTTTTCTCTAAAACATCCTGTGTAGGGTTCATGATTCGGGTATATATGTTACCTGCTACTTTTAGATCGAATAAGTCCGCACCATGCTGGGTATTGTCAAATGCAAAAGCAACAGTTTGATGAATCGGAACGGCGACGGCCTTTGTAGTAGGATCGACGTCATACCCAGCATGAATAGCCTGAGTCTCGAACTTCCATGAATCGGATTGTTTTGCCATTTGATACCACCCCCTTATCCAAAAAAAACTTATTAATTAAATTTATTATGCCAAAAATAAAATCTAGAAAATATCACTTTACCGTGATCTCCACGGATGCGCTCATCTTTTCTCCAAAGCTTCGATGTGTGCCGTCAGCAAATTGTAAAGTCAACAAATAACTACCTGGCTCCAATTCTATCGTTCCCCTTCTTTCGCCATTGACAAAATGAATATGGTTAAAGTCGCTTGGGATGACCACACCTTCCATTATACTATCGCTGTTAACAAGCAAATGATGGTGGCCAAACCTTTCCCCGAGGGATCCCGGAAGCGCTAACTCAAACCCTTCAACACCAAACTCAATATTGATTGGCGATGACAAAACGTCCCCATCCTTAACATTTTTAAAGTACACCCTTGGTTGCCTTTCTTGAGAACAGCCATAAAAATCAAAAAAAACAATGAAAGAAGCAAAAAATTTTAGAGCAGGTGTTTGCAAACCAAAGATCTCGGCGAAATAAGAAATAAAATGCTACCATTAGCCTGATGAGTCTTCAAGCCCCACACACCACCTAACATACGTCAATTTCTGTTAATGATGAATCACGAACGAAAATATAAAAAAAATTTTTTTAAACAAAAACAAACAATCGGGATTTGGGCCACCTTAGGAGCTCCATGTTTGGCAGAGATTATTGCAAACGTTGGCTTCGATTGGATTTTGTTTGACTGTGAGCATGGAACAAACGGCCCCTTGAATTTGGCTGATCAATTAAACGCGGTAAAATCCAGAAACCCGGAAATAGCTTGTTTAGTAAGAGTTGGATCAAATGATATCGTTGAAATTAAACGCGTTTTAGATATTGGTGTAGACGGTATCATGATTCCGATGATTGGCAATTGCGCTGATGCCCAGGCTGCAGTAAAGTACTGCAACTATCCACCTGATGGCATGAGAGGAGTCTCCAGTATATGCCGTGCGAGTGATTATGGGCTTCGGGAAGAATATTTAAAACAAGCATCCAACGAGATAAGTATTTTAGTTCAGGTTGAAAACCTTGATGGTTTAAAAAATCTAGAGGAAATCATTGATACTGAGGGAATTGACGGCGTTTTTATCGGGCCATCAGATCTTGCCGCCAGTATGGGTAAATTAGGTGATTCTTCGGACCAAACAGTGGAAGATGAAATCAGAAAAGCGCTACAGCTAATTATTAAGAAGAATAAACCAGCCGGGATAATTGCACTGTCAAATGATGGTGGCGTGCAAAGGCTTAGCCAGGGTTTTGACTTTGTGGCGGTCGCGCATGATGCCCATTTTATTTCTAGAGAGCTACATTCATTGAAATCCCAATTTTCCAATTATTTGCAGCAAATATAATCCAAACTATACTTCATAATTAATTAGCTTTTCTTTGGTTGCCCAACTACTCTGGTATACGCATTAACAGACTTCCAACCCTCTGGAAACAACTCCTTAGCTTCATCGTCGCTTACCGATGCAGCAATAATGACATCCTGCCCCGCACGCCAATTTACTGGTGTTGCCACTTTGTGGCCGCTGGTTAGTTGTATTGAATCTATAACACGCAAGAGCTCCTCAACATCTCGACCAGTCGTCATAGGGTAAGACATCATCATTTTTATTTTTAGGTCAGGACTGATAATATATACTGTCCTGACGGTGGCATTATCAGCTGCAGATCTAGGTCCTTCAACAACTGTGTCAGCTGGTAACATGTTATACAGTTTTGAAACATACAGGTTTTTATCCGCAATGATTGGGAATTCAATGCTACTACCATATGTTTCTTCCATTTCACTGAGCCAATCAAAATGGCTTTCTAACGAGTCAACGCTTAACCCGATCAGTTTACAGTCACGCTTTTTAAATTCGTCTTCAGAAGCTGACAAAGCGCTAATCTCAGTCGCACATACGGGTGTAAAATCCTTAGGGTGCGAAAAAAACAGTGTCCACGAGCCGGAGCACCATTCATGAAACTCAATATCACCTTTGGTCGATTGGGCCGAAAAATTGGGGGCTAGATCATTTATCTTCACACTCGCTCCTTTAATAATTTATGTTTTGTTTTTTTCAAATAGATTCACACATCTCTGCATAAAAGGCCTAACCCTGAGAAAACCAATATACATAATTTCCGCCATATTCACTATGAGTGGATATTTTCCTAATCTACCCAGCCACTTCCACCCGGGAAGCTCCTTCCAAAGATCAAAAAAAGCCCTAGCTCCGCTTAGAATAAACCCTTCTTTGTTTCTTATATGAAACCTCTTTAAAAGCTCATTTTTCGTTAAACCAGAAACAGAGGGATCACAGTTAGCAACGTCTACCCAACTAATTACTCCTTCCTTGTCTAATTTCTTATACAACGAAATCTCCTTCCTACATAACGGGCACGCCCCGTCAAAATACACTTCCGTTTTGCTCTCATCACTCATATCAATAAACAGCCTTTCTCTTGTAACCACAAACAAGCTCAAAAACATTCCTTGCCGGAGTAGCCTTTGGTATACCCACAAATGCCCTAGGATCAAATCCACGCCAATCATAAACAAGTTCACCCTCAAGATTTATTTTTGAGAACCCACGATGATTGATCAACCTAAAAGTGCCTTTCTTACAATCATATTCGGTTAATAACTCCATGGACATCACCCCATCACTGGTTGCTTTTGAAAAGTTTTGTAGCTCCACCACTCCCCTTCTATGGCGATTACGAGGGATAATTTGGTTTTTAATTAAAAGAGTATTCTTCTGCACGCTAATCCAGTTCTCTTTTTTAAAACCCACTGGAATTTCTGTTCCTATATTCAAAATAGAAAAAAAAGCCACTAAAGTACTAATCATTTTCTGTAACCTGAACTATTCTTCTTAGGGTTTCTCTTCCATTTTTTGCAACTCTTTGCATACTCGCCTCAAGTAGAGCCATCTCTTTTAAAGCATTCATGAAGAGGTCATATCGATCAATATTTTTACCACGCCTTCTTTCGGACTCTGCCATTTTCTTAACGCTATCGTGTAGTTCACTGAATGAGCCATGCAATTGTTCGAGCAGATCGTTGTATTCTTCAACAATCATTTTTGACCTGCTTCCTCCCTTGTCTTTTATTTTTTCGGCAGATGTTTTCAACGTTTTCATAACCCCGGATTCTCTCGCGGCCACTAACTCTAGCTCATTACCCTCTGCACCACCCTCATTTTCCATCGGAAAAAGCATTTCCCTCATTTCCCGGCATTGACTGTCCAACTGCTTCGTTAAAACTTTTAACCTGTCCCCAACAACTAACACCTCACTCAAGATAACGTCAAGATCTTTAACAACCAAAGCTATACGATCTAGGAAATGGTTAAGATCAGTTGCCAAATCACCGAATTCGTCTTCCGAGTTCGTTTTTGTTCTGGGTGAAATATCCATTAACCCTCTCGCAAGAGATGAGACCGTAGACCTAAGATCTAGTAACGGTTGCATTCTAATCTTTAACAAAAAAAACAAAACCAATGTGTGGATTAAGATGTTTACAGATAATACTCCCGCAGCAACCCTCACTTCCTCTAGCCAAACATCAAGTTTCCTATCAAAATAACTGCGTACAGTTACCGTACCTAATACATCCCCAATCTTGGCTTTAATATGGCAACCAAGACAATACTGCTCAGCAGCAATATCAACTTTGGACTCGGTATGGTGTCCAATAGGCCAAACCTGCTGCAAACCAAACGCATCCATACCCTGGGAAACTTTTATGGAATCGACGGTAATTTGAGACGGCTCGACCGCCACTAAAAAACCAAGATCATGATAGTTTTTATCAATTATCGGGTAAATCGTCCTTGCAGCTGTTGGACCACCTGCATTTAACATAATCGATCGTATGTCATTTGACAGCTTATCGGCTACCTGTTGAACCCTAACCGGTTCATTATTTTTAAATTCGTACAATATAGCGGCGTAACGAAGACCCAATTCTAAAACGGCAACAATAACAAGGAGCAGAAAAAAGTCCCGTATCATACGGAACATGAACGATCTTTCGAAAAATCCGCGCTCTCTAGCCATAAATCCCCACAATTACTATCAGATTATCCGTTTGCCTCAAAGTTCCATTTTAACCAAATTATTGATAATATCGAAAATCCATTTAACAAGACTGTGACCACTTTGCCCGGAGTTTTATACATTTACATTGCCATTGGAGCAGCAGTAGGTGCTATGTTGAGGCATTATCTAAACGTCCTTTTCAATCCGATGAACAAACTTTTTTCCTCGGGAATTTTGGTCTCTAACATTCTAGGGGCTTGCCTTATAGGTGTCGCTCTAGCTTACATTTCAGATAACAACAATTTAGATGACAATACAAAAATAGCCATTACTACAGGATTTCTGGGTAGTTTGACCACATTCTCAGCGTTCTCTGCAGAAATCTTTGTTCTACTGCAAAATTCAAAATTCATCCTCGCAGCGATCCTAATTAGCTCTCACGTTGTAGGCTCGGTTCTTTGTACCGCTTTGTTTTATTATATAACGTCATACCTTTTAAAACTTTCTCCCTAAAATCCTGACAGAAAACCAGAAAAACGGGAGCAACAATACAAGAGCCCATCCGAAAAATAACATAGCTCCCCCAAAGGGGACCAACGACGCAAGGACGCTTAGTTCAAAAATATTTTTTACGTATATGTTTAGTGAAAAAAGAATCATGCCCAAACAAAACAAAATAGAAGCGGAATGAGACAAATACACACAAATTCTCGGCAAAGAAGAACATCTAATTAAAGAAATTAATCCAAATAAAGCTATGCAGTGTATCTGTTGAACGCCGAAAGCATAAAGAATAGACTTGTTATTATCGAATGTACTATTGTCTGCGTGCGAAAGGTAAAAAAGCACTAACAAAGCCACCAACATGTTAAACAATACATAAAAAGTGTACAACGTATGCATTAATTTTCTTCCTTGATATGAATCTAGCCTACCCTATTTTGCTAATTACATGCGTATTCTTTTTAACATCGCCTAATGCTTATACAGCCACCTATTCCTTTTCAACAGAAAATGGTATGCACAAAATAGGGCTCAAAACAAAAATAAACAAAAAACCATGCTCAGTTTTTAACGCACTTACGGACTACGATAACTTAACAACGTTTTACTCAAACCTTGAGCATAGTAAGATTTTGAACAAATATCAGGACTCGATTATTGTAGAACAACATTTCGTGGGAAAAATAATGAACATGAGCATCAAACAAAGAGTCATTTTAAAAGTTAAATACGCAGGTTATAAAATTATTATGGAACAAATAGAAGGAGATTTTGTCCACTATCGCAGTATATGGTCAATTATCCCCCAAAAAAATAACACTAACATGACAATTGCTACGGAATTCAAAGTCTCTTTTCTTAAAAACTTGTTTGTCAGCAAGGCGAGTTTAGAAAGAAAACACAAAACATTTTTAAAAAATATGAGGCAACAAATGGACTCAGGCTTGTATGAACATTGCACCCAAAAAAATTAGCATAATATGGTTCAAGAAAGATCTTAGGCTGTATGATAACGAGGCATTAAGCTCAGCGGCAGCAAACGGTTTTACTGTTGGTCTTTTTTCCTTAGACAATTTACGTTGGAACACATCAGATTTGAGCACGCGTCATAAAGTATTCCTCCTTAAAGGTCTATATGAACTTGCTAAACGATTGGCCAGTTACAGAGTTCCTATCTATATTGCTAAAGGGAATTTAATCGATACGCTTACAAGGTTAAAGCGAGAATTTGAGGAATTTACTTTGTACAGTCATCAGGAGACCGGAAACTTTTCATCTTATTTGTTGGATAAAAAAGTTAAGAAATGGTGCAAGTTAAATCACATACTCTGGGAAGAGAAGCGCCAAAATAATGTTGTAAGAGGTTTGAAACAACGGGATGTGTGGTCTAGAAAGTGGAAGGAGTTTATGAGTAAAGAGTGTTTGAAATTACCTTTATTCAACTCCAATATTTGTAATCCACAGATGGAAAATAGTAAATTTCTTTCTCCAAAGGTAGATGACTTTGAATGGAATAGTTTATTGAAGTTTTGTGGATTAGACCATCTCGCTCTAGACTCAGCAAGTAAAGGTTTGCCAGATAATCTAAATGAGACAATGCAGCAACTACTTACTTCGTTTTTTCAAGAACGCTCCTTGAACTACCGCACTGAAATGAGCAGTCCCCTAAAAGCAGAATATTCCTGTTCGAGGTTGTCTCCATTTTTAACCAGTGGCATGTTGTCAATAAGAGCTTTATACAAAGAACTTTTGTCCGTATCAGAAGAGTTAAAATCAAAAGAATTTAATGCAACAAAATTCAGAAGTTTGCGCAGCTTTGAAAAAAGACTACATTGGCGATGTCATTTTATCCAAAAACTTGAATTCGAGCCTCAATTGGAATTTAGATGTATGCACGTAAACTATGAACATGTTAGAAATCAAAATATATTAAATGCTCAGGAAGAAGATTTTCTAAACTTGTGGAAAGAGGGTAAGACAGGCTTTCCACTAATTGATGCTTGCATGAACTATCTAAAAACTACTGGGTGGATTAATTTCAGAATGCGCGCAATGCTAGTATCTTTTGCGAGTAATAACTTATGGTTACACTGGACACACTCGGGAGAACATCTCGCCAGACTTTTTCTTGACTATGAACCGGGTATTCACTGGCCGCAAATGCAAATGCAAAGTGGAACCACTGGAATAAATACCATTAGAATTTACAACCCCGAAAAGCAATTTGTCGATCAAGACCCAGACCAAAACTTTACTAAAAAATGGAATCCCAATGGTTGGCCATATTCAGAATTTGACAAAATCGTAGATTTGAAAAAAAGTTCTCAAGCTGCCCGAGAAAAACTGTGGGCTATGAGGAAAAGTAAAAAGTTTGTTGATCTTGCGAAAAAAGTGTACCTAGACCACGGAAGCCGTAAGAGGAAAAATTTTAAACAAAAACGGCAACTTGTTTCCAATAGCCAATTGGAACTCCTAGATAAACAGTGAGAAAAATTAAAGAGAGTAAAATTTGCGTTGTCTGTAAAAAACCCATGGAGTGGCGAAAATCGTGGCGAAATAATTGGCAAGAAGTGAAATACTGTTCTGATAGATGTAGAAAAAATAAGCGTGTCACGAAAAGCAATGCTCCTGAGACCTGAAAATTTTTTAATTGCACAATACTATATAAAGACTTTCTTGATGTCACTTAATTGTTTTTTCTATTTTTCTCCAATACTTTGAGAAAGAATGACAGTATTGCTCTGGTTCCACTCCTATTTTTTTTTCAAAAATCATATTTACTCTGTCAAACGGAAACCGTGGAATTTCTTCTAAATGTTGATTATATGTAGACAAACATTTTCCTATTTGACTCGCATCCCTACAAATAAAAATATCATCACACGTCTCTTCCATACTTTTTAAAACAAAATTCCACTTAATGGAACTCCATGGCCATTTCTTGTGAAACTCGTCAAAAATGATTCCAATTTTCTTCCTATGGCTGTTTATTTCATCAGAAAACCCGATATTCCATGGATGAATGAGAAAAAAATCATCTAATTTTGCATCTCGAACATCTGGCAAATCGATGGGAGGATAAGATTTAACTAGAGGGGGTTCAAATGGAATAAGCTTGTCTTCTGTTATCAACTCATTTCCAATTGTTTTCCGACTAAAAGCTAAATCTGATAACTCCGAGTAACTTTTATCTAGAGAGGTCCCCTTGACACAAAATTCCTCAGGGCCGTACTTTTTAACATTTTCAGCGTTAAAAATATAAATACTTGAACGAGTTGTCCCAGCAACCCATTGCCACGACAAATGATTTGATGCAAGGTCTCCATCTACTAATAGAGAATACATCCAGTCAGCGCCAACTTTCCAATAAACTTTTCTAAAGTGGACAATATAAGCAGCCAACCACATTCTCGCGTGATTGTGAATATACCCACTTTCATACAAACCTTGAATACTTTTATCTATAACAGCAAGACCAGTTTTGGCACGAGTAATGTCACCTGGCAACTCAGACTTGTAAAAAGACTTAGGTACTGCCTCCTCGCCAAGTGAACTGAAAATGTTTTCCCCTTTTTTTTTCCATACATGATGGAAAAATTGACGCCACATTAATTCGTTGACAAATTTGTGATCGGGTCTTAGATTATATTTCTTCGTTAGGCTACCGTAAACCTCCTCCAGAGATAGAATCCCATGAGTAATATATGGAGACAACTTGCTTACGTTGCCTTTAATAAAGTTTCTGGTTCGTTTATACTCTGAAGGGTTGAATGAGTCGAGCCTCTGTTTTGCAGAAACTCTCCCTGGAAGTGCAGTTGTATTAGAATAGTTCAAAATTATGGTCTCTTTTCAATCCGCGATATTTGCCGCTCTTTCATGGAATGTTACACCGATTGTAGCAATGGACAATAATTGGCCAATTCGATGCGGCATACATTACTACGACGAAAAAGAAAATATCTCATTTAAAGTTGAAAAGTTTGTGCGGGAAGCAAGAGTTTTGACATCAATGACTCTAGAAGTTCCCGGCCAACGCATTTCCTCAGCAAGTCTAAAATCACGAACAATTAACACGGAAACTATTTTTCAAAATCCAGCCGGTGAGAAAGAAACCTTCTATGTCGAGAAAAATTTAGAACAATCAGACCAAGGAGGTCTTTTGATGTTCGAAATAGCAAATTTTGGGGGAAAGTTGATCTACAAAACAAATGAAACACAGGTAAGATTAAATCTTCCTTCGCGATTATCCAGAAATGTCACCGGAGCATATTTAAATTGTGCAGGAGATTTAATTAGGCCAGACAACGAAATATCATTTTATGAGAGTACAGCAAAGTAAGAGAAACCTATTTTGTTTTGGTCTTATAAGTTTAATTCTTTCAAAGCGAGGTATTAGTTTCGACATGAAAGCCAATAAAAATAAGACTGGTCTTATTTTTGATAACATTTTTCTTGACCCTATACATGATCAGGCACATCCTGAAACTCCTAAGAGATTACAATTAGCGTGGGAAAAAATTCAAAGCCATCCTGGGTTTAACAACTCTATTGTTTACTTACCCTTGAAAGAAATAAGCGACGAGATAATAACGATGATTCACTCTGAGGACCATCTCGAAAAAATTGCTAGCAGATATAGTTCTAACATAGTTACAATCGCCAGGTCGGCAGTTGGTGGAGTCATAGCTGCTTGTGACTATGTGCATCAAAACAAAGTACAGAATGCTTTTGTGGCGGCAAGACCCCCGGGGCATCATGCAAGAAATTATGGGCGCGAAGAGGGGTTTTGCTTTTTTAACAATATTGCGATAGCTGCTAAATATCTCCAAAATGTTTTGAAATACAAGCGAATTTTAATTGTCGATTGGGATTATCACCACGGCGATGGAACGGAATTTTTTTTCTATGACGATCCTACCGTGCTATTTTTTTCTTTGCATGATTGGCATTCGTATCCTGGTACCGGAGATCCGGCGAGAAAAGGTGAAGGTGAAGGGTACGGTTACAATATTAATGTCCATCTGAATTGTGGAGCAACGGATAGTGACTTAAGAGAAAGCCTGGTTGAAAAGTTACTCCCAGCAGCCGAGAAGTTTCAACCTGATTTCGTTCTAATTTCAGCCGGCTTCGATTCAAGAAAAGATGACTTGCTAGGTTGTTTCAATTTTTCTGACTCAGGGTTCTATGACGCCACAAAAATAGTCTTAGATATCGCTAACAAATATGCGAACGGGAAAATAGTTTCCCTTCTAGAAGGAGGTTATTATCCAGAAGGAGTTGCAAACGGTGTGCAAGCTCATTTAACATCCCTATCGGACAATAAGTAGAACAATAGAGCAAAAAAAACAAGAAGCAACGATAACCGTTAGGCGAAATCGGAGCGGAAGAAACCAATTCGGAATATCTTCTTGCCTAAACAAGATACTATCAATTACATAAATAAATATGAAACTTGATCCAATAATTAATAATCTATCAAGTTCATCAAACAGAATTGAGAAAAAAGCTATCAAGGACGGAATGACACCAATAACAAGCCGGCCCGCTAAATTTTTGATCTCAGCTTTATGTGCTATCGCCAACATATAGCCCCAGTGCGGAGCGCCTAAAAAACTCAGGATAATGCTGCCATAGAAATATATTAAGCTAACCTCACCTTGAATCAGTTGATAACCATGCCACTGCATTGCCACAAAAACGACGAAAGGAACAGCTCCCCCGTAGCCTAAAGCATAAGCAGTTCCCGAACACTTATCAATTTTTTCTACTCCAAAAATAATTTTATTCATCATCCTCAAATTCTTCGTTTTCGCCACATTGGTTGTCCACCCATTCAGCATAAGGACCATAAGCATACATTATGGGCACACTGATTATTTCGGGTAAATCATATGGGTGCACTTCCAGAAGTTTCTCCTCTATCCTTTCGTAATTATCTGCTACCGTTTTGATGCTTAATTTAAACTCAAGGCTTTCGTCAACCTCATCCTCCCATTCAAAAATACTACGAACCTGATTGATCTGAATACAAGCGGCTAAATTCTCTTCTACAAGAATCCTGGAAATACTTCGAGCCTCCTTAATTGAATCAACCGTAGTGCACACCACAATTAGATCTTTTGTAAATTCCATATTCTTTATCCTAGTTAGTGTTCTCCACCCCCTCAACTATCAAAAGATACCCTTTCGCATTTTGCAATCTACCGTGAACTATTTCCTGATACTCCCGTGAAAAATACCATGCCTTCGCAGTATCAATACTAGGAAATTCTATGATGACATTTCTATTTCCAGTGGGATCCCCATCTAAAATTACCGTATCCCCTCCCCTTGCTAAAAACTTGCCGCCATGCGCTTTGACTGTTTCTGGAACCTTCTTCGCGTATTCTCCATATCCGTCTTTATTTAATATTGTATTGTTTCCTAAGATGTAAGCTTTAGCCAAAATTCACCTCCGTGTTCTTTATAACTTATTTTTCTAACGTTAAAAAAAAAAAGTATTTCAAAAAATTTTTTTTACAACGTACAGTATAGGCTACTTTGAACAACTTGACTTTTCGACTATGTACCAACCTAATACTTTTGATTTGTCCAGGCTTAGAGAAAGAGCTTCTCAATTCGAAAACCAACTCAAGCGTCATAAAGAGGGTGTTACTACCCCTGAGGAGTTCCGTCCCTTGAGGTTACAAAATGGTTTATATATTCAACGTCATGCGCCTATGCTGAGAATAGCAATAGCGTATGGGATGTTAAATACTCGTCAGCTAAAATCCTTAGCTCAAATAACGACCAAATACGATAGAGGATACGGTCATTTAACAACTAGACAAAATATGCAACTAAACTGGATAAAAGTGGATGATGTCCCAAAAGCTCTGAAAGAACTAGCTGAAGTTGGCTTGCATGGTATCCAGTCTAGTGGGAACTGTTTAAGGAATATAACCAGTGACGCTTTAGCTGGGATATGTAAAGGTGAAATCGTTGATCCAAGACCTTATGCTGAAATTCTTCGGCAATGGAGCACCTTTCACCCGGAACTTTCCTTTCTACCTAGAAAATTTAAGGTTGCTTTTACAGGTGCTGTAGAAGATAGAGCACTAATACAAGTTCATGACCTAGCATTTGAGGCTATTGCCCCTGAACCGGAAGTGAGATTTAGAGTTCGAGCCGGAGGTGGACTAGGAAGAACACCGGTATTAGGTCCTGTAATTCATGACAGTCTTCATTGGACCGATATCACGCGGTACACTCACGCTTTGATGCGACTATATAATCGGTTAGGAAGACGTGATAATCTGACAAAAGCAAGGATTAAAATTCTTATTAGATCAGTTGGAACCAATGAATTTAAAAAATTGT
Source organism: Betaproteobacteria bacterium (assembly GCA_028139135.1). GTDB lineage: Bacteria > Pseudomonadota > Gammaproteobacteria > Burkholderiales > Burkholderiaceae_A > UBA7377. Next base: position 82,944 of record JAOINB010000001.1, read on the forward strand.
TAGATGAGGAATTCACAGACGTAAAACAAAATTCCAAACAATTAGATTTAAGCGATTTAGATAGAGTTAAAAATCAATTTCTAGAAGAACGTGAGATTGTAAAAAAAGTCTCTGACTCAGGAAAAATAAATCAAGGTGTAATCGAAAAAACAACTGATACTGTAGATTTTATTAATTGGAAAAATAGATGTGTAATCAATCATAAATATCCTGGATTGAGTATTGTTAAGGTTCCGGTAAAAGGAGAAGGTCGAGCCCCTGGAGACGTCACCGCAGAGGAAATGTTATCGTTGTGCGAGATTGCTGACGAGTTCAGTGCATCTCTAGTCCGAGTAACACATGCCCAAAATTTTGTTTTGCCGTATGTATCTAATTCAGTCTTACCTGACTTATATCTCAAACTACGAGAACTAAGTATGGCACGACCCGTAAGTGGTTTATTAACTGATATGGTCTGCTGTCCTGGAGGAGATTTTTGCTCTCTAGCAAATGCGAGATCAATTACTGTAGCTGAAGATATTAATCGTCGATATAAATCTCTCGACAAATTAGAATCGCTCGGCAATATAGATTTAAGAATATCAGGATGTATGAATAGTTGTGGGCATCATCATATCGGAAATATCGGAATTCTTGGAGTTGATAAAGACGGAAAAGCATTTTATCAGCTGTTATTAGGTGGCAACTCAGGAGAAAAAGGTAAAGCGAGCCTTGGGAAAATTATTGCCAAAGCATTTGCAGAAGATGAGATTAGCGATGCTGTAGAAAACATCCTTCAACACTACCTTAGTAAGAGAGACAAAAACGAGACCTTTCAAAACACCGTTGCGAGACTAGGAAATGCTTCATTTGCAGAGGCTGCTAACAAAGCTAGAAAATCCTGAGGGATGAAAAATGACCCTGCATGATACAAAAATAATCACTATAAATTTAATTACAGGCGAGTTGGTAGAGACAAAAATTCCAATAAAAGTTTTAGATCCAGATAAGGTTGGTGTGAGAACCTCTGAAATCTCCAAAGAAGTTTTGGAGGAGAAAAGTATTGCAATTTCTTTTAGTAAAATGACTGACGGTAGAGCCTACTCGTTAGCTGCAAAAATAAAAGAAATAGCTGACGGTATTGAAATTCATGCGATTGGAAAAATTAATCAGGAAATTTGTTATTTTTTAAAAAGAAGTGGGTTTGACATAGCCCATTTTGAATCTAGTTCCGAGGAATCGATTTTTGTTAAAGAGCGCGAAGAACTGGCTTCAATCCTTAACCCGTTTAAAAACCACTACCAATCTGGTAAAGACAACTCAGGAGGACTTTTTTAAAAATGATCGCTTTAAAAAATCCAATATTTTTCGTGGGAGCTGGACCAGGAAACCCTGACCTCATTACCGTTAAAGGTATGAAGCTTATCCAGGATGCCGACGTAATCTTTTACGATGCACTCATTGACTTTAAGGGTTTTCAAGCACTTAATAAATCGGCCAACTGGATTTTTGTTGGGAAAAGGGCTGGCAAAGTATCAATTGACCAAAAATTAATTGGAAAACTATTAGTTAATTACTACCAAAATAATAATAAAGTTGTACGACTCAAAGGGGGAGACCCAAGCATTTTTGGAAGGCTAACAGAAGAAATCGTAGCCTTAAATAAATACGATATACCTTTTGAGATCGTGCCAGGTATCACAGCAGGACTTGCTTGCGCGGCAGAATTAAATGTTAGCTTGACCAAAAGAAATGTATCGAGATCTGTTTGTTTTGTCACACCAGCTTTCTCAGATAAAAGTAATGTTAGTTGGTTAAGATCCGTTCTAAATAGCGATACTGCTGTTATTTATATGGGTGGAAAAGACCTGGAGAAAATCGCCTCTTTATTGATTGATAGCAAGATGTCAGTAGATATGCCCGTTGCAATTATTGAAAATGCGAGCACAAGACCAGTAAAAACACTATCAAAACTCTCACGCTTAATGACGTATCACCTAAAAACAGATGGTCCGGTGTGCTTAATAATTGGGAATATTTTCAGCTTCACAAATACTATGCTGGCAGAAGATGTGGTCATCAAAGATGACGATCCTAAAGAAGAGAAGATATCGTATGTTGCTTAAAAAAAACCCTACTGCTGTCGTTTTGCTTGCACACGGTTCTAGTGATCCCAACTGGAAAAATCCTTTCATAGAACTGACAAAAGAAACTCTACAAGAGGGTGACTTGAGAAAAGTTAATCTGGCATTTTTTGAGTTAGAAAAACCCTCCTTAGAAGATATTGTTACCAAATTACATACTGAGGGAGAAAAAAATATTTTTATTTTTCCTGTCCTTTTAGCTAATGGCTATCATTTGAAAGTTGATCTTCCAAAACGTCTTAAACTTTTAAGTGAAAAATACCCAGGCTTAGAATTTACTACGGGCTCTGCATTAATAGAGCAGCTGAAAGTCAGAAAGTCTATTTCTGAACAAATAAAACAAGTAACTTTTTCATGAACACAAATATCGTCAATGAATCAATTGCCATTCTTAGAAAAGCTGTTTCTTTGAAAAAAGGAATAGTATTTAGTACCAGCCTCGGGATCGAAGATCAGGTGATCACCCATCTAATATGCAAAAACTCTTTACCTGTTGAGTTTTTCACACTTGATACTGGAAGACTATTTCCTGAAACCCTGAATTTGATACGAGAAACTGAAAACACATACCAGATAAAAATTAAAGTATATTACCCAATCACAGAAGAGGTTGAAAGATACGTTTCTATTAATGGCATTAATGGTTTCTATGAAAGCAAAGCACAAAGACTACAGTGCTGTGAAATTCGAAAAGTAAGTAGTTTAAAAAGAGCGCTTGTTGGTAAAAATGCGTGGATCACCGGAATGAGAAAGGAGCAAAGTGAGAATCGCTCTGATCTAAAAGAAGAAGAAATGGATGAGGTTAATAATATTAGAAAATTTCATCCCTTAATAAATTGGAAAAGGGATTTTATGCTCAGATATGTTATTAACGAAGCAATTCCTATTAATCCATTACATCACAGAGGTTTCAATAGTATAGGGTGCGCTCCTTGTACACGTCCTATCAAATCTTACGAGAAAGAGAGGGATGGGAGATGGTGGTGGGAAAACGAATTAGAACCTAAGGAGTGTGGATTACATGCAAAATAATTTCTTGGACTCCTCTTATATAGAGCAATTAGAAAATGAAGCTATCTATATTTTGAGAGAAGTTGCAGCAACGGCAAAAAAATCTGCGCTTCTTTTTTCCGGCGGTAAAGATTCAGTTGTACTACTACGACTTGCTGAAAAAGCATTCCGGCCCATGAAATTCCCATTTCCACTTTTACATATAGATACAGGTCATAACTTTCCTGAAGTTATTGCGTTCAGAGATAAACGAGTTAAAGAACTTAATGAAAAGCTCATCGTCGGTTACGTTGAGGACTCGATTGCCAGGGGATCCGTAACTTTGAAAAATAAAGACGATTCGAGAAATGCAGCACAATCTGTAACTCTTCTTGAAACTATCGAGGAATATCAATTCGATGCCCTTATAGGTGGAGCTAGAAGAGACGAAGAAAAAGCACGAGCAAAGGAACGGATTTTTTCTTTTAGAGACGAGTTTGGTCAGTGGGATCCAAAAAATCAACGTCCTGAGCTATGGGATCTTTTTAATACTCATATTGATAAAGGGGAGCATATCCGAGTATTTCCAATATCTAATTGGACAGAGATGGATGTCTGGCATTACATCATGATAGAAGAACTAGAACTTCCGTCAATATACTTTACCCACGAAAGGGAAGTGTTTTCAAAAAATAATCTACTTGTTCCAGTAACTGAATACACGCAACCTCCTAGCGATGTAACCGTTAAAAAAAGGAATGTGAGGTTCAGAACTGTCGGAGATATATCATGTACCTGCCCTGTACTGAGTTCTGCCAAAAATCCTGAAGAAATAATTATGGAAACAGCGTCTTCTTCTCTTAGCGAAAGGGGTGCTACAAGATTAGACGATCAAACAAATGAAGCCTCTATGGAACGGAGAAAAAAAGAGGGGTACTTCTAAAAATGAAAAGGCATGGATTAATACGATTTATAACTGCTGGAAGTGTTGATGATGGAAAGAGTACACTCATAGGTAGGCTATTATACGACTCAAAATTAGTCTTAACCGATCAATTACACAATCTTGTCAATGCAAAAAGTAGTAGAGCATCGGAGAATGAAATTGATTTTTCTTTTTTGACAGATGGACTTGAATCTGAACGTGAACAAGGAATCACGATAGATGTAGCCTACCGATATTTTTCAACAAAAAACAATAAATTCATAATTGCAGACTGTCCAGGTCACACACAGTATACAAGAAATATGATCACTGGAGCATCTAATGCCGACTGTGTCATTCTGCTAATTGATGTAACAAAAGCTTTGGATGGAAACCTTCTAGAGCAGACGAAAAGGCATGCGCTTGTTTCCTCGATATTAGATATACCGAATGTTATTCTTGCGGTAAACAAAATGGACCTTGTTAATTTTGACCAAAATATTTTTCAAAAAGTTACTAACTCATTCAAAAAATTTACAGAGACCTTAAATTGGAAAGTGAACTTCATATCAATACCAATTTCAGCTCTCAAAGGCGATAATATCGTAAAAAAATCAGAACAAACGGCATGGTATAGAGGTGAACCGATTATACGTGTCCTGGAAGAATTGGAGTTTAACGATCATAATACAGCCTCCGATTTTAAATTTCCCATTCAGTATGTGATGCGCTGGGATGGTGAAAAAGAAAAAGCACAAAGGGCTTACTGTGGAAAAATTGAAGACGGAGTCCTTAATCAAGGTCAAGAACTTAAGATAATGGGGACAGATCAACTCGTAAAAATAAAAAAAATTATTTATGGAGGAAAGGAAGTTTCTCAAGTAGAAAAAAACAGTTGCATTATGGTGTGGTTATCTGACGAAGTAGACCTTGCTAGAGGTGATGTATTATTGAATAGAGACAGTCTCCTAGTTGCGTCTTCAAGTTTGAATGTAAATATCGCATGGCTTGACAGAGACGCGTTTAATCCTAAAAAAAAATATATTCTTCGACAAGGAACTACCGAGACATTCGCAAAATTAACAGTGGAATCAAAAATAGATTTAGAAACACTAGAAAACTACAAATCATCCGAGATGAGAATGAATGAAATTGGTTCTGCAACGTTGAAACTGGCTAAACCGATTTTGAATGATGATTATACATATATAAATAAACTGGGTGCGTTGGTTTTGATTGACCCGATAACCCATCAAACTTCTGCCGCTTTAATGATCAAAGGATAAAATACTTTTCCATGAAAATACGAGACCCCGATCTTAGTAATGATCCATTACAAAAAGAGCACGCAGAAGTAGGTTTACCTCAACTTGAAGCTGGTACATTTCAAGGGGAGAAACATCCTTTTTTGTTCCTCTTCTGTTGGATTGCGGGCTTTTGCATGCTACTTGTTTTAGTGTTTTTGGTCTCAAAATTTATTCATTCGAATGGTACAAATTCCTTTTCAATATTACTAGATATTTTCGTGACTCCAGAATTTTGGAAGGCATTGATCATAGGATTTTTAGCTCAGGTTATTGATGGGGCTCTTGGAATGGCATATGGTATTTCAGCAACATCTTTTCTTTTGTCAACGGGATCGTCTCCGGCAGTTGCTAGTGCTAGCGTCCATATCGCAGCTGTTTTCACAACTGGTTTATCCGGAATCTCACACGTGAACCTTGGTAACGTTTCAAAGGATCTTTTTATCAGACTGCTTATTCCTGGAATAATCGGCGCATTATTCGGCGTTCTTTTAGTTACTCAAATCGATATGGATTTTTTTAAGCCCATAATGTGCGCATATCTTCTTGTGATGGGATTAATTATTGTTAAAAAAGCTTTCAAAAAGAAAAGTCAGCAGCTGTCGAACAATACTTCAAATATTGGAAAGCTCGCATTTTTTGGCGGTTTTGTTGACTCTGCAGGTGGTGGAGGATGGGGCCCAATTGTTACTACAAACTTACTTGGAAAAGGACAAGACCCTCGTTCAACAATTGGCTCGGTTAACTTTGCAGAATTTTTTTTAACGCTTTCTACTGCTGGTTTTTTTACAATTTTTGTTACCGCAAGTCCATGGATAAGTGTCGCTGGACTAGTAGTTGGAGGACTTTTTGCAGCTCCTTTTGCAGCATTACTTTGTAGGAAAATTCCCCCGAAAATTTTGATGATAATTGTAGGATTGGTAGTTTGTGTGGTGAGCACATTTACCCTAGTTCAAGTTCTTTAATTTGTTGTATCATTAAGTGATTAAAAAATAATTGAGAAAAAATATGAATGACTTATCTTCACCCTTTGCTTCCAGAGATGCGCAAAGCAATATCATTAATAACCCAGATATTCCAACATCCGAAAAATTCTCAGATCCCTTAGAAGAGCAAACCCACCGAAAAAAAAGATTGGTCGTTAGCCTGAAACTTTTCTCTTCCTTTGGTTTTGATGAAGGAGTAGCGGGTCATATTACAGTACGAGACCCTATAGATCAGGAAAGCTTCTGGGTTAATCCGTTTGGTATACATTTCAGCGAAGTTGGAATAACTGATCTAATCAGAGTCACTCATGATGGAAAGATTGTGGAAGGAACTAACCCAGTAAATGCAGCCGCGTTTGCGATCCATTCTAGAATCCACATGGCTCATCCCAACATAAATGCTGCATGTCATGCACACTCTGTATATGGAAAAACATGGTCCACGTTTGGACAATGCCTGGATCCAATTACGCAAGATTCTTGTGCATTTTATGAACACCATGATGTATTCAAACAATACTCAGGGCTAGTGCTTGAAACAAGTGAAGGTGACGAGATTGCAAAATTACTATCCAATAAAAAAGCATTAATTCTTCAAAACCATGGCTTACTAACAGTAGGGAGTTTTGTTGAATCAGCAGCATGGTGGTTCATTACTATGGAAAGAAGTTGTCAGGCACAATTAATGGCAAATTCCGTGAATGGAAAAGATATTATAAGAATTTCCAATGATGCTGCAAGAAAAGCATTTGATATAATCGGAAACGAGGAGGCTGGTTGGTTTGGCTTTCAACCTTTATTGCAGAAGATTATTAAAAAGTACCCTGAATTAAAATAGCGGTAGCAGGATATTGAACTTCGTTGAAGATTTTCGAGTTCCTTTATGGTTATTTAACGGTCATTTGCAAACAATTTGGCCAGCTACGGTCGGTAAAAAACACTTACGAAGAAAAGTTCGTCCGTCTTATTTTCGAGAAAAATGGAAGACTCCTGATAATGACTTCATAGAGATCGACTTTAACCAGAATTTTTACAAGGAACGAAACCCGATTGTTGTTCTTTTTCACGGTTTAGAGGGTTCTTCTTCAAGTTATTACTCTTTAGCTTTTTACCAGGCATGCAAAGAATTGAAATTTTCATTATCTATCCCACATTTCAGGGGTTGTTCAGGTCCAGCAAATGAACTTCCACGTTCATATCATGCCGGAGATAGCGAAGAGATAAACTGGATACTAGAAAAGTATTCTAAGATTTGCGTAGAACAAAATAGAGAGTTATATGTTTTTGGGGTTTCCCTCGGTGGCAATGCTTTGCTTCACTGGGCAGGGACATATGTCTCAAATTCCCTCCTTATTTCAAAACTTCGTTGTATTGTATCAATTTGCGCTCCTATCAATTTACGTTCATCTGGCCTTGCAATAGACAGGAAAATTAATCGGCTTGTTTATGCAAGTTACTTTCTTCGATCAATGAAAAGAAAAGCAAGAGACAAATGGAATCAATATCCAGATGACTTCTCATGTGAGAAAGTGCAAAACGCAAAAACCATTTACGAATTTGATAATTCGTACACTGCACCTGTCCACGGATTTCTAAATGTTGAAGACTATTGGCAGCAAGCCTCAGCTGCAATGGTTATAGAAAAAATTAGAGTCAAAACTCTTTTAATAAATTCAAGAAATGATCCAATTGTCCCCTTCTCTTCCCTACCACATTCAGAAATTTCTAAAAACCAGAATATCGAAACATGGTACCCGACTGCAGGAGGCCATGTTTGTTTCGTCCATTCACCAAAACCTACTCATCTAAGTACAGATAACTATTTTTTTCCAAAATCAGTGCTTAACTGGTGCAAAAATCAATGTTATTAGTCATTTTAAAGTAGTTAATTTGTTACAATAATCTAAAGGAGACCCTATGAAACCAATAGTTTTAATCATAATTCTTGCGCCAGCTGCCATTACGCTACTTCTTTTACTAGCCCAGCCTCCTATTTCCTAAAGTTTGGATGTTAGAAAATAAGATATGTCGTTCAGTTCCGTGGGGCTAACTGAATGTCCAAGATGGGCATAACTTTGCCACTCCACATCAAAACCTTGATACTTTAAGTCATTGTAAGCTTTGAACCCCCACTCTTTCTTAACTACATCGTCTTCTTCACCATGACAAATAAAAACAGGAGGCTTACGTTTTGGTATTTGATTGGTAGCAGATGCTGATGTAGCATCTTGCAAAAGATATCCTGAGCAACAAATTACCCCGGAAAGATTATGATTAGTACGAGTGGCAATCAATAGGGCAAGAGCGCCTCCTTGAGAAAACCCACCCAAAAAAACTTTAACACTGCTCGAAGCATTATCGATTTCTGATTGTATTACACTTTCAATTTCTTGCAAGGAACAAAGGGCTCCATCTATATCTTGTGGTGCATTTCTGTCCAGACCAACAATGTCATACCATGCGGGCATCACCATTCCACCATTTAAAGTTACACTTTGCGCGGGAGCCTGAGGCAAAATAAACTTAACGCCTAAATTTTCAGGTAATGACATGTTATCTGCTAAAAACTTAAAGTCCTCTGCAGGTGCGCCTAAGCCATGTAGCCAAACAATCAAAACCGAGTAATCATTTGTCTTGCTACGTAAAAGTTCAATTTTTTCCAGCATGGTCTCTATTTAACCACACCACTTTGATGGCAAAGCCCGCCCGTTATTTCAATTGTCGTGCCATTAATTGCTTCATTTTCTATGATATGTTCTATTAACATTGCGATTTCACCGGGCTCAATGAGACGATTTAAGTGTACGTCCTTTATTAATTTTTCTAATATAGCTTGATTCATATTTTCCAACATTGGGGTCTTTGTATAACCAGGGGCTATCCCTACAACTCTAATATTCTTAATTTTTTTTAGCAAAAATTCTCCCACCAATATTTTTGGAAATAACGAAATAGCAACCTTTGAAGATGAGTAATTGAGCTGACCCAATTGTCCTGCTTTATTTACAGATGAAATTGGAACAATCAGCGAAGGCCAACCTCCATTTGCCATCGCTTCCGCACAATCACGAATGGTTAAAAATGATCCTGTTAGATTAACATTAAGCACACTGTTCCAATCCTCTAAAGACAACTTCTTGTTAACTCGTTTGGTTTCTTTGTCCATACTGATAGCCAAACCATCCCGAATTAGTCCCGCACAAGGTATTGCGATGTTAATCTTGCTAAACTTACGAAGTGCTGCCTTAACCATTTCCAGAGACTCTTTTTCGTCAGCAACATCGCCGCAAAAAGTTTCAAAGTCGGTTATTTCTTTTTCTTGTAAAATCTCAGCAGTTTTGAGGACGGCTTCCGGGTCACGATCTGCTAAAAAAAGCATGGCCCCTTTTTGCCCGAAATGGTCGGCAAGGCTTGCTCCAATTCCGCTTCCTGCTCCTGTAATTAATACGACAGATTCTTTAAGATTCATAAAATACCTTTGCTTATAGGGATTACCCTATTATATTGCATTGCACAAATTATTACAGCAAAAATTTTAAATTCACCATTTTGAGAGGGGAAAATGGGCTACTCTCTATTTTCCGACTATAATTTAGGTGTCAGGCAGTTGATATGAATTATCTGCGAGTCGAATATTTATAATGCCTTCGAAAGTTATTGCAAATTTTACGAATCTTATCGCTACGGGTATTTCCCTTTGGATTACTAGCGCTCTTTTTGACGGATTCTCTTTTAACACTACTGAGGCTCTATTGATTACAACAGTATTGCTCACGTTAATAAATATATTTGTAAAACCAATTATTCTATTACTGACGCTTCCACTAGCAGTTGTTTCTTTAGGCTTAATTATCCCTATAATAAATGGGGCCGTCTTGCTGGGATTAGCGGAAGTTATCCCAAACTTCGGGATAACATCATTTTTCCAGGCCATATTCGCAGCATTGTTGGTATCAATAATATCGACACTCATATACGTCGCTCTTGGAAGACATAAAACCTTTGTTTCTGTGAAAAATTCAACGGACTTTTCCTCAGATTCGCAACGATTTTCAACTCAAAACGAGGGTTTTTCGGGAAAAAATAAGACAACAATAGACGTAGATGTCCGTGAAAAAAAATAATTAGACCTGAATATAAGATAAAACCTTACGAAGCTCCTCCTGTTCCTTCCCTAATGTAGATTCAGCTACTGGACAACTCGCGAGTTGCTTTTCCATCTGCTTCCGACATAATTCATCAAAAAAAAAGGCATGTAACTTTTCTGAAACGTCTATAGCTGAACCAACACTATGTAAACCCACATATGCAGACCCTAATAACGCAGTGTGACATGAAATATCACTTGCAATGATTGGAAGTCCCGCATTTTGAGCCTCTTGAATCACAAGAGATCCTCCTTCAATAAAAGATGAGTGTAGTAACAAATCATAATTAGCTAAAACCGTTTGCAATTTCTCTTTTTCAATGGGACCTAAGAAAGAAATACTTTTAACACCTTCAAAAAGATTTGTTATTTTTTTAAAATAGGCCTGGTCCAAAATGCCTCCAATATGATCGAGAGTAAATTTGGTCCTCGCACCAATATTTTTCTGAAATTCTAGGAATCCAGAAATTGCAACTATGATTCCTTTTTCTTTTCGTAAATTACTCAATAATAAAATTTTATACTGGTTCTTTTTTTTGAAAAAAAAACTCCTCTTTTTAAAATCTATAACCGACTGTAAAACTACGAAAATCCGGTTTCTTGGGAGAGAAACGACCTTCAATAAATCCGACACAGCATTTTTATGTAAAACTACGATTGCTGATGCTAATTCAATAGATCTCAGGCAATGTTCTTTTTTGGAGTTTTTCGTTGAAATAATATCTCTATATAGATCAGTTCCTGTAAGGACCAAAATAACAGGAATATTCTTCGCGGCTAACTCTTTTACTACATGAAATCCTTTTTCAGCGTGAAGCACAAAAGCACACCTAACTCCCTCAGCATTAACTTTTTCTTCAAAGCCGTTACAAGTGGAAACCCTATACCCAAGATTTTGCAAGTGGTAAGCATATCTTTTCGCCGTAACGTAATTCCCTGTAACGACGTTATCTCTAGTGGGTGAGTAAATTTTAATCAAAGTAGCTAACTATGAGTAAAAATATTGTACTCGGTCTTTTTTACGACATCACCAATGATCGAAGCATCATAGCCTTCTTTAACAAAAAGATTTAACACAGACTCAGCGTCGTAGTTTTTCACAGCTACTAAAAGCCCTCCACTCGTCTGAGGGTCTGCTAGTACAACTTTATCCATATCTGAAATAGTTTTGCTAAACTGAATATCGTCTTTGATTGCATCCAGATTTCTTTGAGAGGCTCCCGTCTTATAACCCTGATTTATCAGCTCTTCTACACCATCATGCCTTAAGATTTTTTTTTGATAAATAATCGACGATGTGTTGGAACCTATATTCATCTCATTTAAATGACCTAACAGGCCAAATCCAGTAACATCAGTCATTGCTGTTACAGAGTCAAGCTCGCCTAATTGCATCCCAATTTTATTCAGTTGAGTTGTACTTTTAATAAAAGAATCATAGTATTGCTTGCTAAGCGAACCCTCCTTAATTGCTGCTGAGTAAACCCCTACCCCGATTTTTTTTCCTAAAATTAATCTATCTCCGACGCAGGCAGTAGAATTTTTTCGCAAATTTTTTATATCAACTAAACCAGTAACAACAAGACCGTAAATTGGCTCCATGCTGTCAATTGTATGACCACCTGCAACAACTATTCCTGCTTCCTCACAAATGTCACTTCCTCCTTTAAGAATTTTGGAGATCGTATTAGATGACAATGTATTTACAGGCATCCCTACAATCGCTAAGGCAAATAGTGGTTTTCCTCCCATAGCAAAAACATCAGACAGTGCATTTGTAGCAGCAATAGCCCCAAAGTGAACTGGGTCGTCAACAATAGGCATAAAAAAATCAGTAGTAGAGACAATAGCCTGTGACTGATTAATCTGATACACAGCTGCATCATCGGATGTTCCTAGGCCAACTAATAACTCTTCGGGCGATGCAGCACCCCTAACTTTTCCGAGAATATCTGATAAAATTCCAGGTGATACTTTGCAACCACAACCTCCCCCATGGGCAAGAGACGTTAATTTTGGCTCGTTTTTTATTTTCATAGACTATGAGTATATCAAACAAAAACTTTAGGGATTTAGAACCATCCGAATTTATTGAGTGTTTTCAAAAAACCAGGCGAGAGACAGTAAAAATACTAAAAATATTTAGTGATAACTTGGGCTCAGAATTGAGAATTCCCAACCTAATGGAAGCTAATTTACCAGTCTGGGAATTTTGTCATGTAGGTTGGTTTTATGAACGCTGGATCGTCAGAAATACACGATGTTCTTTTGACAAAAGGTATGATCTTTCTGTTGATTGGGACAATTTTTGTAGTAGTAGAACTCATTTTGAGGATGCAGATTCTATTTTCGATTCTAGCAAAATAGAGCATGACGCGAGGTGGGATTGCAGCCTTCCCACATTCTACGAGACGCTAGATTACTTGCAAAAAATAAGGGATGCCGTAATAGAAAAATTCGAGACAAATTTGCCTCAAGGTAATGAAACTTTCTATTTTTACAAATTAAGCCTTGCGCACGAAATGATGCATCTCGAAGCATTTAAAATGACAGCTCAAATACTTAATTTTGAAATTCCAGAATTAAAAAGTAAATATTTAAATCTTGATTGTAGTTCTGAAAGCCCTTTTTTATCTTTCAATGAACAAACTATTTCTCCATATCATGAAAATTATGCATTTCACTTTGACAATGAAATTTTCAATGGAGAAACTACTGTCAAGCCGTTTAAAATTCAATCATCTTGTGTAAGCTTAAAAAGTTTTTTAGAATTCCTACTTTCCGACGATTTTTTGAATGCTAGCTTTTGGTCCAAGGAGGGAAAAATATGGCTCTCTACAAGCTTTTATAATAAATCTTTTTATAAGAATATAAAAAAAGAATTTAAAAAAATTACAGATATCGACTCTGAATTCGTAAAAATTAAATGGTTTGGAAAAAATGAGAATTTACATTTAAATCTACCAGCCTTACATGTTTCTTTCTTTGAGGCTGAAGCATACGCTAACTGGAGAGGCATGCGTCTTCCAACCGAGTTGGAATGGCTTCTTGCGTCACAAAGTACAAACTTTCATTGGGGAGATGTTTGGGAGTGGACATCGAATACGTTTTCTGAGTTTCCAGACTTTGTTACACACCCGTATAGGGACTATTCGAAACCATGGTTTGACGGACAACATAAAACTGTAAAAGGAGCAAGTTTTGCAACTTGCGAAGATTTCCGTAACCTACATTTTCGGAATTTTTATAAGCCGACCAGAACAGATATTTTCTCAGGTTTCAGGACTGCCTGTTTCGTTTAGCAACGAAAATACCGTACCTATTGCTAGGATGTAAAAAGTCATAGATATCAACGTAACCAGAACCCAGCAATAAATTTTTAAAAGATTCCTGTGAATATTTGTGTGAATTTTCAGTATGGATTGATTCCCCTTTGGAAAATACTCGCTTCCCGAAAGGAGAATTCACGGGTTGCGTGCTTTTTGCTACCAAGTGCATCTCAATACGAGACTTAGAAGAATTATAAATTGCTTTGTGACTCCAATTTCCAACTTCAAAATCTGTACCTAATAGCGCATTTGCATTCAATAATGCGTTCTTGTTGAATGCAGCTGTAACACCAAGTGAATCATCATAGGCACTAATCATTTCTTGTTCTGGCTTTATCAAGTCAACACCGATAATAATAGAGTCATGATCAATACTCATTAGAAAGTTCTTTGCATCCGCTGGGGAGTAATTTCCAATAGTTGATCCAGGGAAAAAAAGTACTTTGTCAAGGTTGTAAATTGTATCCCCAACTATTCGAGCCATCTCACTCAAGAAAAGTCCGGATGTAAAATCTTTTTCAAGCGCGTAGATCTTTTGATTTCTTAACGAGTTCTTTAGTCTTGTTACGGAGTTCTTGAAAAATTTAGATGGCAAATCAACCGCCAAAAATACCTCTGGACACACCTCAGGCAGTACCTTTTCTGCCTTTGAACAATTCCCAGCTCCCAAATCAATCAAACAAATATCAGAAGGGAGAATCTTTTTTATTTCTCGGATTCTATTCTGAAAAATTGAGAGCTCATCCTTTGTGGGGGTATATTCTTCCAGCCTTGTTATAGCTTCGAAAAGAAGACCTCCGAGACTATTATAAAAAAAACGCGGAGGCAAAAACGCTTGTGAATTTACGAACAATCCTTCTAGGGCTTTTTTGTCATCTTCTGTCATTTAATAAATCCTCCGTCTAATTGAGTAACTAAGTCCGTCAACGAACAGTATCAACAAAAGCATCGCTAAAATTACTGTACAAGCCTTATCCATTAAAAAGAGTCCTAGATGGAAACTTAATAATTGACCTAAACCACCTGCTCCAACTAAACCTAAAACAGATGCAACCCTGATATTATTTTCCCAACGATAGAGAATATAGCTTAAGAACTGAACAGTTAATTGAGACATTTTATTGTGTAAGAAAATATTGAAATTACTTACACCATTAATCCTGAGCACTCTGGGCGCTTCGGGCGGAACATTTTCCAGAGCATCAGAAAATAGTCGCCCTAAAACACCGGTAGTGTGAAAAATAATTGCTAAGCAACCGGCAAATGGACCCAATCCAGCACTTATTATTAACAATGCAGCCCAAACTAATTCCGGTATGGAACGAAGTACATTCAGAAGAAACTTACAAAAATCCGAGGAAATCTTTCCCACAAGCGTATCAGTGTATTCACTGCTGAAGTAAGCTAAAATTAATCCGAAAATCGCCGATAAGAAAGTGCCCATGATGGAAATTGCCAATGTTTCCCAAAGGGCGATTAAAATAGCTTTTAAAAAATCTCTTTCTGTATGTGGCGGGAAAAATTCCGCTAAAAACTTAAAAATATTTTCTAGGTTATCAAATGCAACGAGCTCACCTAATCTTAAATCTACTTGCGTAAAACTGAAAATTAAAAGGAGAAAAACTATTGACACTGTTACAAGTTTGTTCACGTTAAACTCTTTCTAATGCTTTTACTGAAGTAATCAGATAACCAAACTAACACAATAAAGGCAAATAAAATCGTAAGAACCTCATCACCAGCAAACATTTTTAAGGAGCTTTCTAACTGAAAACCTAGTCCTCCGGCTCCGACAAAACCCATGATTACGGTTGATCGAAGAGCACATTCCCATCTATAAACTGTATACGATAAAAGTTCTAATAAATTTTGAGGAATAAGGAAGTACATAAGTACTTGTAGTCTGCTGCAGCCTATTTGCATAGCGTATTTTCCTGGAAGATTATCTCCACTTTCTAATATTTCTGCATAAACTTTTCCAAGCATTCCCCCATAGGTAAGGGCAATAGCTAGTATTCCTGCTGTAGGTCCAAGTCCTACAACCCTAACGAAAATTAATGCCCAAACAATTTCAGGAATACTACGTAACAAAATCAACAAAGCCCTAATTAAATATCGCAATAAATACGGAAGAACAGGCTTTCTATTTTCAAATTCGGAAACAGATAATGCAGTTGTAATTAATAATGCAGATGGTATCCCAATAAAAAGAGCGAAAAATAAACCGACTGTAGCAATTGCTACTGTCTGAAGAGAACTTTCAAACACTTCTAACAAAAAAGTATCAGTTAAATTTGGCGGGTAAAAAGTTGACAAGAAATCAATGGTAATCTTTAAATTTTTCTCGCCAAATAAAACCCAAGGGTAAAATTCAACAGTTTTAATTAAAGGGAAAAATAGAACTATGAAAATCACAACGAAGGTAAAATTTCTTCGAGCAATTGTATCCTTGTATTCAGAAGCTAACACTTTACATGTCTTTCATAAGTGTCCTCTAATAGAGAAGATGTAACTTTTTCTACAGGAAGGTCGAATGCCAGATTCCCTTCCTTGATTCCGACTATCCTTGGAAAGTATCTCAGAGCAAATTCGACCTGATGCAAAGTGCAGACAAACGTAATCTTCTTTTGTTTTGCATGATCACGTAGTGTTTTAATAACAGTATCTGCAAGCTTTGGATCTAAGCCAGACAGTGGTTCATCGATTGTCCAAAAAGAGGCATCAGATATTAACGCCCTTGCTAATGACACCCTCTGTCTCTCACCTCCGGATAGTTGGTCTACCCTATTTGCAATTTTGTCACTTAGTTGAAACTCATGTAAGACTTCTGTTACAGCATGAACATTCTTTGGATAAATTAAAGAGACCAAAGAAGTTAAAAGATTCGTCGTAGGCAAACAACCTGCCAAAACCGCGTTGTACACACTCTGACGCAATGGAAACGAAGGTTCTTGCGGGACAAAACTCACCAATCTCCTAAGTTTGTGACGAACTACACTTGAAGATAACCAGGGATTTAGCTCATTAAAAAAAACTTGTCCTGAAGATGGTTCTGAGGCAAATATCAATGCCTTAAGGAGGGACGTTTTTCCAGCCCCCGAGGAACCAACGATTGCAACCTGCTCTCCTTGAGAAAACCCTAAATCAATACCATTCAAGATGGTTTTAGTATTTCCTTTTGGAGTTACGACTCTTTGACAATAATTTTTTAATAATACGGAACCCAAGAGAAACTGTTACTTTAAAAGTCCTGCGTTTCGTGCAGCCTTTTCAATATCTCCATAATTTTCTGCATTGGTTGCAATAAAACCGGATGCCCTTTGCAATTCCAGTATGCGTTTACCAGCTTCTGTATCGTTAGATAGTTTCAGGAATGCTTTGGTAATATTCTGTCTGACAGTTTCTGAAACTTCCTTATGAACTGTCCAATTATAGTCGTAATAAAACGGCGTTGTATAAAAGACTCTCGTACCCTCTGGTACTTTGTTTTCTTTGGATAACTTCTCCCATACTTTGATGTTGAGAGCACCCGCTTGCACCTTCCCGGAACCTACTGATGCAACTGTCGCATCGTGAGCACCGCTATAAGCCGTGCGCTTAAAATCTTCTTCAGGATTTATTCCAGCTTTAGCTAAAAATGTTCTAGGCATCAAGTGACCACTAGTTGAGCTCTGTGAACCGAAAGAGAAGGTTACTCCGTTCAAATCAGCCAATGTCTTAATCTTTGGATCCGTCGTAATGAATACTGATTGAAATTTTTCATCTTCGACCCGTTGAATGATCGGCATTACATTGTTGCCGGACCTGATCTTAGCCTGCACAAAAGTAAATCCTCCATACCAGGCCATATCTACTTTACGATTGACAAGGGCCTCTACAGCAGCCGCGTAATCTGTAACTGGGATAAATTCGATTGTTAGTCCAGTTTCCTTTTCTAAGTGGTCAATCAAGGGCTCAGCTTTACGAAGTAATTCCGTAGGAGCCTCATCCGGAATGGCAGTAATTTTAAAACTATCTTCAGACTTTTGCTCATTACTGCAAGATACTAGTAAAAGAGAAAAAAGCGAAGCAATCCCTATTTTGACTAAACGATTCATCTTGACCCTCAAAATATCTATTGTAACAGACGTGAAGCTAAGTGTCCTCATGAGTTCGTAATTTCATTGTTGGTCGTTAGTCAATTAAAAGTTCGACAATCTCTTCCTTATCTAACCACTCAGAAAAAATAAAAGGGGCTTGGCCTGGTCGAAGTAGAATATTTAATGGAACGCCGACTCTCCCATATTTTTTTATTTCATTCTCAATTTCCTTATTTTGCTTTGTCCAATCAGCCCGAATAAGTATGATATTTTTCTCAGCAAATAAATCTACAAGCTGTTCGTCTTCAAGAACTCTTACTTTATTAACTTGACAAGTAATACACCAAGTCGCTGTAAAATCTAACAAAACTGTGTCGCCTTTTTGCAAAAACAGTTCAGGCAGACCAATCTCCCAATTCTTCCATTCAATTTTTTCCTTCGTGATACTAATAACTTCATCCTTTTCGTTCCTATCTGACAGAGTGTCAAAACTTTTTTTCGAATGTGCATTAAATACACTATGCGCAGTTATCACAATTGCAATTATCAGAACCAAACGTACAACATTGATTTGATATATTATGTTAGAACTTGTTTTGTATTGTTTCGGAAAATGTTTCTTATGCCAGAAAAATATGGCGGCAAGAATCAAGATAACAAATATTTGGAGTATTGATTCATTCCCTTCTAACTCAATATATATTAGTAAAAGCCAACCCGCAGAGATTAACATCGGGAAACCGAGAAACTCTCGAAGCAACTCCATCCATTTTCCAGGTTTCGGTAAAAACCCTATTAACCGCGGATTACTGGCCAAAACGACGTAGGGAAAAGAAATTCCTATGCCCAAAGCAAAAAACACAAGTATTAATTCAGTATTTGATGTGCTAACAGCATAACCTAGAGCACTACCCATAAAGGGAGCGGTACAGGGAGTCGCCACAACAACGGTTAATGCCCCACTGAAAAAATTACCCAAAAACCCTGAATAGCGATCATAGGAAGCAAGGGAGAGCGAACTTGTTGCAAACTCAAAAAATCCAAACAAATTTAATGCCATGAGAAAAAAAAGGAAGACTAAACAAAGAACAAATGATGAATTTTGCAACTGAAAACCCCAACCAATGCTGGTCCCTGAATTTCTCAGCAATATAAACGTAACTGCAAAAAGTAACATAAATGAAAGAACACCAAGTGAAAACCCAAGGGTATTGATATTGCTCTGGAATCCATTATTGCTCGTTTTAATTAAGCTCAAAACCTTAATTCCAATAACTGGAAAAACACATGGCATAAGATTTAAAATCAACCCTCCAAAAAAAGCAAAGCCAATACTCACTAAAAAACCGATGTTTGTCTTAAAGTACCTATCATCTGCATCATTTGTTAAAATTCTTTCGGAGGTCCCTGCTAGGTCTAAATTCTCTAAATTTCTTTCATCAAAATCTCGGTATTCTAGTTTTATGTATTTTGAAGAACCATCAGAAAATTTTAGCAAGCCATTAAGGGACTCGATTCCCAACTTTCCAACCTCGGGTGTTTCTGTATTCAACTTAGATTCTAAACGCCAGCCTATATCTTTAGTTGCAACATCCCTCACGTTAACAAATGATTGTGTTGCCGATGGGACAATTAATCCTTTTTTTAAAGGAAAAAATTCGGGACTTTTTTCTAGTTTTTCTAAAAAGCTATAAATATATAGTTTTTTATAATCTTTGCTATGTGACCAAAATAACCTGTTGGAAAAAGCTACGTCTTCTTTTGGATTGTTTTTTCTCACATTTTCTATGGATCTAGAATAAGATGTTCTACCAACTTCCAAATCTTCTGAAACTGGTAGCCTAACCGACAATGTTTTATTTCCTGGAATACAAACATCTTTACAAATTAACCAGGCAACATTGACATCAATACGTACTGAATCCGTTACCAAATCATCTGGCATAGATATGTCTTGTAATAGAAGCAAACTATTTTCGTATCCATAATTTGCCAGGGTGTCAATTAAAAACTTTTTTGGGGTTGGCCATTGAATCGGTCCTACTTTCCAAAGTCCATTAGCAACCGAAAAGTTATGACTAATTTTAGTAGGGAGGCCAGTATCACCAGGATTGGACCAGTACGTATGCCAGCCAGGATCATGCTCCATTTTTACACCAAGCGTAAATGTGTTTCCGGGACTGATAGCTTTTCTGTCCGTGACCAACCCAATCTGTAGATTTCCTTCCCGAGCTAAACCCTCAACATTATTAGACATGTTAAAAAATGTTGGTAAATCCTGGGCTAAAAGAAAATTTCCTTGAAAACCAGCTACCTCGGTTAACAAGAAAAAGATAAATATAAAAAAAGTACGTTTTACGCGTATCCCTTTGTTCATGACCCTACGCTAAAAATATGACTAACACCGATATGAAGCGAATTCCTCTGTGTAATTCCAATATATGCCCGCTGTTCAATTACTTTGGGCTTGATATCATTAGATAAGTTCTCGCCTAAATCTACGAAAATAACTAAGTTAGCTTAATCGTTGACCGAAAACGCCTGCTTTGATGCGTAAATCCATAGAGTCACTTATTAAAATTGCAAATTTCTAACCCGCGTTGAGGGTAGTAAGTACGCGAATTACTTTCCAAAACAACCTCTGCTTCACGAGAAACATAATCACCGTGAAATCCTGTACAACGCCAATTCTTAGAATCTTCCATTTGGCACCCTTTATATTCTCTCCAAACAGCCTTTCCCCCTTTGTCGAAGCCTATAGCGACAACCCTCCGGGAACTAAAATCTGGTATCAGCGTATACTTGAATGAATCTATGCACCGCTCGCAATTCGACCCTTCCTCGCAGATGCCAAAGTGGATCTCTAGATCACCAGCATGTAAGGGGAAACTGGAAGCTATAAAACCACACAAACCCCAACAAATGTTTTTTAACCGTCTCATGAACTGAAATTATCGCCGATTTAAAAACCAAAAACCATCGGGAAAACCGCTATTACTAGAATTCCCATCAACTAGCGTAAACTATAGTATAAATAAACAAAAGTCTGATTCCTTTAATTTAATTTGTTGCGTAACGTAAGCTTTTCCATGCATGTAAATATAGACAGTAACTACGAAGACAAAACTGGTGCAAAATTAGCCTCTGAGCTAATTCGTAAATGTGTGCACTGTGGATTTTGTAATGCCACTTGTCCTACGTACCAAACCCTGGGAGACGAGAGGAGTGGCCCTAGGGGCAGAATTTCAATAATTAAGGATTTGTTGGAGGGAAAACCCACTTCAACCGATTCTTTACATCACCTGGATCAATGCTTACTATGCCGTAACTGCGAAACAACCTGCCCGAGTGGAGTTCAATATTCTAAGATTTATGAGCATGGAAAACCACTTATGGAAAATGTTGAAAAAAGACAATTTTGGCGTCGATTTATAAGAACTATTTTAAAAAAATTTTTATTGTCAAAAAGCTTTCATATTAGTATTTTCATAGCAAATCTCTTCAAGTCTGTTTTGCCGAAAAACGTAAGAGCTTTCTTGCCAAATAAAAAACTCCACACCATTCCAACTAATATAAACCTAAAAAAACAAAATAAAAATTTTCATAGCAAGTCGTATAATATTTTGCTATTTCGTGGATGCGTTCAAAAATCACTAAAGCCTGCTATAAATACCGCGACAGAACTTGTGTTAAATGCTGCAAATTGCAAAACATTCATTGCTACAGATAGTGTTTGTTGCGGAGCTTTAGAAGGTCACCTATCAGACAAGACAGCGAAATTAAAACGCGTAAAAGAGAATATCTCCCATTGGAAGAACGCCATACAAAAAAATAAGATTGATTTTTTAGTTTCCGCAGCTTCTGCATGTAGCTATGAAATAAAGGATTACCTCAACGTAAGCGGGTTATCTGAAGACGAAAAAAAATCAGTTAAGGATATTGTCAACATAACCAGAGATATCTCAGAGTTACTTCCACAAATCTATGAGTCATTGAAAAACACGATAAAGATAAAGGATGAGAAAATAGCTTTCCACCCCCCTTGCACTTTACAACATGGATTGAAAATCAACGGATTGATTGAAAAATATTTCAAAGATTTTGGCTATGACATAGAGACTCAGTTTCCTGAAAAACACTTGTGCTGTGGCTCAGCTGGAACATACTCTATACTTAACCCAAAAATTGCAGGAGAACTCAGAGATCGAAAACTCACCAATCTCCATCAAACCGGATGCTCACAAATCTTAACCGCGAATATCGGATGTATAACACACCTACAGTCTAAGTCTGATAAGCCCGTAAAGCATTGGATAGAAAAATTAGCCGAAGATCTTTAGATTAATTGCTGGTTTGTAATAATGCATAGAATAACGTGTTAAAAAAACTCGAAAAATCGCTTTATGATGATTAAAAGAGCGCGGAAATAAAAATAATATGGATGAATTCATGCAGGTATTTTTTGATCAGATAAACAATATTGCGCTTTACGAAACAGTAAAGCTTAGTCTACAAGTGAGCCTTAGCTCAGTTTTTTTCGCCAGTTTAGTAGGACTTCCTTTGGCTGCAGTGATTGCAACCACCAGATTCGTTGGAAAGCGATTTATAGTAATCATGCTAAATACTTTAATGGGTCTCCCACCTGTTGTTATCGGTCTTCTAATTTACCTATTACTCTCTCGAGCAGGTCCACTAGGCTCATTAGGAATTTTATTCACACCTTCGGCGATGATAATTGCCCAGACGATCTTAATAGCCCCCATAATAATGGGCCTGGCACGGCAAATAATTGAAAATGTATGGACTGATTATAGTGAACAACTCACGTCACTTGGAATTCCCAAAAGGTCGATCATAAGCGCATTGTTACTCGATGCGAAATTTTCATTGATAACAATTATTTTAGCAGCGACCGGAAGAGCGTTGTCTGAAGTTGGATCCGTCATGATAGTCGGAGGAAATATTGATGGCGTCACCCGCGTAATGACAACAGCTATAGCTTTAGAGACATCAAAAGGAAACCTAAACTTTGCGATTATGCTGGGAATTATTTTAATCTCGGTTATTTTTACAATAAACGGAATAATTTTTTTTATAAAAGAGTATTTAGAAAGTAAGTAATGAAGTCAATCTTGCCGCTAAAAATTGATCGAGTTTGGTTTAAGAATGCAGAAGAAATTCTTCTCGAAAATATCACGCTATCGATTGAAAAAGGTTTACCCAAAATCTTAATGGGAGCCAATGGATCCGGAAAAACGTTACTTATGCGAGTTGCGCACGGTCTTCTTACGCCTACTCAAGGAAGAGTTTCGTGGGCTGACAATAGAAAAAACTTTGGTTCTGTGAGACAAACAATGGTTTTTCAAAAACCAATTATGCTTAGAAGGACAGTAAAAGAAAATTTATTGTTTGCGTTAAATGCTATAGAGAATGACCGGACAATAAAAGAACAACTTGTGCAGAAAGCCCTAAGCGAGGTAAATCTTGCTCATAAAGCAGATGCTTATGCGCCCACACTGTCCCAAGGTGAACAACAAAAATTGGCGATAATTCGAGCATGCTTGCTCAAGCCAGAAGTTCTGTTTCTAGATGAACCTACGTCGAACATCGATCCGCACTATACCAGGGAAATTGAGAGCCTCATCAGAGCGATTTCAAATCAGGGGACACAGATTATTATGGCAACTCATAACATTGACCAGGCAAAACGAATAAACGGAGAAATTCTATTTATGAAAAAAGGTCGATTGATAGATAAGCGGAACGCAAATGAATTTTTTGCAAATATTAAAGATTCTCATATAAGCGAGTTTCTAACTTTCTCAAAATAATTCTACTTTTTACAAAACCGCTTATAAACGATTCCCAAATCCGCATCAGTATCAATCGATCTCCATTCCTCTGCTTTATAGTATTCCTTAACCGGGATACCTCCTAAAAAAAAACCGCTGTATGAGTACCTTGATTTTACTCTCATTTCGCTGGACAAACAGTCTATTTCTAGTTTTAATTGGCGAGACTTTATCTTTTTATTTTCTTGTTTAAAATTTATTAAGACCCAAACACTCTTGATACCTTCGTCAATTAATAACACGCTTCCAGGGTCAACATAATAAGTTCCCTTCTCTGACTGGCTTACCTGCTTCCACTCACACAATCCTGGTTTTAAAAAAAACAAAATGAAAACTAACCCAGCAACTTTTCTCATATAATTCATAATGTAACAGAAGCCTGACAACCCACAATAAAAATGAAATATCCAACACCGAAACCATTTGTCGAAAGAGAACTCAGACTATCCGGAAAATTCTCGAATGAAATGTTAATAAACATAAGTAATTTAGATGAGCCCATAAAAACAAAAATTGTTACACAATATTATGATGATAGCAATTATAACCTACTTAAGAATGGTATCGCACTTCGCAAACGAAGCGAAAAAAAATCAACTTTGCTCGAATTAAAAATTGATAGGGGCCTTGGAAAAAGTCTGGAATGGGCGTCAGATATAACTAAAAATAATAGCCAGGATTTTATTCATTATAATTTTAAAGGTTTACCATGCGAGGGAACATTGAAAGAAAAGAGATTAGTTCCGCAGAGGTTTCCATTTCAAAAAATCGTAAAACAATCAAATGAAGTCTTTCAAACGGATGTTCTCAGAACAAAATGGACGGTAACCTATAAAGATTCAATCTTTACGATTTGTTTTGATGAGGGAAAAATATTGTGTCAGACTCGTGAACAACTAATTAACGAAATTGAAATTGAAATACAGAGGGATGAGAACAATCTTTTGCTAGAATTTTTCGGAAACTTGTGGGCGAAACTTCCGAAATCTTTTTATCAAGGAAGATCTAAAGCGCTACGTGGATTTGAATTTAGAGCAAATCAGAAACTTACATTCCAGGTTCTCAAAAAACCAAAAACTATATCAGCCATTTCTTTTAAGAAAATTAGAACTGAACTCTTGAGTTCGATTGCAGTGCTGGATTATTTTTCATGCTTATTTTGTGAAAACGGTGGAAAATCATCCGTAAACTGCCTTAGAAATTCACTTCTTGAGATGAAAACTCTTCTCTTATTTGGTTTTAAAAAAAGCAGTATTTTTAACAAAAAACAGCTCCGATCTATCATAAAAAACATTCATCGGATGGAAATGATCATTAGCCCAACAGAAAAAAAAAGAAATATCCGCCACATTGTTAATATCTTTCAACTCTATAAATCTCACACAGATTTACTTCTGTCCCTACACAATTTTGCAGAAACCTTAAATAAATTCTCTGGCCTAAAGCGATAATTTCTCTCATGATATTTCGTCCTGCCCATCAACTTCGATTTGTTTTACAAATCTGGATGCAGTTTGCTTTTGAACAGACAACCCTATTCTCTCGATTCCCTCAAGCTGACTTACCAAATTTCCCTTGCCCTGAGACAGCTGGTTAAATGCTATACAGTGCGCATCCTTTGCTTTATCTATATGTCTACCTACATCCTCCATACTGCTCACAAAACCCATGCACTTTTTATAAATTTTCCTAGCTCGGTCAATAAGCTCCATGGTTCTATCATTTTGCTCTTCAAAACTCCAAACCTGGCGAATGATATTTAAACTGGCGAGGAAAGTTGAAGGCCCTGTAATTAAAACATTACTATTCATCGATCTCTGCACTATTCCTTCATCATCCCTAAATACCTCTATAAATGCAGCTTCATTAGGCAAAAAAAGAAGGACAAGCTCAGGGGTTTTTAGACCAGGGATTTCAAAATAATCTCTCTCTGACAATTCTTTTACCCTAGCATTTATTGTTCTAGAAAGCTCTTTCAAAGCATAACCTTGCTCAGATTTGGAATCGCTATTTACAAATTTCAAGTAAGCGTTGAGCGAAACCTTAGAATCCACAACTATATGTCTTCCTTTAGGGAGGTAAATAACTACATCAGGCCTCTTCGTCCCTTCATCAGTACGAAATACGACTTCCCTCTTGAAATCTTTCCCTGGTCTTAATCCGCTTCCTTCCAGAATTTTTTCCAAAATAAGTTCGCCCCAATTGCCCTTGACTTTTGCCTCATGACTTAATGCTTTTGTGAGCTTTTTTGCCTCCTCATTCATAGTGTAATTGAGCTCCTTTAACCCATCAATTTCCTTACTAAGAATCAGTTTTTCGTCACTGGCTTTTTTATGCATCAATTCTATAGAGGACTCAAACTCCACAAGCCTCTCTTTGAATGGCTTCAAGAGACTTTCGATCTGAGTATTATTGGTCTCTTTAAAGAGTCGTGATTTCTCATCAAACAACTGGGATGCCAAATTTTTGAAATTAGCTTCTAATCGCCCGGTCGCTTCTTGAAAAAAATCAGACTTCTCCTTGAGCGAATCTACTTTTGTTTTATACATTACCAGCTCTTTTTCAAGTAACTGATTCTCCTTTTGGCTGTCTCGCAAATTGCTCTCTAACAGCTCAATATTAGCCTCTAAGGCATCCATTTGTTCAATCTTTTCCTTGAATCGTTCAAGCTCAAAATTTAAATTAGTTAGCTCCCGATCTTTTAACTGCAATTTACTGTACAGCTTAAAACCAACAAAAACAGACCCTATAGCAAGAATTAAAAATACTATGCCGTAAAATAAGCCAATCGAGTATATGTCAGGCGTCATAACTTTAAGTTAAAATATAGTGTCTTTATCATACCGTATACTTATAAGATAATGAGAGTTATCAAAGAAACTTATAAGATGGGTAACTATGAATGAGAGTAAATAACTTTTACCATGACATCTAAAGGAACCAAGAAGAATTCGTTCGCAACCAAAGCAGTTCGTCATGGGACAACTCGATCTGTTTTTGGGGAGCATTCGGAAGCAATTTTTCAAACCTCCAGCTTTGTTTTCAATACTGCTGAAGAGGCTGCTCAGAGATTCTCTGGAGATCAAGATGGGCCAATCTATTCGAGATTCTCTAATCCTAACACTGAAATGTTTGAAGAAAGACTGGCCTCTCTTGAAAACGCAGAAGCCAGCTGTGCAACCTCGACTGGTATGAGCGCTATAATGCTGACGTGCCTCACTTTTTTAAAATCTGGAGATCGTATACTAGCTACACCAAGTTTATTTGGAGCAACTATCCAGGCATTTGAAACTGTGGTGAAAAAATTTAATATTGGAATAGACTACGCCCGTTTAACAGATAACACTGATTGGAAAGCTAAATTAAAATCACGTACGAGACTGATATTTCTTGAATCTCCATCGAACCCTTTAAATGAGATTGCTGATTTAAAAAAAATATCGGAGCTCTCTTCTAAGGCTGGGATTATCTCAGTCGTAGACAACTGTATTTGTACCCCTTCTTTGCAAAACCCTTTAGATTTTGGCATTGATCTATCGCTACATTCTGCAACTAAATTTATTGATGGTCAGGGAAGATCGTTAGGGGGCATTATCGCCGGGAATAAAAATTTGATTGGAGAACTGAAGAAAACCATGCGCTTTTGTGGTTTCAGCTTGAGTCCCTTTAATAGTTGGCTTTTATTTAAGTCTCTGGAAACCCTCGATGTGAGGATGAACCAACACTCAAAATCAGCAAAAAAAATCGCGGGATGGCTATCTAAGGACAAAAGAGTTAATGCAGTTTACTATCCAGGCCTTACTTCTCACCCTCAATACGAACTGGCTATGTCCCAGCAGAAATCTGGAGGAGCATTAGTCTCGTTCGAAATAAAGGACCCAACAGACGAATCAGCTCAGGCTAGGGCGTGGAAAATTATTGACAATTTGACATTATTTTCCAGGACGGGCAATTTAGGTGATACACGTTCCACCGTGACTCACCCTGCAACAACAACCCACGCAAAAGTTGAAAGCAAAACAAAAAAGCTTGCCGGCATAACCGACGGCTTAATAAGACTATCTATTGGTTTAGAGGATTACGAGGACCTTATCCTAGATTTAAATGAAGCGATGAGTTAGGAATGGATATTATTCTATTGTTTTTTTCTGCGTTTTTTTTTGCATACCTTTTGGAACCATTATGTTCTAGGACTGAGATAGTATGCAACTCCCGTGCTATCGCAAGCCTACTAGCTATTGTTTTCGCCCTCCTTATGGTAACGATTCTTGCCCTGGTATTACTTCCGCTTATCGAGTCTGAATTCCAAAAACTTAGGGAAAGGTTACCCTTAATGATTTCTGTCGCGCACAGTCATTTGATGCATCATTTAAATGAGCTAAATCTCATCGGCAAAGCGGATTTAATCGAGGATGTGAAAAGCAAGGTATTGGAGCTTGCAAGTAATTATAAAGAAAAAATTTCTGGATATGCTTTGAGCTTTATTTTAGGAGGAACAAATATTATCCTCGATGCCATAGGGTGGCTCGTAATAGTACCTGTTACAGTATTTTATTTATTAAAAGATTGGGGCAAAATATTTTCGAACTGCAAACAAATTCTGCCACTCAGACTAAAAAATATTGCTACTGCAGTCGCCTCAGAAACCGATAAAAAGCTAAAGCTTTATTTGAAGGGCCAATTCTATACGATATGTACGATGGCTATTTTTTACTCAATAGCTCTTTTTATAGCTGGTTATGAAAACTGGCTTTCAATCGGCATACTATCTGGGTTACTACTAATACTTCCTTATGTGGGCTTTGTAATTTCTATGCTTATCTCCTTGCTTGCAGGGATTTTAGACCTTGGATTTGTTCAAGGAGCAATCGCAACGATACTTGTTTTTTCTATTGGTCAATTCATTGAGGGATTTTTATTAACACCAAAACTTGTCGGTGATACAGTTGGGCTTCACCCACTGGCAGTTATTTTCTCCCTTCTAATTTTTGGCTCAATCCTTGGGTTTACTGGCTTGTTGATTGCAATACCTATAACAGCCATTATTAGTAGTCTATCCGCTCAGGCTTTGAGGTCAGATTTTTCATAAAGCTATTTGTTTTTACACACGAAATCGAAAACCCTACTTAGACTATCAGATGCTTTGATTTTTTTCCATTTTGAAGGCTCATCATTTAACGAAATAATTTTTCCGACGCCCATCTCTCCAGCGACCCTATCGACTGCTAAAGTGCGAAACATCCTTTTCTTACAGTCATAATCGGATCGAATTCGTAGACTCGTAGCGCCGTCATTTCTGGCAATCTTATACTCGTGCAACTCTTTTGCCATCTTTCGATCAGTTAAATAAGGAATTATCAAATCTGTCTCTATAAAAACACTGCGTTTGTCGTCTGAAATCAGCTCAAGCCATTCAGCATTAACATGGGTAGTCGTTAAGAAAAACAAAACTATTACGAAATTCGATCGAAGATTTCTCATACCTACCCCTTTTTTCCGATAATACTAGTTACATACTTTAGAAATAAGTTCCGCACCAACCGATTTGGGCAACGGTTCAGTCCACGAGGACTGAGTTATTCCTCCTAATAGGACAATGCCTTCCCCCATATGTTCCGAATGGCTTGTAGAATAAATTATTCTACGCTCCCCAGTTTGACAATTAATTTTATTTAATATTCGCCGAGATTTTACCCCTCTTTTGTCTTCAGTATTGAAATCCTGTAACTGCCAAACGAAATAATATAACTCTTTCTTTTCGTGACTTTCCGAATCTAAATAAACATTACCAAGATAACTTTCGGACAATAATTTCCATTGAGCTAGCGAAAAAACAGGCCAACAAGTAATAATTAAAAGGAGTGTTCGGACCTGCAAATTGTCCTCCACACCATTTTATTAGTCTGTGGATTTAAAACATGTCTTTGCTGACAATCGGACATCTTCATTCTCAATGGGGGTGGGTAAGTCCGTTTACTTTTTGGAATAAAACTTTTTTGTGTCTGTGCGCACACCCCAGGAGCGCAAAATGGGGTAAATTTGGGAGGGCTACTGCAAGCCAACCTGACGGAGCCTCCAGAGCAAACGCATCTACACGAGGCGTGAGTAAAGTCCATGAAACCACAAAGAGCAACCATCCAAAAAATCATAATACCCTTTGGTACATATTTAAAATGACTCTTACTCACCGATTTCATTAGGTATCTGTCTTTGGCTGCACTGAGTTATTTGAACTAGCTGACTGGTCATTTTTATTCCCCTCTAAAGGCTCAGAAGAATCGTTCAATTCTTTTCCCCCTTCCGATATCGTTGGAGTTGAGCCATCAGAGGCTTGTTCCCGTGGGGGAGAAGGAGGAGGAGGAGGAGGAGGAGGCAATGCTGATGTCTTCCCCACTGGCCGTTTTAAAGCACTTGCGACCTGAAATACTACAGCCGCAGTCGTGTTGGGGACAACCATAGTCCATTTTCCGGGAGTCTGATCAGACTTGAGAGTCACACCTGCCCCCATAGATTCTCCATGAAAACTGAAGGATAGTACCCTCCTTCTCTCGTTTTTTGAATCGTATTCTACCAAAACTCGTCGCGACTTCTCCTCCAAAGGCCCTTTTGCCTTTAAATCCTGCAATTCCCAGACTCTAATGAGGCTACCTTCTTTCTTTATTGAGTCACGGTCTATGTAAAAAACTGTTCCATCAGCACCCTCAGTTGCTTTCATCCACATTTTTTTTCCTTTTTTTTTCGTAGTTTAGCTAATATATAGGGCTAGAGCAAAAACTGTTCCTAAATTGGGGAGAATAATGGTTTTAGGTTGGTTCAACGACGGGGAAAACACAAAGAAAGACGAAAGTGAAGTTGCAAAGAGTGAGTTTGAATCAGCGTGCGCGGAAACACACGAGGACAAAAAAAGCAGAGCCAATAGAATAAAGATCGGACTTAGGTGCAGAGCGGTTATTGACACACTTTTCATAGAAGGGGCAAAAGAGTTTGAAAAGTTTCATAAAGAAAAGCTTGAAGCCTTATGGGAGGAAAAAACTCCTCCTAAAGAGCCCAAACCAAATAATTACCAAATAATTAAAAGTTCCCAGGGAGACGTTGTTGGATATATCCCAATGGAGTACGCCCAGTCGGTTTATGACATAGCTTCAGAATTTCAAAAGAAAGATATTTCCAAAGAACACGCCATTAACTTAACACAGATAGTCGCAGATAATATTTGTAATATGCTCAGCCTAGAAACCTCTTTTAATGTTTTAGATTTCTTAAGAGATGAACAAAAAGACAAAAAAGATTGATCTAAAAATAATGAATGGCTAGGCAAGAATTAACTAGGACTTACTGTAAAAATTCACCCGTTTTCGTGGAGTGATTGTTTTAACATTAAAAGCTTCCAAATGATAAAACGCCTACTGATTATCCAATCTATCATTATAATATTATTGGTTTTTTTATTAACCATATACGCCAGGGACGAATTCCACGACCTAGACCTAGACCTAGACCAACTAGAAAACGAATCTTTTGTTCTGAATGGTAACAGGCTTAGCTTGAGTGAAGCGACACAAAACCTTATAGGGTTAAAACTGCAAAAAGTTAATTCAAAAGTCTACGCGTTCAATCGTGAGTTGCCTGGAATGATTATGCCCGTCACTGAGCTAATAGAGGCTCAACGAGATACAAAAATATTAGACCTGGCAATTGCCGAGACTTCTTCCCGACTAAACCAGAGAAAACAAGACCTTGAAAGAATACTAAATCTTTTCAAAGCAGGAAAGAAAGCATCCTCCAGACAACTTGAACTAGCTGAATTAGAGGTTGTAGAAAATGAAAAAGTTTTGAAAGAACTAATCGAAAAAAAAGAATTCCTCAAACTAAAAATTATGGCTACATGGCCAAAAAACATTTCTGAGATGTTAGGCTCCAAAAATCAAAACTTAACATCAATTCTAAATAAAAAAACACAAATAGCTCGTTTTGCAATCCGAGAAAAAATACAAATCAAGAATGTAAAATGGTGGATTAATAAAGTCGGAGAGAAATCAAAAAATCGAATAGAAGCACGATTGATGGGCAATGCCGGTTCAACAGTAATCGGTGACATTGGAGAAGCATGGTTAGTAGAATCAAAATCACTTAACTTACCATCTAACTCGCCTGTACTTGTAATTGCTGAATCATCTGAAAAATTGGACGGAGTAGAAATCCCAACCGATTCCGTTGTAAGATATGCCGGAAAATCTTGGATTTATCTGCAAACCCAAAGTAACGAATTCGAAAGGAAAAATATCTCAGAAAATTTTCCAACCAGTGCTGGATTTTTTACCACCGAAATATCCAAAGACGAAGTCATTGTAACTGAAGGTGCTCAAACACTACTTTCAGAAGAACTCAAACATCTTATTACCAATGAAAATGAAGACTGATTAATGATAGAGAATTTGGTAAGGTTTTGCGTTAAAAGATCAGGTAGTGTCGTAATAGTTGGGTTAATTGTATTTGGTTTAGGGATATACCTTTTAGAAACTGCCAGATTAGATGTTTTCCCAGAATTTGCACCACCTCAAGTTGTAATACAGACTGAAGCTCCTGGTTTTAGCTCGGAAAACAGCGAATTACTTGTTACCAAACCAATCGAAAAATCTTTAGCTGGTTTGCCTGGATTAGAAAAAATACGATCTCAATCATCTCCGGGCCTTTCAGTAATAACAGCGATTTTTGATGAATCACAAACTATTTTTCTCAGTAGGCAATTAGTAGCTGAGAGACTATCCCTACTGTCAGAAAGCTTACCGGCAAACGTTGCCAACCCAAAAATAACCCCTCTAACCTCTTCTGCAAGCTCTCTTTTAGGAATCGGAGTTACATCTGTAACCAAGAATCTTATGGAACAGCTGGAAATAGTCGAGCAGCAAATTGTACCTTTGCTCATGGAAACAGAGGGAGTTGCAGATGTACATGTTTTTGGAGGTCACGATAGAGAAAGACAAATAAGAATTAGAGCAGAGGATCTTTTTAACTCTAACCTTCATCTTGAAGATCTTGAGGAGAAGCTAACAAGGGAACTTGCTCTTCGTGCTAATGGATTTTCCGAAAACCGCAACCAAAGGAGTGAGATACTATTCAATTCTCAACCAATAACCTTAGAACAGCTAAGATCCCTTGTTTTAGACTCAATTGACCAACGTCCTATAAAAGTCTCGGATATAGCTTCTGTTGAAGATAGTCACGCTCCCCTGATAAGTACGGCTCGGATTAACCAAACACCAGGCATTTTTTTGATGATTCAAAGCCAGCCGTTTATTGATTCGCTAAATGTGACAAAAAAATTAGAACAAAAACTTGGACAAATAGAACAGAGTTTAGCTATTGCTGGAATCACTCTGCACTACGACCTTTTTAGACCCGCAAATTTTATAAACGAAGCATTATCTAATATTCAAAAGGATGTCCTTATAGGAGCCTTCCTTGTCTTAATCGTACTGTTCCTTTTCTTGTTTAATGCAAGATGCGCTCTTATCTCTGCTATTGCAATACCTCTCTCACTTTTATCCTCCATTATTATTCTGGTGAGTCAAGATCTCACATTAAATATAATGGTTTTGGGAGGACTCGTAATTGCGCTTGGAGAGGTAGTAGATGATGCGATTATTGATACTGAGAATATTTTTAGAAGATTAAGAGAAAATAAAAAGAAGAAAAACCCTGATTCTCCTTTGAAGATTATTGTGAATGCTTCTATGGAGGTCAGACATTCTATAATCTATGCCACTTTAATTGTAATCATAGCCTTCTCACCTCTACTTTTTCTCCCAGGTATTGCAGGAAGACTTTTCGAACCTTTGGGTCTTGCATATATTTACGCTTTAGGTGCAAGTTTGCTAGTGGCTCTTACAATAACTCCAGCTCTTTGCGCTGTTCTTCTATCTAGAGAAAAATATCTTGATACGAAAGACTCTCCAATTGTATTAAGACTCAAGCAAAAATATTTAACGTTAATACGTAAAATTCAAAAGTATCCCTCTGCAATTTCTTTATTCGTAATCTTTTTTGTCTCCCTGGGCTTGGCGATTATTCCCTTATTTAAGATGGAATTTATTCCAGAATTACGCGAGGGTCATTATACAATGCACATGGCGGGGATACCTGGGACTTCTCATATAGAAATGAATAGAGTTGGAAAGCTGATTACCGAAAAAATAAATAGTATTGAAAATGTAAAATCTGTCGTTCAGTGGGTTGGTAGAGCAGAAAATGGAGCGGATACATTTGGAATGAATTACAGTGAAATCCAAATTGAAGTAGGTCCTTTATCTGGCAAGGATCAAGAGAATACACTTGAGAAGATTAAAGCGACATTGACTACCTTGCCGGGATTTGAAGGTGCGTCTGTTCCAGGTTTTACTTTTGGTATTCATACTTTTTTAGCTGAGAGAATTGAAGAAACAGCCAGTGGGTATGCCGCGGAATTTGTAATTGAAGTGACAGGGCTTGATTTAGAAAATATTAATAGCGACGCAAAAAAAATAACAGAAATTATTACCTCAATTCCAGGAGCTAAAGCCGTACAGATGGTTACGCCAACTGGAATACCTCAAATTAAAATTGAAATCTTGTGGGATCGAATGGCTGCTTTTGGCATTACTCCAGATGAAATAAATAGAGTTATTACCGCGATTTTTCGAGGCATTCATGTTGGAGAACTTGTCATTGAAGAAAACACGATTCCTGTTGTTTTAACTTTCGCTGGAAATATGAAAAATTCTATAAATAAATTAAAACAACTTTCTTTACGTTCTAAAAATGGACAAGCTTTCAAATTAAGTGACGTTACCAATATTTATTTTGATACCGGAAAATCCAAAATTCTTCGTAGCGGTGGAAAGCGAATTCAAGCAATCACTGCTAATATCGAAGGGCGAGATATTTTTGACTTCAAAAAAGAAGTTAATGCTCGTATTGATAAAGAGATAACTTTCTTTCCAGGAAACTACTACACCATTTTAGGTTCCGCAACGGAGTCCAGCCAAAGCACATCTGCGCTTATTCGCAACGCCATCATCGCGCTCTTTTTTGTAACTCTTATTTTACGAGTTGCTTTAAACTCAAATATTAACTTACTAATAGTGTTAGCCAATCTTCCTTTTTGTTTGATTGGTGGCGTTATTGCAATTGTTTTTACAGGAGGATGGTTATCAATCGGTTCCATCGTAGGATTTGTAACGTTATTTGGAATAACAATAAGAAACTCAATAATGCTTACATCGCATTATCAGCATTTGGTAAAAAATGAAAATTTACCGTGGAATTTTTCTACAGCTGCCTTAGGTGCTTCCCAACGGTTACCGTCTATCCTAATGACTGCTATAGTTACTGCACTCGGATTACTTCCACTGATATTAGGTAGCGGTGAACCTGGTCGGGAAATTGAGGGGCCAATGGCTTCGATCATCGTCGGGGGTTTATTTAGTTCTACAATTCTTAACCTGTTGATATTACCTACCCTTTTAGCAAAATACGGCAAATTTGACCCTATCAAATGAAAAGATTTATCCGTCCAGCAATAAGAGAAAAAAAAACCTTGATTCATACTTAAGTATGAGTTATATTTTGTCTCTATGATGGTAGAATTTAACATAATTTACTCGTTGTGCAGGTTTCTAACACTATGCAGTTAATCCTCATTACAAGGTCGGATAAGCCTCATGTTTCCATCAGACTGATGGGATGGAGGTTGTGGGTAGCATTAGGGATTATTGCCGCAGTGATTCTATTGGCTATGAGAATAGGTATGGCAATTAATACTGAGTCTGGAAGCCTCACGAAGTCGGTCATAGAGTGGTGGGAGGAGACTAGAGAGGATTCATTAGCGAAAGAGTTAGGGGGTCTCAAGGCCAAAGTTGATATGCTCGAATCAACTGTATCGGTAATTGAGGGGGAAGACACTAATCTTCCAGCGGGAGACTATCCTGAAGACAGACCACCAAGAATGGAAGAATTGGAGGTGAGAGTAAAAAAAATCTCTTTGGCGATAGACTCAATACAGGCTAATCGACAGAGGATTTTTGAAAGAATTTCCACCGGGCCGGCGGCACACCCGATTTCCGGGTATGCAAGAATTTCTTCGGGCTTCGGCATGAGAAAGGACCCTTTTAGCAAGAGGAAAGCCTTTCACCGTGGCGTTGATTTTATAGCCAAGGCTGGAACGCCCGTGTACGCGATCGGGGACGGTGTTGTTGAAGAAATTGGTAGAATGGGAGGATATGGAAAGATCATAGAAATACGACATAGTCCTCAGCTAGTTAGTGCTTACGCGCACTTGCAAGGTATCGAAGTTGTAAAGGGAATGCCAGTTCGGGCTGGTCAACGTATTGGCAGAGTAGGATCTACGGGCCGTTCAACGGGCTCGCACCTGCATTTTGAACTTGTTCTAAACAAGCGACCAATAAACCCGAGACCGTTCCTCACCCGGGTCAGCAGATCTGAAAAACTGGCTAATTTACGTATTGATAGGAATGGGCAGTAGAGCTACTTACAATGCTGCGGCCAAAGAAAAACCCTTTGATTGATGAACCTCTGATAGCAGCTTCTGCAGGGACATTCAGACGTGTGAAGACAACCTACTGGATTTTACTAGGAATAATCAGTGTGATATTGCTAACCTGGTTGTGGCTACTAAAGTCATTTGGCGAACAAGTATATACTGAGGCATGGTGGAGGCTTAGCATCTCTAGGTTGGCTGATTGGCAATTTCAAAAGAATGTTGGTCTAGAGCAATCAAGTCAACTCAGTGAGAATGTGAAAAATCTTGCTACTCAAAAAGCAGAGATGCAAACCAGAATACAAACACTGGAGAAATTAGTTCAAGCGACCCAGTCGAATGGATTTTTACGACAATTTTCGGCAGTACGTATTCGAGGGGAAAACAAAATAAGTTACGAACTGTTAATTGCAAACCCAAAACCTGGTTCCAAAAGAGGAAAAAAAAGGGTAAGGATAGTAATTCGTGGGGTTGAAAATATTGATCCACTTCGACCAGAGCAGGCTATTTCCGAATCGATAGATAAAACACGAATGAAACAGCACAAAATTAGAGTTCCAGAGGTAGCAGAGGCGATTAAGGGAAAGTTAGAATCAATTAGTGCTAAATTTCTCATTGCCACTATTTTGCCATTTGATGACATAACAAAATCCGAAGTAATTATAATACCTATTACCAGCATATAAAAAGGAACACTATGTTTTTTGGACAAAACAGACAAAAGTCTGTATCTACAGAGACACTTGCCACTCTAATGGATGCATCGGTAAAAATAAAAGGGGATTTTTATTTTGACAAAAGTGCTCGAATAGATGGAGAAATTATAGGAAATATTAAAGGTCCTAAAACCAAGTCAAGTGCATTGATAGTCGGTCCTAAAGCAAGGATAGAGGGGGATATTCTATGTCATAGTGTAGTTGTTTTAGGAACAATACTGGGAAACATTGAGTCAGATCACCTAGAGGTTAGATCGGGGGCAACAATAAGCGGAGACGTTAAATATTCCGTTATTGAGGTTCATCAGGGTTCTAATATAAATGGCAGGATGATTATCCTAAACTCCGAACAAGCCAATGACTCAAACGCTCATAACCCTAATGCTACTCAAAGCATTGACAAAAAAGACAAACAAACAAAAACTGGAAACATTCCAAAAATCAAAACAATTATTTAATATTTTTTTTTCTATTTTGTTTAAAGCTATCAAGAAAAGCTAAGAATGCTCCAACAAAGAGTACTAACTGCAATGGAACCTCCCAAATGGAGAAAAAGAAAACTGCCATGAAGAGACAAAAAATAAGTAAGCCTATGTACCTAATAAAAAAATTCATACCAGTAATTTAATCCTAATTTAAAGTGCCTTTAAATAATAATCTACCACACTCACTAACTTATCATCTCTTTTTTTACAACCGACAAAAAAAAGCATCGGTTTTGTTTCTTTTCCGCCCGAAAAATCAAGGGGCACTCCCACAATAGGAAAGCCAAAAAGATAAAGTAGTCTTAAAAGCTTGTACTCAAAGTTATTCTCGATTGCCTCTACAGCATCAAACTTTAGCATTATTACATCGCTTGTATCTAAAAAATCCGAGATGATTGTTTCAAAGGGAGAGTTGTCATATTTCCGTCCTAACGTATTTTCTCTTTCGGTACATCCAACTTCTAACTCGCTATTGTCAAAATTATACAAGGAAGTTAATTCATCTATATCAAAAAACTCAGAAAGTTCTACATTGTCTATATAAAAATAATCCTTCGCCATCGTATCTGCAATCCAGACAGAATCACTATTCTGATAATTATTAGCATCTAATTTTTCACTTAGAAACAAGACCCTTGGTTTAAACACTTTTAAGTAATTTTGTTCGACTAACAACCTCTTCTTTAAAGTTCTTTTAAGAATTTCATCATGTCCATCATCTCCGCTACAAACCTGACAAAAAAGACACAAGTCTTTCAAATTTCTTGCAAAAAAAACAAGCCTCTTATTTGGACTTTTTTCGATACTCAAACCAGTGTATGGAACCGTACTTCTTGACGGCACAAAAGTGAATACGCCCGAACGGAACGTTTGGTACATCCATTCAGAGTTCGAATTGCCACCTAAGCCCAAAGGGGTGAGCCCATAGCAAACTGCAAGCGATACCTTACAATGTTTTCCAATATCTTGCTCTATTTCAAAAGAATACAGTTTTGACTCATTTTCCAGACAGTCGCTACTTTTGCCCGTTGTACATAACAGCAAGGCGCCTTCAGCAAAAAGTCTCCGTAATATTGTCACATCATAGAGACTCAGATAATCCGAGTGAAAGTCAGTATTGGCGAAACTCTCACTTATTGCAAAAGGAACTCCAAACAACTTTCCTAGTATCTCGCCATTTCTTTTCTTCGATAATAAGCTATCAACCTGAGCCATAAATTCTTGTTCAAAAAAAAATGAACAAACCTTATATTTTTCGTTTACCTCATAACCACGGGAGAATAAGGTTTTCGAAAATTTTTGCACACAAAACTGTCCTTTATTTAACCCATCCCTGATGTCATATCCACTAAACTCGGTTACCATGTCGCCTTATTACTCCGCAAAAAAACTGGGATCGATTACATTCGGATCCTCCACATCGACCGTTACCTCTTCGGTATTAACTGAGTAAAAATAATCCGGTAATGCAGTAACGATTTTAGGTTGTACATATACCAATACCAATGACAACAAAACCATTGACAAGAAAGGTAAGCAACCTTTAAAGATAGTTACGAGTTTAACTCCCGAAGGAGCAACACCTTTTAAGTAATAAGCAGACATTGCCATTGGCGGAGTCAGAAATGAAGTTTGTAAATTAATGGCAATCAAAATACCGAAGAAAAGCGGATCAACTCCGAAGTATCCGAGCAATGGTAAAAAAATTGGAACAAAAATTATAATAATTTCCGACCATTCTAAAGGCCAACCGAGAATAAATATTATTAACTGGGTAAGGATTAGAAACTGGATTGTATTGATATTCAAATCAAGCATGAAATCTTTTATTAATGATTCCCCTCCGAGATAAGAAAATACCGATGAAAATGTCCAAGAACCCACAAAAAGAAAACAGACCATAGCTGTTGTTCTCGCTGTTCGGTGGACGGATTCTCTAAGCTTTTCCCAAGTAAATGCTCCATATGAAACCGCAAGTATAATGCTACCCAATGCTCCCATGGCTGCAGCCTCACTGGGAGTTGCCAAACCAAAGAGTATGGAACCCAAGACAGAAAACATAAGCAAAGCGAGAGGTAAAAACGAAGTTACTAATAAATATAGAGACTTGATAAAACTATATTTTTCCGCGTCTTGTAACTTTGGAGCAAGACTAGGGTTTATTACAACTCTGGTAAAAACATACAATAAATATAAACTTGCTAACAATATACCCGGGCCAATCGCCGCTGCATAAAGCTTCACAACAGAAATACCAGCGGTTGCGGCATAAACTATTAGCATTATAGAGGGTGGTATTAAAATGCCAAGTGTGCCACCTGCAGTTATAACGCCGGCAGACAATCTTTGATCATAACCAGCCTTCAACATTGCAGGAAGGGCTAATAAACCCATAAGAGTAACAACAGCTCCTACAATGCCTGTAGCGGTTGCAAAAAGAGCGCATGTGATTAACGCAGCCAGAGCCATTGAACCTGGCAAACCTCTGAGTCCTACTTGTAAACTCAAAAACAGCCGGTCTAAAATGTTAGCCCGCTCTACCATATATCCCATAAATAAAAAGAGTGGTACCGAAATCAAAACATCATTACTCATAACACTGTATGTATTTTGCACAAAGAGATAAAATATTTTGTTCTCAAAAAAACTCTGTATCGGATCAAAATAAGCATAAAACCCGAAAAATATTCCTACTGCCATCAATGTGAATGCAATTGGAAATCCGAGAAAAATAAATATCAGAAATAAACACAGCATCGAAAGAGCTACGATCGGATCACTCATTAGTTTCTACCTTGAATTTTATTATGCTTATTTGCCTATCCTATGGGGCCATTTGCCCTCTTCAAGGCAAACGATGCACCTAAAAACCTCAGCCAACCCTTGTAAAAATAATGTAATTCCTGCGAAAAATATTATCAATTTGAGTGGCCATACGGGCACATCAGCAGGACTGTTTACTGACACTTCTGAAATCAACATTGATTGGCTCCCATACTCAAATCCGGAAACGATCATTGCTGTTATACCAGGAAAGAAAAAAATTAAATAAAGAATTAAGTCAACCTTAGCCTGAGTTGTCGGACTCCATCTTTGATACATAAAATCACCACGAACGTGTTCTCCTTTTGACAGCGTGTATGCTCCAGCCATCATGAATAATGCGCCATATAAAATAAAACTCATATCAAAAGCCCATGAGGTGGGGCTATTAAAAAGATAGCGCATAATTACCTCATAGGATATTCCAAAAACTAAAACGATTATTGCCCAAGAAAAAGCTTCGCCAGTAGAGTGGGAAATATTATCAAAAGCCACAATTAACCTCTTCAAGGGCACTATATTCATGTTTCTCGCTAGTCTCGAGGCAACTTTACTTTGAAGGTGTGCTCATAACCCATTCTAAAGTCTGCTTCATTAAAGAAAGAATAGTATGCTACTTTTTTTGCCCAGGCCTTTGCTGATGCGTTTACTTCTTTGAAAAACGGGTCTTCACTCTCCAGCCTGGCTGTTACTTTATCCCATGCTTCAAGCTGAGCCGCAAAAACTTCTCGAGATGTCCTACTAACTCTCACCTTATCCTTTACGATTAAAGCTTGAAGATCCTTTGAATAGTTTTTCTGTGCGGTCCATGTGTTTGAGCTTGAAGCTGCCTCCGCTGCAAATTCAAGAATTGCTTTCAAATCATCGCTCAATGCATTAAATTTAGTTCTATTAAAAAGAATTTCAAAAAATTCCATAGCCTGATGAAAAGAACCTAAGGAATAATTTTTGCATACATCCTGAGCCCCCAGTCTTCGGTCCGACGTAGGGTTATTAAATTCAAAAGCATCCAAAACGCCTCTTTCCATAGCAGGAATTATTTCACCTCCTGGTAACTGAGTAACTTTCATTCCCAACTCTTGCATCAAATCTGCTGCTAAGCCAACCGTTCTGTATTTGAAGCCTTTAAGATCCTCCTTACCCGTAGGTGGCTTTTTCTTAAACCAACCTAAAGGCTGTGTCGGCATGGGAAACGCAAAAAAACCTTTAATGTCGAGATTTAATTTTTTAAGAAGTTTTTCATAAAGTTCATAGCCTCCACCTCTCTTTATCCAACCCATCATTTGTTCCGAATTGGCACCATTAATAGGCCCTGAGCCAAATAGCGATGCAACTTTTGATTTTCCGTACCAGTAAACGGGTACTTGATGCCCTGCATCTAGTACCCCTTTGCTAACTGCATCTGTTATTTCAAAAGGTTTCACAACAGCTCCCGCAGTTAGATAATCAATTCGAAGTCTCCCCTCAGCCATTTTGTTAACTCTATCTACATACTCTAAGGCAAATTCATTCATAATGTCTTTTGCGCCCCATGCGCCTTGCATCTTCAGTACAACCGGACTAGCTGCAATGGAAAACATAGGTACTCCAACAATTGGAGCAACAGACGAGGCTTTTAGAGCCTTTACAAAAAATTGCCTACGATGGCTTTTACCAGCCCTTTCGGCTGTATCTACGCTTTTTTTTTCTGATGGGTTTTCAACTCCTACCTTGCCCATACTTTTTAGTGTTTTTGCCATACTTTTCCCCAATTATTCACCTGAATAAATCCATGTTCGGCTGACAAATTTCTATGAACTCGTCAATTTTGCGATAATCCTAGCAAATAACTCCCTCCACCGCCATTTTCTCGTATTGATGGGAATTTTCAAACGAATCATGTTCGTTCGTGAGCAAATGCCGCATCCAACAAACTACAAGTATAATCGTGTTTCGGTTGTGACAAAACATGCGATGTGAGACCGAACTCCAATACTTTACCATAACGCATAACTAGCAGTCGATGGGCAAGGGCCCTAATAACGGCAAGATCGTGGGATATAAAAAAATATGTCAAGTTTCGCTTTCGCTGCAGGTTCAATAACAAATCAATTATCTGTTTTTGCACCGATACATCCAATGCACTCGTCGGTTCATCCAAAACTAATAGTTCGGGCTCAATTACCAATGCTCTGGCAAGAGAAATACGTTGCCTCTGGCCACCAGAAAACTGATGTGGATATCGTTCAAGATGATCCTCGGTTAACCCGACCTCTGCAATTACATTGCTACATTTTTTTTTCTTTTCGTTATTACTCATAGAAGGAAAATGTAAGGATAATCCCTCCTCTAAAATTTCAAAAATTGTCATGCGAGGCGACAATGAGGAGAATGGGTCCTGAAAAACCATTTGAATTTTCCTGCGCAACTTAAAGAAATCACGTTTACCCATCGTAGAATACTCCTCACTCCCATATCGTAATGTTCCATAACTGTGTCCTGGAAAAAGACGAAGTAACGCCATCCCGAGACTTGTTTTTCCAGACCCAGATTCCCCGACTACCCCGAGTGTTTCACCTTTATAAATCACAAAGCTTTCGTCTGAAACGGGATACATTCTCCTAGAAGTAAAAAAACCTTTCTTGATTTTATAAAAACATGAAATATTTCGAGCTTCCAATAACACTTCTCTTTTTTGGTACGGTGCATTTAAGGCAGTTGGTCTGCTATTTAGCAATAACCTCGTATATTCATGTTGCGGTCGCGAAAATAAATCCTTTTTCCTCTCGCACTCTATCATTTCTCCATTTTTCATAACACCAACTCTTTCTGCAAAACTTTCAACTAGTGGAAGGTCATGCGTAATGAGAAGAATTGACATCTGTTTTATTTCTTGAATTGAGTAGAGTAACTCCATAATTTGTTGACGAATCGTTACGTCCAAAGCAGTCGTAGGTTCATCTGCAATTAAGAGGTCAGGCTCACAAGCCAGCGCCATAGAAATAAGAATACGTTGTCTCTGTCCACCAGACAGTTCGTGAGGATAACATTGAGCCCTTCTGGAAGGCTCGTCAATACCGGTCATTTCTAACAGTTCGAGAACTTTTTTATTCTTTTTCTCTACATTTAACTCAGTTAGATGATTAAGCGCTTCGGATATCTGTTCTCCAACCGTATAGAC
Source organism: Betaproteobacteria bacterium (assembly GCA_028139135.1). Lineage (GTDB taxonomy): Bacteria > Pseudomonadota > Gammaproteobacteria > Burkholderiales > Burkholderiaceae_A > UBA7377. The sequence continues at coordinate 126,398 of JAOINB010000001.1, forward strand.
CGGATTCAAAGCACTCATTGGTTCCTGGAATATCATGGATATTTTTTTTCCGCGAACAGCTCTGATATCAGTATCTTTTGACAATAAGTCGAGATTATTCCAGTAGATCTTTCCTTCGACGGTTGCTTCTGGTAAGAGTCTCAAAATACTCATAGCGGTAACACTTTTTCCCGAACCAGACTCACCTACTAATGCGAATCTCTCCCCCTTTTCAATCTTGAAATTTAAATTTTTAACGACAGTAACCAGGTTACCCTTATCTTTAAACTTTAGAGAAAAGTTTACAAATTCAAGCATTAACTCGCCTTCCTTGTATCCAGAGAATCTCTGAGGCCTTCGCCGATAAACACCAGTAAAACTAAGGTCAAAACTAATACAGCAAAAGTACTCACAGAAATCCACCAGGCATCAAGATTAGCTTTACCCTGGGCCAATAGCTCCCCAAGACTTGGGGTGCTTGAGGGAACGCCAAGCCCAAGGAAATCTAAGCTGGTCAGAGCTAAAATTGCACCACTCATCCTAAATGGCAAAAAAGCTATGACAGGAGTTAGACTATTAGGCAAAACATGTCTTGTGATAATTTTCCTACTACCTAATCCTAAAGCTTTCGCAGCAGTAACATACTCTAAATTTCTATTCCTTAAAAACTCCGCCCGAACATAATCAGACAACCCCATCCAACCAAATAAGGATAAGATAAAAAGTAGAATCAACAATCCAGGTTCAAATATAGAGGCTAAAATGATCAATAAATATAATTCTGGAATTGCGCCCCAAACCTCTATAAACCGTTGTATAAAAAGGTCTGTCTTCCCAGCAAAAAATCCCTGAATTGCTCCCATGAAGACCCCAACAACTACGCCAATAACCGTCAGACAAATTCCAAAAAGAACAGAGATGCGGAATCCATATATTAATCTAGCTAAAATATCTCTTCCTCTATCATCTGTGCCGAGAAGATTAACTGAGGAGGGTGCGGCTGGATTTGGATATGGTGAGAAATAATTGATGGTGTTAAAACTGTATCTGTTCAAGGGGAAAATAGCCCAATCACTCTTATCTTCTAATAATTCCCTAATAAAAGGATCTAAATAATCCGCCGGTGTTTGAAAATCTCCTCCAAATTCGGTCTCTGGATACTCGATTATCAACGGCAAGAAAATTTTACTGTCGTAACTAAACACTACTGGCTTGTCATTTGAAAACAGCTCAGCAAACAGACTAAAGAAAAACAAAAAGCTGAAAATTACCAAAGAAAAATAAGCGCGACGATGACTTTTAAATCTCTTCCATATTCGTTTTGAGGGGGAGGCTATTGTTATATCTGACATGAGTTAGCTTCCCTCAAATTTTACTCGGGGGTCAACGAATACATACAAGAGATCATTGATTAGTTTGGCTATCAAAGCAATCAATGAGAAAAAAAACAAAGTCCCCATCACAACGGGATAATCACGCTTGATAACTGACTCGTAAGAAAGCAGACCTAACCCATCGAGCGAAAACAACGTTTCAACCAAAAGGGCTCCGGTAAAAAAAGCACCCACGAACGCTGCTGGAAATCCTGTGATAATAGGAATTAATGCATTCCTCAAAACATGTTTATACAAAACAAGCTTTTCATTTAAACCTTTTGAACGAGCAGTTTTGACGTATTGCTTGTTAACTTCCTCCAATATTGTATTTTTAGTAAGCATAGTAAGCGTCGCAAAACTTCCTATAACTAAGCATGTTAAAGGTAAAACAAGGTGCCAGAAATAATCCAAAACTTTGTAAAGTAAGCTCATCTCTTCCCAACCTTCGCTAGTTAGGCCTCTCAGAGGAAAAAGTTGTAAAAAACTCCCTCCTCCAAAAAATACTAAGAGAATTACTCCTAGAACGAATCCGGGGATAGCATATCCAATAATCACGGCTAGACTTGTTAATACATCAAAAGAGCTTCCGTGGCGAACAGCCTTAGCTATTCCCAACGGCAAAGAAACTAAATATGTTATGAAAAAACTCCATAGTCCTAAACTAATAGAGACCGGTAACTTTTCTTTCATTAGCTCCCATACGTCCTTGTTGTAGAAAAAACTCTCTCCCAAGTCAAATTTTAAAAAGCCAAAAATCATTTCAATAAATCTCTCGTGTGCGGGTTTGTCAAATCCATAAAGCTTTTTAATCTCTTCCAGACGATCTTCATCGAGTCCGCTTGCTCCCCTGTAAACATTACTGCCCGAGCTCTGACCGATCTCAGTTCCCGTTGTAGAGCCTGGAGTTGCAACTCCCGTGTTAACTCCCCCAAACGAAGAGTGATCACCCTCCAGCATCCTTACCATTTGCTCGACAGGTCCACCCGGCACGAATTGGATGATGATAAATGTGATAGCCAGGATACCTAATAAAGTTGGTATCATCAGAATCAAGCGTTTGAAAATATACACGAGTAACACCAGGTTCATTGTTGGCCCCTCCTCCACCACCATGTTGAAAACGCCCAAATCTCAGACCCGTAATAAAGAGGTAATGTTTTAGGTCTTGCAAGTCTAGAATCATAAGAGACTCTATGAACAGTATTATGCCAGTGGGGAATAACGTAATATTCATTGAGCAATACTCGATCCAGTAATCTACTAGCCGTAACGAGTTCTTCTCTACTCTCTGCTTTGACAACTCTATCAATCAGCAAATCAACAAGCGGGTCTTTAACACCTGCATAATTCCTCGAGGCTTTCTGACCCGCAGAAATCGACGAATAACGATTGAATAATTCATTGCCTGGATTCTGCCCCGACAGGTACCAATGAACAAGCATGTCATAATCAAAATTGTCAATTCGCTGTTTGTAAAGAGACAAATCAGTTACCCGTGTCTTTAAATTAATCCCTAACTTTTTGAGATTTCTGGCAAAAGGAGCAACAACTCTTTCCCAACCCCTAGTATCCAACAAAATTTCAAACTCAAAGCTGTTACCTTTCTTATTCTGTAAACGCCCATTTGTTACGAACCATCCTGCCTCCTCCAATAAACCTTTCGCTCGTTTTAAATTATTACGTAATCCGTTTTTTCCACTATTTAGTGGGGGTCTGGAAATTACGTCAAGAACATTTGGATTGAACCGTATATCGGACTCTTTAACAAGTTTTGCCAACAACTGAGTCTCAGACTCAGAGGGTAAGCCAGTAGCGGCCATAGGAGTATTGGTAAAAAACGAGTAAGACCTTTTATACTGATCATAAAAAAGCTGTCTGTTCATCCATTCAAAATCCATAGCAAGATAAATTGCCTTTCTGACACGAAAATCTGAAAACAGACTTTTACGAGTATTGAAGACATAACCCTGCATACCCGCAGGGTTGCTGTTTTTCAGTTCCTCTTTGATCTTTGCCCCGCTAACAAAGGATTTGCCCTCATAAGACCTTGCCCAAATTTTTGAAGTATTTTCATGAATAAAATCAAATTCACCAGCTTTAAATGCTTCCAATCTCGCAAATGCGTCCTTATAATACCTAAAACTTATTTTCGAAAAATTAAATTGGTTCTTCCTAACTGGATGCTTATTTGCCCAATAATCCGTCCTTTTTTCAAACCAAATTCCTTTTCCAAGTTCTATCTTTTTTATTTTATAAGGTCCGCTAGCAATTGGACCATCCGTAACAATGTCCGAGAAGCTTTCTCTATTTTCACCCCATTTTTCAGAAAATATTGGCATTGAAGCAATAATAAAATGTAATTCCCTGTTTTTTTTTCGGAATGTAAACTTCACCTCCCTATCGGAAACTATCGATACGCCCTTGATGTCCGCCCAATAATTTTTAAAAAAAGGATTGACCCCATCACCCGAAATTAGAGTTTCATATGAGAAAACCACATCTTTTGCCAAAACAGGATCTCCATTTGAAAATTTAGCTTCGCGGTTAAGCCTGAATGAAATTGATAATTTGTCCCTACCTAGTTTCATCTCCTCAGCTAACAACCCGTACATTGTCATCGGCTCGTCCAAACTAAAAATTGCCAGTGGTTCAAAAATTAGATCCGAAACTCCTGCAGCAACGATTCCTCTAAGCGAAAATGGGTTTACCTTATCAAAGGTGCCCATAGATGCCATTCTTAGTTCACCACCTACTTTCGCATTTGGATCCGTATATTCAAAATAGTCAAACTCATCTGAGTATTTAGGGTTAGAACCTAAGGCCATGGATTTCACGTAAGCACAAAACCCAGAGGACCCGGTAATCAAAATAAATACGAGAAAAACGCTAAAAAGTATCCTGATATGTCCCTTTAAAAACACTTAACTACTCTCCCTGTTTGTTGAAGGAAGATCTACAGATTTAAAGCCAGCTCTAACCGCTTCGCTTAAAATCCTAACAATCGAGGAATATTTTGTGTTCGCATCCACTTTTAATCTCAAAAATGCCTCCGGGGAATCAATATACAATCTCTCTAGAGCACGCCTTATATCATCTCTGGATTTCCCAATCTCTTTACCGTTTAAGAATACCGTGTCGTCTTTTTTTATGTTAATTGAAACTATAGTATCTCTAATTTTACTACCTTCTTGCCCCTGACTTAGATTTAGGTCCAGCGAATTCAATTGAATTGGCATAGTAATGATAATCATTATGATAAGTACAAGCAGCACGTCTATAAGAGGCGTAGTGTTGATATTTAGATAGAGACTCTGATCGTCTCTTTTTCCATAAAGAAAAAAACTGTTCCTGTATTTTTTTTTTATCATGGTTTAGTAACAAGAGTTATTGTTTCTACATCCAATGATCGCATTTGATTGATAATCAACTCTATTTTGTCAAATGGAATATCTGAGTCACCATGCACCTGAACAGAATTCAGGGGATTAGTTTTGAGTAGATTCGACAAAGTCTCTATGTATTGCGTGCCATCGCCAAGAAGTGCTCCGTTAAAAAAAACTTGCCCGTCCTTTGTAACGGAGAGTATCGCCACATCATCCTTCATAACTGTATCGTTAAATCGCTCTTCCGGTAAATCGACCTTAATTGATGCGTTTATAACAGGAATAGTTATAAGAAAAATGATCAACAACACCAACATCACATCTACTAGTGGAGTAGTGTTTATCTCTCCGATCGGTTCCTCAAAATCAGAAGTGGTTTTAAAACGACGAAAAACCCTATATTCCGGCAAACTAAATCCTCCCCTTATTAAGAACTAGAAACACTGTAGACAATTTTATTGCTCACGTTCGTTATTATTCTAACAATTGATTTGTTCCGTCTCAAAAGCCAGTTGTATGCCAGGACTGCTGGAACAGCAACGGCTAACCCAATGGCCGTCATGATTAGTGCCTCTCCCACGGGGCCAGCCACTTTGTCTAATGTCGCTTCTCCCGCAATTCCAATACCAATTAAAGCGTGATAAATCGCCCAAACTGTACCAAAAAGACCTACAAAGGGGGCAGTAGAGCCTACTGTTGCCAAAAAAGTGAGGCCTTTCTGAATCTCCATATCCATCTCGGAAATCCCCTCCTGAACTCCGTTATGAATAACTTCATGGACTGTCTCAACGTCTTTTCCATTAAGCCTTTCCGCAATGCTGAAACTATCGCGTATTGGCAAGGTAAAGACACGTAAAGATTCAAATCTATCTGAACCTATGGAATGAAAGATTTCAGAGGAATTTTTACTTAGGGTGACTACCGATTTCAATTCATTAGCATGCGTATAGATACGCCTCTGATCGAGGAATTTAGTAAAAAAAATTGTCCAAGTTCCAATACTCATCAAAATCAAAACAATCAGGGTGAGTCGTGCCACAATATCGCCTTGACTCCATAGCTCAGAAAAACCATAGGCATTATTATTATTTTCGTTGTTTTTTTCCTCGCTGAGGATGGAGGAGCCAACGTCGACGGCTTTTTCTGAAGTTTCTGTCTCCTGAGCTCTAACTGTACTGCAGTGAAAAAAAATAAAAAACAACGTACTAGCCATGCAAAACATAAAAAGGCTCTTTGATCTATCTACACTTCTTACAACCTCCAACATTTAAAACTCCAGTTCGCTTAAAATGTAAAAGTATACGGTATTGTCGCGAGAGTTTTTACAGGCTTTCCATTTCTTTTGGCCGGAATGAATCTACATTTTCTAGCTGAATCCATCGCAGCCTTATCTAACCTATTGAAACCTGAACTTTGCTCTATTTCAACCTTCTCACTAGAGCCATCTCGATTAATGAAAACCCTTACTAAAACCTGACCCCTTTCACCTCGTTTTCTCGAAACTCTAGGATATTTGGGGGTGCAAATTTTTTTGTCAAAATATGCAACATTTTGGACAACAATTGGCACAGATAATTCAAAGTTTTCCGCAGACTCCGTGGCTTGAGGAGTAGTGGATTTTCTTACCATGCTCGGCTCCTCTACCTCCTTGCTTTCTTTCACCGCAAACTCTTTATTTGGCTCGATACGGTTTTTCGGCTTACTTACAGCTTTCTCCTTTAATTTTTTCTGATTTTTTTTATTTTTGACTTCTGAGTCAGACGCAACCTTCTTTAGGGGTGGCGCTTCTCGAAGCATAACTAAGTTTACTAAATCAGCATTAACCCGTGGATCTCGATGATTTTTTTCTGTTTTTAGAAAAAAAATTAGAGAAATATGAGCAAAAAATACAAAACTGCAAATTAAAAGTTTTTCTGAGTTAAAATATGCCATCTGGTTAGAATAGTTATAAAAATTGGCTTGTCCACTAAATACTATAACCAGAAGCCAATTGATGATCAATTTTGCAGTTATTTTTAAAAATAATGTTATCTGGGAAAAAAATTTTAATATCGGGTCTGCTGTCGAACAGATCAATCGCTTATGGTATAGCTCAGTCATGCTCTAATCTTGGAGCTGAACTGGCTTTTACTTATCAAGATGAAAGATTCACTGAGAGAATTAGTGATTTGTCGAAAAACCTGCAAGGAAAGTTTACAGTAAAATGTAATGTGGAATTGGAAGATGATATCACTGGATTGCCAGAAAAACTGAAAAATAATGGCTGGTCTCATGTTGATGGATATGTTCATGCAATAGCCTATGCTCCTCGTGAAGCTATTTCTGGCAACTTTACAGATGGGTTTACAAAAGAAAACTTTACCAGTGCCCATGTTATTTCGTCGTATAGTTTTGGCGCTGTTACGAAAGCACTCGAGGACATCCTAAGCGAGAATTCTTCGATCATAACAGTCACTTACATAGGTTCAACTAGGTTTGTACCAAACTACAATATCATGGGATTGGCGAAAGCGAGTCTAGAGGCAAGCGTCAGGTATTTAGCCCATGATCTGGGGCCCAAAAAATTTATCCGCGTCAACGCGATCAGTGCCGGTCCAATTAAGACGCTCGCCGCGAGCGGAATAAAAGGCTTCTCGAATATTTTAAACTCGGTTGAGCAGAAAGCAGCCCTCAGAAGAAATATCAGCAAGGAAGAGATAGGAAATCTCGCAGTATTTTTACTGTCTGACATGTCAAGGAGTATTACAAGCCAGGTTATCGTTGCGGATAATGGTTACAGTAATGCGCTTCTACCTTGAAGGATTATCTAACACTATTAAAATTTGTGCTTGAAAACGGAGCTGAAAGAGACGATCGAACTGGAGTAGGAACACTTTCAACATTCGGAGAAAGACTTGCATTTGACTTAAATAAAGGACTACCAGTTGTAACCACAAAAAAAATTCATTTGCACTCGGTGATAGAAGAGTTACTCTGGTTTTTAAGTGGTGACAGTAATGTAAAAGCGTTGCAAGAAAAAGGAGTAACTATTTGGGACGAGTGGGCAGACGAAAATGGAAATTTAGGACCAATTTATGGCAAACAATGGCGTAGGTGGACATCAACAAATAATATTGGAGAAATGCAGGAAATTGATCAAATCAAAAATGTCATAAATCAACTTAGAACCAATCCGCAGTCCCGTCGCCACATTGTTTCGGCTTGGAATGTCGGTGAGCTTAATGAGATGGCTCTCGCCCCCTGTCACATAATGTTTCAATTTTATGTCCATAACAGATGTTTATCCTGTCAGGTTTATCAAAGAAGCGCGGACATTTTTTTAGGTCTCCCTTTCAACATTACGAGTTATGCGTTACTCACATATATGGTTGCGCATCAGATAAAAATGAAGCCTGCTAAGCTAATTTGGATAGGTGGAGATTGCCACCTTTACAAGAACCATATTCAACAGGCGAAGATTCAGCTCAATCGTAAACCATTTGAAGCACCAACCCTTTCTTTCAAACGTGATGTTGAGGACATTTTTTCTTATCAATCCGGTGACTTCAATATACTTAATTACAGATATCACGGAACGATCAAGGCTCCAATTGCTGTCTGATATGAAAAATGTGGCTTTGCATATAGTCGTTGCAATATCTTCCAATCGTGTCATAGGTAAAGAAGGCGGGATTCCATGGCATTTGCCCGAGGACTTGAAAATGTTTAAGGCACTCACGTTGAACCATCCTGTGCTAATGGGAAGAAAAACTTTTTTTTCGATTACAAGTCAACTCGGAAAACCGCTACCACAACGATATAACCTGGTCTTAACAAAAGACAAAAACGTAAAGAATGATATCGATAGAGACTATTCTGAAGTTGAGGTATTCAGTTGTTTTGAAAAAGCTATTGTGTGGGCAAAGCAAGGAGGCTTCGAGAAAATTTTCGTTATAGGAGGGGAAAAAATCTATCGAGAATCTTTACCTAGTTGCGAAGAAATATTTTTAACTGAGGTTGACGCTAATTTTGACGGTGATACATTCTTCCCTGAGATTGAATGGGACAATTGGATTGCTATTGAAAAAAGGGAATGGGCGCTCGCTAAACATCATGGATTACGGTATCGTTTTTGTCACTTTAAAAGAAAAAATTAACGCTCTCACATTTTTGGCAATGTTACGCCTTTTTGGCCAATATATTTTCCATCTTTATCCTTGTATGATTCCGAACAAACCTCCAACCCCTCAAAAAAAATCATTTGGGCACATCCTTCCCCTGCATAAATTTTTGCTGGTAACGGGGTCGTATTGGAAAATTCAAGCGTTACATGTCCCTCCCATTCAGGTTCAAGTGGGGTGACATTAACTATGATTCCACACCTGGCATAAGTACTTTTTCCTACGCAGATTATCAATATTTCTCTAGGAATTCTGAAATGCTCTACTGTCCTAGCCAAAGCAAAAGAATTAGGAGGGATAATACAAACATCTCCCTCAAAATCAACAAAGGATGCGGGATCAAAATTCTTTGGATCAACCGTACTACTGTTAATATTTGTAAAAATCTTAAATTCACGGGCACAGCGCACGTCGTAACCATAACTGGACGTGCCATATGAGATAACCTTTTTATCGTCTAGTTTCTTAACCTGATTAGCCTCAAAGGGCTGTATCATTTTTCGCTCTAAGGCCATTTTACGAATCCACGTATCACACTTTACACTCATCAAACCCTCTTTTTTCCAAGATATTGTTATAGTATCAAAATGAAGAAATATTTTGTCACATCCGCTCTTCCTTATGCAAATGGAGATATTCACATTGGTCATTTGGTTGAATATATCCAAACTGACATTTGGGTACGACATAAAAAGTTATTAGGGGATGAGGTTGTTTATATTTGTGCTGACGATGCTCATGGGACGCCAGTGATGTTAAAAGCTGAGAGTGAAAAAACAACCCCTGAAAAGCTTATTGTCAAAATGCAAAAAAGGCATAAAGAAGATTTTGATTCATTCTATATCGAGTTTGACAATTATTACACTACCCATTCAAAAGAAAATGAAGATCTATCATCTAAAATTTTTGAGAGTTTAAAAAAATCAGATCTTATTGAAAAAAAAATAATTGAGCAGTTTTTCGATGAAGAAAAACAAATGTTTCTCCCTGACCGATACTTAGTCGGCACTTGCCCGAGATGCGGAGCACTTGACCAATATGGAGACTCATGTGAGAAGTGTGGTGCCACTTACTCGCCAACCGATCTTGTTATGCCTAGGTCAATACTCACGGGAAACACCCCTATAAGAAAAAAAACTGATCATTATTTTTTTAAACTCTCCAGCAAGAAGTGTTTTAATTTTTTAGATGAATGGACACATGGCAGAGATACTCTACAAGAAGAGGCAAGAAACAAAATAAGGGAATGGTTGAAAAAAGATGAAGAGGGCTATTCTTTACTTGCTGACTGGGATATTTCGAGGGATGCGCCCTATTTTGGATTTAAAATTCCAGGGACAAAAAATAAGTACTTTTACGTTTGGCTTGATGCGCCGATAGGATACTATGCCAGCCTTATCAATTGGTGTTCGTTACAAAAAAAAGATGCGAATGAATATATTGGGAAAGAAGCTAAAGTGGAACTTATTCACTTTATAGGTAAAGATATCTTATATTTTCATGCCCTTTTCTGGCCAGCAATGCTTCATTTTTCAGGCTTCCGGACTCCGACTTCCCTTTATGCTCATGGATTTTTAACAATAAATGGGAAAAAAATGAGTAAATCAAGAGGTACTTTCATCACTGCAAGAGCTTACCTTAAACAAAATATAGAGGCTGAATTCTTACGATATTATTTTGCCAGCAAATTAAATGGCTCAATGGAAGATTTAGATATGAATATGTCTGAATTCGTACAAAAAGTAAACGGAGATTTGGTTGGAAAGTTTATCAACATCCAAAGTCGGTGCTCTGGTTTTTTGCTTAGACACTTCGATGGCGAGATTCTGTCACAAAAAGAAATTGTAGCTGTCAATCCCATCGGGGCTAAACTAGAGGGAGAAATAGAACAAGCTTCTGAACAAATTAAGGAAGCGTATAACCTGAGAAATACAAGTAGAGCAGTTAAAGAGATTATGCGGTTGGTTGATCAAATTAACAATTACATTCAAGAAAAAAAACCTTGGGAAACCGCAAAGAATATGGAAAATATCTCCAAAACGGAAATACTCTCGTTGCACAGTGTATTGTCTCTAGCCTTGAGGTGCTTTGGTAAGATATCAATTCTATTAAAACCCGTAATCCCAATTACGTGTAATAAAATTGAACGAGATTTTTTTTGTTGCAATACACCTTTTTTGTGGGATGATATATTCGATTTTAAAATTAAGAAAATTAGAAATATTGGTCATCTTATCAAGCGTATTAATGAAGAAGATGTTGTAAATTTAGTAAAGGTAAACGAATGATTCTTAAAAACAACAAATATACTTCTGATATAACTGAATTCTTAGTTAATTTAAAACAAAATAACCCTGAATTGGAGTCAGATCAACGAAAAAAGAGAGGGGAATTATGGGACAAGCCGCTACAAAACAAACCTAATGAAAACTTAATGAGATTCAAATACAAAATAAAGCCAAAAGCATATACATATTTCGATAATCATGAAAAAAGTGAATGAAACACTCCTATATGGAGAACCTTTCGAAAAGGTGCCGGATGGCTTATTTATCCCTCCGAATGCATTACAAGTTTTCCTGGAGTCATTTCAAGGTCCATTGGATCTACTTTTGTACCTCATAAAGAAACAAAACTTTGATATTCTTGATATACCTATTTCACAAATAACTTCTCAGTATTTGCAATATATTGATCAAATAAAGTCCGAAAACCTGGAGTTAGCGGGTGAATATCTTCTCATGGCAGGTATATTAATTGATATTAAAACCAGGATGCTTCTGCCAAAAATGACTCCATTAAATTCTGGTGATGATGAGTTGGGAGAAGACCCAAGGGCAGAATTAGCCAAACAGCTTCTCGAGTATGAAAAGTTCAAGACTGTCGCTTTAGAGTTAGATAAAATGCCAAGAATCGGTCGGGAGTGGTCATTGGTCCGAGCTCATGCAGAGGTTGGAAAAGAGAAGAAGGATATGGCAATTACTCCTGCATTGCTTTCTCTTGCCCTTCAAGAGGCTATTAAAGAAGGGGCGTTAATAGAGGCTCATACAATTTCAAAAGAACAGCTTTCAGTTCGAGAGTTTATGTCTACCCTTTTAAAGCTTGTCAAAGAAAAAGACCAAATTTCATTTTGCTATATCCCGTTAGTCAAAAATCCTAATAAAAAGTCAAAATTAATCGTTGTGTTTTTAGCTATATTAGAACTAGCAAGACAGGGTAGTATCGAAATTAGTCAAAGCTCATTTAATGGCACAATTTGGATTTTAAAAACAGGAACGTGACGCAAAATATCTTTAATCTAAAAAGGTTTAACACGCTAGGTTTGAATGCTTATTGTAGGAATCTAGAAATTATTGAAAAAGAACGAGATGTAAAAACCCTCATTAAGGATTCGAAAAATAAATTTATAATTCTAGGAGAGGGGAGTAACGTAATTTTAGACGCTCCGATTGAGTCACCTTTTAAGGTGCCTGTATTTATAAATAAGCTAAAAGGCATTACCGTGCAAAAAAACCCTAACCAGAGGGTGATTGTGCGTTGTGGTGCTGGAGAAAATTGGAACGAATTTGTCCTTTGGACGTTAAAGAACAAGTACAGAGGGCTTGAATGCCTCGCTGGGATTCCAGGTTCAGTTGGGGCTGCTCCGATTCAAAATATTGGAGCCTATGGAAGTGAGGTATGTGATGTAATTGAAAGTGTTCATGCATATGATGTGAACCGAAATTTAGCGGTAAATATATCAAATAAAGATTGTGCCTTTGGATACCGAACGAGTGTGTTTAAAAATCAGACTTCAAGATCCTCTTTATCGAACTTTGTTATACTTTCTGTCGAATTCTCTCTTTCTGCAGATTGGAAAAACTTTAAAACGCCAGATTACGCTTCTGTTAAGAATATACTTCCATCCAACCCTACTGGCTTTGAAATTGCGGAAGCGGTCCAAAATATCAGAAAGAAAAAATTGCCAGACCTGACAGCTTTTCCGAATGTTGGTAGTTTTTTTATAAATCCCGTTATCGACAATGCTAGAGCTGAAAGGTTGCGAAGTAAGTTTTCAAATATTCCGATAATGACTTTTAATGGCTATTTTAAACTCTCAGCAGCCTGGTTAATCGAATCATGTGGTTTTAGGGGAGCAAAATTTAAAAATGTTGGAATGCATCTAAAACATGCATTAGTTTTAGTAAACTATAGGGATTCGTCCTCTGAGGACATTTTGTTGTTTGCTGAAAAAGTGAAGGCTTCTGTAAAAGAAAAATTTGATGTAAATCTTAAAATAGAACCTGTAATCCTTAGTTCTTCTGAAAAATCATAGTATTTTGACTAGAAAGTTTCTCATTAAATTTGTAGCCTGCAGAGGAAAAAAGTTTTAACTTATCAACTTTAAAGATTTTATTTTTGATAATAAATCTAGCCATCAATCCTCTGGCACGCTTCGCACTAATACCAATAACCTTGAATTCATTTCCTTTTCTTTCCTGAAAAATTGGTGTTATAACCGTTTTTGAAAGCTGCCCTTTTATCGACTTATAATATTCTTCCGAAGCTAGGTTAATGAAGATTTTTGATCTATGAGACTCAATTTCTTCATTCAATGAATCCGCAATTTTTGGACCCCACCAATGATAAAGATTATCTCCTCTAGTATTTTTTAGCGCGGTTCCCATTTCAAGCCTGTGCGGTTTAATTAAATCGAAAGGGCGTAAAATACCATATAACCCGGAAAGGATACGCAAATTATCCTGCGCAAAATCTAACTCCTTCTCTGTCAGATCCTCCACTTTTAATGATGTATAAACATCACCGTAGAAAGCAAAAATGGCCTGCATTGAGCCTTTCTTACTAATGTTAGGGAAACTAAGATGTCTATCCCTATTCAGGGCAGCTAATTTCGGAGAAATTTTCATTAATTTCTGGTAGTCTTTTTCTGACAATGTTTGAAGAATATTAATGAGAGCTTTTGTATCATATTGAAAAATGGATGTTGTTCCAGTGCTGCGATTGGGAATCGACTCGAAGTTAAATGTTTTAGCAGGGGATAATAAAATTAGCATATGAATCCTAAAAATTTTGCACGTCCCAAGTATTGGAACAAAGGTGTTCGCGAGCTATCGGCATCAGATCCTATTTTAGCTAAAATCATCCAAAAAAATAAAGAAATTAAATTATATAGTCACCAGAACCCATTTTTAACACTACTAAGAGCAATTGTTAGTCAACAAATTTCCAGCCTCGCAGCAAAAAAATTATCTGCAAAAATTTTGTTTCTCATTTCTTTAGAGAATAGTGCTTCAACAGGAAACTTACAAGATAATAGCTATGAAACAGTCTTCCTAGCATCTAAATCTTCTTTTAAAAGGCTAGGTTTGTCACAAGCTAAATACTCATGTATCACTGAAGTAGCTACTAGTTTGAAAAACAATAAACAATACTGGCAAAAAATAAATAGCTTCTCGGACGATGAAATCTTATCAGAACTGATGCTTATAAAAGGAATTGGAAAATGGACAGGCCAAATGTTCCTGATCTTTAATTTACTGCGACCAAATGTACTTCCTGAAACAGATTTGGGTCTACTGAAATCTATAATAAAAAATTATTCATTAAACGACTACGTCTCCGTTAAGGAACAACTCCCTATTTTAAAAAAAAAATGGGACCCATGGAATTCAATAGCAGCATGGTATCTTTGGTGTGATATTGATCCCGTTCCATTTGTTTATTGAGCATCAATGCGCAAGAAAAGAACTAAAACCTACAAGCCCTACCCCAACGAAAAGCCAAAAAAATTGCTTTACAGTTTTTGCAAGGGGCGTATTCTTTTTTAACTGAGGAATTAAATCTGCTAACGCTACGTATATAAAACTACTTGAAGCCAAAACGAGCAAATAAGGTAAAAAACTATAAAAACTATCTAGTAAATAGAAACTAGAAACCCCACCGATAACAGAGAATAATCCCGCACATGAAACACTTTTTATTGCTTTGCTAAAGGATGACGTCTCTTCCTTTATCAGAGAAATGTCTGCAATATGATGAGGGATCTCATGTGATAGCACAGCTAATGTTGCAAGTAACCCCACTCTAGTATCCGCTATAAAAGCTGCTGCGATCAAAACGCCATCGCCGAATTTGTGAATAGAATCTCCTAAAATTAAAATCACCAGTCTCCCACCAACTAACTGTCCATTCATCTTAGTTCCTGTTTGCGTAAGATCCGGCTCAGACATACCCTCCAGTCGCCTTTCGTCGTGGCTATGATGATACAAGTGCAGTTTATTCAGCAAAAAGAAGAAAATAATACCAAGTAACAGGGTAAACATTAATGCTGAATGGTGATTCAATAGATGAAAAGACTCTGGCAAAAGATTCAAAAAAGCTGTTGATAACAATGCCCCCGCAGCAAAACTTAAAAAATAATCTCCGAATCTAGAGAGAAAATTAACGCTTAATAATCCCGCTATTAAAACGCTACCTACTCCCGCAACGAGTGTAGCCACAATTATTAAAAATACTTCCATACTTTTGCCAATTAATTTTTTCGTTAAAAAATTAGGTTAAAGAAAGGTAATGAATATCATGCAGGACTACAGATCATTCGCTCATAGTTGGTGTTGATGAACCATATTCTTTTTCTTAATTCCTAGTACCACAAAGAAATGAAATCGACGCAGCAGCACCAGAAAGACAACACCGTTTAAAACTGTTCATCCTCTGTTGAACCTTTGAACGCACCAGTGGAGGCTTCTTTTTCAATAGTTGTAGTAACTGCGTCAAAGTAACTTACTCCAACCTCTCTCTGGTGTTTCACAGCAGTAAACCCCTTTTCTGCAGCTGCAAACTCCGCCTCCTGCAACTCAACATACGCGCTCATTTGATTTCTTGCATATCCATGGGCTAAGTTAAACATACTGTAATTTAGCGAGTGAAACCCGGCTAGAGTAATAAATTGAAATTTGTAACCCATTGCCCCTAGTTCCCTTTGGAACTTTGCGATAGTTGAGTCATCGAGATGCTTCTTCCAATTAAACGATGGAGAACAATTATATGAAAGTAACTTTTCAGGAAATTCCTTGTGTATAGCCTCGGCAAAGTTCTTGGCAAACTCAAGATCGGGCTTGCCTGTTTCACACCAAATTAAATCGGCGTAAGGAGCATAAGCTAACCCCCTCGAAACCGCCTGTTCGAATCCTGACTTAGTTCTATAAAAGCCTTCAACTGTTCTTTCTCCAGTACAAAAAGGTTTATCGTTATCATCAACATCCGAAGTTAGTAAGTCCGCGGCTTCAGCATCAGTCCTAGCAAAAATCAAAGTCGGGACCCCCAATACATCCGCTGACAATCGAGCAGCTATCAACTTTGCCACAGCTTCCCTTGTTGGAACTAAAACCTTACCTCCCATGTGACCACATTTCTTCACGGAAGCTAATTGGTCCTCAAAATGAACACCAGCCGCTCCTGCAGTAATCATCGCTTTCATTAGTTCAAATGCATTCAAAACACCTCCAAACCCCGCTTCCGCATCAGCGACAATTGGTAGAAAATAATCTATAAAACCTGAGTCAGAAGGGTTGTGGCCTTCCATCCATTGGATTTGATCGCACCTTATTAGCGCATTATTGATTCTTCTTACAACATCAGGAACTGAACTAACAGGATATAGTGACTGATCAGGGTACATTTCTCCTGCATTGTTTGCGTCACCGGCAACCTGCCAACCGGATAGATATACTGCCTTTAGACCTGCCTTTGCTTGCTGCATAGCCTGATTACCGCTTAATGCGCCCAGAGCATTTATAAAAGGCTCTTCATTAACAAGTCTCCACAATTTTTTCGCACCGTTTTCCGCTAACGAATGTTTGTGCACAACTGATCCCTGTAATTTGACCACATCCTCTGCGCTGTAACCTCGTTTTATCCCACTCCATCTGGAATCATTACTCCAAGACTCACTCAGCATTTTTACGTATTCACTTCTTGACTGCATCAATCTCTCCTATCCGTAGTGACCTTTTTGTCTATTTCATCTAAGGGGTAACCCTCACTAGAAAAATATAGTATTATGCCACTAAACTTCCTACTGTGGTAGCATTCTTAAATTACTTATGCCTGATTCTCGTGAAATACGAAGCAACCCATAGAAACCAGCTAATACACTAACGGTTATAGCAACAGCAACCCCAACAATTACGTATATCCATGAAAAGTCGAAACCAATTTCAGCAAAAATTACATAAAAAATTATGTTGCCTAAAAGTTGTGCAAATACTGAACCTACGCTACCGGCAAGCGCCCCAATGAACACGAGTTCGATAAATTGAGCCGAAATCAATAGGTGTTTAGAACACCCTAAAATTCGCAACAATGTCATTTCTTTTTCCCTTTCCTCTTTTAGAGCTAACAACGAAGACCACAGAACTAAGAAAGCTGCAAACACTGAAAAGGAAAAAAACAATTTTATGATATTAACCGCATCTTTCAATACTTTTTGAACCTGACCAACAATAATTGACGTATCCACAACTGTAACATTGGGAAACTTTTCAAGTATTAGTTGTTGTATGTTAGCAAAGCCAGAGCCGTTTTGCTTCAAGCTGTAGTGAAAAGCGGTTATAAATGTTTGGGGTTTATTTTGTAACTTATCAGGTGAAGCAAACATAAAAAAATTCACTTCCATTGATTCCCATTTTACTTTTCTAAGACTCGTAACTTGTAAGGTGACTAATTCACCACCTATATCAAAGGTAATCGAATCTGAAAGTTTTATTCCAAGAGTTTTTGCTATGTCCTGCTCCACAGACAACTCTGTTTTACTACCAGAGAAATTTTTTCCAGATGTTATTTGGTTATACTCCGGAACCATGTTGCCATAAGAAATATTCATTTCTCGCGATATCAAACGCTTAGCTCTTGTCGATTGATATTTGCTTTTATCAACAGTTGAACCATTAATAGCAATTAACCTTCCCCTCACCATAGGGTATAAAGAATGACTTCCAACCAATCCTTCGAGAAACTTTCTAATTTCTATCTTTTGGTCAGGTTGTATATTTAAAAGAAAGAAATTAGGCGCATTTTCAGTGGTAATACCGTCCCAAATTTTCAATAACCGTTGTTCAACAAAAGTAGAGCTCACTAAAGAGGATATCGCAAGCCCAAGCACTAATACCTGTAAAGAAATAGATGTACGTCTACGATTTATACTCCGGAAAAAGTTTTGAAAAACCCACCCTAACTCAAAATTGAAAAAATTATCTTTCCCCTTTTTTATTATATTAATAAGCAAAACCGACAGAAAGAAAAAACAAACACCAATTATAATAAAAAATAAAAAAACAACTACTGATAAAAGCAAATCGCCCACACAAAGATACAATAAAATAATGAACATAAAAAAAGATAAAAAGAACCTCCCAGTAAATAAAAAAGATCTCACATTTTGTTCCTGAAGAAATTTTTTCCTATATATATCAATTACAGGTTGTTTTATGACGCTAGAGAAAAAAGGGTACGAGAACAGAAAAACAAGAATTAAAGTCACAAAGAATATTTGGCAAATATAAAAAGGGTCGACAACACTTACATCTGGCAAATTGATATCGGAGTACTTGTTTACATACCAAAAAATCAATTTTTGCAAAACAAACCCGGAGAGCACACTAATCGAAAAGGAAATCACAGTCAGTGAACTCAAGATGAGAAGCCACATATTTTTCAAATACTTTTCTGAAGCTCCAAAAACCTTAAGCGTAACTAATGCTTTAGCATGACTCTTCATAATGTAGCTTGCCGCCATTGAGATGGCAATAGCTCCCAGGACAATCGTAAGCAACGAAATTAATGATAAAAATGACCGAACGCGCTTCAGTGCATCACGTAATTCTGGTCGAGCCAACTCAAAAGTTTCAAGGCTTTGCCCTTTTTGAAGATTCTCTCGAGCAAATTTTGTAAATGCCTCTACTTTATTAATTTCATCTGAAGCAACCCACAATCTATAGCTAGCTCTGCTACCCGGTTTTAGCAATCCAAGATTGGATAAATCCTCATTTTTTATTAATACTCTAGGAGCGAAATTTACAAAGGAAAGGCCTCTATCTGGCTCCACTTCAATATACGCTTTTGCGACGAAATCTCTACCGCTCAATTTAAATGTGTCACCCTGACTTATATTTAACCTTGAAAGCATCGAAGAGTCTACATAAGCTTCTCCAGGTCTTAACATCGAGGAAGATGATTTTTGTTTTTCGTTGCCTGCGGAAACAATTAAATCTCCTCTCAGAGGGTATGAATCGGAAACCGCTTTTAACGAGACTAGTACACTCTTTTCTCCGGATGAGGCCATGGTGGGGAATTGAACCCCAACCACAGTGAATAAGTTCAGTTCTTTAGCTCGTTCCAAAATTGATTCATCGATACGTCGATCAGATAGTATTCTTATATCAGAGGCTAAACTTGCTTTCATATCTTTAGAAATAGAAAATTCAACTCGGTTTGCTAGAAATTGAATAGAAGTTACACAAGTGATTGAAACAAAAATAGCCAATAAGAAAATTGTATAATTCCCAGCTCGCAAATCACGCCAAAAAAATCGGTTAGCAAAAAGCATACCATCCATTAACGTACCAGTTTTTTGAAAAGTCATAATGGCCTTAAAGCATCAGTAATTTTTATCTTCGTTGCATAAACGGATGGGATTAAGCCGCCTACAATTCCCATAAAAACGGATAACGCCATACCTATTAGCAAAACATATACATCAAAGGAGAAACGAAAAGCCAATTCCGAAAAGCTTTGAAAATTACTTGTTGAAAACTCGACACCAGAAAAGAGACTTGCCATAAACAACCCTAAAACTCCGGCAAACAACGACAGTACAAATGCTTCAAATAAAAATGCCAATAAGATTTGGTATTTAAAAAAACCTAATGCCCTCAATGTTGCTATTTCACTTTTGCGATTCATCACAGCTGCTTGCATTGTTATCATTGCACCAATGATTGCTCCAATAGAAAAAATTATAGTCAAAGTAGTTCCCAAAATAGAAATGAAGTTAGAAAGCGCTCTACTAGATTCCTCATAAAACTGTCTTTCAAATTTCCCATTTAACGGCAAACGTATGTCCTCATCGAGCTGGTTTGCGATTTTTTCTGCATATGATAAATCTTGTAACTGAAAAAGCACCGTCGAATACGTTTGCCTCTGAAATGCCTGCATTAAAACATCGTTTGATACCCACATCTCTGATTCAAATCCATTATTGTCGGTTTTAAAAAAACCGACTATTCTCCATGCCTCTCCGCCGAAGTTAATGCTTTGTCCGATTTCAAGTCCAGCGAATCTTTTGGCGATAGCTCTGCCGACTATGATCTCGTTCGACCCCTCTTTGAAAAACCTCCCTCTCGTAATTTCTATATTTTTTCTCAATTTTATTCCAGCTCGCTGTAACCCTCGAATCACGACATTTGACGTTGAGCCCTGTTTCTTTTCCAAATTAATTAATATTACAGTTTCGAAAGAAACCATCGGATCAGGAGAACTCAAAATTCCCGTAAATTGTGACACTATTGCGGCTTGAGATTTGGTAATTGAACTTTGCACCTCAGTTCCAGCGCCTCGTCTGGTTACAATCAAATTATCACTTTCACCAGTAGCAACAACGGTCTCCTCAAGCCCTCTGTTTAACATCACAACCGTACAAAAAACAAATACGACAAGAGCCAACCCCATAATAGTAAAAAAGGTTGTCATTTTACGAACAAACAAGTTTCTAAAGCTGTAAGTTATTGGAATATTTTTTATCATTTCTTTAAGATGCCCGAAGCGCCCGAACAATGTTGACGGTGTTTGCCTTCCATGCCGGAAAGATAGCCGCAAAGGCGCCGGTTAAAAGTGATAGCAGAACTTGCAACAAGATGGTGGTCTTCGAAATTTCAAATACTGGGAATAACGTTCCTGTAACCGTTCGAAACATTTCCGCTGCGGGAAATGTCAATGCGATTCCAGTTGTCCCTCCAAACAATGCTAATAAACAAGACTCAAGGGTAATTAACCCACTTAAGAATAATTTGCCGAACCCAATAGATCTTAGAGTAGCATACTCCCATACTCGTTCTCGCGCAGTCATAATCATCGTATTTGCCATTACAAGCATAATAATGATAATCACAACATATGAAACAAGTCTAATAGCGACTACAATTGCCTCAGTCATTGCTACAAATCCAAGTTGGAAAGCCTTTTCGGTCTCTGAACGAGTCTCTTTTGGAGAATTAGCAAAGATATCGTCAATAGACTTAGCAATATTTCCCACTCTATCAATATCATCAACTTCAACGATAAAAACACCTACAGCTTCCTTATCACGAGAAATTCCTCTTTTTCTTATTTCTTCATTAAGGTAATCCCAATGAAAAAATAGTTGTGCAGTATCCGTACCTTTTGTCTTACCTTCATAGATACCCGCAATAACAAAATCCCAAACTCCAGGAAATATTTGTCCTTTTAACGTCATAGAATCCCCTGGTTTGAGTTTGTGCTCATCAGCAATTTTTCGCCCAATTAAAACACTTCTCTTGTCTTTTATGAAAAGTTGTTTCTCTTCATTCGAAACAACATATTCAGGATACATATCCAAATAGCTGCCCGGATCAATAGCAAATTGTGGAAAAAAGTTTTTAGGCTCTTTATAAATACCACCAAACCATCTTGCCCAGCTTATATTTTGAACGCCTTCAACTTGCTTTATTCTATCTCTGTAAGGTAACGGTAAAGGAAACATCAAAGACACTGAACTACGAACAATAAGCCTTGCTGAACTGGCTCCTTCTGCGCCCGCATACCATGAATCCACTACCGTAGATAAAATACCAAATGACAGTATTGCAACTGCTACACCCAAAATTGTTAACAGAGATCTGACTGGATATCGAAATAAGTTTTTAAAGGCTAATTTAAATAACACTATTCCCACCAACTTCCAGCCTTCCCTTTTCAAAATGAACGACTGTTTTAGCCCTAGCAGCAGCTTTTGGATCGTGAGTAACCATTACTACAGTGCGTCCAAATTCTCTGTTAGTTTCAGCCAGTAACTCCAGTATTTCAGACCCAGCATCTCGATCTAAATCACCAGTCGGTTCATCTGCGACAATAATAGGAGCCTTCGTTACTAATGCTCTAGCAATTGCGACTCGTTGTTGTTGTCCTCCCGAAAGTTCACCAGGTCTGTGAGTTGATCTGTCATTAAGCCCGACCTGTGAAATGGCATCTAGCGCTTGTTTCCTCCTTTCTTTCCCATTTACATTTTTTAATTGTAAGGGAAGCTCCACATTTTCTAGCGCAGTTAAAACGGGTATGAGATTGTAAAACTGAAAAATAAATCCTATGTTGTCCGCTCTCCATTTTGATAGTTCAGATTCAGAAAGCTTTGTAATATCAATTGAATTCACTGAAATTGACCCCTCATCGGGCCGATCGATGCCACCGATTAAATTTAAAAGCGTACTTTTGCCTGACCCGGAAGGTCCCATTAGCGCCAAAAAGTCTCCTCTCTGAATTTGGAATGATATTTTCTCCAAAACAGAAACTCTACTCCCTCCTCTTACGTAGCCTTTTGAAATATCCTTTAAATCAATCATTTATAATCTTTACCGACATTCCATCACGAAGTTTGGTGGTGGGGTTAATAACAATTAGATCATTAACCCGGACATTTTCAACAATAATGAGATCCGACCCAATGAAACGAGGATTTGCTATTTCCCGACGACTTAAAATACCCTCGTCATGTGTAAAGAAATAAAACTTATCATTTACTCGTAACAGGGCTTCCTTCGAAATTGCTAACTTAGGGCTGGTTGAGGAGCGATTTAACCTCCCTTCTAAAAATGCGACTTTGGCTGACATGTCGGGTAAAATCCGGTCATCCATTTTGAGAAATCCTACTTTAATCATCCGAGTAGCTTTCGACCTGTCTATTGTTGGAACCATTCTCACGACTCTTCCGAAAAATATCTCATTATCAAAAGCGTCTAAACGGACTACTACGTCTTGTCCCACATAAATTTTAGAAACGTTAGATTCAGATACGTCAACTTCTACCTCGAGGGTCCGCATGTCTGCTATGGTTACGACGGCTCCCTTTGTATCCGCAGCTGCGGAAAAGGGAGTAATGTTATCTCCAACATCTGCATTTTTGGTCAAAACAACGGCGTCAAACGGCGCCCGAATCTCAGATTGCGCCAAATCTGCTTTACTTATCTCCAATGCCGCCTCTGAAGCTCTCAATGAAGCCATGGCTTTAGCCATTCTTGCAAAACTCTGGTCATAAGACGCTTCCGAGACATAGTCTTTTGCTAGCAGTTTCTTTGCTCTTTCAAAAAATCGTTTAGCCTCATCAACCTCCGCCTGCGCAAGTACTACTTTGCTCTTGTCAAATAATAATTTAGCTTTTAAATCATCACTTTCAATCAAAGCGACAAGGTCACCTTTGTTGACGCGCGATCCTTCAACAACCCCTAACCACTCGAGTCTTCCGGTTGCTTTTGAAGAAAGCGATGCTTTCCGCTGCGCCACAACATAACCACTAGAATTTAGCAGGGTTTGCCCCTGATATGGATAAATACTGATAACAGGCGCAGTGATTACAGATGGAGTTACAATAATGTAACTAACTAAGAGCACTATAAAAACAATGCCTGTGATAACAACGGATAACAATTTTTTGCTCATTAACATACCAAAATGTTAAAGTATGACGTATTGTATTTGTCAGAAAATTACCTGTTTTGTTCAATTAATCTTTCTTAATAGTATTATTTTGCGGTAGTTTTAGGATTTTAATTCTTGTTCCCGTAAACTGTTTATTTATGAGTAATTATATTGAAAATTCATGGATAGATATCAAGAGTGCATGCGGCGGCTCCTTCGGTGCCTACGTTAGTTTGCCTCCTGCAGGTTTTGGACCAGGACTTCTAGTAATTCAAGAAATATTTGGTGTTAACGACCACATTAAAAATGTCTGCGATCAATATGCCCTTGACGGTTTTGTGGCTGTCGCGCCAGATGTATTCTGGAGGCAGGAGCCTCAGATTGAGCTATCTTATGACTCTGCGGCAATTGCAAAAGGCGTTCGATTGTTTGACGGGCTCAATATAGATATTGCTGCTGCTGATCTCCAACGAGCCGTTGAAGCAATCAGACACATACCCTCTTGTACTGGGAAAGTCGGCGCTATCGGGTTTTGCATGGGTGGGTTGCTAGCTTTTGTTAGCGCCGCGCGAGCCGGCGTTGAATCGTCTGTAATTTATTACGGAACAAGGTTAGATCATTATCTTGACCTTGTACACGATATTACTTGCCCTCTCCTATTTCACTTTGCAAGCGATGATAAACACATTTCAACCCAGGCGGTAAAAAAAGTAAAAATGTCACTTACCGGAAAAGATAATTGTAGAGTAATCGTACACAAAAATAGTGGTCACGGATTTAATTGTTGGCATAGGGATAGTTGGAACCAAAGCGCCGCAGCCACTGCAAGAGGGCAATCGCTTGTGCATTTGATGGAAACCCTGAGCTAAAACTTAAACGCAGACCTACTCAAGGATAAAATAATTATAAAATTGTCGGACTCTAATTTTAAAAACAATTAAAAAAAGATAAGGTAAACATCAATTACTATTAAAATCACCAGAACAAACACGGACAACTTGTATAGTTTTCTGAGACTCTGTTGATTCATCGAATTGAAAAGTGCTCTGCGATCGGCATTAGATGGTAGCGGGGGAAGGATTCGAACCTCCGACCTTCGGGTTATGAGCCCGACGAGCTGCCAGACTGCTCCACCCCGCGTCGTAGTTTCATTGTATGTATAGTATAAAGTATAATTTAAGGGGATGGCGCAACATGTTGCTAATTGTATGATTAAAGATGAGGAAAGAGTTGTGTTTTGTTCTAAATGCGGCGCCAAACTTAAAATGAAAATTCCAGAAGAAGATAATCGCGTCAGGGGTGTCTGCGGGTCGTGCAATACTATTCATTATGAAAATCCAAAAATAATCGTTGGTTCTGTCACCACATACAAAAATCAGGTCTTACTATGCCGACGAGCGATAGAACCAAAGTTTGGATTTTGGACTCTACCTGCGGGTTACATGGAGCTTAATGAGTCAACCAGTGAAGGAGCTATGCGAGAGACAGTTGAGGAATCGGGTGCGAATATCACATTAAAAAGGCTTTTTGCTATTTATGATTTGCCATTTTTAAATCAGGTCCACATATTTTTTCTCGCGGAAATGAATAGTCCCAAACTTGACCCAGGTTCCGAAACTCTGGAAGCGCGTTTGTTTAGAGTGAATGAAATTCCATGGTCTGAGTTAGCATTCAAAACTGTTGGAAGAACTCTAGAATTTTTCATAAAAAAAGACAAATACAACCAAAACCATGTTCATACCAGCCTCTTCTCACTAGGGGAAAAATCATGAAACCATCTTCAATACCCTGGATAGATCAGGAATTTGAAAATAGTGTTTTTGACTTTGAACTAATTACAAGTGTTAGCTCGGAAATCCCTATAGCAGCTAGTTGTTATTTGAATTCAAAAATTTTACTTAACGCGTACCGTAACGGAGTTTTCCCATGGTCAGGACCCTACCAACCAATTCTTTGGTGGAGACCAGATCCTCGTATGATTCTTCAAACTAATAAAATCAAAGTTTCAAATTCGTTGCGTAAAAATATTAAGCAATACCTAAGGAATGACCTAAAAATAAGTACAAACAAATGCTTTCGAGCGGTCATGCAGGCTTGCGCGGAACCAAGAGATACAAGACAAGGTACCTGGATTACTAAAGATATCGTATCTGCCTATGAGGAGTTAAATCGAATAGGCTATGCTCACAGTATTGAGGTTTGGACGGAAAATAAACTCGTTGGAGGTTTATACTTAGTTTCCATCGGTAAAATGGTTTTCGGAGAGAGTATGTTTTTTCGGAAGGCAAATGTTTCCAAAATTGCTCTGGTAGCTCTCGCAAAATGGTTACAAAAGCACGGCGGGAAAATTATTGACTGTCAGCAGGAAACTAATCATCTAGCATCCATGGGTGCCTCCCCTGTTAGCAATATAGAATTCATGGAAGAGATGAGGTCGATGGTTGAAAACCCGGCATTACCATGGACATTTGATCCTGTTTCTGAAGAATTATTAAAATGAAAATAACGAAAACGAAACCGTACCAATGTAGCTACTTAAAAAATGAAATAGCAAAAGTAGAGATTGCACAACTACCTAAGGTTTTATCACAAAAAAAGTTTTCTCACCTTATCGCTTCCGGTTATCGAAGAAGTGGTAATTACACATACAGGCCAATTTGTGAAAACTGCTCCAAATGTCTACCAATTCGGATTCCTGCACAAAGATTTTTACCCAACAAAACTCAAAAGAAGACATATAGAAGATTGAAATCTGCTCTTACTGCTGAGATTTCTCCGTTAAACTACTCGGAGGCAGCTTTTCTACTTTTTGAAAATTACCAACGGATCAGACATCCAGAAACATTTGAAACTTTAAATACCCGAGACATATTCGAAAATTTGTTACTTAGATCCTGCACGGATAGCAAACTGATTTATTATTATGATACTGCGGATAGACTGAGATTAGTATCCGTAATAGACCTTCTCACCGATGGAATTTCTTCGGTTTATACTTTTTATGACACTAAGGATTTAAACCATTCATTCGGAACATATGCCATTCTTTGGCAAATAGAAGAGTGTAAACGACAACGTAAAAACTATCTTTACCTAGGATATTTTATAGAAGAATGTAACCGAATGAAGTATAAAACAAAGTTTAAACCATATGAAATATGTATTGGTGATAATTGGAAAAAGATTGATGAGTATTGATTTCTTTTACCGAATTATCAAGCCAATATTGTTCAAACTCGATCCCGAAAAATCACATGACTGGGTTTTTTATTTTTTAAGTCGATTAGAGTTAATTGGTGGTAAGTTTTTTTCCGTAACCTCTCCACCATTGGTCAAACCTACTTATGTGAGAAAACTTTTTTTTAATAATCGGATTGGCTTAGCTGCCGGACTAGATAAAAATGGAGAATATATAGATGCTCTATCCAGATTTGGATTTGGTTCAATAGAAGTGGGTACAGTCACGCCCATGGCTCAAACCGGTAATGAGAAACCACGCTTATTTAGAATTAAAAATGAACGAGCACTCATTAATCGGCTCGGATTCAATAATGTAGGAATGCACCAGGTTTTCAAAAATATAAAAAAATCCAGGTGGGTTAGAGAAAAAAAAGGAGTTTTAGGAATTAATTTAGGTATTAATAAAACTACCTCACTGCATAATGCTTACATGGATTATCAAAAAGGATTGCTATTCTTTTGGGGTGTTGCCAACTATTTTGTGATTAATATTTCATCCCCAAACACCAAACAGGTTCGGGAGCTTCAAACTGATAAATATTTAGAAGATTTAGTCAAAAAAATAAGTAGGTTCCAGAAACAGCAAAATGAAAAAATGGGTACCCAAAAACCCGTTCTCTATAAAATATCTCCAGATAATAATGAAAAGGAACTAGAGAAAATATCCCATGTGTTTAATAAATTCAGTGTTGATGGTGTAATAGTTACGAACACAACAAATAATCATGACGAATTAAATAGTGATTTAGAGGTGCTCGGCGGTTTATCAGGGGCTCCGCTAGAGCAGAGAGCTTTGTTATGTTTAAAGAAAATAAAGCCCCTTCTCAACAGGGATATCGTAATCATTGCATCGGGTGGAATTATGAGTAAAGAAGCAGTTGAGGAGAGAATTAAAGAAGGCGCGTCACTAGTTCAAATTTACACTGGTTTAATTTATGAGGGACCAAAAATCGTCTCTGACTCACTTGAAAACCTATAATTTAAAATATTTTCTCGATAAAAAATACGTTCGAATGGTCGCATGGATATCGTTTTTTCTGAAGCAAGCCATGAAAAGATGCGCTTTGCGTCTTTAGCCCTGTCTAAAGACTTTGTTGCGTCTAAGGTGATTATGATAAACGGTTTTCCTTTGACCCTGGTAATCATAGCTAAACACTTCCCAGATGGCCTGATAAAGCCCGTCTTTGACACTGAGATATCCCAATTCTCATTCCTAACCAAAAGATTAGAATTCCTAAATCGATGAGTTTTATTTAAAACTTTCACTTTAGACATCTTTGACGTGGAAAACTTCACTATAAGCGGCAGCCTCGATGCTGCATCAACTAATTTAGCTAGATCTCGTGCACTAGAAATATTTCCACTATTTAAACCAGTAGGCTCTGTAAACTTTGTACTCCACATACTCAGAATCTTGCTTTTGACGTTCATAGCACCTACGAAGGCATCTAACCCACCCGGAAAAGTCCTTCCCAAAGCAAAGGCCGCCCTATTTTCAGACGACATGAGAGCTAAATGAAGTAATTGCGCCCTTGTAAACCGACTACCAACCTTTAAGCGAGAATAATTATATCTTTCTAAATTTGCATCACGTTTGGTGATTTTTATAATTTTACTTAGATTTAATTGATTCTCAAGGATTAAAAGAGCCGTCATTAGTTTGGTCAATGATGCTATTGGGAGAGCTACATCTGCATTTTTTTCAAATAAAACCTTGCCCGTAGTTTGGTCAATTACAATTGCAGCGCTTGAATTCAATTTCAGGAAATCTACGGACTTCTTCAGTCCCAGCTTAGTCGCGACTGATTTTTCTAAGTTTCTGCGTGGCGTGTAAATCAAGATTTTCTGCCCAATGAAAATTCTATTTGATCGTAAATTATTCCATCTCCGTAAGTCTTTTAAACGAACTTTATACCTTTGAGAAATTTCAGATAACGTATCTCCTATCACTACGCGATGAAATCTTTTCGAAAGACTTTTGTTCTTTTTTCTTGAAACTCTTAGTTTCTGCCCAATGAAAATTCTATTTGATCGTAAATTATTCCATCTCCGTAAGTCTTTTAAACGAACTTTATACCTTTGAGAAATTTCAGATAACGTATCTCCCGAAGAGACAGTATGATATTTAAACTGCCCAGCACTAACAGGCTTACAGAACCAGAGAAAAATCAGTAATAGAAAGAAAAAGTTGTTCCGCAAAAATATTTTTAATCTCTCGTTCATTACAAAAATAACAAAAATTACTCTAATACCTAAGCAAAAGGTAGGCCAATCTCATAGATTTATCTTTTCTGCATTAACTCTTCAACAACCTTACCACCTAATCGCTCAATTTCTTCTTTTAATTCATTCTTTGCGGCATTAATAATATCATCTGTATCTAAGCCATTATAAGTTTCCCAACCTACTTTAAACCCTAACTCCAAAGTTACTTTGGACTTATCTATCTTTCCAGTTGGAAGACTAGGAAGACTGTATATAGAAAAATCTGGGTATTCATTTTTTATTGATTCTAGAAACCTACTTATCGATGATTCATAAATACCAGAAACCTTAAAAGAAAAATCGTACTCATAAAAGGTTTGGAAGTACTCAGAGTAATTGTTATCTAACACCCACTCCATCATTGAGTAAGCCATTTCTGGGAATCCAGGGAGAAAGTGGTAGTGGTTTATGGAAAACCCAGGGAACCCACTTATTGGATTGGGAATTAAACTTGCATGTTGCGGTAAATTCGCCATCTCAAGACGGCTTTGTGTTAATTCAATCTCCATTTCTAAACATCTCTTCGTGATCAATTTAATTGCACCTTGGTGAGGTTCTAATTCACCTCCTAAGGCTTTTGCACAAGCTAAACGGGTTAAGTCGTCTGGGGTTGAACCGATACCCCCAAAACTAAAAATGATATGGTCTTCTAAAAAACAGAACCTAAGTGTTTTCTCAATAGACTCAAGTTCATCCCCAATGTAGAGCACAGCATGGGTTGATAGCCCCCTTTTCGCCAGAAGGTCTCTACAATTAGAAAAGTGCTTGTCTGCTCTCTTTCCCGATAAAATTTCATCACCGATAATTACCAAACAAACCTTTAACCTTTTACACATTTATTTTAATTTCGATTACTATAAAGGTGGTTATATTACTATTAAGTTACTTTAAAAACCAACGCTGTGCTAATTTTTTATCTTTCCCTTAGTATAAAACGGTTTTAACCCCAGAAAGTCATGACTGAGTCCAACGGAGAATATTGCGCAGACCTTCCGGAATCTACCCGTCTAGTGGGATGGTTCCGTTCAGCAGCTCCTTATATTAACCTATTTAAAAACAAAATTTTTGTCACCTCTGTGTCAAAAAAAAATTTTTCATCGGGAAATCTCGCAAGATTAATTCAAGATTTGTCTTTCTTGCGTGCAATAGGAGCCCAAATCATCCTAGTTTTTGACCCAAAAGATTTGTTGAATGAAGAACTGAAGAGACGAAAGCATTCACTTGTTTTTGAAGATGGAATCCCAATAATTGATGATATAGCTGCTGAATGTTTTCAGGCTGCTATTGGAATGATGCGTATCGAATTAGAATCACTCTTTTCCACGAAACTACCAAATACCTCAATGAATTTTTCTAATATAAAGATTATTAGTGGTAATTTCGTTGATGCAAAGCCAATAGGAGTCCATAAAGGTATTAATTTTTGTAAGACAGGTGAACTGCGAAAAATCGACATATCCTCCATTAAGCGAACTCTAGATCTAGATGCAATTGTACTGATTTCTCCAATAGGGTTTTCAGCTACTGGAGAAATGTTTTTCTTAAACAGTGAAAAACTTGCTAGGGATATCGCTTGTATTATGAAAGCGGACAAACTTATTTTTATTACAGATTCCCTATGTAACCCTAGAAAATCCTTCAGTGATATACGGGAACTCCTTACTAGAACCTATGAAGAAAATAAGGCGTCTATTATAGAAAAGTTTCCGCAATTAAATTACTTATTTGAACTAGCGAACTCAGCTTGTAACAATAATGTAGATAGAACTCATATATTACCCTACGAACAAGACGGAGAAATTCTTTTGGAATTATTTACGCGTGAAGGAGTAGGGATTATGGTGTCAAAGAACCAGATAAAAAATATTAGGCCTGCAGTTACTGCAGATATCAATTCGATATTATCGCTGATTGATCCGTTTCAAAAAGATGGTACTTTAGCAAAAAGAGACAAAGTTGATATCGAAACAAATCTTTCTAGCTATATTGTTTTGGATCATGATGGGCAAATCTACGGCTGTGCGTGCCTTAACCATTATTTAGCGGAGAATGTTGCTGAGATCTCATGCCTTATAGTTCGACCAGATTATCAACAAAAAGGAGAGGGATCCAGGCTCTTGAAGCATGTGGTAGAAAAAGCAAAAAGAGATAACATTAAACAAATTTTTGCGCTAACTACAAAAGCAGAACATTGGTTTCTTGAGAAGGGGTTTATCAGAGGGGAAAAACAATTACTTCCAAAGGAAAAAATTCAAACTTATGAGCCTGCTAGAAACTCGCTTATACTAATAAAATTTATTGACTAACAAACCTAATCTGCGAAAATTGGATATACCCCACTTTCTGTCCATGCAAGTCCACAAACTAGCGTATCTAACTGTATTCCTGCATCCATCCAAAATATAAAAACAAGCTTACCATCGTCTGAAATTTTGGCTATTTTACCATACGAAGAGCTTTCCACAATTTTGACAGCCATTCTTTCTGGAAATCTAGGGACTATCACGATATTTTCAGAATTTCTTTCAACGACTGATATAGCTGGTTGCAAACAGTTAGCGAAAGAATATATTCGTTCTTGCTCGAGGTTAGTTGCTAATTTAATCCAGACTCCAAAAACCTCGTCTACCCTTGCCCCTTGCTCACAAAGACTAACTATGAGATTTTTAACTCTTGGCGAAATAGAAACATTCTTGAGTTTCTCATAGTGCATAGCAAATGGACGAGCTCTTCGTCGTGCTAAATGTCCCCCTAGTAAGTTTGCAAGTGTTCTAATTTTTTTATCCTGAACAGTAGAGTTCGAAATATGTGACGCCAAGGAGAGCCACACCGCTGCCTCCGGACGATAGTTTTGTTGGTTTACTTCCCTGAGTTTATCCTGCCCCTTATAATCATCTGGAATCGTCTTGTTATCAGAATCTATATTTCCTTTGTTGAAAAGCTTACTAGTATTTTTAATTTTTGAGATGCCAGCAATAAGCTCATCCAATTCACTCTCAAACTCTTCTTCATGTTTCCCCACCTTACTTTTTTCCATTAAATTTAAGTTTCTTTAGATCCTTAACTATTGAGATCGACTTTTCTAACGAATCTAACGATTTCTGAGCATCATCTGCCGAATAAATCCCATTCATATCCAACATTAAGTTAAAAAGATCATGTCGAGCTGATTCAATCTCTATTAATAAACCGTCGATCTTTTCATTAACTAATCCAGAAAACTTTTGATCATTTTTTTTAAAATTTTTCTCTGTGTTCTTTTCTTCTGACTCCCTACTTATTTTTTTTATCATCAAGTCTCCACTAATATCATCCGAGCCATCCGAAAAAAATTTATATAAAAGACATGAACTTAAATACGCTATAGAAAAGAAAGCAACAGAAAAAATCAAGCCCTTTTCATGCAAAAGTACAGATAGATCTACTGAGCCCCACCGAGGAAAATGCTGGAGATAATTTGCCATCAATGAATTACTCATCACAGAAATATATGTTAAAACTATACCCGTTAAAAAAGATAGCAAGCCTAAATATTTCAAAAATAAAACTGTTGAGCTCTTTTTTTTTCTAATCATAAACTAATCTCCGGTCAAAGGAGTCAACGAAAATAGCTCTTCCCGCATCTCCATCTCGTTGCAAAATAAAAATATAGTTTGGTTTTGTCCATGGTGACAATCCAGCATAGTTAACTTTTTGAAACAAATTACTGGGTTCTAGCAATAATGTTGGATGGCCTCCCAAAATCCGTACCATAAATACTGCTTCAAAAATACTATCCAATTCCTCCCCGCGCATAACTCTCGTAACTTCAATTTTTTTAATTGAGTATGATATCGATCGTCTCTGAAAAAGTATCTTCATTTTTTTGATTTTACGTTACTAAGCTTTTCCCTGATTTTTTATTTTTTCCATATATTTTCCGTGAGCTCTTTCCTCGTCCGAGGATGCTCTCCGAACATAGATTTGTTTGGTAATGATATCGCTATTTTGGAATAATTTCGTATTTTTCCCTAAAACACCTTCCTCAATTATTAAGGATTCTTGTCCACGCGTCATAGCCAGGTAAACATCTGCTAATAAGCGAGCGTCTAGAATAGCGCCGTGCATATTTCTCATGCTTCTATCAACGCCGTACCTAATACACAAGGCATCAAGCGAGGCCCTTTTCATCGGGTGTAACTCTCGGGCTAATTTAAGCGAATCAATTATTTTGTTACATATCTCGCTTAACTTACACTTACCTGCTCTCGCTAACTCCGCGTCAAGGAATCCTTTGTCAAATTCTGCATTATGTATGATTAAGGTAGTACCTTTTATAAATTCTATAAACTCTTCAGCAATGCCCTCAAACTTTGGGTAAATCTTAAGTTGCGCTGAGTTCATTCCGTGAATCTCTTCAGCTCCCTTGTCAACCTCACGAACAGGATTAATTTTTTGATGGTATTCCCGACCGGTTAGACTTCGATTTTGTATTTCGACACAACCAATTTCAATGACTCGATGACCATCTTCGACATTTAATCCAGTTGTTTCCGTATCGAGAACCACATAACGCATTTATTTACCCAGATAAAAATTGAAGGTAACACAAAAAGGGTCAATAGTGTACCCAATCCCATACCTCCTACGATAACCCATCCTATCTGCTCCCTTGCCTCTGCTCCGGGACCACTCGCAAGCGCAAGTGGCATTGCGCCGAAAATTGTCGAGGCAGTAGTCATTATAATTGGACGAAATCGTAATTTAGCCGCTTCAATCGTGGCACTTTCGATAGTCATTCCTTTGGCTAAGCATTTATTTGCGAATTCAACAATTAAAATCCCGTGTTTCGTTATTAATCCTATTAATGCAATTAGTCCTATCTGCGAATAAACATTTATAGATCCACCAACAACCCAAATCACACAAGTAGCTCCAGTTAAAGCAAGTGGTACCGTCATCAGAATAGATACGGGCTGGAAAAAGCTTTCGAATTGAGCGGCTAAAACCAAAAATATAAAAATAACTGCTAAAACAAAAACAAAAGTAAGAGTGTCTTTAGCTTCAAAATACTCCCTAGACTGTCCATCAAAATCTAGCTGAGCATTTTCTGGAAGAGTATCCTCAGCTATTCTGATTATCTTGGAAAGTCCCTCCTCTATTGATACATCCTCCGCTAAACCAGCACTTATTTTTACCGCCCGCCGCTGAGAAAAATGGTTTAACTCCCTTGGACCAACTGTCTCTTCGAGTTTTACAAGACTCGCGAGCGGAACCAATTCTCCCTTCCCAGTTTTTATATTAATTGAATTGATATCATTGGGGTTAGATCTGCTGTCTGAGATAAGTTGAACTATTACTTCATATTGGTAATTTTCCTTTCTAAATCGGGAAACTAATCGTCCTCCCAACATACTCTCTAGCGTTCTACCTAAATCCTCAATTGTCACTCCGAGATCAGCCGCGAGATCTCGATTAATTGAGAGCCTTACTTCTGGTTTATTAAGCATTAAATCGGAATCGATACCGGTAAATAATCCTGATTCAGTCAACTCATTTACGAACTTGTTTCCCAATAGTTCCATTTCTCCGACAGAGCCTGACGAGAGCAGCACGACTTGAATAGGCCTTGAACGAGCTCGTTGACCAAATGCAGGTGGAAGAATAGCGAAGGCGCGAATCCCAGTTAAACCTGCCAACTTTCTATTCAACTCAGAAGTTATTTCTTGAACAGATCGTTCACGATCTTCCCATGGTAACGGGCGAAAAAATGCCGCTCCTTTATTAACAGTTGGGCTTCCGGCTATCACAAAATACTTATCTGATTCATCAACCCCAGCTAATAAGTCTTCCAATACAAAAGAATTGTCATTTGTATACTCAATCGAACTTCCCTCTGGTGTATTAAATACTAGGACAATTAAACCTCTATCTTCGACTGGCGATAATTCCTTCTTTGTATCCACGTATGCTAAAGCCCCTAAACAAAGAATTAATATCGTTGATAAGTATACGGTTGCGGGCCTCCTGAACAACCATCGAAGTACAGCGCTGTAACTGATCTGAGCCCGAAGAAAATAATTTTTTTTAATATATTGTTTCCCAGACCTGAACAACTTTTCCTTCGACTCCCCATTAATTTTATCAACCCTAGAACGTAACAAATAAGAACACATAACAGGCGTTAATATAATAGCCACAAATCCTGAAATCAAGACCGCCCCAGCTAGTGCCAATGCAAATTCCTCAAATAGCCTCCCCATTCTTCCGGGAGAAAATATAACAGGTATGAACACTGCAACTAATGTTAAAGTCATTGCAATGACAGCGAACCCTACTTCTGAGATCGCCTTTTTAGCTGCTCCGATTGGAGATAATCCCCTATCGAGGTATCTCACGGTATTTTCCAATACGACAATAGCATCATCAACTACCAAACCAACTGCCACAACCATAGCCAACAAAGTAAGAGTGTTTATAGAAAAACCAAAAAAAAGAAGTAAGCTAAAGGTGCCTATAAGAGATATCGGTATTGTAATTATTGGAATAAATGCCGCCCTAAAACTTTTCAGCGAAACAACTATTACAATAGAAACTAAAATCATCGCTTCCAAAATAGTTTTAAAAACAGCTTCTATCGAACGTTCTATAAAAATCGAGTAATCAGCTGCAACTTCTAACTTTATATCTGAAGGCAAATCACTAAGTATTTTCGGTATATTCTCATTTACTGCTTTTGATAGTTCGAGAGGATTTGCGGTTGCTTGCCTTATAACTCCCAATGCTATTGACGGTCTGCCCTTATACCGTGCTACTCTTCTCTCATCCTCAGGACCAATTTCAACCGTCGCGAGATCTCCCAGCCTAGTAAAGTTACCATCGTTATCTAAAGGAACGATGATGTTCCTAAACTCCTCGGGATTTGAAAGATCTGTACTTGCTATGACGGATAGTTCTCTACCACGCGTTTCAATTCTACCTGCCGGAATCTCTAGATTCTGTTCTCGAATCGCTCCTTCTATGTCCTGAACTGTAAGGTCGTGAGCTGCGACCTTGTTGGCATCAACCCAAATACGCATCGCATATTTTCGATCCCCATATATTCTTACATCAGCAGCGCCAGGCAACGATTGAATTCGCGGCTTAATCACGTTTTGAGCAATAAAACTAAGATCCATCAATGGAACTTCATCACTTGTTAAAGTCATCCACATGATAGGAGAGGCATCCGATTCAACCTTAGATATCCGAGGTGGTTTCGCTTCGAAAGGCAAACGGTTCAGAACTCTTGAAACTCGACCTCTTACGTCTGACGCTGCATCATCCGGATCTCTGTATGTTTTAAACCTAACAGTAATATTTGATCTACCTTGCCTCGAAACAGATGATAAAGTTTTTATACCCTCAATTCCTGCAATAGAATCTTCCAAAGGTTTTGTAATTTGAGATTCAATTATTTCCGGCGCGGCTCCTTTGTAGTCAGTCCTCACACTCACAACAGGCTCGTCAATTTTTGGATATTCTCTGATTGAAAGATCTAGTAATGACACAAGACCAATAAAAATAATCATAAGAGAAATCACAGAAGCGAATACAGGCCTCTCGATGAAAAAGTACGAAATTTTCATTTAAGCAACTTGATCAATTTTCACTCAAAACTTTATTTTGGACAGTCACCTGCTGACCTGTTTTTCGTAACTTCAGCTTCCCCTTAGTCACTACAGAATCTTGAACATTAAGGCCATTTAAAATTTCAACGGTCTCTCCGACTCTAATCCCAGTATCAATTTTTACTTTTTCTGCCTTACCGTCTTGAATTCTCCAGACAAATTTTCTTGATTGTTCTGAAAAAATGGCCACTTCTGGCACGGTGAGACCCTTATTTTTTTTTCTGAATTCGACTGAAACCTTACCAAACATACCTGACCTTAGAGTAAGGTCTGAGTTATCTATAAAACTCCTCACTAGCAAAAATCTACCATTTTTTTCTACGTTCACATTCAATACATCCACCTTAGCCGTGATTGCCCGATCTTTGGTTTCAGTAAAAATTTTTATCTCATTTCCTTCTTTAATATCGTTGATATATTTTTCCGGTACCTTAAAATCAAATTTCAGACGTTTCAAATCCTCTAGTAAAAGTATCTTCTGTCCTACTTGAACGAAATCTCCTACACTAACGTTTCTAAAACCAACGACACCATCGAACGGAGATCGAATAATATATTGCTTCAGCCTCGCTTCGGTTAGCAATTTTTTTGCATAAGCAACACCCAATTTTGCGTTTGCATCTTCTAGGGCACCCGTGCTGACAAAATCTCTCTTACTTAGTTTTTCCGCCCTCATATAATTTTTTTCTGCAAGTTCATATTCTGCCGAAGCCTGCAAGAACTCCGCTAAAGGAATTGCATCATCCAACTTAATCAAGCTTTCCCCTTGCTTTACAAGCTTTCCGTCGTAAAAATTTATACTGGTTATCTTTCCGGGAACTTCTGCTCTTAAAAATACTGAATCATTTGCCTTAAACTCACCTGTAAGATTTATTTTTTCCCTTATTTCTGCGAGCTCTACTCTTATGGTCTCGACTAACACCCCTGGACTTTGTAAACCCAACTTTTTGGATTTTGCGGTAGGCGAAGTGCCAAAGATCAACAAAAGCAAAATAATAATCACGACAACAGCAGAAAATAAAACAACGGCTGTGCTAATTTTATTTACGTTTTTGACATTCTCTAACAATAATCTGAAACTCCTTTATTCGCTAAAAAATCCGCTCTTTCGTTTCCAGCATCTCCAGAATGCCCACGAACCCAGTTCCACGTTACTTCCCTTGCCTCGACTATGCTTTGAAGCTTCACCCATAGATCCTTGTTTGCGACATCTTTTTTTGCCGCCGTTTTCCAGCCATTCTCAACCCATTTTTTTATCCATGACGTTATGCCGTTTTTCACATACATAGAGTCTGTGTTGACTCTCACTGTATCCGTACTCTCTATCTTATTTAACCCATGGATTACTGCGAGTAACTCCATTCGATTGTTTGTTGTGTTTAACTCTCCACCATAAATTTCATCCACTGGCTTGCCATTTTTGATGATTACAACACCCCAACCACCTGGGCCCGGATTACCTTTACAAGCACCATCGGTATACAAATTTACAGTCATACTCGTTTATTCCTTTTCGGTAAATATAGAAACTGATGGGACAGTTTTTTTTCCAAATTTTGCTTTACTGGACCATATGTCCGACTTTAAAAGTTTCATTCCCTCTCTTTTTTTTATAATTGACAAACAATAGACAGCTCCGGTCGTGGGCAGCCACCGGCGGACACCATCTTGCAACCATGCTAGCCTTCTTTGCCATTTTGGTGAGTTTATTGCAGGATAGAAGGCTAGGAACTCTCCTCCGACGATTTCGAGATCTAGAAGCTTGCACCAGTCCTTAAATCGAGCTAAAGACACCCAGTTTGCACCAATTACAGGTAAATTAACATCATTAAAGTGCCTGTTAATTGCCCACAAACTGTAGGGATTAAAACTAGAAATAATTAATTTGCCTTCTGGCCTTAAAACTCTTACTACTTCCCGCAACAGCGAGTGTGGCTCATGCAATGTCTCAAAAATGTGCACCAAAACAAAAAGGTCTACGCTATCTGAGGGTAAAGGTAGGGATTCTGGAGCAACGATAAAAAGATTTTCGTGTTCCCCATTTAGGTCTTCACACAAATCAAAACTGAATCTATACTTATAAACAATTCGATTGTTATTTAAGGAATCAAAACTGTAAGGACATATTTGTACAGCGTGGTAACCGAATATATCTTCTAAATTTTTATCAAACCAATTTTTCTCTTCTGCCAAAAGTTTTTGGCCGAGGGGTGAAATAAGCCATTTTTTCCATATATTTTCGGTACCCATACCTGGACAATATGTTAGTCGACAAGCAAAGAGGATATCATGATTCGCCGGTTTAATGCTTTTTCTGATAATTACATTTGGGGAATCGAGATTCATAAAACTATTTGTATAGTTGATCCCGGCCAGTCTTACGAAGTTCTTAAACACCTTGAGAATTTTGAACATTTTTTTTCGATCGGAGCAATTTTAGTTACCCATAGACATCATGACCATATTGGTGGCATAAAAGAGTTAGCCAAGAGTAGATTTGCCGGTTCGGAAATAAAGATCTCATTAAATGAGTCGCCTATATTCAATCAAATGCCTATTTTTGGTCCTACCGATTGCCAAAGGTACGGTGTTAAGCATATTGTTTCTGATGGAGATATTATAAATATCGGTGATAATACAATTGAGGTTCTTGATATTCCAGGCCACACAGAACAACATGTCGGTTACCTTTTCAGATCTGCCCACGATCAACCACCAGCTTTTTTCTGTGGGGATACATTATTTGGTGGTGGCTGTGGAAGAGTGCTAGGTGGAAGTTTTATTGATTTGTATGCATCATTAAAGAAAATTTCAAAATTACCTAAAGAAACACTCATATACTGCGCACACGAATATACAGAAGCGAACTTAAAGTTTGCAAGAGAGTTTTTCCCAGACAACTCCGGGATAAAAAAAAGGTATGCGGAGGTTAAAAAGGACAGAGAAAAATTGTTACCAACTATTCCAACAGAATTGTCATATGAATTAGAAACAAATCCATATCTGACATGCAAAAACTTTAACGAATTCAAGGCAATCAGAATGTCAAAAGATAATTGGAAAGGCTAGATGTTGTTGATAAAAAAGACATTCGTTATATTGTACGCATTGTTTGTAAGTATTTTACTCTCGGGGTGTACCTCGAGTAGTATTTTTTTGATAAAGGATCATCCTGGCAAAAATCCTAATAGGAAATCTGGCGAATTAATCAGCGCTAATGATGAAGATACAAATAAAATGAGGACTGAAAAGTCTGCTGATATAAAGCAGGGGATCGAATCAAAAAATATTTACACAGCTGCCAATCGAAATGTCTTTGATGAAATAAAAGGAAATTTTAAACTGCCCACCCTGCCACCAAAGCGAGTAAATCGACAAGTAAAAGTATTTACCAGGAATCCAGAATATTTAAACAGAATGTTTGATCGGAGTAAAAGGTACCTTCATTTCGTTTATGCCGAAGTTCAAGCTAGAAACCTACCATCGGAATTAGCGTTGCTTCCATTTGTGGAAAGCGCCTATAATCCTCACGCTACATCGCGGGCTAAGGCGGCTGGTCTTTGGCAGTTTATTCCTGCAACCGGCCGTCGATATGACCTTGAGCAGACATGGTGGAGTGATGAAAGACGAGCTGTAATTGATTCCACTCGAGCAGCGTTAGATTATCTCGAATATTTACATAAATTAAAAAATGGGGATTGGTTTCATGCCCTTGCTTCTTACAATTGGGGAGAACGTTCAGTAAGAAGAGCTATCGAGAGAAACAGAAAGGCTAGAAAAAAAACAAACTATGCAAGTTTAAGAATGCCGCGAGAGACCCGTAATTACGTGCCAAAATTGTTAGCCATGAGAGAAATTATTAATAATCCGTCTAAATACGGAATTCAACTTCCGATAATTCCAAGCATTCCTTATTTTAAGTCTTTTCTTATAAATAATTCCCTAGATGTGAAGTTAATCAGCAAACTCGCCGAAATAGAGACCGCTGAATTTTTGGCTCTTAATGCAAATGTCCTTCGCCCAGTAGTTAACAAAAAATATACAAAAGATATCTTAATTCCATATCAAAAATATGAGATTTTTAAATCAAATCTTAGGCAATATCAAAAAACTCAAAAAAATCTTGTAGGGTGGGCTCCACTAAAATTGAAAAGATCTATTACTTTAAGAGATATTGCAGAAAAGTATGATAACGACGCTGTTACTTTGGCAAAAGCAAATGGAATTCGATCTGTAAAAGCAAAGCTTCTAAAGGGTTCCTCAATAATTGTTGCTATGGATGACACAAATGCTTCGTTCAAAATAGAAAAATTTGAAAAAGCCAGGTTAAAATTTTTATACCCAGACCATATGTTTTATAAAGTAAAGAAAGGGGACACTTTATCTCACATAGCCAATAAGTATCGAGTTTCTGTGAGAAAACTAAAAAATTTAAATAATCTTAGAGGAAGTCTGATAAGAGTGGGACAAAGGTTGAGGATTCGTAATTCAGACTATGGCGATACTAAAAATACTCATAGGGTTCGTAAAGGAGAATCTTTGTATCAAATTGCAAAACGGTATCGGACTACTGTGGGTGAGCTAAAAAGGCTGAATAAGCTCGCCTCCGATATGATTGTCTCTGGTTCAAAACTTATCATTAAAAATTAACTTTGATTACTACCCTTCATTTTGTACCGTCAGCATGCGTAGACTTCTTGAGTATTCTTGTAGGACTTTAACGCCACTCATCTCAGCTTTTTTACACCAATTTTGAAGTGCTACCACAATTTGTTCGACCGAGGACGTTCGTTGGTTATGCCATATTTTTTCGAAATCA
This sequence comes from Betaproteobacteria bacterium, assembly GCA_028139135.1. Classification (GTDB taxonomy): domain Bacteria; phylum Pseudomonadota; class Gammaproteobacteria; order Burkholderiales; family Burkholderiaceae_A; genus UBA7377. Next base: position 167,975 of record JAOINB010000001.1, read on the forward strand.
TCCCTCAGGGAGATAATCAAGCGTAACTGAGAAGATAAAACATCTCTCTTTGCAGTTTCAGAGGATAGTGAAAGCAAATTTTTCTCCTTGTTATACCTCCGAGACAATTTGCGCACTAGTTTGTGTAGCTTTTGAAATAATTCGTATTTCGCGGCTAGTATTGCCTCAACCGTGTCCTCATCTATTATATTTTTCGACGGATCATATGTAAGGTTTTTGGGTACACTTCTTATCTCTGCAAGACCGAAAAATTCAAAGAGTTTAATGTACAACCAACCTATATCAAATTCGTACCATTTACTAGATAATTTGGGACTTGTGGCGTGAGAGTGATGATTATTATGTAACTCCTCTCCCCCGATTAAAATCCCTAATGGAAAGATATTGCGACTAGCGTCCGGAGTCTTAAAATTTCTGTATCCCACAAAATGCCCGATTCCGTTAATAACACCAGCAGCAAAGAAAGGAATCCACATCATTTGTATTGCCCAAATCGCAACTCCGATTATGCCGAAAAGACAAAAATTGATGACTAACATACTACCTACCCCCCCAAACAGAATGTTTGCTGTATATGTGCCTCTCTAACCAGTCATCGGGTGTGCCATGGCCGTACTTTTCTATGCATTCTTTATCCTTGGCAGTTTCTCTGTATAGCTCGGTACCACTCCATAAAACTGTTGAAATTCCTTTAACCTGGGGGCTGTGAGGGTCTCCCTTACTCTCACATTTAGCATGGTGTTTCCTATGTATTGCTGCCCATTCTTTTGTAACCATACCCGTGGTAAGCCATAACCAGAATCTAAAAAAATGAGAAATAGCTGGACTAAGTTTGAGCGATCGATGGGCTTGACATCGATGCAAGAATACTGTCACCGCCACAATCGTAATGTGAGTCACACAAAATGTATAAATGATTATGCTACTCAATTCCGCCTTACTAATCCCGTAGCTTATAAAGTCCACCAAACTCATAATTTCCCTAACTTATATATTATTTTTCTAATTATACCGCCAATCCTGCTATCGCACGACATTTAAGAAGACTTCCCTTGCCGAACAAATTTGTGGAAATAAAAGCTATATTTCGAAACAGGAGAACTATAAAGCAACGCGCCTTTACTACCACCCTCTTCAATCCAAGGAGCTAACTCTTTTCTTACTTTCGCTGAAAAACAACGATCTAACCCAACGGAGTCAAAATCCTCATTTTTTTTCAAAAACTCCTCCGTTACGATGTCGTTTTCTTCCTCAAAAATGCTGCACGTCGCATAGACTAAGAAACCTCCCTTTGCAACGCAAGAAGCAGCTTTATTTAATATCGTACTCTGATTTCCCTTATACTCTGCCAATTTTTTCCTTGTTAACTGCCATTTAAGGTGTGGAAACTGTCCAAAAGTTCCCGAACCTGAGCACGGGACATCTACTAATACAGATGAGGCTCGCTGAGAAAGATTTTCTATTTTTGAATCCTGTAAAGAGGATATAACCAACGGACAAAGATTTGTCACACCAGCACGTTTTGCCCTCTTATTCAACTCATCGATCCGTTTTGACGATACATCTACAGCATAGATAAGCCCGGTATTTTTCATCATTACACTCGACGCAAGGGCCTTGCCACCAGTACCACAACAAAAATCTACAACCAGTGAGTATGGCTTAGGATTTAACAGCTTTACAATGAGTTGACTTCCAAAATCTTGAATTTCGATAAGACCTTCTCTGTAAGCATCGAAATTCGATATCTTAATTTTATTACTTATGTACAAACAATTAGAGATAATTGGTGAAACCTCATTTTCCACGCCCCATAGACTAAGTCTCTTCGATATTTCTCCGACCTTGGACTTGCCAGTATTAACTCTCAAACAGACGAAATCGCGCTTTTTGCTACTACACAATGCTCGAAGGGCGTTATCATTCCCCTTTTTTTCAGCGAGATTTTTTACAATCCAAACAGGGTAGCTAAAACGAATTGAAACCTTTGAGTAATCAGGAAAAAAACCATTTTCAAAAAGCTCAAACCTTTTAAAGGCATCTAAAGTGCCTCGGCTTCTCATATCCAAAGTAAGATTACCAGATGGATTCCATATAACCGTAGCCAACCTTAATACGCGAGAAATTGCCGAGGAAAATTTTTTTTGGTTATTCCTTCCTAGCACAGAAAAAAAAAGCCTTTTTTTATGATGCAAAACAAAAAAAACTATATCAACTATCGCTTCCCTCTGAACCTTACCCGGCCTTCTTACCTCAAAGAATTCTTTTATTTCAACATTTGGAGATCTTTTGGATATCAGAACTTTAGTTAAAAGTTTTAATAGCATATGTTCGTCAATATCCAGTAACTCATTTTTTGTCATTTTTAATGTCGACGGCTTCAATTTGTTGCTTCCCTAGAAATCGTAAAATAATTTAAATTCTTCTAGAAACCAGTGCTCGCAACTTTCAACATGATGCCATTTGTCTCCCTCTCGAATAACTTTGCCACTCAAAACGGCTCCAATAGAAAGTGGGAAAATAAAGTGCTCCAAAGCTAGCACTTTTTTTTCTAAAGTTTCTTTGGTATCAAAATTGGCTACACTAATCGCAGCCTGACAAATTATCGGTCCCTCATCAACGCCAGAAGAGAGTGAATGCACAGTTGCCCCATGCTTTCTGACATTCTCATCCAAAACTCTCTGGTGGGTATTTAAACCCTTAAATTGGGGCAACAAAGAAGGATGTACGTTTATCATTAAATGGAATAATCCGGAAAATAATTTGGCGTCTAGAATTACCATAAACCCAGCTAAAACAACAATGTCAGGATTGTAGGTTAAGATTTTACTAAGCAATTCAGCTTGGAAAACCTCATTCCCCAACTGGTCCCTATCCACTAATTCACCCTTAATGCCAAGATCTCTGGCTTTTACTATAGCCTCGCAGGGCCTATCGGAAATTACACTCAGAAAGTCAACAGGCCACTCAAAGCGTCGACATGTCTTTATAATAGAGACCATGTTTGATCCTCTTCCGGAGACCAGGATTAAAACCTTGTGTTTTTTACTAAATTGCACCATCACCATATTGTATGACCATGAAGCAGATAAGATACGGAAAAATTAAAAAATTTGATTATAAGAAAAGAATATTGACTATCGGAAATTTTGACGGAGTCCATCTAGGACACCAAACTATACTAAGACATTGTGTTCAAAATGCTCGAAAACTCTCACTAAAGAGCAGTGTGCTTACTTTCTATCCGCATCCGAAAGAGTTTTTCAATGTAAAGCCAAATCAAGAGTGTGTGCAGACGATGAGAGATAAATCGAGAGAAATTTTATCTAAAGGAATTGATGAAATAATTTTTGCTCGTTTCGACAAAAGGCTTGCATGTACAACTTCGCATGACTTCATTGTGAATGTTCTTGCTACCAATCTTGGAGTAAAAGAACTAGTAGTTGGTTCCGATTTTCGATTTGGAAGAAATCGTACTGGGGATGTATCAATGTTGATAGATCAGGGCGCCAAATCAGGATTCTCCACCACTATTATTCCAGAAGTGTCTTTTAAAAATATTAAAATGTCGAGTAGTTCATTACGAAATATGGCAAAAAATGGAGAGTTTAGCTCAGTAGAAAATATGCGACGAGCAACACTAAAAATGACAGGGCACGTTTGTCACGGAAATAAGCTGGGAAGAACACTTAACTTCCCTACTGCTAATATCAAAGTTCCGAAAAATTTGTGCTTTAGCGGTATCTTCATCGTTAGGGTAATTGATAATTCCTCAGATAGGGCATTTGATCAGAAATGGGGTATCGCAAATATTGGAACTCGGCCTGTCCTAGAGACTAATAATGAAAAGTTACTTGAGGTATATGTGTTAGACTGGTCGGGCGATATTTACGGCCATTTGCTATCCGTGGAAATGATTAAGAAGATTAGGGAAGAAAAATATTTCAAGAACCTCGAAGAACTAAAATTAAAAATGGTGGAAGATGAAAAAATAGCGCGAGAATATATAAGTGAGTATGATGAGCAAAAACAAAAAAGTTAACGATTATAGTCATACGCTAAACCTACCGTCGTCGAAATTTCCTATGAGAGGTAATCTCGCAAAACGGGAACCAGTCTGGTTAAAAGAATGGTTAAAAAATGATTTTTATGGTTTAACACGTAAGGAATTTTCAGGAAGGCCCAAATTTATCTTGCATGATGGACCTCCTTATGCGAACGGTGAAATTCATATCGGTCATGCAGTTAATAAAATCCTTAAAGATATAATAATAAAAACCAAGACCCTAGCTGGTTTCGATGCTCCTTACGTGCCTGGTTGGGATTGTCACGGCATGCCGATTGAAATCCAAATTGAAAAAACATACGGTAAAAATCTGAGTCCAGTTGAGGTGATGCAACTATCTAGGGATTATGCAAAACAGCAGATTACTAAACAGAAAACTGACTTTGTTCGATTGGGAGTTCTAGGTGACTGGGAAAACGCCTACTTAACTATGGATTCTAAAATTGAATCCTCTGAAACTAAGGCTCTAGCAGAGATATACAAAAAAGGTTTTATGTACAGAGGCATAAAACCTGTAAATTGGTGTTTTGATTGCAAATCAGCTTTAGCAGAAGCAGAAATAGAATATGGGGATAAGGATACATTTGCAATTTTAGTTCTTTTTCCCATCCCAGAAAAAGCACTCGGTAACCTTAAAAAAGTTTTCGGAATCTCTGATCTATCTATTAATGGTGGCGCAGTAGCATGGACTACAACTCCATGGACAATTCCTGCTAATCAGGCTTTGAATGTAAATCCCAACGCGGAATATGCAATTTTTAAAACTCAAGCAAACCCTCATAATATTGATTGGTTAATCTTAGCTACCAATTTGAGGGATAAATTGAGAGAAAAAATTCCATACATAGGAGAGCCTATCGGAAAGATTCCTGGAAAAAAACTTAAAAACTTAAGATTCTCACATCCTCTGAGCAAGTTAGGTGGAGCATATGATAGAGAGGCAGTATGCATAGACGCGGAGTACGTAGACCTAGAATCGGGGACTGGTGTTGTTCATTGCGCACCCGCACATGGCCTAGATGATTTCATATCGTACAAGAATGGAGGTTTGTCCAATTTCCCTATACTTAACCTGGTGAGCGAAACTGGTTTTTTCCATGAACATGTAGAAAAATTCTCAGGACATAAAATCTGGGATGCAAACAAAAGAATTTTAGAAACGCTAGAAGAATGTAATACGCTTTTAGATGTTGAGAAAATCAATCACAGTACCATGCACTGCTGGAGGCACAAAAGCGCAACGATATATAGAGCCACTGAACAATGGTTTATCTCAATGGATACAAAAGGCCAAAACAACGTTTCACTCAGGGAAACAGCGCTTCAAGAGATAGACAAGGTTACGTTTATTCCGGCATGGGGCAAAAACCGGCTAACGTCAATGATAGAAAAAAGACCCGACTGGACAATTTCTAGGCAAAGATACTGGGGAGTACCGATTCCCTTTACATTCGAAAAAGAGTCAAATAAAAAAGGGGGTGCGAAAGCAGTTCCTCATTTCGATGAAGCTGAAAAGCTTATAAATAAGTTTGGAATTGAGGGATGGCACGATTTCAAGCCTGAACAAATCTCTGGTAAGGATGGGAAGCGGGAGAAAAGTATTGATACACTTGATGTCTGGTTTGATTCCGGAACGACGCAATACTCAGTATTACAAGGTACACACAAAGATATTTTGTCTTTTCCAGCCGACCTTTACCTAGAGGGAAGTGATCAGCACAGAGGGTGGTTTCATTCTTCACTATTAACGAGTTGCATGTTGAACGGAAAGGCTCCGTATAAAGCTTTGCTTACCCATGGCTTCGTAGTTGATGGGCAGGGAAAAAAAATGTCAAAATCGCAGGGAAATGTCATAAGTCCACAGGAAATTTGCAATAAGTACGGGGCCGACATATTGCGACTATGGACTGCCTCTACCGACTACTCTGGAGAGCTAAATATTTCTGAGACGATTATTCAAAGAACAATTGAGTCATATAGGAGAATTCGGAATACACTCTCCTTTCTAATTGGAAATATCAGTGATTACAATCATAACGATGCCTCTCCTCCAGCACTTGATGCATTAGATAAATATATCTTACACACTACAAAAGTAACGCAAAAAGCTGTTATTTCTGATTTCGAAAGTTACAGTTTCCATAAAGCCATTTCAAAATTAATTCAATTTTGCAGTGATGATTTGAGTGCTTTCTATTTAGATATTCGAAAGGATTGTCTATACATTTCAGAAAAAAATAGTTCTGAGCGAAAAGCTGTTCAGTTTACGCTGTGGCACATTCTCAATAACCTCATTAAGTTGTTAACACCAATCCTTTCCTTTACGTCGTACGAGGCATGGCTATGTATCCAAGAATCATCTAAAAATAAATTCAATTTGTTCTCAGAAAAATTCCATGATATTCCTGGTTCAGAACAATCACACGAATTTTTAGACAACTGGACATGGTTTCGAGAATTTCGCAGTCAAATTCTGAAAGAAATCGAGATAAAACGTGAAAAGGGTCTTATTGGGTCCTCACTCGAAGCGGAGGTTTTGATTGAAACAGACTCCAGCACTGGGAAAAAGTTATTATCGCTAGAGATTGATCTTAAAACACTTTTCATTACATCTGATGTAGTACTGAATATACAAAAAATTGATAAATATGAATTAATTGTCACAGTAAATAAGTCACAACATCACAAATGTGAGAGATGTTGGCACCGTTGTTCGACCGTTCCCAATATAGACAGTGGTCCTAGTCTCTGCAGTAGATGCAAACTACTGGTAGACATTCCTTCAATATGAAAAGCAACAAGTCTAGTAATAATATATACATACTTGTTTTGTTCCTAGTTGTAATCGTATCAGACCAAATTACTAAAGTTTTAGCTCTAAATAACTTGTCTTATGGCCAAGAGCTTCCCGTTACCTCCAACTTCAACCTTTTTCTAATTTTCAATACCGGGGCTGCTTTTAGTATGATGTCGGATGGATTTATATGGCAAAAAATTATTTTAATTTTCTTCCCTGTATTAGTGGTACTCTTCTTTTTTTATACTACCTATTTCTCAGAACAAAAGCAGACCTATTTTAAACTCGGTATTTGTTTAATCGCAGGTGGTGCATTTGGCAATCTTATAGATCGAATCCTTTACGGATATGTTATAGATTTTATAGATTTGTACGTCAGCAATTACCATTGGCCAACTTTTAATATTGCAGACTCATCAATCACAATAGGAGCGTGTATAATCATATATCACGAAATTAAGAGTACTTTTGCAAGTGAGGTTGTAAAGGATGGTTAAAATCTTACTCGGCATTACTGGGGGTATCGCGTCATATAAAAGTTGTGAACTAATTAGACTATTGCGTCAAAATAAGATTGATTGCAAGGTATGTATGACTAAAAATGCAAGAGAATTTGTAACTGCATTAACGATTGAAACACTATCTAAGAATCAAGTCATTAACGATCAGCATTTAGATTCGAACTCACAAATAGTTCATACACAGTATTCAAAGGAGTATGACCTATTAGTAGTCGCCCCTGCGACGGCAAACTTCATAGCAAAGCTAGCAAACGGTATTTGCGATGATTCATTAACGAATCTTTGTGCCGCCCGTGCTACTGAGCTTTTAGTAGTACCCGCAATGAACGTGAACATGTGGGAAAATCCTGCGAACCTGCGAAATATAGAGCTTCTTAAGAAAGATAATATACATATTTTTGGACCAGCAAATGGAATACAAGCCTGCGGTGATGTGGGGAATGGGCGAATGGAGGAGCCGAAAGAAATTGTCAAAAAAGTTCTTGAGCTAGTTCAACCTAAAAACCCTGCTAGGAATAACAAAAGAATTCTAATTACCGCAGGGCCAACCATTGAAAAAATTGACCCGGTAAGAGCCATTACTAATTTTTCATCCGGGAAAATGGGTTTTGCTCTTGCTCAGGAGGCTCGCAAACTAGGAGCTTACGTGAAAATGATTACGGGGCCAGTGAATCTTCCTGATCCTCACGGAGTTGATATTACACGTGTAGAGACTGGAGTTGAAATGCATTCACAGGTAATGAATGTTTGTAAAGAAATGAAAATAGATCTTTTTATTGCAGCTGCGGCTGTCGCCGATTGGAAAGCGGTTTGCAAACCGGAAAAGTTAAAAAAAGATTCAAATACTCTCTCGGAGATTAAATGGGAATTAAATCCAGACATAGCTTTCGATGTGAGTACGCTTCCGCAAAACCGAAGACCTATTACAGTTGGATTTGCTGCAGAAACAGAAGAGATAATTAAGATTTCTGACAAATTAGAGAAAAAAAGAAAAAATAAGAAACTGGATATGCTGATAGCAAACAAAGTTCCTGAAAGTTTTAATAGCGAGAACATAGAAGTAAACTTTATACAAAAAGATAAACCTGTTTGGATCTGTAAAGGAACAAAAAACCACGTTGCTAAAGTAATATTGGAAACAACACAAGGGATGATGAGTAACAATGCAAATCAAAGTTAAAATACTTAGTAACTTGCTAAAAAATTTACCAGCATACGAAACTCCCGGATCTGCAGGACTTGACTTGTGTGCGTGTGTCAATAAAAAAGTTGAACTTAAACCAAATACAGTCGAATTAGTGCCTACCGGTATTGCCATTTTTCTAGAGGATGAGAATTTCGCCGGCTTAATTTTACCCAGAAGTGGACTCGGCCATAAAAAAGGTCTTGTATTGGGAAATCTAATCGGTCTAATTGACTCAGATTATCAGGGAGAACTAATGATTTCGTGTTGGAATCGTGGCACAGAAAAAATTGTAATAGAGCCTCTTACCAGAATTGCTCAATTAGTCATTGTTCCTGTAAAACGAGTAACTTTTGAGGTAGTGCAAGAATTTAACAAAAACCAACGAGGAGAATCAGGTTTTGGCAGCACAGGCCTTTCCTAAATCATCCGAAAGAATCATTCTCTCAAATTTTTGAGAATCTTCTTGAAATAACTTAATTCCCTCAACTAATTTATCTGTAGCCATAACGTCACCAGCTAATAACTCATCGAAGTTTTTACGATCCAAAGTATTTGAAGTTTTATTTTTTACAAGAGTATGACTACGTTCCAACCATGAAAGATCCAGAGATTTATCAACACTTTTCAAACCATCCAAAAGTTCCGGGCTAATAGTCAACAAATCTAATCCAGCAAGAGCAATAATCTGATCGATGTTCCTAAAACTAGCTCCCATAATTTCTGTGTTGTCATAGTTCGCTAAAGTAAGTTTCAGTTTTCGTACAAATCTAACTCCGGGATCTTCCTCTACCAAATCCCAACTTCGCCCGCACTTTTTATACCAGTCACCAACTCTGCCAACAAACGGGGAAATAACTGCAGCACCCGCATCGGCACAAGCTAGTGATTGAACCTCACTAAATATCAGAGTCATGTTACATCTTACACCGTCTTTTTCTAGCTCACTCGCAGCTTTTATACCTTCATATGTAGCCGGAATCTTAATCAAGATTCTCTCAAGATTTTCCCCCAAACTTAAATAAGTTTCTCTAATCCTGTAAGCCTCTTCAACGGTTTGCTTCACGTTGTACGCCACTTGTGGACTTACTTCTGTCGACACCCTTCCCGGTATCCTTTTTAAAATCTCCCTACCGAAATTTACAATTAGTAAAGGTATGAGCTGCTCTCTGGGCAAAGTCAAATTACGAGCCTTGATCTCTTGTACAAACTGCCTGTATCTGCTTTGCTTTAATACTTTTAAAATGAGACTAGGGTTGGTAGTGGCATCAGTTACTTCATGATCATTCAATAATAAATAATCGCAAGAATCGATTGCAAGTTTTGATTTTTGTTTTAATTTTATTAAACTGTTTTCCATTGGATTTTCAACCTAATGAATCTACCCAAATATTTTCTGCCCAATTATAGGCTTGTCTCCCGAGCTCCACCGACGGTTCAGAAGGGAGTCCCCTCGCTCCCTGTATCGGCCTAACAGTACCAGTTTTTAATTCAAAAGAGTAAACTTGAGACACGAAGATCGCCCTGATTTCATCCACAAAACTATAACATGTATTTGCAATTTTATAATCTGTGAGGCCCTCTTTCCCATCTAGCTTGGCAATTATATCTAAAGCAGCTATTTTAGAATGCTGGTTTGCCATGTGTGCTGACTTTGGCATTTTTTCCGCGCTTAAAGTAGCATCTCCAAGAACATAAACACCCGGATATTTAACAGATTCCATTGAGCGCCAATTAACGTCGCACCATCTATCGTTGTCCGTTACTAAATCGGCCTGGTGCGCAATTTTAGCTGAAGAATTCGGCGGAATAACATTTAACACATCTCCTTTGATTTTGTCCCCAAACTGTGAAATTAAAATACCTTGGTTAGCATCAATTTCTGCAACTTCAAAATCCGATACGTACTCTATGTTGTCCTTATACTTTTCATTCCACGTAGACACAAAAAGCTCTTTTTTTGACTGAATATCAGGATTTGCATCTAAAACCAAAACCTTAGATTTAGGCTTGTACTTTTTGAAATAATTTGCCACAAGAGACGCCCTCTCATATGGTCCAGGAGGACATCGATATGGGGCTGGTGGAATCGAAATAAGGAACACCCCTCCATCCGAAAGCGTTGAAAGACGCCTCCTCAACGCAAGAGTTTGAGCACCCGCTTGCCAGGCATGCAAAACACTTCTCTGAGCAAATGCATCAAAACCGTCGATCGCGGAAAACTCTAAATCTATACCCGGACAAACAACCAGATGATCAGCTTGAATCAAATCACCTCTTCGAGTCCGCACAGATTTTTTTATCGGATCGATGTATATCGCTTCGTCGTGTAAAACGTTGATTCCTCTTTTAGCCAGTGAACTGAACTCATGTGATAAATACTCAGCAGACTTGTTGCCGGTCAAAACTAAGTTTGACATCGGACAAGAATAAAAAAGCTTACTTTTGTTGATCAAAGTAATAGTAACTCTTCCGTTCGACAATATAGCCAAATATCTAGCCAGTGAAGCACCAGAAAAACCTCCTCCCACAATTGCGACTGAGCCAATATTTTTTACTGTGCCTGAGATTAATTCTTTTTTATTAGAGGACAATGAGGCGCAACTAGACAAAAAAACGCTACCCAGTAAAGCACCCGAATCCCTTATAAAATGTCTACGGCAGTTCATTTATTTATGCTATTGCTTTTTTGCAAAATAAGCCGCCATGCGTCGAATATCGTCGTCTGAATAAGCCATAGATATGTAATGCATCACACCCCTGTCTTCATCTAATCGTAACTGAAAAGACTTGAATTTATAAAAGAAAATCTCTTCCTTAATACCGTATAAATTCATCGCATTATTTTTTTCTTCTGGGAACCCATGACAAGTAGCGCACGGGAGGGTTAACCCACCTAAATCAGACTTAGAGGAATCTGCATTGGTAACGACGGCCCAAGCCAAAAGCCCGGTAACAAAAAGTTTATTTTTCATCAACTAGAAACTATCAGGGTGAGCAAAACAGATTATTTTTTCTTTGCTATATCTCAACCGATTCGGGAGACGTTTTGGTATCTTGCCTGGTCCCACCGTTAGGCTTTGGCCATTTTAAAAATATTTTTTCGGACTGCTCATCGAATTCTATCTTAACACTGCCACCATTTTTTAATTTACCGAACAACAACTCATCAGCTAAGATTTTTCGAATTGAGTCTTGTATCAACCGCTGCATCGGTCGAGCCCCCATTAAAGGGTCAAAACCTTTCTTCGCTAGATATTTTCTAACAGTCTCCCCGAATTGTACTTCGACTTTTTTCTCTTCAAGTTGATCCTCTAACTCAATCAAAAATTTATCAACAACTCTAAGGATTACCTCTTCAGACAAGGCTTCAAAAGATACGATTGCATCAAGTCTATTACGAAACTCTGGCGAGAACTGCTTTTTAATTTCTACCATTTCATCTCCAGTACTCACGGAATTAGAGAATCCGATAGATTTTTTGGTAAGCGACTCTGCACCTGCATTTGTAGTCATTATTAGAATAATATTATTGAAGAAGGCCCTCCGACCGTTATTATCCGTTAACTGCCCGTGGTCCATTACCTGCAATAAAAGATTGAAAATATCGGGGTGCGCCTTCTCAATTTCATCCAAAAGGAGCACAGCATGAGGTTTTTTCGTAATTTCCTCAGTCAGAAGTCCTCCCTGGTCAAATCCAACGTAGCCCGGTGGAGCGCCAATAAGACGCGAGACCGCATGCCTTTCCATATATTCAGACATATCGAATCTAATTAGCTCGACACCCATTAAGTATGCTAGTTGACGAGCAACCTCTGTTTTCCCGACACCTGTGGGCCCAGAAAATAAGAAACTTCCTATGGGTTTATCTTTTTTACCTAAGCCAGATCTTGACATTTTTATCGCTCCCGTCAAAAGATCAATTGCTCGATCTTGACCAAAAACAACGTTTTTCAAATTTCGATCTAACTTGAGAAGTAGCTTTTTATCGTCTGCATTGACAGTTTGCGGCGGTATTCTGGCGATCTTTGAAATTATGTCCTCAATTTCTAATTTTCCTATACTCTTTTTCTGCTTACTTTTTGGTAAAATGCGCTGGGCTGCTCCAGCCTCGTCAATTACGTCAATTGCTTTGTCTGGTAATTGACGATCGTTTATGTATCTAGCCGACAATTCAGCCGCCGCTAGAAGTGCCCCAGCCTGATATTTGACATTGTGATGCTCCTCAAATCGTGACTTAAGACCCTTCAATATCTGAATAGTCTGATCTACACTTGGCTCTGTAACATCAATTTTTTGAAATCTTCTCGATAGAGCATGATCTTTTTCAAAAACTCCTCTAAATTCAGTGTAAGTAGTAGCTCCAATACACCTCAATTGCCCAGAGGATAGCGCCGGTTTTAATAGATTTGATGCGTCTAAGGTTCCTCCAGATGCGGAGCCGGCACCAATAAGAGTATGGATTTCATCAATAAATAACACACTCCCTTCAATTTGATTTAACTGAGCCAAGACGGATTTAAGCCTTTGTTCAAAATCACCCCTATACTTTGTACCTGCAAGAAGAGCACCCATATCGAGGGCATAGACTACTGACTCAGATAGCACAGCAGGTACCGAGCCCTTTGTAATTCTCCATGCTAACCCTTCCGCAATAGCCGTCTTGCCAACGCCAGCCTCACCAACTAAAAGGGGGTTATTTTTCCTCCTACGACACAAAATTTGAATGACTCGCTCAACTTCATGATCACGACCTATAAGCGGGTCAATTTTTCCATCGGAGGCTCGTTTATTCAAATCCTGCGTGTATTGATCGAGCGGAGTGGGCTTTTGACTGGTGGCTGCGGCTTGGGAACTAGCCTTCTGTGTATCATTTTCAACAGTACTTTCATCCCCAACATTGGTATTCGGTTGAGTTTTTGAAATACCGTGGGCTATAAAATTTACTATATCTAAACGACTTACGCCTTGCTGGTGAAGATAATACACCGCGTGAGAATCCTTCTCTCCAAAAATTGCTACAAGTACGTTAGCCCCAGTGACCTCCCTTTTTCCATTGGAAGTTGATTGAACATGCATTATTGCCCTTTGGATAACTCTTTGAAAACCTAAAGTTGGTTGTGTCTCAACCTCGTCAGTGCCTCCAACTTTAGGAGTGTTCTCTTGTATGAAGTTAATCAACGACTTTTTAAGCGTTTCGTTATCAACCGCACAAGCCTTGAGAATATCCGAGGCTGACGGATTGTCAATAAGGGCTAACAATAGATGCTCCACCGTAATAAATTCATGTCGTTGCTGGCGAGCGTCGACAAATGCCATGTGGAGAGTAACTTCTAACTCTTGCGAAATCATTTTTTCTCCATAATACATTGAAGGGGGTGTTGGTACACCTGCGCAAAATCAAGAACCGCAGAAACTTTTGAGGCTGCAATATCTTTTGAATACACACCACATACACCTCTACCTTCCCGGTGCACTTTCAACATTATTTGCGTGGCATTTTCTTTCCTCATAGCGAAAAATTTCTGTAAAACAATAATAACAAATTCCATCGGTGTGTAGTCATCGTTTAAAAGGCAAACCTCATACATCGGAGGTTTATCAGTTAGCTTTTCCTCCTGTTTCGCAAGCTCTGTTTCTAATGGGTTTGTGACTGTATTCAATTTGGTTTAGTTCGACGATTCGCTATCTTTGTATAACATATAAGGCTTAAAACAAATATGCAAGGGAAATTACTGAGAATCCGGGATGGACAAAGGGACATTTGCCCCATATCATATACATGGGGAAACTGTAGTTGCATTTTTTACGTTTCTTTATTCGTCGGATTGTTTACAATTTCGGCGGTTTTTAAATTGATTTAAGGAATGAGTTCATGGCAATAGGCACGGTTAAGTGGTTCAACGATGCAAAAGGTTTTGGTTTTATTACTCCCGACGGGGGAGGCGAGGACGTTTTTGCGCATTTTTCAGCAATTCAATCATCTGGATTTAGGTCATTGAAAGAAGGACAAAAAGTAGAGTTTGATGTTGTTCAAGGTCCAAAAGGCAAGCAAGCGTCGAATATTGTACCTAGTGCTTAATCACTTAGCTAACCAAGTTAGCTAAGAAGTAAGATGTGAATTAATCGAATATTGAAATCACATCCGCTTTATAATTTCCGTTCCAAACTCGGAGCAACTGACTTGTTGAGCCGTTGGCATTAACCTGGCAAAGTCATAAGTTACTTTGCCATCGGAAATGGTCGACTCCATTGCCCGTACAATCAGGTCTGCAGATTCGGTCCACCCAATGTGACGTAGCATCATTTCAGCGGAAAGGATCAGAGACCCTGGGTTGACATAGTCTTTGCCCGCATACTTTGGGGCGGTTCCATGAGTCGCCTCGAACACCGCAACCCTATCGGAAAGGTTCGCTCCGGGGGCGATTCCGATACCCCCCACCTGAGCCGCCAGGGCATCAGAGATATAATCTCCATTCAGATTCATTGTCGCTATGACACTGTACTCTTTAGGACGGAGCAAAATCTGCTGTAAAAAGGCATCCGCAATAACATCCTTTACTACTATATCCTCTTTTGTTTTCGGATTCTTGAATACCAACCATCCACCTTCCCCTAGAGGTTGAGCCTCAAACTCCTCCTTTGCTAACGCATACCCCCAGTCACGGAATGCCCCCTCAGTGAACTTCATTATATTTCCCTTATGAACCAGAGTAACAGAACTTTTATTGTTATCAATAGCGTATTGAAAAGCTCTACGAACCAATCTATTAGTACCCTCTTTTGAAATAGGTTTCACCCCCAAACCGGATGTCTCAGGAAAACGAATCTTCTTTATATTTAGTTCGTTTACGAGAAAATCAGTTAACTTTTTCGCCTCACCACTGCCTGATTCGAACTCTACGCCAGCATAGATGTCTTCCGAGTTCTCTCGAAAAATAACCATATCGGTATTCTCGGGCTCTCGCAAAGGACTAGGGACCCCTTTAAAATATCGCACAGGTCTTAAACAAACAAATAAGTCTAGCTGTTGCCTCAACGCAACGTTTAAGGATCTTATTCCTCCGCCGACAGGGGTTGTCAACGGGCCTTTTATAGAAACAGAAAATTCACTCAATATCTCAAGAGTCTCCTCTGGTAACCAAATGTCTGGGCCATATTCTCTGGTAGCTTTTTCACCGCAAAAGCTTTCAAGCCAATGAATTTTTCTACTGCTAGAGTATGCAATATTTACAGCTGCATCCACTACTTTTCTCATCACTGGTGTAATATCAATACCAATACCGTCACCTTCAATAAAAGGTATGATTGGGTTATCTGGAACCTTTAAAGAAAAATCACTAGCGACTTCTATCTTCGCCCCATCGGTAGGGATTAATATTTTATTAGCCAAAAAGGACTCCTTTATTTGTGCACTTTACAAGTGTAATTGTATCTTTTTTCTCGCTGCTGGAATTTTTATCACGCCCAATGCTTATGGTAACAGCCTGACTGGTATCCTGGAAATAGAAAATAATGTTATCTCAGTCGAATTAGCTCGTACTAAGGAAGAGCATGCGCGCGGATTAATGTACCGGAAATCCCTAGGAAAATATAATGGGATGCTATTTATCTATGGCAGCAAAAAAACCTTGTGTATGTGGATGAAAAATACATTCATTCCGCTTACAGTACTTTTCATTGACGATAGAGGTTATGTGGTAAATATGAAAGACATGATCCCCAATACAGAGACCCCTCATTGTTCCGATGATAAAGTCAGATTCGCCTTAGAGTTAGAAACTGAATGGTTAAAATCGACGAACATTACGCTGAAGTCTCGAATAACAAACCTGAACTCTTTTGAAAATTAACCCAACCCAACATTTTGTTGGGCAACCATTAAATAGAGCATGGGCACAGAAAGTAACGTGTTTGTTCTAGAAGTTAACATTGCAACTTTTGCCGATTTTGCTTTGACTTCGGGTTCGGCATCTACAATGCCTAGCGCCTTTTTTTGATTTGGCCAAATAACAAACCAAACATTTATAGCCATGATAATGGCTAACCACATACCTAGTCCAATAGCCTGATAACCTTCTCCCAACATCAAAGCGTCGTGACCGTAGCCATTTAACCAGGCAACAATAAGCCCGGTAACAACGGTTAGTAAAGCCGAGTATCTAAACCAAAACAGGGCCTCAGGAGCAATAACCTTAGAAATTGCGGGTTTGTGTTCATCTGAGATTTTTGGCATGGATGGAATCTGGACAAAATTGAAGTACCAGAGCAGACCGATCCACATTACTCCTACCATGACATGCAACCACCTAAATGCAAAGGCTAACCATGCTGGTTCTAAAAAATTTACGTTGCCGAAAATCGCCACTATAATGCCAAGCAAAACAAAACCCGCAATGACTGTCTTCGACAAAGACGATAAAATGCTTCCCATAGAACCCCCTGTAAATTTTCTTTTAGTTATTCAACACTTTTGCTTTTACTTCCCCATCTGTAAATTCTATAGCAATAACCTCGTCACCGTGCAATCCATGAACACTTTTTATTACTTTTTTTTTGTCTTTTGTAAAGATAACAGGATTTCTAGAGAATTTCTTATTACTTTTTTGTAACTTTTCAATAACAGCCTCCATCTGAAGTAATTTTTGTTTGCGAGCAAGCAAAACACTATGGAATACTTTAGACGCTCTGCTTTCAAGCATTTTTAGGCTACGGGCGTGTATTTCTATTTTTTTTAATGGCGTATTTAGCAGTGCTAATATATTGTTTATTTTGTTTGTTCTTCTTATCAGTAAACGATGGATAGAATTTGACAAATTATTCGCCAACTCTCGAATTTTGATGTCGAATTTATTTTTATTTGAAACAAACTTTTGTATTGCTGAGGTTGGTGTTGCCACGTTAAAATCTGCCACATAATTCAAAAGTACATCATCTCTCGCGTGTCCTATTGCGGAAATGATGGGAATTTGGACTAGCCCAAATAAATTGGCTATATTTTCAGAGTTAAAAACACTTAAATCCTCATAAGACCCCCCACCCCTCGTAATTATGAGAATATCTAAGTCATCATGATGAAGAATTTGGTCAACACAATTTTTTAATGACTCAAAAGCATTTTTACCTTGCATAACCGCAGGAAAAATCTTTATATTTAAATAGGGTAACTCATCTTCTACCACCGCCAAAATATCGGACAAAGCAGCACCATCAACCGAAGTAATAATGCCTACAGACTTTATTAAAAATTCAAAATCGACAGCTTTTGTATCCTTCACTGTTGCACCAGAATTTGAATACTTTTTTAACCTATCCTCTGGTTCTTTAAAATTACTCGCCAAAATTTCTAACCTAGAAATCAAAATTTGAATTTCCCCTGATTTTTCGAAAATGGACATGGTACCTTTCACATTTACTTTATCGCCTACGTTGACTGCAATATTTTCGGCACTGGTTGATACCTGAACGCATTTTATTTTCGAACCAACTTCATTTAAAGAAAATACTGTATATACTTCGGCTCGATACAAATCCGAGACCACCCCAATGACGGAGATCCCTGGAAATTGAAGGTTAAGGTAATTTTTGAGTACCCTCGTCAACTCAATTACCGTTAGAGCTTTTTTTTCAATCATAGGCACAATGTAACAGCAAACAATTTAAATAAATTGACCAAAAAATGAAAGACATCAATAATTACGCATTATGGATCCAAAAAAATTAGCAAGTCGCGTCTTAAATATCAGACAAACCATTATTTATAATTTCTCGCTGAACGTACAGAGGCATTGGTATCCTAGCGAGGTAAATGGCTCATTCGATAATTTAACTAAAACCATTCACGCTTCACACAAATCAAAATTTATCAACTATTGTATCAAACAAAGTACGAAAGTCTCTTTTGTCCTTTGCTTACCATTTTTTCGACTATTTTCGAACGTATATCAGCATCTTGCAACAAAAAAAAATACTCACAAACACAAGACTGTATCGAAACTTACCAAAAGAAATAAAAGTTGTAAACTAATAACGGTGGGCAACGTTTTAGTAGGCGGAGTTGGAAAAACTCCAACAGTTATTGCGATCACTAAACAGTTAAAGGCAGAGGGCTTTAATATTGCCGTTGTAACGAAGGGGTATGCTGGAGAAAAATTAAATCTTAACAATTCACCAGAAATCATACCTGCCGACATGGCAGATTCTGAAGCTGCGAGATATTTTGGGGATGAACCCACAATGATTTCAAGATTAAGCTCTGTTCCGGTATGTGTTGCTAAAGATAGAACCTTAGCCGTCGAGTATCTCACATCAAACAATCCAAGATTGGATTACATAGTTGCAGATGACGGAATACAATCGCTCCATCAGTTTTCTGAAAAAAAAATACTAGTTTTTGATGAGAGAATTATGGGTAACGGATACTGTTTGCCTTATGGACCAATGCGAGAACCTTGGCCAACACCCTACTTCATCGATGCTGTCATTCTCAATTTTACCGAAGGCTACAAAATCAGACGATCCTATTTAAACAAAATACTCGCAAGGGAAAACGTTGATCAAATTTTTGAATCAAAATTAGTAATTAAATTTTGGGAAAGTCTTGAACAAAAAAGAATCGAATGTAATGAAATAAAGGGTGTTTCAGAAAGCAAAAGTAAAACCACAAAAAAGAAAGTGTTAGCTGTTGCTGGTATTGGGGTGCCGAATAAATTTTTTTTGACACTCAAATCTTTGGGTCTAGATTTCGACGCACTACCTCTCAATAACCATGAAAAAGATATAAACGATATAATGACGCGTGTAGATATATCTAAGTATGACCTAATCCTAACGACGGAAAAAGATGGGGTTAAACTGACTTTAAAAAATAAGCAAATCGTAGAAAAGTTGTGGAAATTAATAACAGAGTTACATTTACCAAATGATTTTTACCGAATGTTAATAAAGGAGTAAAGGTTCATGGATCCGAAACTTATTGAAATTTTAATATGCCCGATAACAGCCAAACGGCTTCGATTGAGCAAGGATAAAAAACTATTAGTGACGATCGACGAAAAATTAGCGTATCCCATCATCGACGGGATTCCTAGATTATCACCAGAGGATGTGATCGATGACGTTAAAAAAAGAAAATAAAGATATAAATTTTTGGGTAGTGATCCCAGCAAGACTAAAGTCAACTAGATTTCCTGAAAAAATGCTTGCTAATATTTTCGGCAAATCAATGATTAGCAGAGTAGTAGAAAAAGCAATAATTAGTGGAGCATCCAGAGTCATTGTTGCTACAGACAGTGAAAAAATCAAACGCGCTATATCGAAGTATAATGCCGATTGCATTATGACATCAGAAGATCATCCGACTGGCTCAGACCGTATTTGCGAAGCGTTAGAAAAAGCAGGTGCAGACTCTAATCAAGTCATCGTTAATCTTCAAGGTGATGAGCCCTTAATAAGCCCTGATACTGTAAAACATCTTGCAATTCTAAAAGCAAATTGTCTCGAAGACGTAACTACTGTTGTTTCCAAATTCGAGTCGACCGAAGAAATAGTTGATCCAAATTGCGTCAAAGTTGTTACCACAGAGGGTGATCAGGCATTATATTTTTCTAGAGCTATAATTCCGTTTAATAGAGACGCTGGTTTAGCCTCTGTAAACACTAAAGAATCTTCTTATCTAAAGCATATTGGAATATACTCATTCTATGCTGGTTCTCTGAAAGAGTATGTCGCAAATGGAGAATGCAATTTGGAAAAGTTGGAAAAACTCGAACAACTTAGATGGCTTTGGATGGGAAAAAAAATAAAAGTTTTGCGCGATAATTTTTCAGGTTCTACAGGAGTAGATACAGAAGAGGATTTAAAAAAAGTTGAGTCTTATTTGACCAAACTTAAAAATAATTAGGAGGAACCACTTATGCGAATTATTTTACTAGGAGCACCAGGGGCTGGGAAAGGAACACAAGCTCAAGCAATTTGTGACCATCTAAATATTCCGCAAATTTCAACTGGTGATATGCTGAGGGGGGAAATTAAAAGCGGATCTGACCTAGGAAATCAGGCTAAGTCCATTATGGATGCAGGCAAATTAGTTGATGATGAACTAATTATTAGACTCGTTACAAAACGGATAAACGAAGATGATTGTAAGAACGGCTATCTATTCGACGGTTTTCCGCGAACGATACCTCAGGCACAATCTTTGCGAATGGCAAATATCCAGATTGATCTTATCTTAAATATTATTGTGGATGAAGCTGATATAGTAAACCGTATCACGGGAAGAAGAGTTCATCCTGCTAGTGGTAGAACTTACCACGTTGAGTACAATCCTCCAAAAATACCCGAAAAGGATGATATGACTGGAGACGATTTGATTCAACGAGATGACGATACAGAAGAAACCGTTAGAAAGCGGCTCTCGGTTTATCACCAGCAAACAGAGCCTTTAATTAGTTTTTACAAGTCGTGGAAACAGGAAAATGATGAGGCTCCCAAATTCATAGATGTGCCTGGGACCGGCAAAATTTCGGACATAAACCAAAGAATAATAAGTAACATCGAACAAAATCAGTAGATATCGTTACACGATCACTTTTTAATTGCATCTTTTGAGAATATTTCTGAATAGCTTAGTTTATCTGTTTTTAAATCATTTTCTTTTATGAAATTCAAGACAAATTCCCAGGCTAATGGCTCAATGTCATTGAGCTGTTCCATAGCTATTACAACTCTTTCTTCTTTATAAGTAGTTGGAAAAACCAAATCAGAGTATCCCATACCCTTTTGGGTATTAACTCGCGCCCCCGACACCTGGTAAGTAGTGTCATATGGTGCCATCACTCCACAAAATCTCTCAATCCAGTCACTAGGTCGAAATTTTTCACCCGTTGTGGTGACACCAAAAATTATTAAGATACAATTTTCCATACAGAACCTGCTCAATTAATCTGCTTAAATTACATCATTACGTATCAGCAATGTAAAATACTATCGAATAATAGCTACAAAATCGTTAAAATATAAACTTTTTTCAGGAACCAACTTGAAAGATAACCAGAAAACTTATTTAATCCAGAATTATAAGCGTCAGGAATTTAGCCCCTCCAAAGGTAGAGGTTGTTGGTTATACGACAAGGAAAATAATAGGTACATGGATGGTTTAAGTGGGATAGCAGTAAATACTTTGGGACATAATCATAAAAAACTTGTAAAGGCAATATCAATTCAGGCTCGAAATCTGTTACACGTTTCAAATCTTTATAAAATTCAAACGCAAGAGCAACTCGCCAGAAGATTAGCATCGTTGACTGGTCTTGATAAGTCTTTTTACTGTAATTCAGGGCTGGAAGCTAATGAAGCTGCCCTTAAGCTAGCTAGGAAATTTGGGATAGCAAAAGGAATCAAAAAACCCAAAATTATTGTCTTCGAAAATGCATTTCACGGAAGATCTTTCGCGACCATGTCGGCTTCATCGGGAAAAAAGAGTAGATCCATGTTTGGTGATACTATCTCAGGTTTTGTGAGGGTTCCAATTAATGACATAGACGCCATTCTTGCTCTAGAGAAAAATTATTGTAACATCGTAGCAGTGATGCTCGAGCCGATTCAAGGCGAGGGCGGAATAAATATTAGTAAAAATAATTTCTTAAAAAGAGTTCGTAAACTTTGCACCTCTAACAAATGGCTACTAATTTTTGATGAAGTACAGTGCGGAATTGGTCGAACAGGGAATTGGTTTGCGTTTCAAAAAGCGGGAATAAAACCGGACATACTTACTCTCGCAAAAGGATTAGGTTCAGGCGTGCCAATAGGAGCTTTGCTGGTAAAAGAACAATACGCCGATATACTTGGTCCGGGAGACCATGGTTCAACATTTGGTGGCAATCCTTTAGCAATGCAGGCTGGACTAACTACCCTTGATGTAGTCGAAGAAGAGAAACTTCTCGAAAATGCAAGAAATAGAGGAGATCAAATTCTTAAACGTTTAAAATCAGAGCTAAAAAATTACCCTCATATTGTAAGCATTCGTGGGATTGGTCTCATGATAGGCATACAACTAAAAGTTGATTGTAGCCAGATTACAAAGATTGCGTTGGACAATGGATTATTGGTCAATGTCACAAATTCTAATGTGATTAGATTACTTCCTCCGCTTATAATTAGTCAAAGAGAGGTTGAAATTTTGCTATCTAAGCTTATTTTGTCGATTAAAACGTTCTTTGAAAAATGAATAAAATTATCCGTCATTTCCTTCGTGTGAGCGATCTCTCGTTCAACGAAATTCAAAACTTATTTGAGAGATCTGCGTTATTAAAAAAACAGGTCGATCAGAAGATATTCGAACAACAATTACAAAACCGTACTTTGATTTTGCTGTTTGAAAAGCACTCAACAAGAACAAGATTATCCTTTGAAGTTGGTATGCAGCAGCTCGGTGGGAATTCTATTGTCTTGCAAATGAGAGACACACAAATTGATCGGGGCGAAACTATAGAAGACGCTGCGCGAGTAATATCTAGAATGTGTGACATTATCATGGTGCGTACTTTTGAACACTCTAAAATCGAAGCGTTCGCAAAAAACTCAATGGCGCCAATAATCAATGGATTAACTAATGAACATCATCCATGTCAGGTTCTTTCCGATATTTTCACCTTTCAAGAACATAGAGGAAATATTTTAGGAAAAACAGTTTCCTGGATTGGAGATATAAATAATATGTGTGCATCCTGGATTGAGGCTTCAAATATCTTTGGATTTAAATTACATGTTTCTTCACCGCCGCAATATATGCATCTTTTGGAAGAATTAAATATCAACCAAAATAATGTTGAATATTTTTCTGATCCTCTAGAGGCTTGTGTGCAATCCAATTTAATTACCACCGATGTTTGGACAAGTATGGGTTTTGAAAAGGAAAAAAAAGAAAGGTTGAAAACGTTTGAATGTTGGACAGTCGATAAACGAAAAATCGATGTAGCTAACAAAGATGTCGTTTTCATGCACTGCCTTCCAGCCCATCGAGGAGAAGAAGTAAGTGCGGAAGTAATTGATGGCCCACAATCAGTAGTCTGGCAAGAAGCAGAGAACAGACTTCATTTTCAAAAAGCGTTACTAGAGTTTTTAATCAAAATTAATGAGGGCTAAGATGGAGAAAAAGAAAAAAGTTGTATTGGCATATTCTGGTGGACTTGACACTTCAGTAATTCTGAAATGGTTACAAGAAGAATACAACTGTGAAGTGATAGCTTTCACTGCTGATATTGGGCAAGGAGAAGAACTTAATCCCGCAAAAATAAAAGCAAAAAAACTGGGAGTTAATAAAATTTATATCAAGGATTTACGCGAAGAGTTTGTAAAAGATTTTGTCTTTCCGATGATGAGATGTAACACTCTTTATGAAGGAGAATATTTACTTGGAACTGCCATCGCAAGACCACTGATTGCAAAGCATTTAGTGCAAATTGCGAAACAAGAAAAGGCATTTGCAATAGCTCATGGCGCCACAGGGAAAGGAAATGATCAAGTAAGATTTGAGCTAGGCGCTTATGCATTACACCCAAATGTAAAGATTATTTCACCTTGGAGAGAATGGGACTTGAATTCTAGAGCTAAATTGTTGAGGTATGCCAAAAAACATGGGATTCCGATAGAAAATACCAGGAAACGACAATCGCCGTACTCAATGGATGCAAATCTCTTACATATTTCCTATGAGGGTGGGATTTTAGAGGATCCTTCCAAAGCTCCTCCGGAAAAAAATCTTTGGAAATGGACAAACAGTTTAGAAAATACTCCTAATAAACCACAAATAATAGGTCTATCCTTCGAAAAAGGTGACCTCGTTTCTATAAACGGGCAAAGAAAAAAACCTCATGAACTACTCCATTCCTTGAATCTATTGGGTAATAAACATGGAGTTGGGCGATTGGACCTGGTTGAAAATCGATTTGTTGGATTGAAATCTCGTGGCTGTTATGAGACTCCTGGAGGCACAATTCTTTTAAAAGCTCACAGAGCATTAGAATCTATAACTTTAGATAGAGAGTTATGCCATCTAAAGGATGAACTGATGCCCAAATATGCAAAAATGATTTATAACGGATTTTGGTGGTCTCCTGAAAGATTAGCATTACAAGAGCTGATTAATTATTCCCAAAGAAGAGTAACTGGGGATATTACCTTAAAACTCTTTAAAGGTAATATAATTGTTATGAGTAGATTATCTAAAAAATCTCTATACGATAAAAATATCTCGACTTTTGAAGATGATAGCGGTGTTTTTAATCAAAAAGACTCTGAAGGTTTTATAAAGCTAAACGCACTTAGACTTAAAAATAGATGAACTACATTACTGGAGTGACCTATGGCAACATTCGATATCTCAATAAAAGCAAATCACGTTGAAGTGCAAAATGCTATGGCTCAGGTGAAAAAAGAGATTGCTACTCGCTTCGATTTTAAAGGAACGTGTGCAGAGGTAACATGCTCTGATAACGAAATTATTTGCATAGGAGAGAATGAATTTCAAATAAACCAAATTACTGAAATCATTTTTACAAAATTTGGAAAAAGAGGAGTTGATGCTCGGATTTTAAATCCACGTGATATGGATAAATCTGCCAATGACAAAATCAAGAGAATCATTGATATTGCAAATGGCATCTCTACTGATGATGCAAAAAAAATTGTTAAGGCTATTAAAACTACAAAACTGAAGGTACAGGCATCGATAAATGGTCAAGTAGTGAAAGTATCAGGGAGCAAGAGAGACACTTTACAAGAAACTATCGAATTCCTGAAAAAAGAGTTTCCATCTTTACCACTCACCTTCGACAACTTTAGAGATTAATCCTTCATATAACGCGACGAATTGCACAAATCCTCTATTTTGCTCAAAATCTTTTCTGCATCTAACCCTTGTAGACTAAGTAGTTCTTTTGGATCACCATGATCAATATGTTTATCGGGTAGACCCAAATGATATAACTGATATGAACCGATTTTTTTTACCATTGTATCAGGTTGAGTCGATAACACTTCAGCACATGCTGAACCCGCACCTCCTGCGATGACATTTTCTTCAACCGTCACAATCAAATCATGTTCGATTGCGCACTTAAAAATAATAGCTTCATCTAAAGGTTTGACAAATCTCATGTTGACAACAGTAGCATTTATCTTTTCACCAGCCTCTAAGCATGGCATCACCATAGAACCAAAAGCCAATATCGCTACTTTCTTCACATTTCCCATTGCAGACGTATCTGGATCCACCGTGCAACTTCTTAAAACCTCAGCTTTCCCCAACTCTAAAACCCCAGCTTTTGCTGGCTGAATAACTTCGATACCAGGTCCCTGGCCTCGCGGATACCGGACAGCTGAGGGACCTGAAAACCTTATTCCTGTATTTAACATTTGACAACACTCTAATTCATCTTTGGGTGCCATTACCACCATGTTTGGTATGCACCTAAGGTAGCTTAAATCATATGCTCCGGCATGCGTCGCTCCGTCAGCTCCTACTAATCCAGCTCTATCTATCGCAAACATAACATTCAAATTCTGCAATGCTACATCATGAATTAGTTGGTCATATGCTCTTTGTAAAAATGTGGAGTAAATAGCCACCACAGGCTTGATTCCTTCACAAGCCAATCCTCCAGCAAATGTAACAGCATGTTGTTCTGCGATTCCAACATCAAAAAATCGCTCCGGAAACATGCCTGCGAATTTTTGCATTCCTGAACCCTCTTTCATTGCGGGCGTGATGGCAACAATATTTTTATTCGAGCTGGCTGCATCACAAAGCCAATCTCCAAAAATTTTTGAATAAGTTTTTTTCCCTGGTTTCTTCTTTGTTACTATACCCTCACTAGGATTAAAACTACCTGGACCGTGATAGAGGATTGGATCTTGCTCTGCCTTTTCATATCCATGGCCTTTCTTTGTGACTACGTGGAGAAACTGGGGTCCTTTTAAATTTCGCAAATTCTCTAGCGCTGGAATCAAAATATTCAGATCATGACCGTTTATCGGGCCAAAATAATTAAACCCGAACGCTTCAAATAATGTGCTAGGTGTCAAAAAACCTTTCGCACCCCCTTCAATTTTTTTTGCTACTTCTAAAACAGGTGGTATTTTCTTTAGAACTTGTTTACTAAATTCGCGAGCAGATGAGTACATTTTGCCAGTTAGTAATCGAGCTAAATAATTACTTAAAGCCCCGACTGGTTGGGAAATCGACATATCGTTATCGTTTAAAATTACCAATATGTCCAAATCTTTGTTGCCATGGCCAGCATTATTTAATGCCTCAAAAGCCATTCCAGCGCTCAATGCCCCGTCGCCTATAATCGCTATGTGTCTTCTCCTACCTTCACCTTGATTTAAACCATTAAGTTTTGAGGCTAATGCCATTCCCAATATTGCGGATATTGACGTGGATGAGTGCGCAGTGCCGAAATCATCGTATTCACTTTCACTCCTTTTCGGGAACCCAGATATTCCTCCAAACTTTCTAATTGACGACAATTTATTTCTTCTGCCTGTTATAACTTTGTGGGCATAGCTCTGGTGACCGACATCCCAGACCAGCTTGTCAAATGGTGTGTTGAATACATAATGGATAGCTAATGTTAGTTCAACAGTTCCAAGATTAGAAGACAGATGTCCCCCACTCTTGGATACAGACTCTAACAAAAATGCTCTCAGTTCGTGGGAAACTTTCTTTACATCACCACGTGCTAACTTGCGCAAATCTTCCGGAGAATTGATACATTCTAAAATTTTCATATGCTAATAACTTCTTTTCACTAATCGATTAGCTATATACCGCAAAAAATCGGCTTCACCACCAAACTTTTCCAATGCTTTTAAAGCGGAATTAAGACACTCACTCGCATATTCTTTCGCATACTCAACCCCGAATAATTCAACAAAATTTGGTTTATTTAGAAACTTATCTCTACCTGCTTCCTTACCAGTTGTTTTTTGAACACCAACTGCGTCGAGAATATCATCAACCACCTGAAATCCGACACCAAGCCTAGACATGAAATTTTTAATACTTTTTGCTCTTTCATCCTCGTGCGAAACATTCATGGCTAGATATCCCATAGATACCGCCGCCTCAAACAAAGCTCCAGTCTTATACTTATGCATAATCTCTAAGTCATTTTTTTCCAATTTTTTATTAATGGCATAAACATCTATCATTTGCCCACCAGCCATCCCGGAAGCACCTGTTGCTTTACTTAATGCAGAAATAATTTTGAACCTCCTCTCAGGATAATTTTCTGATGAACAGAGCACTTCTGTTCCTAAAGTTTGAAGAGCGTCACCTACAAGTAATGCAGTGGCTTCATCATATTCAACATGCAAGGTATTCTTTCCACGACGTAACCTATCGTTATCCATTACAGGGAGATCATCATGAACCAACGAAAATGCATGTACACATTCTATGGCCGTTGCCGAGTCTAGTACACATTTTCTTTCTGCCTCACTCAAAGAAAAATATTCTCTCTTAGATACAGCTTTCGCCGCCGCAAATACCAGTATTCCTCTTAACCTTTTTCCTCCTTGCACCCCGTATGCAATAGCTTCCCAAAGCTGCTTTACGACTTTCCTGGAAAACGAACAATCCTTTGTATCTGCCATACTCTTTTCGTGAAAATAAGAGATACTTTTTATATTTTCATCAATAACTAATTTTAATGCGTTTTCTTCTGCTTCAGGGTTCAAGGTATTTTTCCATCATTACTTTGTCTTAGTGTTTTTCTCTGGCATCTCATCCAGACTTCCACGCTCAATTATTTCTACCTTATTTCGCGTATCTTCTAAAATTTTTTTGGCTAACTTTATCCTGGAAAGTGCTTCAGTATAATTTTCCACAGCCTCTTCAAGAGTTAAATCATTATTTTCTAGATCTATCAGAATTTTTTCTGCATAAGATACGTGCTCCTCAAAGGTAATGTCCCGAGACACTTTTTTGCTATTCTTATTTTTTACTCGCTTTGTTGACCCAGACAAGGATTTCCTCTTATATTTTAACCTGGTACAGCTATATTAAATTAGAATTTAGTCACCTGTCCACACAACTATTGAAAACAGTTTTGAAAAATAACTCCTAATAATAGACTTAAAATGCAATACACAAACCTAAATCCAAAATCGTTTTTTGACAGTTTGACGCTTTCGTTAGAGCAAACTGAACTTTTTGATAAAACTAATTATATTGGCCATAAACTTATGGTACCAGAACATGGTGCATACTTTGAATTAAGGCAACCCAACGAAAACAAAGTCATGATAAATGACCATGGTGTTGTACGGGTATTATCCAATATATGCCAACACCGTAACGCGAGAATGCTTAGCAACAGGGGTACAATAAGTTCTATAGTATGTCCAATTCACAGGTGGACATACGATTTACAAGGCCATTTAATAGGCGCTCCAGATTGGGAGAATTTACCAAAGACTTGTCTTTCACAAGAAAAGCTTACAGTTTGGAATGGACTTTTGTTTAATCAGTTAGCTAATTCGTCATATGAACAGCTGCGTAATTGTTCCTTTTCTAAATATTTCTCTTTTAGAAATTATTGTTTTCACAGTCTTGAAACACAATTGTGCAATTACAACTGGAAAACATTCATAGAAGTTTATCTTGATGATTATCATGTTAACCCTTTCCATCC
This sequence comes from Betaproteobacteria bacterium, assembly GCA_028139135.1. Classification (GTDB taxonomy): domain Bacteria; phylum Pseudomonadota; class Gammaproteobacteria; order Burkholderiales; family Burkholderiaceae_A; genus UBA7377. The sequence goes on from JAOINB010000001.1 coordinate 197,244, forward strand.
AGGATTAGGGAATTTTGTGAATTGCAATAAATTAAAATGGTTTTTTTGTGACTCTTTTAGCGTTCAGGCAGTTGGTATCTCAGAATTTAAACAAAAAGGAACCTCTACCTATAAAACATGGCAAGACCAGGTTATAAATTTTCACAAGAGTAGCAATTTTGAATGGGGAGCCGTTTGGATGTTAATCTATCCGAATATTATGGTTGAGTGGTATCCTCAAACTGTCGTTATAAGTACTCTTTACCCTCTTGAGCCTCAAAAAACTTTGAATATAACGGAATTTTACTATACAGAAGAAATAGCCTTGTTTAACGAAGAATATGTACAATGTCAAAAAGAAGCCTACAAAGAAACTGCTAGGGAGGACGATGAAATAGCGGAAAGAATGGATCAAGGAAAACAGTCTATGACGAAGGAAAATAAATTGAATCCGAATTTTCTACACCCCACTTTGGAAAAAGGCATCCCTGAATTCTATAAATATTTGGAAAAAAATAGTTCTACAAACTTAAGGAAAAAATACTTTGAACCCTCTGTTTGAAATAAGCACCGAAGTTACAACAGATATTTTATTCGTCGATTGTCGACATTCACTAAAAGATAAAGGTTTGGGACAACGACTTTACGAAGATCACCACCTTCCGAACGCAATGTTTGCAGACATAGAAAAAGATATGAGCGACCCGAAAAAAATTTCAAAAAAAATTTATGGTCGTCACCCTCTACCAGCTGTAGAGGACTTCATAAATTTCCTCCAACTGAATGGAATAAATTCAGATACACACCTCGTTGCCTATGATGACGATGGAGGGGTGTATGCAGCCCGATTTTGGTGGATGCTCAATTGGATCGGTCATTACAAGGTCTCTATTTTGAACGGCGGATTAAAAGCATGGCAAAAGGCCGGAAACCATTTGGAAAATACAAAATCGGTAAGAAAAAGAGGTCAGATTCAAAAAAAACCAGGACTTGTTCATCAATGGAACATAGCCGAAATTTCTGCATTGGTAGAATCTGAGAAAAATAATGAAGTGGGGATATTAATTGATGCAAGGATGCCGGAACGCTTTAATGGTAAAGTCGAGCCGCTAGATTTTAAAGCAGGCCACATTGCTGGAGCTCTAAATAGACCGTATGTTGATAATCTTGAGGAGAACGGTTATTTTAAATCACCAGAGAAGTTGAGAAAAGAATTTCTAAAAGTTTTAAATTATACAAATCCAGCTAGCGTGGTTCATATGTGTGGTTCTGGAATAACTGCTTGTCACAACCTGGTTTCCATGGAAATAGCTCAATTAGTCGGAAGTAATTTGTACGTAGGCTCTTGGAGTGAATGGATTCAACACAATTAATTAGCAAAATTTTCAAATTTTGTGTACTTACCTAGAAATGTAAGTCTCACGGTGCCTGTAGGTCCATTTCTTTGTTTGCTTATTATGATTTCTGCGGTGCCCTTGTCCGGACTATCGGGTCTGTAAACTTCATCCCTGTAAATAAATAAAATTACGTCAGCATCCTGCTCGATAGATCCACTTTCCCTAAGATCAGACATCACTGGGCGTTTATCTGTTCGTTGCTCAACAGTTCGATTCAACTGTGATAATGCGAGGACTGGACAACGTAATTCCTTTGATAAACTTTTCAAAGAACGAGTAATTTCTGAAATTTCCGTTGTTCTGTTTTCCCCTCCGGCATTGGCAGACATTAACTGGATATAATCAATAACGATAAGTGCTAATCCGCCTGTCATTTTTGAAAGTCTGCGAGCTTTCGAACGGAGCTCTAAAGGATTTAAACCAGGAGTCTCGTCTATATGCACTCCGATGTTCGCTAATTTATTCATACAAAGCATCAATCTATCCCACTCATCTTGACTTAGTTTTCCCGTTCTAACTTTTTGAGAATCAACTTTTCCCTGTGAGCAAAGCATTCGTAAAACCAGTTGCTCGGCGCTCATTTCCATTGAAAAGATAGCTACTGGTAAGCCACAGTCCACCGCAACATGTTCCGCAATGTTAAGCGCCATTGATGTTTTGCCCATACTCGGTCGACCCGCAATAATGGTTAGTTCTCCATCATGCATCCCCGCAGTTTTTTGATCTAGATCTATAAAGCCGCTCGGCTTGCCAGTTACATCCGAAGGATTTGGATTATTGTAAAGCTCATCAATGTTTTTTATAACGTTTTTTAACAATCGATCGAAATCGAGTAAGCCATTAGCTGTGCGATTTCTGGTTTCGCTTATCTTAAATATTTTTGCCTCTGCATCGTCAAGAATCAAGCCAGTAGTTTTTGCTCCCGGGACAAGAGCCATTTGCGCAATATCTTCACTTGCTGTCAATAGACTGCGTAGGATAGACTGGTCTCTGACTATTCTGGCGTACTGTACTGCGTGTGCAACACCTGGAGTCGCCTGAGCAAGCCTATTGAGATATGCAATTCCACCGCATTGATCATCAACTCCCTGTGATTTTAATGATTGATACACAGTAACGACATCTGCCGGCTTGTTTTCATCTATTAATCTGACAATACTCTCAAAGATTATACGGTGCTCAGATTGATAAAAATCCGAAGATGATAAAACATCTCCTATTTTTTCCCATGCCGAATTATCTAATAGTAATGCACCGACAACTGCTGATTCTGCTTCCGATGAGTTAGGCGGTAATTTAAAAGAGCTAGCAGTTGCTTTATTTTCCAAAACAACGCTCCATTAAAGATTTATTTATCAGACATTTCTGGCACAACTTTAATAGTACATTCCACTACAACTTCGCTATGCGGTGACAAACGTATTAGATGATCCCCTGCTGACTTAATTGGACCTTCGGGCATATTTACTTGCGACTTTGTTATTTCAATACCATCTTCACCAAGTTTCTCGACAATGTCTTGATTGGTCACCGACCCAAATAATCTACCGTCTACTCCCGCCTTTTGGACAATTTCTAGCACTTTTCCAGTAAGCCTAGATCCTAACTCTTGAGCTTTCTTTAATTTATCTGATGCCTTTTTTTCTAATTCTGCTTTCTGTCTTTCAAAGTCCGCTATCGCTCTTTGAGTTGCTCGTTTGGCTAACCCTTTTGGTATGAGAAAGTTTCTTGCATAACCATCCCTTACTCTGACAACTTCACCTAACTTTCCCAGCTTCGCTATTCTATCTAACAGTATTACTTGCATGAAAAAATCCCTCAATGATTATCTGTAAAAGAGAGTAGTGCCAAAAATCTTGCTCTCTTTACGGCTACCGTGACTTGACGCTGGAATTTTGCACTAGTGCCTGTTATTCGCGCCGGTATAATTTTTCCCGTTTCAGAAACAAAGTCTTTCAATAAATCAATATTTTTATAATCAACAACCTCTGGATTTTTTCCAGAGAAGCGGCAAACCTTTTTGCGCTTAAACAAAGCAGTTTGCGTCTGCTTTCTAAATCTTTTTTTAATTCCATTTCTACCACTCATTCTAATACTCATAATATTCTCCTGTGCCTGTCCCTGTAATGCCTACCAATAAAAATTCGTAGTATCAAGTCTCCTGTGAGGATACCCCCATCTCAACTTTCTTTGCAGCCTCTTTTTGTACTACCCTCATCATTGCTGAGCTTCCTTCTGGAATACCCGCGGATGAAACGCAAAGATGCCTGATGATGGCATCGTTAAATTTAAAGGAGCGGTCTAACTCTCTGACATCGGATTTGGAACATTCAATATTGAAGAGTAGGTAGTGTGCCTTAGCAACCTTTAGGATTGGGTACGCGAGTTGGCGCCGTCCCCAATCTTCTACTCTATGAACAGTACCTCCTCGAGTAGTAACAAAGCTCTTACATCTATCAATCATACCCGGAACTTGCTCGCTTTGATCCGGATGAACCATTAAAACTAACTCGTAGTGACGAGTATCACTAGCAATAACCTTACTGCTTTCCAATTTCATTTCTCCTGTGGTTGAAGCGACGCGTTGACTGCGCGGCGCAGGACCTTCGAGTCTAGCAAATAAAATGGGTATTTACAATCTAAGTTCCCATAAATTTTTTACAGAATATGGATCCTGGCTCAACACTGAATAGCAACCTGTTATACTAAAGTTTTTGATAATTTAATATGACACACATAGTTACCGAAAGTTGTATCAAATGTCGTTACACTGATTGTGTTGACGTCTGTCCTGTAGATTGTTTTCGAAAGGGTCCAAATTTTCTCGTTATTGATCCAGATGAGTGTATAGATTGTGCCGTTTGTATCCCTGAGTGTCCGGTAGAGGCGATTTACGCAGAGGAAGATGTTCCCGAAGATCAAAGGGATTTTATTGAAATTAATGCCGAATTGAGTAAGGTTTGGCCGAGCATCACTCGCGCTGAGAGTCACCTCGACGACGCTGATGAGTGGGCAGATGTTGATGAAAAGAAACAGCATCTTGAACGATAAGGCATTATTTATAAAATTGCCTTAACTGTTTGGAATGGTGCAGATCAACAACGTAACTGTAGTTTCAGTAAAATGTCCCGCTGAAAATATTTTTCGTATTGAGATTGGTCGGCCGGATGGCTTTATTTTCAAACCTGGTCAGTTCGCGAGGATCGGAATTAACCCAAATAATGGGGGCTGCGATAAGATTTGGAGAGCCCAAACAATCGTATCAAGAGCCATAGATAAGACTTTGGCATTTTATATTGTTCATTTGGAAGGAAAACCTTTCAGCGACACATTAAAAAAAATCAAGACTGGTGATGAGGTTTATTTAGATGCTCTACCATACGGACACTTCACTCTAGACCGTTTTGGTCCTGGGGGCGATCTTTGGCTCTTTTCTACTGGTACCGGAGTCGCTCCTTACTTGTGCATGCTTCAACAGGAAAGAATTTGGGAGAACTTTTCCAGCATAACTCTTGTATGTAGCTTTAGGGATCAAACACAATTCGTCTACCGCGACAGTCTTCCTTTGGATAATGAAAAACTGACCGCTTTCCAGAATAAAAATTACAAAAAGTTCTCATTTATACCAATTTATACTAGGGAGAAGACAGCCTCTGATTGCATTGTTAAAGGAATGAAAATAACAAACACTTTTTCTATGGGATATTTCAAGACACTAATTAGTAACGGTGAGTTAACATTTATTTTGGAAAATTCTATTTCAACTAGCAACTCTAAAATTATGTTGTCAGGTAACCCGACCATGATAAAAACTACTAGAGATTTTTTAAAAACTTTAGGTTTGCGGTCCAGCAGACGAAATAACCCTGGACATATCGCTGTGGAGAATTATTGGTGAAGAGGACAAAAGGAGAGGACTTAATAATAAAACAAATAGACAAGTGTTTACCTCAAATCCACTGTCAAAAATGTGGATTTTTTTCTTGCTTGCCCTACGCAAAAGCTATTGTTAAAAAAAAGGCTAACATTTACAAGTGTGAACCAGGCGGTTCTAAAGTAGTCGAAAAAATTGGCGAGATTACTGGGGAAAGAGTTATCAGAGCCAATGTTAAAGATGCTCCTCCTGAGTTAGTTTACATCGACCCAGAAGCATGCATAGGTTGCACATTATGCATCCAAAAATGTCCCGTAGATGCTATCGCCGGTGCAGAGGGATTTTTACATACTGTTATCGTTGATGAATGTAACGGTTGTGGTTTTTGTGTAAGCTCATGCCCAGTGGACTGCATTAGTGAAAAGAAACGAACTAAGGATAATCCCTGGAATAATACTAAAGCTAGTATTAGTAAAACAATGTTTTATGAAAAAAGAGCAAGAACCAGAGAACGAAGACTCGAAGCTGATGAGAAACGGCTCGGTGCTTTAAAGGAGCTACTATTCAGGGACGATTAAGAAGGGTAAATTCCATATCTATAAACATGTATAAGGTAGTAAAACAACAACTTCAATCAACGAAGTTAAACATTCAAGTAATTTTGTAACGAGTAACGTCAATTAAAAAACTCTTTAACTTTATCCATCCAACTTTTGCTGTGTGGGTTATGCCTCTCTTTATTCTTGTCAACAGACTCATCAAACTCCCTAAGTAATTTCCTCTGATGTTCAGTCAAATTTACGGGTGTTTCTAGAACAACATGACAATAAAGATCACCGAAAACTCCGGACCGTACATTTGGCATCCCCTTTCCTCGCAATCTGAAAGTCTTACCAGATTGCGTGCCTTCCGGCACTTCGAAGCTAGCTTTTCCATTCAATGTGGGTACATCAATGCTTCCCCCTAAAGCAGACTTTGCAAAGCTTACAGGTGCCTCACAGTGTAAATCATCATCCTCGCGTTCAAAAACATGATGACTCTTCACTCCGACCTCTACAAATAGATCGCCATTCGGGCCGCCATTTTGCCCAGGCTCACCATTACCTGCTGACCTTATTCTCATCCCCGTATCAATTCCCGCAGGGACACTAACTTCCAACGTCTTACTTCTCTTCACTCTGCCAGCTCCATTACAACTAGAGCAAGGCGACGTTATTCTTCTCCCAATTCCTCTGCAATTTGGACAAGTTTGCTGTATGGAAAAAAATCCCTGCTGCATCCTAACTTGCCCTTGACCACCACAACTAGAACAAACTTCGGGCTTGGTTCCTTTTTTACATCCCGAAGAACCACAATCTGCACACCCCTCCCAAGATGGGACCCTTATGTCCGTCGTTATACCGCTAGCAGCTTCCTCAAGAGATATTTCCAATCCATATTTTAGGTCAGCGCCTCTTAAAGCCCCTCCTCGCCGCGAAGACTGCCTAGCACCCCCTCCGAAGATATCACCAAAAATATCGCCAAAGGCATCAGCAAACCCTGAGAAATCACCCGCTCCTTGAGTGCCGCCAGAGCCTTGTCCCAGACCTGCATGCCCGAACCTGTCATACGCTTCTTTTTTTTGCACGTTCGAAAGAATTTCGTAAGCCTCTTTTACTTCCTTAAACTTGCTCTCAGCATCTTTATTTCCCGCATTTTTATCCGGGTGGTATTTCATCGCAAGTTTTCGATAGGATTTCTTAATCTCATCAGGGGATGCTGATCTAGATACTCCTAAAACCTCATAAAAATCTCGTTTTGACATAAAAATTAGTTACTAGTTAGTCTCTTTTTACTTCTTTAAACTCAGCATCAACAACATCATCTACTTTTTTTTCTCCTCCACGCTCGTCCCCATTTTTTACGTCATTAACGGATTTTTCATCACCGGGCGATTGTGTCTCACCGCCTGGCTTACTTGCTGCCATAGCTAGTTCACCCAACTTCTGAGCCGCAGCAGTCAGTGCCTCACTTGAACTCTCAATCTTTCCCTTATCCTCAGTTTTTATAGCCTCTTCACATTCTTTGATAGCAGATTCAACCCTTTCTTTTTCCGAAGAATCTAACTTTTCACCATGTTCCTCCATCGAGGCTTTCACCGAGTGAACCATAGCATCTGCCGTATTTTTGGCTCCAACTAACTCAACACGAGCTTTATCCTGTTCTGCGTTCTCCTCCGCATCCGTTACCATCTTATTAATCTCATCTTCAGATAAGCCTGAATTAGCTTTAATAGTAACTTTGTTTTCCTTTCCGGTAGCCTTATCCTTAGCGGAAACGTGTAAAATCCCGTTTGCATCTATATCAAAAGTAACCTCGATTTGAGGAGTACCGCGTGGTGCAGCGGATATACCCTCAAGATTGAACTCACCGAGAAGTTTGTTAGACGTTGCGATTTCTCTTTCTCCCTGAAATACTTTAACTGTAACAGCAGGCTGATTATCTTCTGCGGTAGAAAAAACCTGAGAATATTTAGTAGGTACGGTAGTGTTTTTTTGAATCATCTTAGTCATTACACCCCCTAGAGTTTCAATGCCCAGGGATAACGGCGTTACATCAAGCAATAAAACATCAGACCTATCACCTGATAAAACCGCACCTTGCACAGCGGCGCCAGCCGCGACGGCTTCGTCAGGGTTCACATCTCTTCGTGGCTCTCTACCAAAAAAGTTTTTAACTGCATCCTGAACCTTTGGCATACGAGTCATTCCACCTACTAAGACCACATCTTCAATATCTGAAGTTTGGAGTCCAGCATCAGCCAAAGCAACCTCACAAGGCTTTATGCTATTTGCTATTAAATCATCCACCAAAGATTCTAACTTAGCTCTGGTCAACTTGGTTGTTAAATGGACCGGCGCCCCGTTAGACATGGCTATGTAAGGTTCGTTTAATTCAGTCTGTTGACTAGATGAGAGCTCGATTTTAGCCCGTTCAGCCGCCGCTTTAATACGTTGTAGAGCAATCGGGTCTTTAGACAAATCAACACCGTTCAACTTTTTAAATTCCTCTATAATGTGGTCTATTATCCTCTGATCAAAATCCTCACCTCCCAAAAATGTGTCACCATTTGTAGAAAGTACCTCGAATTGCTTTTCTCCATCAACGTCCGCTATCTCTATAATTGAAATATCAAACGTTCCGCCTCCCAAATCGTAGACCGCTATCTTACGGTCTTTTTTATCGGTCTTGTCTAGCCCGAATGCAAGAGCAGCAGCAGTCGGCTCGTTAATAATTCTTTTTACTTCTAATCCGGCAATTTTTCCTGCATCTTTAGTTGCTTGTCTTTGTGCATCGTTAAAATAAGCTGGAACAGTTATGACCGCCTCCGAAACATCTTGTCCCAGATAATCCTCGGCGGTTTTCTTCATTTTTCGAAGAACCTCAGCAGAAACTTGCGGGGGAGCTAATTTCTCGTCCCTAACGCCGACCCATGCATCCCCATTCTCGGCTTTAACTATTTCAAATGGCATGAGCTCGATATCCTTTTGAACCTCATCATCCTCATACCTTCGACCGATCAACCGTTTGACTGCATACAATGTGCTTTTAGGGTTGGTTACGGCTTGACGTTTAGCCGGCGCTCCAATCAAAATCTCGCCGTCCTCCATGTAAGCAATTATTGAAGGTGTAGTTCTGGACCCTTCACTATTTTCGATAATACGAGGTTTATCTCCTTCCATTACGGAAACACAACTATTCGTGGTTCCCAAATCAATTCCTATAACTTTACTCATAGTAATCCTTTCAAATACGTTTTTCTGCTTACCCTACTCTCACATTAACCGGTAACTACAACAACTGCCGGCCGAATAACCCGCCCAGAAATTTTATAACCCTTTTGTAATACTTCAAAAATGACCCCAGACTCGACTTCTTCTTCAATTTCATCTAACGGTTTAGAGGAAACGGCTTGATGCCAATTGGGGTCGAATTTCTCTCCAATTTCTGGCTGAACTGCCTCAATGTTTGCACGTTCAAAAGCCTGTTTAAGTTGTTTAAGGGTGAGGTTAACCCCCCCCTCCAGTTGCTCAAAAGTTTGATCCTCAGTGTTCAATGCAGTTTCAAGACTATCAGCTACCGATAACAAGTTTGTTGCAAAAGATTCTATTGCATACTTCCTTGCGTTCGACACATCGTTAACAGACCTTTTTCTAATATTTTCAATCTCGGCTTGCAAGCGGAGGTTTCTATCCTTTTCTTGCTCTACTAACCCAGTAAGTTCGCTAATTTTCTTGTTTCCACTTTCATCTGCTTCAGCGATACTATCAGAACCCACGGGACCCTTATTCAAAGAAACAGAATCAAACTCAGGGCTTGCGTCACCCTCCCCAATGTCTAAGCTTTCTGCGACCTCTTTATAAGGATCTTTTTTGTCTTTTGTAGTCATGGCAACCAACTGATTTTATTTATATAACGGGAGGTTGGGTCTCCGAGTAAAATTTCAATAGTAAAATTACTTTTTTGCCCCTAGAAGCAGTGCTTTTTTTCTCTGTAATAGTAATTCTCTCTCTTTTTCATCATCTCCTAAATCAGTATTCCCCCAACCCTCTAATTCATCTAAAACGAGACTATAAATGAGTTTTATTGCATTCTCCGAGAAATTTAAACATGGAATATACTTAAAGTCATAGCCACCTGCTTGCAGAAAATCTTCTCTCGCTTCCATATTAATTTCTTCAAGTGTCTCGAGACAATCAGAAATAAAGCCAGGACAAATAACATGTAACTTTTTAATATTCCTCTCTTTAGCCAATTTGACTATAGTTGATGTAGTGTATGGCTTTAACCATTCCGCCTTTCCAAACCTGGACTGGAAAGAAATCGTCCATTCACTCTCTTCAAGAGACAACTTTTCCGCTACCAATCGAGCCGTTTTATGACATTGGCAATGATAAGGATCTCCATCCTGCAGACTCCGTAATGGAACACCATGAAAACTAAACAACAGTTGCTCAGGTTTACCATTTTTTGACCAATATTTTTCAACATCACTGGCTATGGAAGCGATATACGCAGGGTAATCATGGAAAGATTTTCTCAATCTTATGGAGGGGGGGTTTCTAAGTTTCGCGATACTCTCAAAAACTTTGTCAAAGACGGTAGCCGTAGTACTACCTGAGTACTGTGGATAGAGAGGCAAAATGAACAGTTTTTGAACGTCCTGGCTCATCATTTTTGAAATAGCCAAATCGATAGAGGGGTTTCCATATCGCATTGCAAATTCAACTACTATTTTTTTATTTGCTTCCACCAAAACACGCTTAAGCCCTTCCAGTTGGCCTATGGAATTTACCATAAGTGGGGAACCATCCTTAGTCCAAACACTTGAGTACTTCTCCGCAGATTTTTTTGGCCTTATATTTAAAATGATTAGATTTAAAATAGGCCACCAAATCAATCTAGGTATCTCAACAACACGAGGGTCCGATAAAAATTCTTTGAGATAAGGTCGTAAAGCAGTCGGTGTTGGAGCTTCAGGAGTACCCAGATTAACCAATAACACTCCTATCTTCTCCGGACTGCCGTGCTCGTAATTAAGATTAGCAAGAAATTGTCTTGTGCCAAATACGGACATTTTTATATGCTGCTTCCGATGAAATTTTCTTGCTGGGCAATTGACAGCGATACCAACTTCGCTGTCACATCAACAAGCGAGACTACCCGCTGAAATTCCATCCTCGTTGGCCCTATTACCCCAAGACTACCAACCACTTTTCCATTAACTATGCAAGGCGACGCTACAACAGATAGACAATCCTCTGGCATCAAAGCCGACTCGCCTCCAATAAAAACTCTTACTCCTTTTGCGTTAGAACAAATAGATTGCAATAAGTTTATTATTTGCGTCTTCTGCGCTAGAAGTTTATACAACCTCCGTAGTTTACTGGCATTTTCGGATAATTCTGTTAAGTCAAAAAGATGGTCCTGGCCAGAAATTACGACTGACTCTTCCGTTTCTCCCAAAACAGCGTTACCTTCATCGATAATTTTTTTCAATAGCCCGCCTAAATCTTCTCTGTGCTGGCTTAACTCCTGCATAACCTTGAGCTTTACCTCAACAAAGGTAAGTCCTGAAAACTTATTTGTGATGTAATTTGACGCTTCTTGTAATTGACTCTGGGAATAACTTTTATCAAGACTGAATATTTTATTCAACACTTCCCCTTCAGGGGTAACAAATATAAGTAGCACTTTTTTTTCTGACAATTTTAGAAACTCCAATTGCCTGAACGATTTATGTTTTCTCGTGGTAGATACAACTCCAGCAAATTTAGACAAGCTTGACAATAGATTTGCTGCCTGATTAATGATTTTTCCTGGCGCATCAATACTCAAAGCATTTTGAATGTACCTGACCTCGTGCACTTTCATAGACTCAACGGTAAGCAAAGTGTCAACGAAAAACCGGTAACCTTTGATAGTTGGAACCCGCCCAGCAGAAGTATGAGGGCTTTTTACCATTCCCATATCCTCCAAATCAGACATCACGTTTCTGACTGTAGCTGCAGAAATATCTAATTTTGAGGACTGCGCAATAGCTTTTGAACCAATGGGTTGGCCCTCTTTAACATACTGCTCAATTAGAGTCTTCAAAAGTTTTCTGTAGCGGTTGTCCATTTTAATTTAAACTTTAAGAAATGCGAAACAAATAACCTTTTCTATATCTATTTTTATAATGACCACAAAGTATTCATCGATTGGAATTTTTTGTAAACCAAATTTGCCTGTTTCCACACTCCTATATACTGTCGACACTATATTATCAACAATATATAGTATCGGGGCTAATTGTAGCGTATATGTTGAAACTAAAACCGCTCAATGTGTTTTAACGGATCGCGAAACCGATTTATATAAAAATATCATTGTTGGGACATTCGATGAAATAAAAAATTCCGTTGACCTTGCAATAGCTATTGGCGGAGATGGAACCTTGTTAGGCCTTGCGAGACAATTTGCCCAATATAAAGCCCATATTATTGGAATTAATCAAGGACGTTTAGGTTTTACAACTGACCTTGATGAAACTGATATTAAAAATGAATTAGGGTCCTTGCTTCTTCACGGAGGGAATGTCGAAGAAAGAGATATGATAAGTGTAGCCGTTATGAGGCGATCTGTTACTGAGAAAGATAAAGTTTTCTTCAGCGGATTAGCCCTGAATGATGCAGTTGTGAATAGAGCTGCTATTAGTAATATGGTTGAATTAGATGTCTGGGTTGAAAATTCTTTTTTGCATTCTATGCGCGGAGATGGATTGGTAATATGCACTCCCACTGGTTCGACCGCTTACGCACTTTCTGTCAACGGGCCAATCATACACCCTAAACTTTCTTGCTTTGGTTTGGTTCCTATCGCATCGCAGGCTTTATCGAGCAGGCCTATATCGATTCCCGCGGACATGGAAATAACAGTTGTTATAAAAAACGGCCCAGGCACTGTTCTTCACTGCGATATGCAGACTGTTACTGAGTTGCAGGATGGAGATAGACTAGTAGTCAGGAAGTCTATTCATAAGGCAAAAATGTTGCACCCGAAAACCTACGACTATTTTGCACTGTTGAGAAAAAAACTTCGCTGGAATATCAATCCAGGACGTATTCGTAATAATTCTTCATCACAATAACTTGCTATGCTAAGAAACTTAGAAATCTCAAACTTTGTTTTTGTAAAAAACCTATGCCTGGAGTTCGCTTCAGGTTTTAATATTTTTTCTGGGGAAACTGGATCAGGAAAATCAATAATCGTAGACGCATTAGCAATCCTGCTAGGCAAACGAGCTACTTTGATGAAAATAAGAGAGGGCTGTGACCAGGCAGTCATTAGCGCATTTTTCGAAATACCAACAAAAAGCGAAGAACTACGGGTGAAACAATGGTTTAAAAAGCACTCGTTCGATGAAAAATTCAGCGAAATACTTTTAAGACGGGTTCTTGACAAAGGAGGTAAATCTCGGTGTTGGGTGAATGGTCAACTTTGTGCACTTAATCAAATAAAAGAACTCGGAGACTTGTTAGTTGAAATAAACGGGCAACATGCCCATCAAAAACTAATGTCACAATCTTTTCAAAGGGATACACTCGACGAATTTGGCGAACTTAAAAGTGATGTTGAAAACTTGAGAGCTTTGTGGTTCGCATGGCAAAAATCAAACGATGAATTAATTGCCGTGAAGCACACCGAAAAACAGTTAAACGAAAAAAAAGAGAGCCTAAGTTGGAAAGTCCAGGAGCTTGAAAATCTTAATCTCGAATCTGGAGAATGGGAAAAACTTTCGATTGATCACAAGAAATTGGGTCAGATGTCTGACCTAATATCTACATTTTCTACCGCCACTAGAGCACTAAACTCTGAAAATGGGGTTGTAAGAACACTTGAGTCGACCTCCGCGGAATTAAGACAAATCAGCGAGTTCGACCCCGCGTTAAATGAAGTGTGTGATTTATTGGAAAAAGGAACTATCGAAGTGCAAGAAGCTTGTATCGCGCTTAGGAAATGTGAAAAGAAGGCTGAAATTGATGAAGAACGCGCGACCGACATCGAACGACGATTCAACGATATTATGAATGTCTCTCACAAGGTTAGAGAAAGACCGGATAAGCTTTTCGGACTCTATGACGAGTTAAAAAAAGAATTTTCACAACTGGAAAAAGAGACAGACATAAAAAGGTTAGAAAGTACAGTTGATAAATTAAAGACTGATTATTTTTCTCATGCAAAAAACCTTTCAGAGAGAAGAATCGAAAAAGCAAAAGAATTAAGTTCCTTGGTGACTCAGTGGTTGAAAAAATTATCAATGGGAAATTTTGTTTTTGATACAACGGTTACCGAAACGGCTGCTGCGGCACCCCATGGAACAGACGAAATTTTTTTTTCCATTTCTCAATATAGAGGATCCGGTAAGCAAAAAATTAATCAAAGCGCTTCGGGTGGAGAATTATCTAGGATAATGCTTGCTATAACAATGGCACTTTCTAAAATAGCTAGGACCCCTACGATAATTTTTGATGAAATTGATGCTGGTATCGGCGGAAATGCTGCCGATAGCGTCGGCGAAGTATTAAAGCAACTAGGAATGGAACAACAGATATTTTGCATTACACACCTACCTCAAATCGCAGCTAGGGGGGAAAATCATTTTTCGATAAGAAAAAGCAGCGAAAATGGCAAAATTCCCGTTACAGAAATAAGATATTTGAACTCCCAAGACAGAGTTGATGAGATCGCACGTATGTTAGGAAACGAGTTTTCGGCGGAAACTTCCGTTCAACACGCTACATCGCTACTTCGTACCCATGGGCAAAATATGGTCAACTAATGACATCCTCCATCCCGAAAAATCCCGGTTTATTTTTTTTTGATAAACATATGGCTGCCTCTAGAGCTCCTAATGCATAACCTTTCCTTGAGCTTGAGTTATGGCTTATTTCAATTTGTTCTCCGTTTCCTGCAAAGATTACCTTATGTTGACCAACTATGTCTCCTCCCCTGACCACGGAAAACCCTATTTCCCCATGTCCTCTATTTTTTTTCCTATCATTTCTCGAAAAGCAAAAAGACTCTTCAGGGTTCAACCCTAAGATGTCTGCAATAATAAAACCCATTTTTAGAGCAGTACCTGAAGGGGCATCTAATTTATCTCTGTGATGAGCTTCAAATATCTCAACATCATAGTTATTACCAAAATGCTTTGCAGCTTCTTTTAAAATAGCGAAGACCTTATTAACCCCCAAACTCATATTTGGCGCACACAAAATTGGAATAGTTTTTGAAGCTTGTTTTAGAAGCAAGAGCTCCTTCTCCGAAAATCCGGTGGTGCCCACGACCATACCGATTGATTTAGAAATACATAAATCTAGCATGTTGATAGTATTTTTTGGGCTAGAAAAATCAATCAAAACCAAATTATTGTGACTTTTAAACGTAATACTCTCGGCACTATCGGATATTAAGATGCCAGAATTTTGCCCCATAAACTTAAGCGCATCTCGACCAATCTCACCGCAATTCTCATTTTCTAAAGCACCGATCAATCGAAACTTATTATTTCCCATGACAAGTTTTAGAATTTCTCTACCCATTCTTCCGGAAGCTCCGGACAAAATTAAATCTACTGGCTTGCTCTCCAAATTATTAAAATCTCCTAATATTTTCGTGTAGGCATTTCAAGATTTCCGGATTTTTCGTCAATTGGATTACCTTCCCATGCAACAACTCGGTCATTTTCAAACATCACCATAAATCTGTGGATTTCTAACTGACCACTCCCGCGGTTTATCAAAAAAAGGTAATCCCACCGATTCTCTCTGAATGGGTCAGTAATCAGAGGCGTGCCGAGTATAGCTCGAACCTGGTCCCTTGTTTGACCTTTTGATAAATTTGACGCCATGCTCTTTGTTACATAGTTTCCTTGAATTATATCAACTTTATAGGGTTTTAATTTTGCCGGTAATCTTTCTGCAAATCTATCAAATAGTTGCCTTTTGGATTGTTTTTTGACCGAAAGGCTGGGAATAGATCCACAGGATGTCGAAAAAAGAAGAAAAATCAGTGCCAAAAAAACGGAAAAAAGTCTTTGCATTTTATAAATTATCAGTAACTTAATTGTAACGATCCTTTATTATATATGCATGGACGATAAATATCCTTTTGAACATGAAATTCGAAACCTGGGCTTAAAAGTTACGGGGCCCAGATTAAAGATACTTTCAATTTTTGAGAATTCAAAATCTAGACATCTTTCAGCAGAGGATGTCTATCAGGCACTAAAAACAAAGTCCTCTGAAGTTGGCATGGCAACAGTTTACCGTGCGTTGTCTAACTTTGAGAAAGTTGGGATTTTAGTTAAGTCAACTTTTGAGGACGGTAGAGCTGTTTTTGAAATAAACGAGGGTATACACCATGACCACTTGATCTGTATTGAATGTGGAGAAGTCGAAGAGTTCGTAGATGAAGAAATAGAGCGTAGACAAAAGCAGATAGCTACCAGGAAAGGATTTACACTTAAAAATCACAGTTTGGCTTTATATGGTTCGTGTAATAAACTCGATTGTGTGCACAAAATAGAAAAATAAGTATTAACTATGCAAAGAGAGCTTGACACTTTAGAAGAACGGGTTTTAGAACTTATATCACTGAATGAGAGCCTAAGAAAAGTCAACAAGGATCTGGTTTCCCAGCTAGATAAAAAGTTCGATGAGTGCGAGGTTTTGAAAAAAAAAGTTAATCTGTCTAAAACATCCTTAATACGTATTCAAAAAAAATACTTTGATGAATATAAATAAACCTCTTGCAAAAAGGCTTATTCTTTCCTAACAAGGATACTTCGATGAAGGTTTTAGAATTCGAAATATTAGAAAGAAGATATCAGATTTCATGTCCTGACAAGGAGGAGGAGATCTTAAAAGCGTGTGTTGCCCTGGTAGATTCCAGAATGAAAGCTTTGAAAAAGCAAGGAAAACTTCACAGCACAGAGAAAATAGCAATTATGGTTGCGTTGACCCTAGCCAAGGATTTTTTAAAGGTTGGTGGTGCTAAAGGCGACGAAAGTAGCGAAAGAATTGTACAATTGACCACCACAATAGAAAAGGCATTAGCACCTCAAGATAACCTGTTCTGAAAATCACCTATTTCCTGATCATCGAAAACGCTAGAAGAGCTATACCAAGGCAAATCAAAGGTATTGAAAGTAACTGACCCATCGACAAATTAAATATCAACAAACCCATAAACGGGTCCGGCTCTCTAAAAAATTCCGTAATAAATCTGATAATTCCGTAAAAAATTAAAAATATTGCTGAAGTAAATCCTAACCCTTTTTTCTGCTTATCCGCTACAAATATAATCACAAACAATACTATCCCTTCACCAAAAGCCTGATAAAGTTGGCTAGGATGTCTAAAATCTAGCGTGCCTGAATTAGGGAAAATCATTGCCCATGGCACTGCATCGAGATTTGTTATTCTGCCTGGGAGTTCGCCATTGATAAAATTACCAATCCTTCCGAAAAATAAACCGGGCGGTACTAGGGGTCCCACAAAATCAGTCAACGAAAAGAATCTCCTAATGAAACCACTTTCATTAAATAAGTTTTTCCTCAAAATACAAAATAAGGCTAGTGCCGAAATTACACCTAAGAGTCCCCCATGGAAAGACATTCCTCCTTGCCAAACTGAAAAAATTTCAGTCGGATGCTGATAATAATAAGTAGGATTGTAGAAAAAAACATAACCTAATCTTCCTCCAAAAAGAACACCAATAACTCCAAAGAGAATAAGATCATCAAGGTCAGTTAGGGTGATCCTGTTCTTTTTTATCGATTGCCGAATTTTTTTTCTACCCAATGTTAAAAAGGCTAAAAACCCGAAAATATACATCAAACCGTACCATCGAATAGGGATGGGGCCAAGCCAAAATGCAACGGGGTCAAAATTCACTTCCACTCAAACTCCTTAAACAAATTGGCTCATAAGTCCAGTTCATATTAGAATAAAGGGTTAAGCCCGATAAACAAAATATTTATTAAAAAAAAATGAAGAAGCTCAGATCAATGGAAATAACTCAAGGCGCCGAAAAAGCTCCGAATAGGTCGATGTATTATGCAATGGGTTATAAAGAAGCTGATTTTAATAAACCTATGGTTGGGCTGGCGAATGCTCATTCAACCATTACCCCATGCAATAGTGGGTTGCAAAGGTTGGCAGATTCTGCGGAGAAAGGAATCAAGTCAAGTGGTGGCAACTGTCAATCTTTTGGTACTCCGACGGTTTCAGATGGAATAAGTATGGGTACAGAGGGAATGAAATACTCATTGATTTCCAGAGAGGTGATCGCAGACTGTATCGAGACTTGCGCGAATGCGCAATGGCTTGATGGACTCATCGTCATAGGTGGATGCGATAAGAATATGCCAGGCGGTATGATGGGTATAGCAAGGGTTAACGTACCTGCGATATACGTTTACGGAGGAACAATAAAACCGGGTAATTACAAGAATAAAGATCTGACAATAGTCTCAAGTTTCGAAGCAGTTGGGGAATACTCCGCTGGAAAAATCTCATCAAATGAACTCAAAGAAATTGAGAAGAGAGCATGTCCCGGGACCGGTTCTTGTGGAGGAATGTTTACAGCTAACACAATGAGCTCTGCATTTGAAGCAATGGGTATGAGTCTGCCTTTTTCCTCTACTATGGCAAATGAAGATTCCGAGAAAACAGAGAGCGCATTCGAATCATCAAAAGTTTTGTTAAATGCTATTGAAAACAAGATACTTCCCCAACAAATTATTACTCGGAAATCTATCGAAAATGCGGTTGCCGTTATCATGGCTACCGGAGGATCGACAAACGCAGTCCTTCATTTTTTAGCTATAGCAAACGCAGCAGAAGTTCAATGGAACATCGATGACTTTGAACGCATGAGGAAAAAAGTTCCAGTAATTTGTGATCTAAAACCATCGGGACAGTATGTAACCACTGATTTACATAAGGCAGGCGGTATACCCAAAGTTATGAGAATCTTATTTGATGAGGGTCTAATTCACGGTGATTGTATGACAATTACCGGAAGAACTGTAGAAGAAACTCTGGCGAACATTGACTCAAAAAATACTGGGGATCGCATCATAAGAAACTTTAATGAACCACTTTACAAAGAGGGACATTTGGCGATTTTGAAGGGGAATTTGGCTGTTAACGGTTGTGTAGCCAAAATTTCTGGAGTAAAAAATCCTTACATCGATGGACCGGCTCGGGTATTTGACTCCGAAGAACTAGCTATGGAAGCAATCATAAAGCGACAGATAAAACCGGGAGATGTGGTCGTAATTCGTTATGAAGGCCCAAAAGGCGGGCCAGGGATGAGAGAGATGTTAGCGCCTACTTCAGCCCTAGTGGGTCAAGGTTTAGGCGAGAGCGTTGCGCTTATTACTGACGGAAGATTTTCAGGAGGAACCTGGGGTATGGTGGTGGGACATATCTGTCCGGAAGCTTATGTGGGAGGCAATATTGCTTTAATACAGGATGGTGATCGCATTATTATTGACGCCCATCAGAAAACTATCAACGTGGCACTATCAGAAAAAGAAATTTATGCGAGAAAAGACCGCTGGCATCCTCCAAAGAAAAAATATCAGACTGGAGTTTTAGCTAAATATGCTTGTTTAGCAAAGCCCGCAAGCCAGGGGGCTCACACCATGCCTACCGATTAAATTTTTAAAGAATATGGAAATTTTTTTTCAACAACTAATCAACGGAATTGTGCTGGGCAGCGTTTATGCAATGGTCGCGGTAGGATATACCATGGTTTATGGGATACTCCAGTTGATAAATTTTGCGCATGGTGAAGTGCTTATGATAGGGGCAATGTTAGGGCTGACTTGTGCATCTGTCCTAAACGTTTTTTTCCCCGGATTGCCGGGTTCATTGGTTTTATTAATTTCCATTAGCTCTGCTATTAGTTTATGCCCGATATTAGCAGCGTTTATAGAGCGAGTCGCTTACAAGCCTTTAAGGGAAGCTCCCAGATTGGCTCCGCTAATTACCGCCATAGGCATCTCCATCATCCTGCAAACGCTGGCTATGATAATTTGGGGTGCTAGCCCAAGGGTTTTTCCAGACCTTTTATCTACGACAACAATAAAAATTGGTGGCGTTATTCTTGCTCCCAAGCAGATTCTGATTCTTATCGTAGCTGTTACATCAATGACACTCTTGCTGCTTTTAGTTCACAAGACAAATTTGGGAAGAGCGATGCGTGCGGTTTCAGAAAGTCCTGCTAACGCATCTTTAATGGGAATTTCCGTTGATAAAATTATTAGACTGACTTTCATGATAGGGGCTGCGTTAGCTGGGATTGCAGGAGTTCTTATTGCATTGAACTATAACTTTGTTCATTTCACTATGGGCTTTCTACTAGGATTAAAGGCTTTTACCGCCGCAGTTTTGGGTGGTATTGGAAACATCGCAGGAGCTTTATTAGGCGGTCTGCTTCTCGGAATTATAGAGAGTCTGGGAGCGGGATATATTGGGGATTTAACAAATGGTATCCTTGGGAGCCATTATCAAGATATTTTCTCATTTGTGATCCTAATCGTTGTGCTTTTATTCAAGCCAACAGGAATTTTAGGAGAAAAAATTGCTGATCGAGCTTAAAAAAAGATACGGTAATAAAACATTCTTATTCGGGTTAGTTGTCTTTTTGATTTCACTTCCTTTTATAGTAGAACTGGTTGGGAACGCTTGGGTGAGGATTATCACCTTTTCACTTCTATACGTCATGCTGGCATTAGGGTTAAATATCGTCATTGGTTTTGCTGGCTTACTGGATTTGGGTTATGTAGCTTTCTATGCAGTTGGCGCTTATCTTTTCGCCTTGCTATCTTCTTCACACTTGATTGAAAATTTTACATTCTTTCAATATGCTTTTCCGAATGGTTTTACTTTTTCTAGTTGGACACTTTTATTTATTGCCGCGGTTCTAGCAGGGTTTTTCGGTTTACTGTTGGGGTTCCCAGTTCTGCGACTTCGAGGTGACTATCTAGCAATTGTTACACTAGGGTTTGGAGAGATAATCCGAATCTTCCTCAATAACTTAAATACTCCTATAAATTTAACAAACGGGCCTCAGGGTATAGGGGGAATTTCGCCATTAATTTTATTTGGAATTGATTTTTCAGAAAGAGTTAACTTTTTAAATGTCGAACTTTCATCTCTTCAACTGCATTATTATTTGTTCCTAGCATTGAGCATTGTAATAATTCTCATAAGTAAACGTCTCGAACACTCGAGATTAGGGAGAGCCTGGGTTGCTGTTAGGGAGGATGAGGTTGCGGCAAAAGCTTGTGGAATAAATACCACACGCGTAAAACTATGGGCGTTTGTCCTGGGCGCATCATTTGGAGGAGTTTCGGGTTCCCTGTTTGCGTCTTTTCAGGGTTTCATCTCCCCCGAAAGCTTCATTTTAATGGAGAGTATTGTAATCGTATCAATGGTTGTTCTCGGAGGAATGGGGAATATTTACGGCGTCGTAGTCGGCGCTGTCTTGTTATATGCAATTCCGGAAATCCTAAGACTAACTGCCAGGCAACTCCAAGAGTTTTTTTTGGGGGCGGAAGTTGTTCCGACAGAAGCTTTACGAATGCTTTTGTTCGGAGTTTCATTAGTTGCGATAATGTTATTCAAACCTATGGGGCTATTTCCAAAAAAGTAAAAAATGGAAGATAATAAAAACATTCTTTCAGTGAAAAATGCAAAAAAACATTTTGGCGGAGTGATCGCTATTGATGATGTATCTATAACTGCAATTAAAGGAAATATTACTGGTTTAATTGGCCCCAATGGAGCTGGAAAAACTACCTTGTTTAATTTAATTACGGGACTCATAACTCCCAGTTCCGGTGAATTTTTTCTTTTTGATAAAAAATATTCCCCCAAAAATATTCATAGTGTCGTCGAAAATGGGATAGCTAGAACATTCCAAAATATACGGCTATTCAACAAAATGTCTGTACTCGACAATGTTCTTGTTGGAAGGCATGTAAAAACTGACTGTTGGTCACTGGGAATTCTTTCAAGTATTTTTAAAAATCAAAATTTGACAACTAGAGAAGCAAAGGAGCGGGAACTTTGTATGAAAATTCTAGAGAGAGTAGGTTTGTCTGAAAAAAAATTTAACTTATCGGAGAGTTTGCCTTATGGTGATCAAAGAAGATTGGAGATCGCACGAGCATTAGCAAGCGAGCCATTACTGCTTGCATTAGACGAGCCTGCTGCTGGAATGAATCCCACGGAAAAAATTGAATTAAGAAATTTAATAACTCAGATTTCTAATGAAGGTATTTCAATTTTAATAATTGAACACGACGTTAAATTGATAACAAGTATATGTGATATTGTTTACGTCATGGATAGAGGGAAAATAATTAGCCATGGAACACCTGAAGTTATCAAAAATGATGAGGCGGTGATAAATGCTTACCTAGGAAAAACCGGTAACGATTAATTGACGGTCAGTTATTAAAGATGGAAGAAAAAGCAATTCTTGAAGTAAATAATCTACGTTTAAGTTACGGAGGAATAGTCGCTGTTCGAAATTTCACCTTGACTCTGAAAAGGGGATCCTTTCTAGCTATAATTGGTGCAAATGGGGCTGGTAAAACAACTTTGCTAAAAGGACTATCTGGCCTAAAAAAGAGTTCTAAAGGTTCAATCAAATTTAAAAACCTGGATATAACCGCAACAAAGGCTGACGTGCGGGCGTCAAATGGGATCACGTTGGTCCCAGAGGGTAGGGGTATTTTCTCCAGGTTAACTGTCATGGAGAATCTACTTGTCGGCTCTTTTGTTAAGAAATATGATAAAAAAAACCTTGATGAAAAAGTAGAAGAACAACTAATTTTTTTTCCCAAATTAAGGGAAAGATTCAACCAACTTGCCGGTACACTCTCAGGAGGAGAACAGCAAATGCTTGCGATTGCTCGTGCATTAATTGGTGCTCCTGATCTATTATTACTAGATGAACCTTCAATGGGATTGGCACCAATTATCACTGAACAAATCTTCGATGTAATAAAAGATATAAATCGTGCAGGGGTAACCATAATTCTCGTTGAGCAAAACGCCGGACTGGCTCTTAAAACAGCTCAACAAGCTATTATTCTCGAGTCTGGAGAAATTACCCGAAATGCAAATGCAACTGAATTGTTAGAAGATGATTCAGTAAAAAAAGCATACTTGGGCATTTAGGAGGAATAAAAATGTACCACTCCTCTAATGCACTTTTTGAGTCAAAACATAATAGGAAAACTATTGTGATCTACGGCTTTGGCAAAGTCGGTAAAGAAATCATTCGTCAAAGAAGTAAACTAAAAGGGCAGTCACACGTAAAATTTCTATGCGTATCAAGAAAAAAAATTGACTTAAGTGCTGGCAATTTATACTCTAAAAACTTTAGCAATAACGTAATGTCCGTGGCACTCGATCTCGATTACGCCGAAAATATTAAGCGGGTAGCATCTTTATGTTCTATGATCATCGTTCTAATACCTACCAAAAATTCTGAGGGTAACCCATCTAATAAAAACGTTGATAACCGGACTCGTTTGCTGACAATTGAACTATTAAAAAAAGAACCTAAAAGGAAAAAAGGGGTTTACATAAGTACAACGGGCGTTTACGGAAATAAAAACGGAAATAAAACGTACGAAACCAGTAGTTGTATTCCGACAAATAACAGATCTTTTAGAAGACTTGATGCAGAAACAAAAATTAGAAAACTAAATTTTCATATTCTGAGAGTCCCGGGTATTTATTCAATAAACCGGCTCCCCATTGAACGGTTACTGAAAAAGATCCCTGTTCTGCATAAGGAGGAGGATGTTTATACAAACCATATTCATGAGTCAGATCTTGCAAGGGCTGCTTACCTTGCATTATTTAGGGGTAGGCGCTCACGAATAACAAATGTAGTGGATAATTCCGACTTGAAAATGTCTGACTATATGGATTTAATAGCCTCTGCAACTGGCATAGACAAACCTGAGCGAGCAAGCTTTGCCAAATTAAACCAGCTAGCTGCAAAAGGTTTAATTTCAAATATGGCAATGAGCTTTTTGCAGGATTCGCGCAGAGTCAAAAGTGAAAGGCTCGTAAAGGAACTCGGAATCAATCTGATTTACTCTAACGTCCAAGACTTTGTTAACGAAAACAGAAAACAACTCTCAACTATTCGCCAACGAACGCCCTCTCGATAACATAGTCGCCCATCCTCCCCTGGGAGGGTGAAACGGTCAAGCCAAAATCATTGAGAATCCCAGATATCTCATTTAACATCTCAGGACTACCACAAATCATTGCTCGATCACAATCGGGCCTCATTTGGGGAAGGTTTAAATCACGGAAAAGGTTGCCCTCAGTCAAAGCCTTGGTGATCCTTCCAGTATGAGTGAAAGCTTCCCGAGTAACCGTGGGATAGTATATAAGTCTCCCTTCGATAATTTCAGATAAAAACTCATCCTTAGGTAACTCGTTTTCTATGTAATCCCGATAAGCTAATTCAGCTTTTTGCCTTACTCCGTGAACCAACACTACTTTCTCAAATCTTTCATAGGTGTCAGGATCTCTAATTATACTCATGAAAGGAGCGAGCCCCGTCCCTGTTGACAAAAGATAAAGATGTTTCCCCGGGTTTAGATCATCAATCACAAGTGTCCCAACAGCTTTCTCACCGACAAGTATTTCATCACCGACCTTGATATGCTGAAGTCTGGAAGTAAGAGGTCCGTCCGGCACTTTGATAGATAAAAACTCCAGATATTCCTCATAGTTTGGACTCACAACACTATAAGCTCGCAATAAAGGCTTACTTTCGACCGTAAGGCCTATCATGACAAAATGCCCGTTTTTAAACCTCAGAGATTTATTTCTTGTTGTTTTAAAAGAAAATAACGTATCAGTCCAGTGTATTACTTCAGTAACTTTTTCAGTGGTACACGTAGCCATGAAGCTTCCTATTCTAACACTAGAGCGTGATACTCAAGGTCTGCCAAGGAAACGACGTCCAACGCCTTCTCATTGGTAGCATCCAGCAATACAGGAGGGGCACAACCTGCTTCTGCAGCCTCTTTCCACCTACCTGCGCAAACACACCATTGATCTCCAGCCTTGAGACCAGGAAATTGTAACTCGGGTCTGGGGGTAGATAAGTCATTACCCTCTTTAGAAGAAAACAGTAGAAACGCTTCAGTTACTCGCACACAAACGGTGTGGGAACCATAATCATTCTCTCCCGTTCTGCAACACCCATCACGAAAAAATCCAGTTCTCGGATTCATGCTACAAGGTTGAAGATGCTCGCCATGCACGTTTTTTGAATTGCCTGCCAATTTTTATCCTCTAACTTAGGTCCCCAGCTAAACTATTTCTAACATCCACATGTAGAGGATCCACCGATACTGTGTATGCCTCGTGCTCTACACCAATTGCTATACCTACTCCGTATTTTAAGGACTTGGCCATATCTTCGTCCAACTCAAACCTCAAAAAATGAACTGCTGACGTTTTCTCATCATTTTCTCTCTGTAAATCTTCATCAGCAATTGCCCAAACCTTCTCTCTTCCCTCCACTTTGACCCAAACTTTATCCTCAATTCCTCTTAGAAGTTTAAGCTTCTCTTTTCTGACTCCCTCGTCCGGATATTCTATCATCATTGTGCATTTAAAGTTTGACCCATCTGGGATTAGCGGGTTATATGCCTCAAGTTCCTCTAATATACCTTCTTCTTCAAACGTCTTCTCAATTCTTAAGATTTCCTGAACCTGATACTTAATTGTTTCTACATCCTCAAAATGAAGTGTTAAATTTTCTCCTAATCGAACCATACGATTCTTCTTGTGCTTAATCATTTCCTCTCGAAACTTATTTCTTACCTTAGCGTAATGCTCAAGCGTCCAAAGCGATTGCGGAGTTAATTTATTCGTTGTTGTATTCATAATTTATTTTCCTTTCAATTTCATTGCGTTAGTTTTATTTAGTCTTGATTAGTTCTATATGCATCTGCAAGTATGGTTAATGGATGTTTAACATTGTCGCCTTCCTCGGACCCTATTCCTTGCTTTATGTGATGCGCCGCTAACTGACAATCAGAAGCTATAACGTCAGGAATTCCCGTATCAGAATTCGGGTGTTTGTTCATTTGCCTAAAAACAGGTCTTCCAATCTTTAAAGCGGTCTCGTGAAACTCTTTCTTGACTCCCCATGTGCCTGCATGACCGGAGCACCTTTCAACTGTGTTAACTGAAGTACCAGGTATCTTCTCAAGAACCTCTCTAGTTTTCTGACCAACATTTTGTACTCGAAGATGACAACTAACATGATACGAAACATTCCCAGGCTCTGAGTTAAACTCGGTTTTAAAAAGATCATCTCTCATTCTCGCCCTGAAGTATTCAAACGGATCCATCATCGCCTTTGCGACAGTTTGAACATCAGAGTCTTCTGGAAACAACAAAGGTAATTCTTGCTTGAACATGAGAGTACAAGAAGGAATTGGAGATACAATAACATAGCCATTTTTGGCTAACTTCGCCATTTTAGGAATATTTTCGTTCTTTAATTTTTCTACCGAATCGAGATCTCCCAACTCCAATTTCGGCATGCCACAGCAACTCTGTTTTTCGACTACTACGTATGGTATCTCGTTGATCTTTAAAATTTCGATTAAATCATGCCCAATCCCTGGCTCATTCCAATTGATATAGCAAGTTGAGTAAATGGCGACTTTACCCTTTGTCAATTTCCCATCTAGCACTGTCAATTTTTCGGAAACCTCAGCGTTCTTTTCAAACGGCGTTTTGGCAAATTTTGGCAACCACGCAGATTTATGAACCCCTAACATTTTTTCGCCAACCGACCTAGCAACTTTGTTCGTCGTTGCAAAATTTACCGCCTCCGTAACAACAGGTATCGATGCTAGCTTACCATTTGCGCTCGTATTGGACAGTAAAGTATCTCGTGTTTTTGTTTTTGTACCCTTTTTAAATTGTATAGCCTTCGCTCTCAACATCGTGTGGGGAAAATCTAAATTCCACGGATGGGGAGGAACGTATGGACATTTTGTTAAATAACAAACATCACACAAATAACATTGATCAACAACCTTCCAGTAATCCGTTTTATCAACGCTATCTAATTCTCCTGACTCACCTTCATCTATCAGGTCGAATAACGTCGGAAAAGATCCGCAAAGGCTTACACATCTCCTACAACCGTGACAGATGTCAAAAATTCGTTCCATCTCATCAACACACGCTTTTTCGTCGTAGAAGCTTTCAGATTTCCAATCAACCGGATGCCTCGTTGGCGCCTCAAGTGAACCCTCTTTCACAACACCTCCCTTTATAGAACGACTGACGGCTCCGCAAAAGCAGAGCCGCCAACACCATTTGCTAGTTTAAACTTCTATTGAATCTAATGCTTTTTGAAATTTGTTAGCATGCGATCTCTCCGCTTTTGCTAATGTCTCAAACCAATCGGCAATTTCATCAAATCCTTCATCCCGGGCATCCTTTGCCATACCTGGGTACATATCAGTGTACTCATGTGTTTCGCCTGCAACCGCAGAGGCAAGGTTATCTTTTGATGAACCAATTGGCAAATCAGTCGCCGGATCTCCAACCTCAGAAAGATAGTCCAGATGTCCATGCGCATGACCCGTTTCTCCTTCAGCGGTATTCCTAAAGAGGTTAGCAACTTCCGGATACCCCTCTATGTCCGCTTTATTCGCGAAATAAAGATATCTTCGGTTTGCCTGACTCTCGCCTGCAAAAGCATCTTTTAAATGCTGGTGTGTTTTACTTCCTTTTAGTTCAGCCATTCTCTTCTCCTTATAAAAAAACTTACTATAGTTACAACAATTAGAAAAGTCCAATTGATTTATTGAAATTAATTGATAAAATTTATCAATGACCTCAATAACTATCCACGAGCTTTATTAGCTCACATACACTGAATACATGAAAAAATTACGGAATATCAGAACAGATTACACTAGAGCTTCCTTGCTCGATAGCGAAATTCCAGACAATCCGCACAACCTCCTATGCATGTGGGTTGACAATGCCATAGCCGAAAAAATTCCCGAACCAACAGCAATTTGTTTGTCTACTGTCAAACCCAATGGCAGAGTTAACTCCAGAATAGTTCTTGCTAAGGAAATCCAGGAGGACGGACTGGTTTTTTTTACAAATTATAACTCTGCAAAAGGTCAGGATATTGCCAAAAATTCTTTCGCATGTGCGGTATTTTTCTGGGCTGAGATGCAAAGGCAAATTAGGATTGAGGGAAGGATTAAAAAGATTTCTGACGAAGATTCCGATGAGTATTACATGGAGAGACCGAAACTTAGCAAGATAGGCGCCTGGGCTTCTCCGCAAAGTCAAGTAATACAATCAAGAAATGAACTCGAACAACTCGTAGAGAAATTTCAAAAAGAATTCGAACAAAAAGAATTAGGTAGGCCTCCCTATTGGGGTGGTTATAAACTAGTATATGACGCTATCGAATTTTGGCAGGGCAGGCAAGGAAGGCTGCACGATAGGTTTTTATTTACAAAAAAATTAGGTTCATGGGAAATTTGTCGGCTGGCTCCTTAACTACTTGCTCTCGTTTATTTTTTTTACTAATTCCATTGCTTTTATCAGTTTGGGTGCAATTACGGATTGGCAGTAGGGAACATGCTCGTTAACAAAAAAATAATTTTGATGATAATTTTCTGCAATCCAAAATGCACCGCTAATCTTTTCTTTAGTAGGCGACTTGTCCTTTCCTCCAGGAATCAAAATTATTTCGGTAACTATTTTCATTCCAGAGTAAACTGAATTTTCCATTTCTTCTATTACTTGTCTAGCTAATTCTTCCTGCTGATTTGTTAAGCAAAATATTGCAGATCTGTATTGAGTACCGGTGTCTGCACCTTGTCTATTTAATGTGGTTGGGTCATGAATTTGCAAAAAAAATGTTAATAAGGCTTTTAAATTTATAACCTCCCCTGTAAATTCAACTTTTATAACTTCTGCATGCCCCGTCGTCCCTGAACAAACATCAGAGTAAGTCGGGTTTGCCGTCTTACCACCCATATATCCGGAGGTAACATTAATAACCCCTTCTAACGACTTAAAAACAGCTTCTAAGCACCAGAAACACCCTCCGCCGAGAAAAATAACTTCTGCTTTTTTGTCCATGCTCAAACCCCAAAATCCTTACTGCCAAAGCTGTATACTTGCAAAGGATGTCATAAATTATTTCTAAAAAACAATTGGTATGAAAAACTTTAATGAAAACTGTCCATTATGTAAACAGAATAATCATAAGGTTTTGTGGAATAGTAAAAACTGTAAAGCGATCGAAGTTGTCAATGAAAACTTCGGTTTACATAGGATTATTTGGAATGAACACGTAAAAGAAATCAGTGATTTGACAGGAAAAGAAGCGCTGGAACTAATGCAAAATGTTTTAAAGTTAGAAAAATATGTTAGGGCTAAATATAACCCTGACAAATTAAACGTAGCCTCCCTCGGAAACCAAACACCTCATATCCACATTCATGTATGCCCAAGATGGAAGACGGATCCCTGGTGGCCGAACACCATTTGGTCACAAACGAATAAGTCAATTTGGAAATCGGCAAATAAAGAAAAACGACTAAATATTGGGTCTGGGTGTTGGCAAGATTTAGATAAAATCGCAATCCCCGTGAGAGAATCTGTTTTTATCAATGAACAGGGTATTAGTTCTTCTGACGAATGGGATTACTTTGATGATATAAGTCAGCACGTCTGTCTAATGAATCATCAGCCAGTGGGTACTGGTAGATTAGGTCCTGATGGTCGCATTGGAAGGCTTTCGGTCATTAAAAATCAAAGAGGACTCGGTTACGGAAGGATAATATTAAATGAACTTGAAAAAATAGCTTACCTTTTAAATTTCAAACAAGTTTATGTACACTCTCGAAGAGAGGCTCTATTCTTTTACAAAAAGGCTGGTTATGTTGCGCTGGGGAATGAATTCTTAGAATGTAAAAAGCCACATCAAAAAATGATTAAAGCTTTTTAGTACAAAAGCGATTTTTTGCCTTATCTAATCGATCACATATAGCGTTCCAATCCTCGTTTTTCGGAGGTTCCTCAAAGAGGATCAGAGCCAATTGCTCTCGGTCGAGGGAATTTAATTTGGAATATAACTGTCGTCCATATTCCCTCGGGCAAGAAGGAGCTACTTCTGCAATTAAGTTTTGATGGGTGTGAACTGGTTTTTCGAAGCACCACAAAAAAGTTTCACCCTCTTCACATAGGTCAAGTAAATCTCTCTTAATCTCACCATTGCTAATCATTTTAAACGCAGTTTTAGGTGAGTAATGGATTGAACTAGAACCCGGAGAATTTTGTCTTCTCCCCTCAATTTTCGATATTCTCACCGGTTTCCCTATGCAAGACTCGATTTCGGTTTTTTTAATCACCCCCACACGAAGGATAGTGGGTATACCATTTGAACAGTCGACGATAGTACTTTCTAATCCAAATTTACATTCATCACGAGAATTGGATGAAACAATCATGTCGGCTTTGTCAAGATAATTTTGCAATGATATTTCTACATCCTCTGCATTAGTGGTACTGACAAAACTGAATCTGTTAGCCGATGGAGCAGCGACAACCCCACTACCAACTTTTGCAAATGATTCTAACATTGATAAAGCGAAAGGGTGTGAAGGAATTCTTACAGCTACGGTTTTATAGCCAGCAGAAGCAGATTCTGAGATAAAACCTCCGTTTTTTAAAATAAGAGTCAGCGGTCCAGGCCAAAATCTACTGGCTAACTTTGATTCGGTAGAAGCCCAATTCAAGACAACCTTTTTTACTGTAGCTAAATCTGGAACATGTAAGATAAGAGGCCGATCGGTAGGTCTTCCTTTTACCTTGTAGATTCTCCTTACTGCCTCTTCATTCGTAGCATCACCGCCTAATCCATAAACTGTCTCTGTGGGAAAAGCTACCAGTTTTCCCCTGATCAGAGAATCTACGGCTTTATTTACCTCATAGGTTAATTGCGGCACAGTTTTATCGCTTTCTTACCAATGTAATTAAGTGCCCCATTTTGCGTCCAACTCTGGGTTCATTTTTACCATACAATTTCAGGATCTTAACTCCCCCGGTTAACTCTTCCCAGTTAGGCTCACAGGGCTCAATGTTATTATTTGAAAACCACAGGTCTCCGAGGATATTTTCCAACCTGACATCGTATTTTAGTGTCGTATCACCTAAGGGCAGACCCGCACAAATACGGGCTTGTTGTTCGAATTGACTGGTAACGCTCGCATTTATAGTCTGATGCCCACTATTGTGGGGACGAGGAGCCATTTCATTTAAGAGCAAACTACCATCACTTAAAAAAAACTCAACTGTTAATACTCCGACATAGTCTAGTTGCTTTGCAATTTTTTCTCCATAGGTGAATGCTAATTTATGAACCTCAACAGAGACGTTCGCGGGCATGACACTTTCTGCGAGTATTCCGTTCTCATGACGGTTTTCGGCTAGTGGGTAAGAAGCTATATTTCCATCCTTATCTCGCACAATGATTATAGAAAGCTCTGTATCGAGCGGGACTTTTTTTTCAAGAATATATTGTGAGTTTGCCAAATCCTTTGCAGTTCGTAGCAGTTGGTTCTTTTCCGCTATGTGTGCTTGCCCTTTACCATCATATCCAAAGCGGGCGGTTTTCAATATTCCGGGAAAAAAACAGCTATCGATATTACTAATGTTTTCAGTCGTTATTTCAATGAACGGAACGGTAGGTATAGTAAGGGAATTAGCAAATTTCTTTTCATTTATCCTATTCTGTGTCACGCGAATAGCTTCCGCATTAGGACATACAGTTTTTTTTTCAGCGAGGTATTCTAGAACAGAAAATGGAATATTCTCCGTTTCTACAGTGAAAACATCACACTGCTTTCTAAATTTTGACAAAGCATCCAGGTCGGTGAAAGTTGATTCAATAAAATCATCACAAATTTTAAATGCTGGGCATAACCGGCTTTCTGCAAAGACTGTTACCGAAAACCCCATTTTATGAGCTGCCTCAATCATCATAAGTCCGAGTTGACCTCCTCCCATAAGCCCTATTCTCAATTTTTGCGTACCCTATTATGCATATTAAGAACACTTTCTTCTTGTGACTTTCTGAACTCATAAAGAGCCTCTGTAAGGTTCTCATCCCCTCCCGCTAAAATAGCAACTACCTCTAGAGCTGCGTTAAAGGCACCAGTTTCCCCAATTGCAAAAGTAGCCACAGGAATACCCTTTGGCATTTGAACGATTGAAAAAAGGGAGTCTGCGCCATTCAAATAGTTTGTTTCAACCGGAACACCAAAAACTGGTACGACACTCTTTGACGCCAACATCCCGGGCAAGTGGGCAGCACCGCCGGCACCTGCAATAATCACTCGAAGTCCTCTAGCTCTCGCGTCAGCAGCATAATCGAATAATCGATCTGGAGTTCTGTGAGCTGACACCACTAAAACCTCATAAGGGATATCAAATTTTGCGAGAATATCCACCGACTTTTGCATCGTTTTCCAATCTGACTCAGAGCCCATCACCACACCAACCTTTGGGAATTTATGATTACATACTTTTTCACAAATTTTTCTGTAACCATCACATACAAGCCTTACAACATTTGGACTAAGTTCCATCGGAAGTTGATGGGTCATCTTTTCTTCCTTAGTTAATGCATTACGAACAATTTGTTTGTCGCAATAGCCCTCATTCAAACCCATTTCGTTTTCCCTCGAAATTTTAAATCTTGACGAATCTGGTGTTATAACTTCATCTATTAAAATCAATTCGCCATCTTCCATCGCAAACTCAAACTTGGTATCTATGAGGTCGATACCAATCGTTTTTAAAAAAGATGCCGCATAGGAAAATAATTCCTCACTTTTTTTTCTGACCATTTCAGCCAACTCTGTTCCTAGTAACTTCTCGGTCTCTTCAAAATTTAATCGAACGTCTTTTTCCCCTACAGGGGCTTTTGTAGTAGGGGTAAATAACGGTTTCGATAACCTGTCCCCTTTTTTCATTCCGGAGGGCAAGGAAAAACCAGATATTTCACCACTTTTCTGGTATTCCTCCCACGCAGAACCGTCTAGACACCCTCTAACTATAGCCTCTATTTTTAGTGGTTTGCATCGTTTTACGATCATTGCCCTATCTAAAACACTAATCAACTCTTCTTCATTTAAATAATTTGCAAGGTCCTCTTCGAGTAAATGATTTTTTATCTGAGGTTCAAACTTCTTCATCCAAAAACATGTCATCTTAGTTAAGACAATTCCCTTATCTGGGATCAAAGTTTTCAGTAATTGGTCGTAGGCTGATACCCTATCCGTGGTAACAATCAACAGTTTATCTTGACTGATTTCGTAAAGGTCACGAACTTTCCCCCTATGTAATAAAGTTAAGCTTTTTATATTCGTTTCTCTGAGGGTCATCTATTAAAATCTCAACTGTTCGGAACCACCAAATGGTTTTGCTGAAATTTCAACAATTTTCATTGTATTTGTTCCGCCTGATTGACCCAATGGCTCCCCAATAGTTACAACAATCAAATCGCCCTTAGTCACAATCTTCGCATCCACAAGCTTCTGCTCCGCCATCCTTATTAACTCTTCTCTGTCATTTTGCTCCTGAGGAAGAAAAATCGGTTGAACATCTCTGTAAAGAGACATCCTTCTTCGAGTCGAATCCTCAGGAGTCATTGCATAGATTGGTACCCCGGAGTTTAACCTTGAAATCCATAAAGCCGTTGACCCCGATTGAGTAAATGCTGCGATAGCTTTTATCTTTAGATGGAGTGCAACAAAAAGGGACGCCATGGCAATAGACTGATCAATACTTTGAAAAGTGCGGTCAAGAAAATGACTATCAACGATTCCTTCCACAAATTTCTCCGCCTCAAGACAAATCTCGGACATCTTAGAGACTGTCCGAGCTGGGTACTTGCCAGCAGCGGTTTCAGCCGACAACATGACAGCATCAGTTCCGTCCAACACAGCATTTGCAACATCAGATACCTCAGCCCGGGTAGGAACCGGAGATTGCGTCATTGACTCCATCATTTGCGTTGCGGTTATAGCAAGCTTATTCTTATCACGTGCCAACTGAATCATTTTTTTTTGTAGTGCCGGGACAGCAGCCTCTCCCACTTCAGTCGCAAGATCGCCCCGAGCAACCATTAAACCATGAGAAGCATCTAAAATTTCATTTAAATTTCTAATTGCTTCGACACGCTCTATTTTCGCAATAACCCAGGCCTTGCTCGAAGCTTTTATGAGTAACTGACGAGCCCGGAAAATATCGTTTGCAGACTTTGGAAACGAAACAGCGACATAGTCTGCCTCTATCGAAGCTGCGACACTGATATCTTCAATATCCTTGTCCGTCAATGCTGGAGCAGATAACCCTCCACCTTGTCTATTAATGCCTTTTCTGTCTGATAAAATACCCCCTTGAATAACATTGCAAAAAATTTCTTTCTTAACTATAGATTCCACCTGTAAAACAATGTGTCCATCATTAAGTAGCAAAAAATCTTTGTCACTAACATCGTCGATCAATTGACGGTAATCAAGGCCTACCCTATCTTGGTTACCCAATTCGCAATCAAGATCTAAAATAAATCCCGCACCAGCTACCAAATCAATTTGTCCATGTTCAAACTTCCCAATCCGTATTTTTGGTCCTTGGAGATCAACCATAACACCTACATCTCTTTCAAGTCTGTGTGCTGCCTCGTGCACCCATGAAGCCCTTTGAATATGTTCCTTAGCGCTACCATGAGAAAAATTTAATCTCACAACATCCACCCCAGCAGCTATTAACTGTTCTATTTTCTGTGGAGAATCTGTTGCGGGCCCTAGTGTAGCAACAATCTTGGTAGCCCTAGTAATTCCCTTCATGCGCTAAACTCCGAATTCAAGGCTTCTATTGCCGGTATATTTCCATTTTTTTCGAAAAATTCCATAAATGCCCCACCACCTGTCGAAACGTAATCGAGCATATCAACATCTATAAATTTATTAATAGCAGCGATCGTATCCCCCCCACCCGCAATCGTATAACCTGGAGCATCTTTAATCAACTCGGCTAGACTTCTTGTTCCGAATGAAAAAGCATCTTTCTCAAAAACACCTAGAGGGCCATTCCATAAGATTTTATTCGCCGCATTAACCTCTTTGCCAATGATTCCCATTGTTTCGGGTCCAAAATCTAGAATAACGTCATCAAAGCTAATATGATTTAATTTTATGACACGAGAATTTAGTTCTTGAGTAATACCAGAACTCACGCAAACGTCTGTCGGTAGTATTAATTTTGTATTGAGGGATTTTGCCTTTTTAATTATTTTTTTTGCAGAATCAATAAACATCTCTTCATACATTGACCTTCCTATCGCGTGACCTGCAGCTTTTAAGAAGGTATTCGCTAGACCGCCGCCTGCAATAATACAATTAACTTTTTCTGAAAGAACGTTAAACAACTCTAACTTTGTTGAAACTTTTGCCCCGCCGATAATAGCTAATGTTTGATTGCGGGAACTCCCCAAAACCTCTTTCAGCGACTCAATTTCCTTTTTAAACAAAAAACCACACCCTTTG
Organism: Betaproteobacteria bacterium; assembly: GCA_028139135.1. Taxonomy (GTDB): domain Bacteria; phylum Pseudomonadota; class Gammaproteobacteria; order Burkholderiales; family Burkholderiaceae_A; genus UBA7377. Next base: position 232,750 of record JAOINB010000001.1, read on the forward strand.
ATAGAACTTCTCATAGGCAATTGATGGATGGTCATTTCTTTTCTATGAGCCGTTGCAAAAGCATCGTTAATATAAACATCAAACATACGAGAGAGGGCTTTCGCAACCTCCGGATCGTTACTGGCTTCCCCTTTTACAAATCTCGCATTCTCTAGAATGATTAATTCTCCAGGCTTGACGTCCACTAACTCTCCAAACCAATTTCTAATAAGTTTAATTTTTCGACCCAAACAAACTTCCAAATAATCTCTAACAGGACTAAGTGAGTATTTTTCGTCGTATTCACCCTCAATAGGTCGTCCTAAATGGGAACATACCATAACTGCTGCATTCTGTTTCAATGCGTACTCGATTGTGGGGAGTGATGCCAGAATTCTGGTATCGTCAGCTACCTGATTCTCAGCATTTAAGGGCACGTTTAAATCTAGCCTGAGAAACACACGTTTCTCCGCAATAATTAATTCGTCTATATTTTTGATATTTCTCACGAATTCTTTTTGAATTTACTTGCTCACAGTTGTCCGAGCACATCCGCAACATCCATCATCCGATTAGAAAATCCCCATTCATTGTCATACCATGAGAGTACCTTCACAAGGTAACCGTTTTCGGATACACGTGTTTGTGTTAGATCAAAAATACTTGATCGGGAATCGTGATTGAAATCAACAGAAACTGTTTGTTTCGAATTCGCACCGATGACTCCCCTTTTATTCTCTTTTTCTGCCGCTTTTTTCAAAACGTCATTAACTTCTTCAACACTTGTTTGTTTTCCAACCTGAATCGATAAATCAACCACCGAAACATTGGCTGTCGGAACTCGTAATGCGAAGCCGTCTAACTTTCCAGATAACTCAGGTAAAACAAGTCCAACTGCTGCTGCAGCTCCCGTCTTAGTGGGAATCATGGAAAGTGTTGCAGCACGGGCTCTTCTGAGATCTGAATGAAAGCTATCTACAAGCACCTGATCGTTCGTAAACGAATGAACCGTAGTCATCAGACCGGCTTTTATCTCAAATTTTTCATGCATAATTTTTGCTAAAGGCGCTAAACAATTAGTGGTGCACGATGCATTTGAAACAACTTTATGTCCGGAAGTTAATTCCGTTTCGTTGACTCCGTATACAACCGTTGCATCTGCATCGTTGGCAGGAGCGGAGATTAACACCTTCCGTGCGCCCGCTTGTAAATGTTTCGAAGCCTTCTCCTTCGATGCGAAGAGCCCCGTACATTCCAACACAATATCCACACCCAAACTTTCCCATGGAAGATCCGCTGGATTTTTTTCGGAATACATTTGAATTTTTTCGCCCTCTATTTGTATTGCATCTTCAAAAACATTGATTGCCTTACCAAAACGTCCGTGCGTGCTATCAAACTCGGTAAGATGAGCATTTGCTTCAGGACTGGCTAAATCATTGATTGCGACTATCTGTATTTTTCTTTGCGCTGGTTCTAATTCGAAATTGGCTCGTAAAATCGCCCTTCCTATTCTGCCAAACCCGTTGATCGCGACCTTTACCGTCATACTACCCCCTTAAATTATTTCTATCATTACGTAAGAGACACAAAACCGAGTCGACTATCGTTCTCGAAGAAATACCAAAAGCCTCAAAAACATCCTCTTCTGGCGCAGATTCCCCAAATTTATCTATGCCGAGCACGACATCTGGCTTGTATTTCCACCAGTAATCCGTAACGCCCGCCTCGATTATCATTTTTGGTAAGTGATTGGGGACAACTTTTTCTTTGTAAACCCGACTTTGCTGATCAAAAATAGTAGTTGAAGGCATAGAAACAATTCGACTTTTTATCCCATATTTACTCTTTAATTCTTCACCAGCTGAAACCGCTAACTTAACTTCTGACCCAGTGCCAATTAAAATCACATCAGGCTGCTTTTCCTCTATCAGGATATACCCACCTTTTGCAATATTTTTTAAGGTTGAGTTGTTCCTGCGAAAACTAGGCAATTTCTGCCTGGAAAGTAAAATAGCTGTCGGGCCATCTTGCAGAAGTGCAGCCTTCCAAGAAAAAGCAACTTCGGCTGAATCTGCTGGCCGCCAAACATGCAAATTTGGTATTAGCCGCAGGCTGGCCGCTTGCTCGACAGGCTGGTGTGTTGGTCCATCTTCCCCTAAACCAATTGAGTCATGCGTAAAAACGAAAACTATCTTTTGGTCCATTAAAGCAGCCAAACGAATAGCGTTTCTCATGTAATCTGAAAAAACTAAAAATGTTCCGCAGTAAGGAAGGAAACCTTTATGTAGAGATATCCCAGAGCAAATTGCCGCCATTCCGAACTCTCTGACGCCGAAATTTAAATAGTTACCTCTGATTGTTCCTGTTTCCGATTTTCTTACTGGGACTGAACCATCCCACATCGTCAAATTACTTCCGGAGAGATCAGCTGACCCCCCGAGCAACCCATTAAATCGCGGACCCAATTTATTTAAAAAATTCTGGGATGCTTTCCTAGTAGCCACAGTTAAGGGAGTTTTGGCTAAGCTGATACAAAACTCCATTACTAAATCGTTTAATTCTTCCGGGTTTATAACATTTTTCCCAAGTCTGGTTTCCAGTAAGGCAGCTAATGCTGGATAACTCTTCTTGTAATTTTCTAGAAGATTTTGCCAACCACCTTCAAGGGCATGGCCGTAGTCGCTGCAATCCCATTCTTTCTTAAGGTCTTCTGGGACTTCAAAAGGCAAGAAATCCCAACTCAATTCTTGCCTCATTCGTTGTATTCCATCAACGCCCAAAGGTTCACCGTGTGCTTTAGAAGTTCCCTCCCGTTCTGGTTCCCCTTTTCCAATAATCGTTTTACAAATTATGATAGTAGGACCATTTTCAAAAGATTTTTCCTTGCTTGATAGGGCAGCATCGATAGCATTCTTGATGGCAAAGACATCATGTCCGTCTATGGGCCCCAAAACATTCCACCCGTAGGATTTGAATCGTGATGCAATATTCTCATTGAACCATGGACTAACCTCACCATCTATCGAAATGTTGTTATCGTCATAGAAACAAATTAACTTTTCAAGACCCCACACACCTGCGAGAGAACAAACCTCGTGACTGATCCCTTCCATAAGGCACCCGTCGCCAAAAAAAACGTAAGTATTATGGTTTATTATTGGAAACCCTGGCCGATTAAATTCATTGGCTAAAAGTTTTTCAGCGAGAGCCATTCCCACTCCATTAGCTAATCCTTGACCTAATGGACCAGTAGTAGTCTCTACTCCAGGCGTAACGCCAACTTCTGGATGACCAGGAGTCGCCGAACCCAATTTTCTAAATTGCTGAAGCTCATCAATGGGCAAATCATAGCCGCATAAATGCAACAGTGCGTAATGTAGCATTGACCCGTGGCCATTTGACAATATGAACCTATCTCTGTTTACCCAGGTCGGGTTTTTAGGATTGTGTTTGAGATAAAACTTCCATAAAACGTAGGCAATTTCCGCCATGCCCATGGGCATTCCGGGGTGACCAGAACCCGCTTTCTGAACTGCGTCTGCAGAGAGCACCCTCAGCAAATCTGCCATGGCTTGATGATTCCCTGGTTTATTTTCCATGGTATTTCCGGAAGGTTTGTTAATTTTCACTTTTTTTCTCGTTAAAAAACATCTACCTCAGAAATTGCAGCATAATCTAAGTCAAAAATGCAAATCAATTGCTGAGGGGTATCATAAATTGAAACCTAGGCTATACTTTCCCGATTTATTAACCAAACAAGCCTTTAATTATAAACAAAGTCATCACTTAAAAAATGTTCTCCGCCTTAAAGTTGGAGAAAAAATTTTATTGTTTGACGGAGCGGGGCACGAAGTTACTGCAACCATCACTGTCTGTGACAGAAATAATGTCCATTTTGAGTTGGTTGAAGAGGTGAAAGCGGTTGATCGGGAAAATAAAAAATCAGTATTTATAGCACAGGGACTGTGCCAAAGCTCCAGGATGGACTATGTTGTTCAAAAATCTGTTGAATTGGGGGCAGAAGTAGTTGCTCCGATCATCACAGAAAGATGTCAGGTAAGACACACTAATAATTCTCATTTGGAAAAGAAATTAGAAAGATGGAAACTTATCGCAGAACATGCAAGCCAACAATGTGGGCGTAACAAGCTTGTAAAAATTATATTTCCCCAAAGATTCGATGAATTTGTCAAAACAATTAAACAAAAGAACTCTCTAAATTTGATTTTAAATCCAACGTCTAATAAGCGGCTTGGAGAAATTGATTTATCTTCTAGCAGAACAATTGTATGCTTGATAGGACCTGAAGCTGGATTTTCAGATTCTGAAGAGCTTTTAGCTAAAAAGGCAAAACTTCAAAGTGTGAAGCTAGGAAAACGGATTTTGCGCACTGAAACAGTAGCAGTATCAGTGCTGTCGATATTAAATTACGTTTCAGGGGAATTTTAAGACTTTTTAATTAATTTTTTTAGCCTGTCCCTAAGTCTCAAAACTTTCGTGGGATAGCTACTATTACTATTTTGAGAAACTCCCACATAAGCCAGCAAAGCACGTTGGTAATTACCGTATCTCAAATAAAAGTTCTTTAAGATTTCTGTTCCGACATAAACATTTACTTTAACGTCGAGAGATTTGTCAAAACCCCCGTATTTTTCAAACTTCCTTCTGTGTATGAGCGGCATCACTTGCATAAGACCTAGCGCCCCGGCACTACTCTCAGCTAATGGATTGAAGCTCGACTCTATTGCAATTACTGCTAAAATTACGTACGGGTCAACTTCGAATTTATCACCAGCACTGAAGGATATTTCAACTATTTCTCTTACTGCATCGTTTGACACTTTGTATTTTCTCGAGATCCATTTTGCCACCCTAGTTTTCTCAAAGTCTTTTTCTAAGTCAGTTTGACTAACAATAAATTCACTGATCTGTTTATCCCCAAATTCCAGTAAATTTATCCAGGTATTAACACGCTCCTGTCCTTTTTCGCTAAAAAAGAAAAGGTAAACCGCAACAAAAGAAAATAGTAATATCCATACGTTTAAACCAAAATTGTTTCTTTTTTCTTGCATTTTACTTAGTTACTCCTTCCACAAGAAACTGTGGCTCAGAATCTCGATATACAGAATCAATGAACTTATCTAGAGGCAACTTTGCTCGCTCCGCTATACGATGATTTACCAAAATCGCAAACGATATCCAACGCTTTGTTTTTGTTAAAATATATCCCGCGTAAGCCTGAACGTCATCTAAACTTCCGGTCTTCAACCAGGCATTACCTGAGACATCCATCCCACGAAATCTGTTTACGGTAGTACCCTCCCTACCTGCTAAGGCAAGACTATTTTTCCAAACTTGAAAGTCTTTTGAAAAAGCAGCCTCGAATAACAACGTATTTAGATGAGTAGGTGTTAATTTCGTCAATCTGCTCAATCCAGACCCATTGTCTATGGTTACATCTTCTGGCTCGATACCTAAATCGTAAGACCAACTAGACAATAGTCGGCGGGACTTTTCCAAAGTTCCGGGACTCCCTTTAGTAGCGGAAAGACTTAAAAACATCGTTCGAGCCATCGTATTGTTACTCAGGGTATTTATATCTTTAATCAATAATCCCAAACTACGGGGACTTGTCCATGAATATACTAATTCAGCCTCTTGTGGTACAACTCCATCAATCAAAACTTGATCGAATTGTCCTCCAGAATCAATCCAGGCTTGCTTAAACAACCCGAAAGCGAACCTTTTGTGGGTAGATAAGCCGATATAGAGCCTCTGTCTTTTGCAACGAGTGCCAAACCGACCATAAACCTTAAGTTTGCCCTCGGATTCTTTGTAAAAGATCTGATTTTTGCCACAAGAACCCCTAGCCCAGCGCATGTTATTGACTATGTTGAAATCGGCTAATTTAGGTGTAATAGAGATGTTGATTTTTCGCTTTACTTTTGCCACTGTAAGCTCAACAGCCTTAAAATTTACCAAAGCAGCGTTAGGACCTACATTGTACGGCTTGTTCTTCTTTCCATCGAATGATGCAGCATTAATTTCTGGTTCAGAAAAATATGAATCATCAATTACAAAATTACCGCGCAACTTTCTATAGCCTTTGGCACGCATGGCGTGCACAATCTCCTGTAAGTCTTCATATACCAATTTCGGATCTCCATGACCTTTTAGATAAAAGTTTCCGTTAAAGGAGTCTAAATCACGCTTGCCAAGTTTAAAAAAATCGGTTTTAAACCTGTATGCACTTCCCAGGACAGTCAACGCATATAAACTAGTGAATAATTTTACGGTGGAAGCGGGATTGAATCTTTTTTTTGAGTTGAATTCATAACGAACAGGTTCAAACGGATAAATCGTAGCTGGGATTATTGTCAATGAAACTCCCACCGAGGAATTAGGGATGCCAACTCTTTCCAACTCTTTTAGTAACTGCTGCGTCTTCAACTCCAAATTTGAACGTTGGCTAGTTGCGTAGACTTCAGTCCCTGGGAAAAGAACGATAAAAAAAAGTAATGTGCTAATTGGGATCAACCCTAATTTATTTTTACCCTTCAAAATTGAATACTCTTGTTTGTTATTTTATCCAGTTTTAGTGATAGACTTTCCGTTTGCGGTCTTACATCACTATGATAAACGGGTGGGTTTTAAAAGAAAATGGCTGCTTGAGGAGATTTATATGGCCCTAGAGAAAAATGAAAATTTTTTTGAACTTACCGACGAAAATGACAGAGCGTCCGCTATAGAAGCCCAGTTTAATGAAGATGCTTTGGAAAACGCGAGAAGGAAGACACTGCCGGAAACCAACCCTGATTTTGATGGGCTTCATTGCATTGAATGCGACGAGAAAATCCCCGCAGCTCGCTTAAAGCTTGGGAAAATACGCTGTGTTGAGTGCCAAACGGTAATTGAGAAACAAGGTAAGTTCTTCGCAGGCTGATACAACAAACGTAAGCGGAGCAAATACCCTTTATATTTTTAGGGCTTTTTTGTTTGTAGCTTGAATTTTTGATTCGAAGCCCAACTATATACTCTGTCACTCTGTTACGAAGAGTGCTAACCTTTTTTTAACTTTTTGGAGTATGTCTTTATGAAATTGAGGCCTCTACATGATCGCGTCGTTGTAAAGCGACTTGATAACGAACGAACAACAGCTTCCGGGATTGTTATACCTGACAATGCGGCTGAAAAACCTGATCAAGGTGAAGTGGTAGCCGTTGGAAATGGGAAAATTCTTGAGGATGGTAAAACCAAGCCGGTCGACGTGAAAGTCGGAGAAAAAATATTATTCGGTAAATATTCCGGACAAACGGTAAAAGTTGACGGAGATGAGTTGCTTGTATTGCGAGAAGACGACATTATGGCGGTCATCGAAAAATAAAAAATATATTAATTAGAGAGGAAATAAAATGGCAGCAAAACACGTATTATTCAGCGAAGATGCGCGTGGGAAGATGGTATCGGGCGTTAACGTGCTCGCCAATGCAGTTAAAGTTACCCTTGGGCCCAAAGGCAGAAATGTCGTTTTAGAAAGATCGTTTGGCGCTCCGACTGTTACAAAAGACGGAGTGTCCGTCGCTAAAGAAGTTGAGCTCAAAGATAAGTTTGAGAATATGGGAGCACAAATGGTGAAAGAGGTAGCATCCAAAACCTCTGACAATGCTGGAGACGGAACTACAACTGCTACGGTCTTAGCTCAAGCTGTGGTTAGAGAAGGCATGAAATTTGTCGCAGCAGGTATGAATCCGATGGATTTAAAAAGGGGTATTGATAAAGCCGTTAGTGGTGTCGTTACTGAGTTACAGAAAATCAGTAAGCCTTGCACTACTTCCAAGGAAATTGCTCAAGTTGGCGCGATTTCGGCTAACGCAGACGAGGAGATCGGTTCGATAATTTCTGAAGCAATGGAGAAGGTTGGAAAAGAGGGAGTAATTACTGTTGAAGACGGTAAGTCACTTAATAACGAACTTGATGTTGTTGAGGGTATGCAATTTGACCGAGGTTATTTGTCACCATACTTCATCAACAATCCGGATAAGCAAGTAACGGTGTTAGAAAATCCTTACATCTTACTGCATGACAAGAAGATTTCAAACATTAAGGATTTGTTACCCGTTTTGGAGGCGGCAGCAAAAGCAGGGAGACCGCTTTTGATTGTCGCGGAAGATGTTGAGGGTGAAGCTCTCGCAACACTTGTAGTCAACAACATTCGCGGAATCTTAAAAACATGTGCAGTAAAAGCTCCAGGTTTCGGAGATAGAAGAA
>JAOINB010000010.1 GCA_028139135.1 Betaproteobacteria bacterium
TGTCTCCTGCCTCACTAAACAAAGCCCCGTTTATCCCAGTTGCTCCAGTTCCTCTCATATGAAGCTGGCCAAAAGAAGTAGTAATGCCTCCTGATAAAACTAAAGAGTTGGCACTATTGAGCGTGACAGTTCCAGTTCCGAGCGCATTTCCGTGGGTAAGTTTTATAATTTTACTACCGCCAAAAAAACTATTTCCTGACCGTGTGCTGCTGTTTCCAGTAAGAGTAAGCGTTCCAGATCCATATGCCTCAAAGGACCCGGTGCTTCCACTCAAAATTCCCGAATAAGTAATATCTCCATGTCTTTGAAATATAAAGTGACCGCCATTAAATAAAACCGATTGAGATGCAATAGAACCAGTACTTCCTCCAGCACCGATACTCAATATACCACTGTCTAAGATGGTAGCACCCGTGTAGGTGTTATCGTTTGTTAATCGAAAAGTCCCCCCATCGTTTGTAAGTGAGCCTGTTCCACTGATCACACCTGCATAGATGAGAGTATCAGATCGTGAAAACGTTACATTCGCATTATTGACAATATCACCCGTAACACTACCCGAGGTACCACCTGCACCAATTTGTAAGGTTCCTGCAGAAACAGTTGTGCCTCCAGAATATGTGTTATCCGCACTCAAAGTTAGCGTTCCAGAGCCCTGCTTAGTCAGACTTTTTCCACCAGCAATTACATTCGAAAATGTCACATTTCCCGTATGGTTCACAATCAACTCTTCTCCTAAACTTGTAGTTCCGTTCAGAGAAATATTTCCAGCATTTGTAATCAGCGTTAAGGGTGCACTGTTCACATTAATTTGCGAACCTGCTCCTGGAGTCAACACAACATTCACAGCATTTGGTCCTCCAGAAGCATCAAGGGTGCCTTCAATACCAATATTACCTCCAGCAATTAAAGAAAAAGTTACATCATTGGGTGGACTTAATGACAAGTTCATTGCGGGGCTATCGTAATTAATGTGCCCGCTTGTTCCTCCTCCACAACTTCCAAATGACGGACAGACATTTCCTGTGGTGTCAATTGTTACACTTGTTCCAGCATTTAAGGTATTTTGAATTGTGGTGTTGCCAGTTGCATCGATCGTCAAATCGATAGGGTCAATCAACCACTCGCCAGCTATTCCATTCGTACTTTTTGCAGAGATCTTTGCATCAAATACATCGGTTATTCGACCAGATGTCTCCACAAAACCGCCTGCCCCGTTTTTTAAACCAGCATTGGCTTCAATTTTTCCTTTTACAATCGTTTCTGATTGCGAGTTTGCAACATCGCTCCAGAGAATAACTTTGCCACCATCTCCTGTTGCAATACCATTTGCCTCAATTTTTGCACTTTTATCCATTGAGACCATAACTGCAGGCGGATCGCTTCCACTTCCCCGGATATCACCTCCGATGAGAATCTCACCTCCTCCAGTTTTCCCATTTGCTGCAACATGAGCCTTATCTCGCACCTCAATTCGATCTGCAAATGCTTGAACTTTTCCACCTTTTGCATAATCGGAACTAACGATCACTGTTCCATCAATTTCTAAACCCGATGGCTCTGGTGGACTGGGGCCACCCAGTACAAACGTACCATCTTCATTTTTTGTAAGAGATGTTGCAGAAACAGTATCTCCGTGATTGATTGCTGATGCCATAAGGTCCGATGCAGCGCGGGCTGCCATAATCACCTGACCATTTGCTGCAGTGATTGCCCCTTTTTGTTGAATCAGTGCATCAACTGCACCTTTTTTGATCTGAACCGGAACAACACCTCCTAAATCCATCACTACTTCATCAGCTGCCACCATGGCAACCGTTCCAGAATTTGCAACTAGTGTTCCCTCATTGATTACAGTTGTAGCAATCAGGGCAATATGACCATTTTCCAGCGTTTTTATTTCGCCAGAATTGATTATCGCACTGCCTTTTTCTCCTAAAAACCGTAATTGATCTTGTAAGTAATCCTTTGTTTCTACATCAAGAGTTGATGCAATAAAGCTTGCCGTATGTACTTGTGCAGTTTTCGAAAAGACAATTCCATTTGGATTTACTAAAATTGGATTCCCATTGGATTGGATTTTCCCTTGAATCTGGGATACATCGCTTCCCACAACACGATTTAAGGAGGAATGCGATGGATTTTCAAAGTAGAATTCTACGGCTCCATCGGAAGAAACACTAAAACCTTCCCACTCAATCACTGCCTTTGGGCTCGACTGATAAATTCTCGTAGTGTTCGAATTTGGTCGCTCGATCTGAACGGAGCCTGCCTGAATTACTTCCCCATGGGGACTATTGGGTATACCCAAAGCTGTTTCTGCAGCAAAAATTGGATTCCAATAAAGGCAAAATATTCCAAAAACTGTACCCAGAATGAGAACGTTTTTCCTGAAAATATTGTATTTCAAACGCAAAATTCTGTTAAAAAAAAGATTAATGTATAATACCAAAGTATTACTACTTATGTATATTATTTATACTCTTTTTATCATACTAAAGTTTCACGTGAAACACTTTTGTATCAATGCTACAGCCATAAAAAAAGGGGCTCAATAAGCCCCTTGTTCCATCCAACGATATTGGAAAGTTTTAAAACGCATAGTCCACCAAAAACCAGAAAATAGGAGTCGAGGATCGAATATCTGAATCTGGTGCATGCCCGCTTCTGTATGCGAGCAGAAGGTTGAAGTTCACATGGCCACTTGCACCCATAAAGCCAACACCACCTCCTGACCTATGCTCATTCACCGCAGCCTGCCCTGCCGAGCGATCTGCAGTAACTTTCACGCTTCCAAAATCATAAAATAGATACGGCTTACCGAATCTCGTTTGTCCTTCCAATTGCACTTGCACTAAATATCCTCTATCGCCTGGTGCCTCACCCAATGGATAAGCTCGCACACCGTAAGGCCCACCGAGTAAAAAATCCTCTGAGGAATCCAAATTTGTACTGGTTTCCTGCAATGATAGCCTCGTATTTAGCCGCAGTGCAGAGCTCAATGACTGTATACGCGTTACATCAAGCATGAATTTAGAAAAATTTCCCTCAATTCCATAAATATCGCTTAACGCTGCCGTTTGATTGAAATTAATTGAGCCAATTTTCAATCTTGCCGAGCCATAAGTAACCGCATTTTTCCCAAATTTCCCATCTCGGATATCAAACGATAACCCGATGGGAATAGAAACATTTTCTTTTTCTGAGTTTGCATTAAATACGCTATCGGATAATTCTTTAAACTCTAGACCAGCAAAAAGTTTTACGTTTCGAACATTTGTGCGCACTAACTGATTGTAAACTTGTAGAGCTACCGTTTTGGACTCCCCACTAAGACCAGCTGCTGCTAGCTCCTTTCCAACTCCATAATCCGCATACCCTATATTCAACGAAATCCCATAGCCTTCAAAGCCAATCGGCCTGGAGTAACCGAGATTAAATAAAGAAAGATCATCTTCGGATTGCACAATTCCGAACTGAACCAAATCACCTAAGGCAAAATTATTGGGATTTGCATAATCAAAGCGGATTCTATTGTACCCCGTATATCGATTTCCAAAGTTATCAAACCCAAGTCTATAACTAGGAGAGGAATCTATATCAAAATCCACGGACAAGTCCCCTCTTCCAACATCAGCACCGGGTTTAACAACAGGACGGATAACTACCCCTGGAAGATCTCTTAAAAGCAGTGTCGTTCTCTCAAGTAAGGATTCCTCAATAAACTCTCCACTTTTTAGCGATGATAACCAGTCATTTACTTGAGACTCATATTCTCCAGAGCCCCTAGCTGAGACATCTCCGTATCTTCCTTCAAGTACTTCGATTTTCACGGAGCCATCTTCTACAGTTTGGGGAGGCAACACTGCTCTGGAAAATGGATAGCCATTTTTCCGGTATAACTGATCTATCCTAGATACTACTTGCTGAAGGGCTCCAAAATCATACATACCAGATTCAAATTTTGCAGCCTCCATAATCTGCTGCGTAGAGAAAAGTGTATTTCCACTGATTTGAAGGACTCGTACCTGAACCTTTTCACCGGATTGAACAGTCGGAGCTGCTGGTGACTCAATCTGCAAAGTCTCTCGCTCAGGTGTCGGTTGATTCGGCGTACTTTGCTCATTCAAAATTCTGCCCGCATTTGGTTGCAAATACATCTGATGATCTCCTGGGTGAGTAAGAGCAACAGAACTGAATGCATATAAGCAAACAAAAAATAACGGTTTAAAAAAAGACAAATATTTTGGTACCACAATTACATCCTTATTTAAATGAACACTGACTATAGATAAAAACGGATCAGAATTCTGTTGAATGAATGGCCAGATTATATCAAGTATTTTTGCACTCTAATATTAGAAAAGCATAATTCATAAAAAGAACATTCTTTAAACCTTCGAAATATTTTATGGTTCCCATCACAGGTTCACGCTCTATATATGAGTTCGGAATTAGAAAACCAAACTCCCGGATATGGAACGTTGGATTTCTCGTTTTTTTCCCCATTTGCAACTTAGACAGTGTCTAAAAAATACTCTTAGGATTAAAAAAGAGAAGAATTTAGCGTAAATACTGGGATGCACCGCAAAAAACGCAAATGTTATCCACAAAACTTTCCACACCGTGTTTGAATGCGGCCGAAAACATTTCTGAAATCTTTTCAACAGAAACTGTGTACAACTTTCAACAAAAATTTACTGCTTCTTTTGACTACTTGCTCTCAGGTTGATTGGTCAATTATTGACCAATTTTGTTTTACACCTTTCTTGTTTCCATAGAACCATACTTAAGAGTACTTCGCAAAACTCTTAAGATGAAATTTTCTATCTAGAAGGTAAAACTAAGATTCGATGAACAACAAATTGGTAAACGAATTCATCTTTGCCTTGTACTTAGTGTATCAATCTTAGTTCTCGTGTGTGGTTTATTTTTACACTTTTTTTTCCATTCCATGGTTGACAAGGCTTGCAATAAACTCTAGGAAATTTCTTGTAAAACTTCCTTAGTTAAAAAAAAAGTTTCATTCGCGCTTACTCAATTGTTCCATTCCTTAAAACTAAAAACCTCTAAAACGGCCACAGCACTGTGTTTACAGCGTCAACAAAAAATTCGTCTAACAAATTACTTTTAATAGTTAATAATTACTACGAGCAACAATAGAAAAGATTATGGAATTAGCGGGACTTACACTAAGGAGTAATTACCACTATCTCATGTCCGAAGAAACCTTTTTACCTACAGCAATTTTTCACAAATTTTGGGTAGTTTCCGGTATTACTTTTAACCGGTACTTACGAACAGCCAGTCGAAATGTCGACTCTAAAAAATAGCTTAGAGAACAAAAAAAAACTCCAATATTGTTTTTTTTGTATGCGATATAGATGCCTATCACCTTTGAGGATTGTTTTCAAAAATAAAAAATACTTTTGTTCCTGTGTTCTTAGTCACCCCTTTTTACTCCTGAAATGCAATGGAAAAAAGCTTCTTTTTTTCTAGAATATTTCTAAATTTTTCCTACATTGCCATTGACAATATTGTCTAAATCAGAGTGTTTTTGTTCAACAATTGAAAGATATCCCCATTTCTGGGCAATTTTCTAATTATTTAAAATACAATCTTGTTTACAAACAGATAATTAGCAAATTTAAGTATTAATTTCTGCAAAGAATCAAATTTTTAGCAAATTTGCCAGCATTTTTCGAGTTATCGGATAAAAAAACCTTTACCTGCCAAGCTGGGAGAGTGAGGGTTCCATATATGCTTGACAGGTATAGGCAAAACACCTTTTTATATTCTTTTGAAAAAAAACCAGTACCTGTCAGGCCGGGGAGAGTGAGGGTTCCACGTAAACCCGACAGGTAAAGGCAAAAAATTTTGAATGCATTTTGTTGATGGAGAATAGGCTGAACGTCATACACTCAAAATTTTGTTTTTAATTAAAAATTCACCACTACTCCTGTTGATACGGTTCTGGGCTTATTAGGACGAGCCCCGTCTGGAGAGCGAGATATTATCTTTTGATCATCAAAAGCGTTTTCTACTTTCAGAAACACGCTTGTATTGTCGGCGATTTGATACCGCGAAATTAAATCCAGAACAAATAATGAGTCTGTCTCGCCAAATGAACCGCCTGTTCTGTTGTATCCAGTAACATCTCCCATGGAGCCGATGTGTTTCATAATTGCGTAGTTATCCCAACCAGAGGCATGCTCTATACCTGTCCTTAAACTGAATGAACTCTCAGGGATGTGCGGAAGCTTGTCCCCATCCTGAAAACCATTTTGATTAGCGCCTTTTATTTCAGCTTTTGTGTAAGTGTAGGCAAATGCAAGGGGAACGTTGTAGCTATCACCCTCGAAGGTATTTACAACTTGAAACTCAAGCCCTGAAATTTCTGCTTCACCTGTTTTTAATGACCCAGCGGTAGCACCATTACTGCATGGGCTTCCAACGGAACAAAGCTCAGTTTTATCGGAAAAATCACTGTAAAAATAAATGCCTTCAACAAAGAGATTTCCACTTCCATATCTCAATCCCGCCTCGAAATTAGCACTCTCTTCAACCTCTTCATTCGAATCGGCTCCTCCACCAATCGGTGTGAACCCTTTGTGATATCCTGCTAGAGTTTGCAAGTTATCATTAATATCGTAAGTTACGGATAACCCCGGTAGAAGTATATCTGTCTCGTGATTTTTGGTGCTTGCAGGCCCCGCTGATCTATCCGTGCCATATTGCTTTCTGCTTGTTTCATAATCTTCATATCTCAATACCGCATTCACTAACATAGCATCGTTAACTTGCCATGCATCAGAAATAAACATTGTAGTTGCATCAGCCTCTTCAAACCTGTTATTACTACCACTCGGCGTAACAGTACTCTGATAAACATAGGCTCCACTGACCTGGTCATACTTATCCTGTGGCTGAAACCGATTCATGTTGTCCTTATGCTTGCGAACCCCAAAATCGATATCGTGGTTATCAACTACAAAATTCAAATTAGCTTGAATACCCTCTGATTCATAAGCGCGATTATTATGCTTGTATGTCAATCCAGCAACGTCAGTCGTACCGTCTAAAATGCCCTGTTGCGAAGTGTTTCCGCCATTGACTGCATCAACGTAGCTCCCTCCTTTAGCAACCTTAAACCAATCCCGCTGGTAATAATTTTTGTACGCTGTGACTGTGAAATTCTTACTGTCATCGATCTCATGAGAATAAGTTAAGTTATATCCCTCATGTTTATTTGTCATTTGATCAATTGTTGACAAACCATAACGCCTATTTGGATTAACGTTAAAGTCCGCATCTGTTAGACCCAAATAGGTCTCATTTGATGTTTGTTCGGTTCGAGAAGCTTTAAACAAAAGTTTTCCAGCTTCGCCAGTATCAAATCCGAACTTCACAACATAATCAGATATTGAAAAACCAGAGTCTCTATTACTCCTATCAATACTTTTGAAACCATCAGTCTGCCTGGTCACACCCTCGAACAAAAACTTAAACGGACCACTTCCGTCACCGAAATAAATGTGACCATTTATTTGGTTATTTTGTCCAAAGAAAGTAGAAACTCTTCCTGAAAGGGATGTTGGGATCGGGGTGGAGATCATATTCAAAACGCCACCTGTTGTTTGGGGTCCGTACTTGAGCATTGGTGCGCCCTTCAGCACTTCAATCGACTGCATCCTCAAAATCGTCGGAAAATAATATGCTGCGGGTGCAGTATATGGCGCTGGAGCAATCAAAACACCGTCTTCCATAAGGGTAACTTTCTCAGATCTTTCTGAGGTAGCCCCTCGAATACCAATGTTTGGCCTTAAACCATATCCATCTTCTTCACGTATATAAATACCCGGGACTGTTTTTAAGGCTTGATTAATATCGTCAATTGCCTCAGTTTTCATTTGCCCCGCACCAACAACGTATCCCGAGCCTGGCAAACCCTGTGCGCGGTCTTTCGTCCCAATAATTTCTATGCTGTCAAGCAAATAGCCATCAGTTTCCTCCGCCGAGAGATATGTCGGCACACTAATTAAAGCAGCCATAGCAACTGCTAATTTTTTCATTTTTAAATTTTTTACCTTCATTTTTATTGCATTCCTTAACTGTGAATTATTGAGAATCATTATCAATCTCTTTTACATATAATACTGAGAATGATTGTCATTTACAATAGTTTTATAAAATTTTGCAAAAATACAGAAAAACTATGGCAACTAGGTAGCATATTTGAAGTACCATTTACTTTTAAAAAAGGATTCATTATGAAAACAGCAAAATCCTCGCTTGAGGCTGCAAACCAAGTTGTTCCAAAGATTGAGGTAAACGAGGCGATTCAAAAACATGCGCAGGGCAATTCGGTTTTTATCGATGTTCGAGACGGAATAGATATTGCCGAAACAGGCACCATAGAAGGCGCTTTAAAAATTCCTAGGGGTTTTATTGAGTTTGCAGCTGATCCCGAGACACCGTTTCATAACAAAGCCTTAGAAAAGGATGCAGAAATTATACTTGTTTGTGCTGCAGGGGGAATGGCTGCTCTAACTGGCCACACACTCGTGGAAATGGGATACACAAAAGTTTTAAATGTTGGTGGGTTTTCCGATTGGAAAGATGCAAATGGCCCCGTTGAGTCCTCGTAAGCAAACATGATCACGGTTCATTCTGCAGTAATATAAAACTCAGCTGACTTACTGTTATTTTTGATTTAAGGGTCTAAATCCAAACTTTTAGTCCTGTCAGATATTTTTTGTACTCGGTATTTCAGTGCGGCCAATAAAGCCTCCTGATTGTGGTCCTTGTTATTTAGGGCGTCTATCACAGCATCATCAATTGAGTCTCTGACAGTTAAATGATGAATCATCACTTTATTTTTTTGACCATGACGATGCAATCGTGCATTTGCCTGTTGGTAGTACTCTAATGAATAGGTAAGCGTATACCAAACGATTGTGGAGCCCCCAAATTGCAGATTTAACCCATGCCCTGCGCTCGCGGGATGAGCTAGCAATATTGGAATTTCGGATTCGTTCCAGCGCTCTATATCTTTTTCATCTTTTAGTCTTACTGCTTGTGGAAATCTTTCTTGTAAACGCGCAAGCTCATGTTGAAAATGGTAGTAAACCAGGATGGGGTTACCATACATAACTTCAACAACATCTTCAAGAGCATCAAGCTTATGGGAATTGATAACCTGAAAACCGCCTTGGTCGTCGTAACAAGCACCGCCAGTCATTTGTAACAACTTAGTTGTAACGGCTGCAGCAGAGCCTGCTTCGATATCTGCGTTTAGAAATGGAACCAACCGTTCCCTCTCAAACTGGTCATATACAGACCACGACGCATCGTCTAACTCAACATTAATCCGATTGTAAAGAATATCTGGCAAATCCAGCCAGTCTTCACTTTTCATGGAAATACAAACATCTTGTACTTTTTGTTGAATAACTCTTAGTGAACCCGGTCTGGGCTTCCAGGAGTAAATGATTTCTTTATTTCGTTGATCAGGGTCAAAATATGCCTCCCTATATTTTGAAAAACTTTTCCCGAGGGATTTTCCCTGATCTAACAACCAAACTTGTGCCCAGAGATCAAGCAAGCCATTGGCTATTGGCGTACCAGTTAGACCTACTACCTTTTTAAGACTAGACCGAACTTTGCGAATCGCCTTCCACCGTTTTGTCGTTCTGTTCTTAAAACTAGTTAATTCATCGATGACAACCATGTCAAAAAACCAATTCTTACCAAGATACTCGACAAGCCATGGGACATTTTCTCTATTGATAATATAGATATCTGCATTTTTATTAGCTAATTTTTTCTTTCGTTGTGGGGCTGAACCTAAAACTTTGCATAAAACCAATTTATGCAAATGATCCCATTTCCTCCATTCATCTGTCCATGTTGTCTTAGCAACTCGCAAGGGAGCAATCACTAACACCTTTTTAATAGTCTCCTCAATGTTTATCAAGTGATTAATCGCAGTCAAAGTGCAACTAGTCTTTCCTAGACCCATACCAAGAAACAACCCAACACCGTCCTGGTTGAGAATTTTATCAATTGCTTTTTGTTGATATATTTTTGCCTGATACTTCATCCAAAAAACTTAAATCCTTTTTTTTAAATCAACTAGAACCATTTTTTCCTTTTAAACCCAATGCAGAACAAAAATAAAAAAGTAGCCTTTGAAGCCCAAACCTTTTTTTCTTGCGTTCCCTTAATTGTTTGGTTTCTTGAAAATACCTAATAAATACAGTAACCTATCTTTGTATTGGAGGGAATAGATAGGTTTGTCCGGGAAGGTACAGGAAATATCTCAAAAAGCTGTAAGTATCTGTTTTTGCAGATCTTTCAAGAAAGGTTGGTGTCAGTGGGGGGACTTGAACCCCCAAGCCTTAAATAGGCGACAGATTTTAAGTCTGTTGTGTATACCGATTCCACCACACTGACGATTATTATGCTTGAATTGACTGTTCTCATTAAGGCTATATTAGAGTTTGTTTTGTTAACATATGCCGGCAGAGCTATTTTATATCTATTTGCTTTCGGAAAACATCATGACAACGCAGTTTATCAAGTGTTTTCGCTTGTAACTCAACTACCGGAGCAGCTGGTATCCTATATTACAATAAAATCCATCCCTCAGAAACATTTGCCTTATTTTACGTTTATTTTTTGTCTTTCGCTGTGGATTGTTATGCTCGTTGTAAAGGTAATAATCGGTGGGCCCTCCAGTTTTAATATACAATAGCGAATATGTTGACAATATTACTGACGATCGTAGCAGATGTTTTTGAAATTTTTGGCCAAACAAAACTAGCTGAACGTTGTTGGCGTAAAATTGTAATCGTTCGGCCAGACGCGGAGAACTTAACCACAACAGGTTTTATCTGCTTTAAAAATGGAAATTCTGAAAATGCTGAACAGTTCTTTCTAGAAGCTTTAGATAAATGCCCTACTTATTACCAGGCACTTTTTAACCTGGGGTTTCTCAGACAAAATGAAAGTCTTCACCACGATGCAATTGGCTTTTTTTCGCAGGCTATAGCAATCAATGAAAGATGTGACGTGGCATATTATGGCCGAGCCCAATCATTTCTTGCTACTGACTTAATAGAAAAAGCAATAGTGGATTTAAAACGAACAATTGAAATTCAGCCCTTCGCCCCTCATGCATACTACAAACTTGCACATGCGTACGCGAAGACGAATAATTTAGAAAAATCAAAGCAAATTATTCAGCGGCTTTTAACCTTTGAGCCACAGGTTGGTAACCAACTCAAAAAAGAGCTTAAATTGGAAACTTAGTGTTATGCAAGAGAACAATCCTATCAAACAAAAATATTGGAGCAAGTTAAAAATAATAACTGTAACTCTAATTGTTTTGTGGTTTATCCCAACATTTGTAATTTCGTTTTTTGCAAACGAGCTCACCTTTGATTTTTTTGGATGGCCGTTTTCTTTTTGGATGGCCGCCCAGGGTTCGCAGTTAATTTACTTGCTCATTGTTTGGATTTATGCATCATTCGTGAATAAACTGGATAAAACGTATTTGAATGAGTTACAGTCGCCAGAGAGGAATTAATGGTTAAACTATTTAATCCTGAACTGCCCCAGAGTTCTTTTGCAAGCAGATTAAAAAAGGTTTATGGCTTATACACGCTCGGCTTTATAAGTTTTTGTGTGGTGCTCGCTGCTTTAGAACAGTTAGGTCTACCCCAGGACTTCATTGGCTACACATTTCTATTCGCTACCATTTTTTTATATGCAGGTATTGGCTTTCTCAGCAAAACTAACGAACCTGACAATTACTATGTAGCTGGTAGAAGGGTCCCAGCGTTATTTAATGGCATGGCTACCGGCGCCGATTGGATGTCGGCTGCCTCATTCATAGGAATGGCCGGTGGCCTATACGTTGGAGGTTATAAAGCTCTTGCTTTTATCATGGGGTGGACAGGTGGATATGTTTTTGTCGCGCTTCTTTTAGCACCATTCTTGAGGAGATTCGGCCAATACACGATTCCTGATTTTTTGGGAACAAGATATGGTGGTTCCCTTCCACGTCTGATTGGGATTTTTATCGCAGTTCTATGCTCGTTTACATACGTTGTCGCACAAATCAAGGGAGTTGGTGTTATCACAACCAGGCTTACTGGTGTTGAATTCGAGGTTGGTGTCTTTTTGGGGCTCGCTGGAATTTTAGTTTGCTCCTTCCTGGGAGGGATGAGGGCTGTGACGTGGACACAAGTTTCCCAGTATATCGTCTTGATAATTGCGTATCTTATACCGGTAGTATGGCTATCAGTGACCCAAACAGGGAATCCTATTCCCCAACTCTCCTTTGGCCAACAGTTACAAAAAGTATCTGTCCTAGAAGATAAGATTAATTCAGACCCAGCTGAAGTTGAAGTTATGAAAATGGTTGCGGAGGCAAAACAGAAACTTTTGGATGACCAAAATAAGAATGGCGAAATGCTTAACGAGGCTCAAAAAAAAGAACTGAAAGTAATTGCGAAGGGGGCAACATCCTCTCCCAGGCCACATGCAGACCCTTTTATCGGAGAGACTGAAGAGGATATCAATTTAGAAAAGAAGAATTTCTTCGCCCTTATTGTTTGCTTAACATTAGGGACAGCTTCCTTACCACATATATTAATGAGGTACTACACGACCCCATCTGTGAGTGAGGCTCGAACCTCAGTTACATGGTCCTTATTATTTATTCTTCTGCTGTACCTAACGGCACCAGCTCTTGCTGTGTTGGTTAAATTCGTAATTTACAATGATATTGTTGGGTCTTCGTTTGCAAGTTTACCCATGTGGGTAGAAAAATGGATGGCTGTGGATGCCAGCTTACTTTCCATATCAGACATAAACATGGACGGCATCATACAGCTGGCTGAAATTTCGATTCATAAAGATATAGTTGTTCTAGCAACACCCGAAATCGGAGGGTTACCATTTGTAATATCTGGGATGGTGGCCGCTGGGGGTCTAGCTGCTGCCCTTTCAACTTCTGACGGACTATTGCTAGCCATGGCTAATGGACTCTCGCATGACCTCTACTATAAGATGATTGACCCAAAAGCCTCTGTGAATAAGAGGGTCAGAATCTCCAAAACAGTGTTGTTAATAGTAGCCGTTTTAGCGGCTTTGGTTGCTCAACAAAACCCAGCTGACATTCTATTTTTGGTATCTGCTGCTTTCTCATTTGCTGCTTCAGGATTCTTCCCTGCACTTATTCTGGGAATATTTTGGAGGCGCACTACCAATTTAGGAGTATCTTTAGGAATGTTAACGGGAATCTTCGTTACTTTTTATTACATGGCCATCAATCAACCATGGCTTCGTGAACTTATTTTTAATATACCAAAAGAAGCACCCATCACCGACATATGGTTCGGGATTGATCCGATATCAGCAGGAATTTTTGGCGTCCCTGCTGGTTTCTTGGTAACGGTCCTAGTTTCTTTGGTTACAAGGGTACCACCGAAAGAAAACATAGATCTCCTAGAGAATGTTAGGTACCCTGAATTAAAAGAAAATAACGCACAAAGCTGACATACACAGTTTTCAGGTTACGGCGTGTTATTCTCAGATTTTTTTGTATCAATCATTTCCAAAGTATCTTTTAAATCTTTAAATTTTTCTGCGACATCTGGTGGGATTGTTGCCATGAGATCATTCACTTCGTGAGAGTTTTGCCTAGTAGCTGTTTTATTATTTTTTCTTTCTGTCTCCTTCTCAACCTCAGACAAAGAATCGGAAAATCTTTTTGAGGAGCTATCCTTTCCTTTATCAAAAACCACAGCGTTATCGATATTGTTTAAATCATCTATGTCTATAGCCATCCTTCCTTGAGAGCTCATATCTTTCAAGGACAATTGAATATTATTAAAACGTAACGTGAGAAAAAAAACTAAACTCAACAAAATTGTAAAAATAAACCAAATGCAGATAAATGACGTGCTGGAGACCATGTCACCTAAAGCTATATCAATAAGTACATTTAAAGTTGACAACCACGAAAAATCTAAGAACCAACTTATTCCACCTGAAGCTTCCGTCTTAAGAACGAAAACTATTAGAAAAAAAGAGAGATTTATACTAACCAATATTTTTGATATACTCGGTAATAACTTTTTAATGTGGTTCATAAATTTACAAAGATGAGCGATTCGCTTGAACTTCCAAAAAAAGGGGTTAAAATTTACTCCCCAAAAGAAGGTTGGACCCACGATCAAGATTCTAATCTGACTAGTGATGCTAGCCCTACGGTTAATGAGTCTACCAACCTTTCCACTGAAAAAGCAACTGATAATTCTCAAGATAGCAAAAAATTTAACTCTGTCACTGGGTCTCCTAGCGATAACATTAAACCGTTAGCAGTTGGTGATGCGCTAGAGCAATTATTCGAAACATTAAACAAAACAACCAGCTTTTCGGCCTCTTCTGACATGCCTACATGGAAAGAGGTTGCTGAACTCAGCAGACAGATGGAAGAGAAGTTAGATTTAAGGAAAGAAGTTTTAGAAAAATTATCGTTATTAGATGAGGATATACAGGATACCCGAAAATCTCTGCTAAAAACGCTGAAAGCCCTAGGAAAAACAGAAAACGATAAACTTTCTGCTGCCACAGTAAGAGCAAGTGTGAGTGCAATGGCTATTGATGTATTGGCAAAAAAATTGACCTAATTAATCCTCGGGACTCTCCTTACGAAGAAACTTCGGAGGCTTACCTAAAACCTTTCTTGAAACCGACAAAATTGGTTGTGGTTCTTTCCTCACTAGCTTTTGTTTTCCGTACGTGCCCTCTGCGTAATCTTCATCTTCTGAAACATTATTGTTATCAAAAAAATTTGATTCCTGAAAGGATCCTAAACGTGGTTCAGAAACTTCATTAATGTTCTGTGATTCTCGGCTATTCCCTCTACCACCCGTTGATATCCTCAATAAATTCTGCTTGGCCTGTTCCTCTAATTTTGTCACGGACAATTTTTGCCTGTCCAAAGTCCTAATCGCGTCAGTCTTTTTAATATTATAGCTAAGTGATGACGCAAGTTTCGCTCTTGAAGGTTGAGACCGCATATCGTTATTTTTAATCCTATCAAAATGAATCCTAGCGACCTGGTTAACAGATTCACAAAAAACTCTAAAGGAATTCGACAGTTTATGATTCTTTAAATCTAGTAAAAATTTAACACCAAAATTTTTTTTTGCTTCTACTGAGTCAATAATTGGCGGAGTTAAAAGAAACCCAAATGGAAATCGCTCAGTGTTATGTTTAAATTTCACTGCTTGATCTCCTCTAACCCTACTGGGAACGATAACAAGGGATGGGCTTTGGTACGACTGGAAAACCCACTCATGGCGCGCGGCAAACTCCATGGTAGCGATTAGTTCAACCTCTGAGATAGCTGTGGGTAAAATGACGATATCAAAATCTAGTAACATCTCTGAATCGAAGACATCGAACCATGTTAAATCAGCAATTATAATTTCGGATCGCCCGTAAACTCCCTGAACAATCTTTCTCGATTCTATTAATATTCTGTTAGCCCCTTCTGACAAGGGAAGGGATCCCTTAAAAACCGTAATTCTTTGGGGTTTAATCGACCGCACCCATTTACTTGACGAAGCTTGTGTATCAAAATCTACTAGCGTTGTCCGTTTATTCAAGGTTGAAGCAAAATAATGTGCCAAGTTAGCAGAGATTGTACTCTTGCCAACACCACCTTTTTGATTTGTGATTAAAATTCTCAAAACAAACTTCCCAAACAAAACCCGTCACAATAACCGAGAGTGACATCTCCCTTGTCTAAGATCGTCAGAAGTAAACGAAACTTAATAACAAAGGCGGGAGCCGGAATTGAACCGGCGTTCACGGCTTTGCAGGCCGCTGCATCACCACTCTGCCATCCCGCCACCGTAAATTTATACGAACCACACGCGATTAGATTGGAGCGGGAGACGAGATTCGAACTCGCGACCTATACCTTGGCAAGGTATCGCTCTACCAACTGAGCTACTCCCGCAGTCCCTTAATTGTACATGTAAAAAAAAAAGATAGTTAAAATTCATCTTTAATCTTTTTATCATTTACCGCTATTATTATATAGTTGAAAAAAGATACAACTGTGAAAACTGCGGCAAAACCTACTAACCATGTGCCAATTATCCCGCTGTCGATTTCTGGTATTAAAAGATTAGAATCATAAAGTAGGCAAGGCAGGGCAATCATTTGCGAACATGTCTTTAATTTTCCCAACATATCAACCCTCAAGCCCCTTTTTGAGCCCACTTTAAGCATCCATTCTCTTAGAGCTGACACTGCAATTTCTCGTCCAACGATTATAATACCTATGATAGGATCTACGCGTTCAAGGTCCACAAGAATAATCAAAACTGTACACACCATCAATTTATCTGCCACTGGATCCAAGAAGGCCCCAAAAGAAGAAATCTGATTTAATTTCCTTGCTAACCAACCATCTAGCCAATCAGTCAAACTAGCAATTACAAAAACAATGGTTGCCAAAATATTTTTTGTCGTTTCTATCATTTCGAAAGGACCGTAGATAATCAACAACAATATTGGAATTGCAAAAATTCGGGTAAAGGTTATCACAGTGGGTACTGTAAGCATAAGTGAAGTAAATTATTGATGAATATATGAGTAAATCTTACCAGCAAGAGCCAAAGAAACTCCATTAACGCTACTAAGTTCGTCGACAGACGCCTTTTCAATCTCCCTTAAACCGCCAAATCTCTCCAACAATCTTTTTTTTCTAACAGCTCCTATTCCTTCTATTTCATCAAGAATAGATTTTTTAGATGTTTTCCTTTTATAATTTCTCATCCCTAAAATCGCATATCGGTGGGCCTCATCTCTAAGATACGCGAGAAACATGAGTGCGTTTTGGTCCGGCTGTCCTAAATCTTTATTCCTTTTGTCAAAAAAAACTGTCTCCAAACCAACTTTTCTACCTTCCCCCTTTGCAATTCCCAAGGTTATAACATCCAAAATGCTGTTATTGTCCAAAATCTCTTCTGCTATTGCTAACTGCCCTTTTCCTCCATCGATTATTAGCAAGTCAGGTATCTCTTGAGCTTCCCTAAATCTCCTATGAAGAGCCTCTTTTAACGCACCGTAGTCATCATTCGCCTTCGCAGTCTTGATCTTATACTTTCTGTACTTAGTTGTTTGCAAAGTGCAATTTTGGAAAACAATGCAAGAACAGTAGGTTGCTTCACCCGAGAGATGGCTTACGTCAAAACATTCTATCCTAAATCTTAATGCCTGCTCATCGTCTAAATCAAGGCCCAGAAAACTTATAAGGTACTGCAGTCTATCCTTAAGACTGTTAGCTTCCAATGCTTTTCTTACTAACGCTTGGGTCAAGTTTTGTTTAGCCAATTCTGCCCAATTACCCTGTTCTGACCGTGGGGCGAATATAAGTCTAGGTTTTTTTTGAATCCCAGCCTCTTTTGGAGAAAGATCTAACCATTTATTGAAATTCTCAATAGCCGACTTGTTATTGACAATAATAACCGAGGGTAATACTTTTTTCTCATAGTATTGAATAAGAAAATAGGTTAACGCTTCGGTTAAAACCTCTTGAGAATTTAATCCCATTCTCTCTGAATTATGAGCAAAAGAAATTTTGTCGCCCAAATACCGCCCTCCCTTCACGGTAGCAGTGTTTATTGCTACAAAAATACCGTTACTTGCAACTACGAATATGTCGCAATCTTTATCATTGGATGATTCCATATTATTTCTTTGGATAATTTTTGAAAGCGCAGTGATTTGATCTCGATACTCTTTTGCCTTCTCAAACTTTAGGAATTTTGCAGCTTCCTCCATGAGGACTGTTAACTCCTCAAAAATCTCAGAAAAATTCCCATTTAAGAATGAGATCGATCTTGTCACGTCTTCAGCATAATGAGTCTCAGATATCAGCCCTACACAGGGTGCGCTACACCTATTTATTTGGTATTGGATACATGGTCTAGATCTATTTGAAAATACAGAATCCCTACAGTCCCTGAGTTTAAAAATTTTCTGGAGTAACTGTATACTTTCCTTGACTGCCCATGCATTTGGGTACGGTCCAAAAAATTTATCTGAAGTTTCTGTATTACCCCTAAAAAAAGAGATGCGTGGGAATTTATGATTGCTAATTTTGAGTAAAGGGTATGATTTATCATCTCGAAATAAGATGTTATAGCGGGGTACAAGTGTTTTTATTAAATTATTCTCTAGTAGTAATGCTTCCGACTCCGATCTAACCTCAGAAAATTCTATGCTTACAAGCTTTGAAAGCATATGCGAAGTGCGTGGACCATGACTCCCTTTAGAGAAATAGCTAGATACTCTCTTTTTTAAATTTTTGGCCTTACCAACATACAAGACCTCTTTGTCACTTCCAAGAAACTTATACACGCCAGGTGTTTTTGGCAAAATATTAATTATGTCAGCAAATTTTTGACTCATAGACTATTTTATTCCACCGGATTAACTTTCTCAATTTCTTCTCTTATTTTTTTTAAGATAATCCTAAACATTGCTGTCGTAAGTCGTTTTGTTGAAATATTCCTTTTACTGGGATGATAACTATCAAAAATAATTCTTTGACCAACCCTAAATGAATTTCCATGTTGAAACTTTATAAGAACATCTTTCTTACAAGCCTTCATCACAGCATTATGTGCAACCGCTCCCAAACATAATATAAAGTATGGTTGGATGACAGAAAGTTCCTTCTTCAAATGCCTTAAACAATTATTTATTTCTGATTGTAGGGGACGATTTAACGGCGGGAAGCACTTTACAGCATTTGTAATACAATAGTTAATGGCTCCTGACTTCCTCTCTCTTGACAATTTAAAACCATTTTCCTCGAGATTTTGCTTTAAAAATCTACCTGCAAAATCTCCGTTGAAGGGTAGACCAGTTGCATTGGCACCATGTAATCCTGGCGCGAGACCTACTATAAGAAATTTTGTTTTCTCATAACCATCAGCAGGTACCGGTTTGTTGTAATAGGTAGGAAATTTAATGACGTTATCTTGTCTTGCATTTACTAATCTTTCGCAATCCATACACTCATTATATGAAGCTACCATATATCTATACTCTTTATAAACACCTTTTTAAAGTTGAAATACATCTGACACTAACTGGTACTGATGAAACAGGATAACTATTTAATATCTTTAACACTCCTTCTCTATCGTTACAAACAATAAGAGAATCGCAACCCGACATAAAAGCAACGTCTACCAAATCTAATAGTCCAGATTTAATTTTAGCACCTTGCATTGATAAATCGTCACAGAGCACCACCCCACCAAAATTAAGTTTTGATCTTAAGATGTCTGCAATCCAAAACTTAGATAAGCTGGCTGGATTATCATCACACTTTTCGTAGATAACATGAGACGCCATGACAGAGGAAACAACATTCAGTTCACAAATAAGATATTCATAAGGAAAAATATCATGTTTATAAATTTCTTGAAAATCTCGATTATCTGTGGCGCAAAAATCGTGAGAATCCTCTTTAGCCCAACCATGTCCAGGAAAATGCTTTACGCAGTTTTTAAAACCAAAACTTTTCAATCCATTGATTATACTTAAACATAGAATAGCAACTAGTTTAGGATCAGATGATATAGCACGATGGCCTATTACTTCACTTTTTCCCCAATCAATATCTAAGCATGGAATGAAACTGAGATCGACGCCAACTTCTGCTAACTCTTTTGCTATCGTAGCACCGTGGGAATAAGCTTTTTTTGTTGCTTCTAACAAAGTTGTTTTCGCAAATCCATGCTCATTAATTATATTACCAAGTGTTCCAGGCGCTTCTAAAGAAGAAAAACCTTCTCTAAACCGTTGTACTCTTCCACCCTCCTGGTCAACAGTTATTAATAACTCTCTATCTTGAGTAGCATTATGAATATCCCTAATTAGCAAACTAACCTGATCTTTTGATACAAAATTTTTCGAAAACAATATAACGCCGCCTACGAGCGGATGATTCAAAACCTCTTTATCATCTACTGTTAATTCATATCCAGGTATATCAACTATCAGAGGACCAAGTTTCACGAACTTACCCTTCTAAAATTGCAATCGCTTGGGCAAAATTATTCTCATCAGTTAACGAGATGTGAATTTTTTTAAAATATGGTAACGTTGTTTTACCTTTTAGCGGAGACAGAACCACATATGGTTTCCCTAAATTATCATTTAGAACCTCAATCGTCTTCAGAGACACTTGCCCTCTTAGACCTGTACCAAAAGCCTTGGAAACAGCCTCTTTTGCAGCTAATCTTTTCGCTATAAATCTATTAGCCTTCTCTTTCGACCTCACTTCTGAACACAAAATTTTCTCGTACGTATCTAATTCCCTCTTTCCCAAGACTCGTTTAGCGAATGAGCCAGAGTATTTTTCTAAAGCCTTATTTATTCGGAAAATATCAACAAGATCAATACCAATTCCTAAAATCATTGTTTTGCTTCCATCAATAACATCTTCATATCCCTAACAGCCTCCCTCATTCCAACAAACATTGATCTTGAAATAATTGCATGGCCTATGTGCACTTCACTCAACCCTTGAATTTCAGCAACGTGGCGAACATTAAAGTAATTTAATGCGTGACCAGCATTAAACCTCATGCCAAACTTTTGAATTTCTTCACCTGCATCCTTAATTTTGCCCAATTCTGCTTGTACTTCTAGGGAGGATTTATCCCTTCCCTGACTGTAAAAAACATGTGCGTAGGGGCCAGTATGGACCTCACAGACCTGAACGCCGATATTTTCGGCGGCCTTTATTTGTTCCTTATCTGCATCTATAAAAACACTCACCATGATATTTTGTTGCACCAATTTCTGAATCATTTGTTTTAAATGTTTCTCATGCCTTATTACATCTAGTCCTCCTTCAGTGGTGATTTCATTCCTCCCCTCAGGCACAAACATCACCATCTCAGGTGTTATTTTTAGGGAAAATTCTAATAATTCATCTGTGGGAGCCATTTCTAAATTCAGTTTTATTTGTGTATGCGTCCTGAGTCTCTCCACGTCAGCATCTTGAATGTGCCTTCTATCCTCCCGCAAATGAACCGTAATGCCATCTGCTCCACCCAAATGAGCTTCAACAGCAGCCCATATAGGATCTGGCTCAAAAGTTTTTCGAGCTTCTCGAAGTGTTGCTACATGATCAATGTTTACCCCTAACTCTAACACTCTATTTATTTATTCCCCGCGAAAATTGAGTAATCTCTTTCATTATACGCCTAGACTTCAACTCTACAGAATTTAGCTGACCATTCAGCAGAAATTTCAACAAACTCTTCACTTTCAACCAGTATTTTTTATTTTGAAATACCTCATCCCATCCATAATTTTCCGATTTCAATGTTTTTAACACCTGTAACAACATGGGCTCTATGATAAAAAAATCATTACCACCATTTAAACTAGGATTATTGATATCATCTTCGCAAAAAATCCCCTGTTCAGGACTAAGGTATAATTGACTATTATCCGTAACAGCATAATCAGAAAAATCTGGCATTACTCCAATTTCTTTTAAAATAACAAACTCAAATCTACGAAGATACACATCTTGCATTGCAGGAAATGATACTAAATTTTTTAATGTCATTTCATAGGTCAAAAATAACAATTTGCAGGATTCACCTCTTTGCACAATTTTTAATATAAGCTCATTGATATAAAAACCTACAAATAGTTGTTTTCCAGCTATCTGCTTTTTTCCTTTTTCGTCCCATTCTGCCGACATTAATGATCTCAGATCTCCTTTTTTACTATACCTAATCAAAAGCCTATTGAAGGGTATTAAAAGACCTCTCAAACTTGATGTACGCCTTCGAGCACCTTTTGCAATGGTAGAAATTCTTCCCTCATTCTCCGTTAAGAATTCTACTATCAAACTCGATTCCCGCCAGGGATAGGTGTGTAATACGAACGCTGAGTGCAAAATCAAATTATGAAATACCCATATTATCTAACAGTGCAGAGTTTTTATTCCAACAGCTCACGAGTTTTACCCAGAGAGACAAGTGAACATCGCCCTGAAAAATGTTTTTTAATTCTTTTGTCGATCTTAACCTTATTATTTTTAATTTCCTTCCACGTTCCCCTATTAGGATAGGCTTATGACTAGATTTACTTGTATAAATAGTAGCTTCTATCCTCCTTAAAAAAGATAGATCAGGATCTTCCTCTATATTTGTAACCTCGACTGCTAAATGGTAGTGGATCTCATCACCAACGCAATTTATGATATTTTTTCTTATTATTTCAGATACTCTAAACTTAAGATCTCGGTCTGTAATAGACGTTTTTTTAAATGGTGCTTCTCCGACAGGCAAATTTTGTTTGATCTTCTTTATAAGGAGATCAATTTGATAATTTCTTTTTACTGAAATTGGAATAATCTCAAGGGGTTTGAATTTTTCAAGCTCAGCAACCATTTTATACATCGCCTCCTTTTGTTGAGTATTTCTAATTTTGTCAACTTTGTTAAGAACAATCAAAAGTGGGATTTCGTTTGGCATATTCTGTAGAATTTTACGGTCATCCGCCAATAATTTAGTAGCCTCAAGCATCACAATATTTAAGTTGGTGTGGGCTACATTAGAAAATGCTATTTTCTTTAACCGTTTATTCAAAAGTAGCGAATTTTTAAAATCAATCCCTGGGTTATCTAAAAATGCTATTTGGCAATCTGGAGATGAAAAAATACCTAAAACTGGATTTCTTGTCGTTTGTTTCCTTTTAGTAACGATACTGACTTGTTTTCCGATAGCTTGATTCATTAAGCTGGATTTTCCTACATTCGGACGACCCGCTAGTCCAACATAACCAGTCAAAAAATTTATACTATTTCCTACCATTTTATAATTAACAATTTTTTTTAAGACCAATAGAACGCAATTTCTCAAGTAGAAATTTTGCCGCAGATTGCTCTGCACATTTTATTGAATTACCATCCCCTCTGCAAACAATTTTCTTTGTTTCCATTGTAGGAGCATCGCAAATGCTCACACTAGACTCAACCTTATAGAGAGGTGCATGTTCTGAACCAGTTACCTCAAGGACCGAATACACGGGAAGTGCTAATCCACGTCCCTGCATCAACTCTTGCAATTCTCCTTTTGGATCCCGTAAATCTATTTGCCATAAGCTTATATCTTTCAATAAAACCGTTTTATACAAATTTACAATAACCTCAATAGCGCTGTTACCTCCTCCATCCAGACAAATAGCACCAAAAATAGCTTCAAGGGAATCTGCCACAATTGAATCTTTTATGTATCCATTTTTCGACTTTAAAGCATTACCAACATAAAGATACTTGTCGAGGGAGATAAAACGAGCAACCTTTATCAAGGCGTTCTGATTTACTAAGTTAGACCTAATTCTTGACAACTGGCCTTCATTGAAAGACTTCTCTTCTGAAAAAATAAAACTACTAATCGAGAAATTGAGTACACTGTCACCCAAAAACTCCAGTTTCTCGTTATGATTTTTAGAAAAGCTTCTATGCGTAAGAGCTTTTCTTAAAAGTGAACGTGCATTAAATTTATAGTTAATTTTTCTTTCCAAATCCAATAGATTTTTATCAACCATAGAAAGCATACGCACTCTAATTTATTGAACCCAAACGACTAAATTGGCCATCTAAAATATCATAAATATTAAACCATATTAAAACAGCCTTTCCTACAAGATTAACTTCGGGCACAAAGCCCCAAAACCTACTGTCACTACTATTGTCTCTATTGTCACCTAGTACGAAATAATGTTTTTCAGGAACAATGCAGGAAATCCCCTTGACAAGTCTACTACAGTGGTCCTTGAAAATTTTTTCATCAAAATAAAAATCTATAACCCCTATGTCATTAAGTACTGTGTATCTGGTATCTTGAAAATTTTCTTCAAATTGTTGTGAAACTTTAAATGTAGAGGGATCAAGATAATCCACTGTTCGTGATTTCGTAATAATTACATCATTTACTTTCAACTGTTTTTCCTTGTATTGGATAACATCACCCGGCAAACCCACAACTCGCTTAATATAATCTAAAGATTCATCCCTAGGCCATCGAAAAACCGCTACATCTCCTCGTGCAGGTTTATTGATTGATACTAACTTGTAATCAATGATTGGTAACTTAATTCCATATTCGAACTTATTAACTAAGATCAAATCCCCGATTCTAAGCGTCGGAATCATGGACCCAGATGGAATATTAAAAGGCTCGAATAAAAATGATCGAATAATAAAAACTATTAAAATAATCGGGAAAAATCCAGCAGTATACTCAAGAAAAGCCGGTCTGTCCTCGCCAGCCTCTCTGAGCTTACGAAAATAAAGTCTATCGCAAATCCAAAAGAAACCTGCCACAACTAAAAGAACAAATAATACAACTTCGAAATTCATTTTTATTTTCCTTCAGACTTTAAAATTGCTAAAAATGCTTCTTGCGGAACTTCGACTGAGCCCACCTGTTTCATTCTTTTTTTTCCTTGTTTTTGCTTCTCTAACAACTTCCTTTTACGGGTTACATCACCGCCATAACATTTAGCAAGAACATTTTTCCGTAAAGCTTTAATGTTTTCCCTTGCAATAATAGTAGAACCAATGGCAGCTTGAATGGCAACATCAAACATTTGCCTTGGAATGAGGTCTTTTAGTTTTGATGCAAGCTGCCTTCCTCGATAAACGGAGTTGGCTCTATGAACAATTGCTGATAGTGTGTCCACTTTTTCCCCATTTATCAGTACATCCAGTTTGACTACATCAGAGGGATCATACCTAACTAACTCATATTCCATCGAAGCATAGCCACGTGATATGGATTTTAATTTATCAAAAAAATCAACTACTACCTCATTCATCGGGACCTCATATTCTATACTTACCTGTCTTCCAAGATAGATCAAATTTTTTTGTGCTCCCCTTTTTGAGGTACATAGTGTTATTACCGCACCAAGGTAATCCTGCGGAACCAAAATATTCAAATTTACGATGGGTTCTCTTATCTCAGAAATCCTTCCTTGATCAGGCATATCGGATGGATTATCAATTTGAATTTCATTCCCATTTTGATCAATAACCTTATAAATAACAGTTGGTGCTGTTGTAATCAGCTCAATGCTATATTCTCGTTCCAGGCGTTCTTGAACAATTTCCATGTGTAAAAGACCTAAGAAACCACACCTAAAACCGAACCCTAAAGCCTGTGATACCTCGGGTTCGAACTGAAGGGAACTATCATTCAAGGCGAGTTTTTCTAAGGCAACTCTTAGCGACTCGTAATCTTTACTTATTACTGGATATAAACCAGCATAAACCTGAGGCTTAACCGCCTTGAATCCTACCAACGGTTCTTTTGCAGGTTTTTCGACGGACGTAATGGTATCTCCCACTCGCGCACCAGAAATTTCCTTAATACCAGCAATAACGAAACCAACTTCTCCAGCTTGTAAATTCTTCTTTGCTAGTACTTTGGGTGTAAATATGCCTAGTTTGTCAACAACGTGCTGTTTTCCACTACCCATTAAAATTATCCGTGATTTTTCACAGAGAGTCCCATTGAATAGTCGAACCAACATAACGACGCCTACATAACTATCAAACCAGGAGTCTACTATCTGTGCCTGTAAAGGAGCATCTTCTTTTCCAGAAGGCGGAGGAATTTTATCTACTATCGCCTCAAGAAGTTCCTCTATTCCTGACCCAGTCTTTGCACTAACAGATTTAGCTTCATTACTATCTATTCCTATAGCTTCCTCAATTTCCTCTAACACTAGCTTACTATTAGCTGAGGGAAGATCAATCTTATTTAATACTGGAAAAACTTCTAGCCCCAGTTCCAGAGCGGTATAACAGTTTGCGACAGTCTGTGCTTCAACTCCCTGAGATGCATCAACAACAAGTAAAGCCCCTTCACAAGCCGCTAACGATCTACTCACCTCATAAGAGAAATCAACATGTCCAGGTGTATCAATAAGATTTAATGTATAAGATTCTCCATTTTTTGATTTAAAGGATAGTGTTGCCGTCTGAGCCTTTATAGTGATTCCCCTTTCCCTTTCAAGGGACATAGAATCCAACACTTGTTCATTCATATCTCGATCTTCAAGCCCGCCACAGTGCTGAATCAGCCTGTCAGCCAAAGTGCTTTTGCCGTGATCAATATGCGCTATGATAGAAAAATTTCTTATTTTTTCCAAATGGTAATTACGGCTTTACCGGTACAAACATTGCCTCAGCGCCGCGTCTCACCAAGAAAACCAGCACTTTCCCTTTTTTTGAGTTGCTGATCGCAGTTCGAAATTGAGATACCGAAACAACATTTTTGTTATTAACTGAAGTAATTACATCTCCGGTAAGTAGACCCGCTCCCCTAGAAACTCCTTCTGAGGAAGATATCACAACTCCTCCGTCAATGCTAAGTTTTTGAGCTATTTCTTGCGGTAATTCAGCCACACTCAAACCAAGCCAACTGAAGGCTGTAGCCTTGGGTTTTTTCTCATAGGGAGGCTTTGTATTGTTGGTAGCCACTGCTGTCGCCGATAAAAGTTCCTCGACCCTCACTGTGAGGCTCTTTTCTTTTCCCGACCTCCAAATCTTTACAAGCGCCCTGGTCCCCGGCTTAGTGCTACCTACGGTGCGGGGTAAGTCTGAAACTCTATCAATCTGTTTCCCATCGAAATCAGTTACGATGTCTCCCGGCTTTATGCCGGCTTTTGCAGATGGTCCATCGGGATCAACACTCCTAACCAACGCTCCTCTGGATGCTGGAAAGCCCAAAGCGTCTGCAACATCTTTACTAACTTCACCAATCATAACACCTATCCTTCCCCTTACAACTCTACCGGATTTTTTCAGCTGCGCAGCTATTAACTCCGCCTCATCGATTGGAATGGCGAAGGAAATGCCCATAAAACCCCCGGTACGACTATATATTTGTGAATTGATGCCAATGACTTCTCCTTTTAAATTAATCAACGGTCCCCCAGAATTTCCTGGATTTACAGCGACATCGGTCTGAATAAAAGGTAAATAATCTCCGGTATCCCTTCCCAAAGCGCTCACAATACCTGCTGTAACAGTATTGGCTAAACCGAAAGGCGAACCTATAGCGAGCACCCACTCACCGACCTCTAAGTCTCCAGGGTTGCCTAATTCTAAAAAAGGTAACTTTTTCCCCTCAATTTTCAGAAGAGCTACATCCGTTCTTTGATCTGAGCCAATAATATTAGCATAGAATTCTTTTCGATCAGCCATAGTCACTATGACTTTATCCGCGCCAGCAACCACGTGATGATTTGATAGTACAAAACCATCGGGAGAAATAATGAACCCGCTTCCAACTCCTCTGGGTTGTGGACCGCCGGGAGGACCCTGTCTTCTTGGTGGCGTTCTTTGTTGGTTACCTCCGGGCGGAAAAAACCTTTTAAAAAATTCATACATTGGATCGTTTTCATCCAGCTGAGGCACACCAGGAATATTCGGACCAATGTTGCCCCCATCGCGGGAGCTTGTTGTGCGAATATTTACAACCGCTGGACTTGACTCTTTAACAAGTTCGGTAAAATCTGGTAACCCCCGAGCGGAGCCTTCATGAGAAAAAAAAACGAACCCGTAGAATAAAGTTATTACAAAGATTAGATTCGATTTATTAAAGCTAACACTGAGAATTTTCATAACAAACTCCTAAATCTATCTATCTATCGAGCAACAGAGTTATTAAAAAAAACCTGAACAGTTTCCTTCGGAACACACCCATAACTAATTACTGATCTATTAGAAACAATTCCGCTTTTGAATGATGAACAACCTTTCGTCCAATTGCCCACCCTGAAATAAACATTAGATTCGCGCTCGTAAAATGCAACTAGAGAAACGTGCGCTACGCCGTCTGAGAACAAACAATGATTTTGGTTGTACTCCGGGTCCGAAGACATCTTTCCAGACCGGTGGAACTTAGAATCAAAGCAATTCACAAGCCTAAATCCTTCTACCGGCTCATCATAGAACACACTCTCTTTCTCGTTTTTATAACGCGACACGAAAAACTTTCGCCATGTTTTACCGCTTGCTATTGTACTGTCCATATCGATCTCCGACATACCAATGTTTAAGCTTGTAAATGACTCCCTTTTAATGACTGCCCCATCACTATCAATATACTCTACTGCAATAGGCAAAGCCGAATCAATATCAATCCATAACCGCAATTTCCACCTCAATCTGTCTTTTGGAACAATCTCATAAGCCTGGGTTTGCTTTTTTAAAATCAAAGAATCTAAATCGATTTTTCGGAAGAAATCGTAATAATTAACTATATGTGATGGGTCACCAGAGAAAATATTTGGGAAGCCTACCCTGCTAACCTTGCTAATCATAACCACTTTTTTAGCGGGAAAATACTGCTCCAATGTGTTGTTGGAATAAATTTCAACTACGTGTCTCTTCGACATTGAGACAATTTTTCGCTTAATTTCAGCACCAACTTTACCTTGCGAAATGTTACTCATTCTTCTAGCAGCTCCCGAGGTTTCGAACAACGCAGTCCCCGTAAATGTCAGCTTAGACCCAGCAACTTGTATCCTCTCTATTAATCGAAGAACTTCAGACTTCGACAGCAATTCTTTCTCCTCGGCCAAAACACCAGAAATACCGAAAAATAAAGCAAAAACAACTGAGAATATAGTAAAGCTGCTAGGCAAACGTACGACTTGAAGCACTTTTACTAAATACGACGGTATAAAAAACAAGATCCGCATAGTCTAACAAAGGTCAGAGGATCCGGAAAGCCTCTCATGGTGCATAATTAACTCATCAATGAAAATCTCTGAAATATCGCAATCCGACTCTATTTGATCAGCAGGATTTAAAATTGCAACAGATTTCACGCCGCTTTCCACATAAAAATTCTCAACGTTTTCACCTTTGAAACTGTTCATTATGTTGTTGGAGGAAAACCCTAGAGCGAACACTATAGCGACACTGGCAAATTGATAACCCCCTGTTTTTGGAATATGCCAAAGACTTCGCAAATAGCCAAAGAGAGAATTGCCCAACAAATTTGTCCAAAATCCTTTGTTATCTGGCTCGTGTGCAGTATCTTCTAAGCTACGTCTTACGCCAGCTGAGATATCTCTAGATAAATGGTTGGGACCATCTCGTAATGAGTCTCCGATTAAAGAATAGATCTCCCAATTTTCCCTGTTTATATCGCTTGGGATATCTCCACCTAATTCACCATCGAACAACCGCGATAGTCTTTCGTTATCATTTTCCTTACTCATTATCGTTCTTTCAAAATATGATCATATTAAATTTTTACCACCTCTTATTACCCTGAGTGTTTATGAGTGGTCGAAGTTCCTGAGCAATTGCTTCTCTAGCCCTAAAAATTCTGGACCTTACCGTTCCTATGGGACAATTCATTACTTCCGCTATCTCTTCATAGCTTAAACCGTCCATTTCCCGCAAAATAACGGCTGTACTAAGCTCTTCAGGGAGTTTGCTGACAGCATTATTTACGGCTTCAGCAATTTGCAACCCAGCCAAATTGCCCTCAGGACTTTCATTGGAGACAGCGTCCATTACATCATATGATTCCGAATCCTCATTTTTAGCCAATTCAGTCAGAGTAATTGGCCTTTTCCCTTTAGAGAACAGGTGATTTTTAGCGGTATTTACAGCAATCCTATACAACCATGTATAAAAAGCACTATCACCTCTAAACTGTTGTATCGCTCTGTAAGCCTTGATAAAGGTTTCTTGTGCAACATCTTCAACCTCGGAGTTATTTTTAATTAGTCTTGAAATCAGCCGGAAAACTCGCCTTTGATATTTGAGCACAAGCATGTCAAAAGCACGTAAATCCCCTTGTTTAGCCCTTTCGACTAACTCTTTGTCGGACTCGGTATCCGTCACAAATTAACACCGATTTTTTTAAAAATCAATGAACCATTAGTTCCTCCAAACCCAAAATTATTTTTGAGAGCGAAATTGATTTTTTTGTCCCTAGCGTCATTAGCGCAATAATCCAGGTTACATTCCTCGTCGGGAAACTCTAAATTAATAGTTGGTGGAACGACGTCATTAAAAACACTTAGGACCGTAAATACTGATTCCAAACCTCCTGCACCACCTAACAAATGACCGGTCATTGACTTTGTCGAACTTATCAATAAGTCGCTTATACTTGTCATAAAAGTTTGACTTATGGCGACTGTCTCATTTTTGTCTCCAACTTGTGTTGAGGTCCCGTGTGCGTTTATATAACCAATATCCGAAGAATTAATTTTTGCATCAGTCAGTGCAGCTTCCATACATCTTGTAGCGCCCTCGCTATCTGGGGCAGTCATGTGAAATGCATCACCACTCATTCCAAACCCAATAATCTCTGCATAAACTCTAGCATTTCTTTTGACAGCACTTTCATACGATTCTAGAAATAGAACTCCTGCGCCCTCACCTAATACAAACCCATCTCTAAGCTTGTCGAATGGTCTTGAGGCAACCTCAGGTTCACATTCCCGGGTTGAAAGAGCTCTGGCCGCCGCAAACCCTCCAATTCCAAGAGGAGAAACAGTGGATTCAGAGCCGCCTGCTAACATAGCATCAGCATCCCCGGTCTGTATAAGACGATAAGCGAGACCTATAGCGTGCAGACCTGATGTGCACGCTGTTACGGTTGCAAGATTCGGTCCTTTCAATCCATATTTAATACTCAAATGTCCAGAAATCATATTTATAATTGATCCCGGAACAAAAAATGGGGAAATTCTCTTCGGTCCCTTTTCAGAAAGCGTCTCATACGTTTTTTCTATGAGTGGCAAGCCGCCAATACCAGACCCAATCATTGCTCCCACTCTGAACTGAGTTTTTTCACAGATTTCAAACCCCGAATCCTTAAAAGCCTCCGCCCCAGCCGCAAGTCCAAAGTGAATAAAAGTATCCATATTTCGGCTTTCCTTGGGGGAAAAAAGACTACCTAAATCGAAGTCGGAAACCTCTCCGGCAATATTTACAGGATAACTGCCCGCGTCGAATTTTGTTATCCGCCTTATGCCCGATTTACCTGAAACCGCAGCCTGCCATGCACTCTTCACATTGTTTCCAATGGGAGAAACTACACCAAGACCAGTAACAACAACCCGCCTCATACTAACCAACCATGCACAAGATGAACAGAATACAACCCACCTTACTTACTGTTAGTTTCAATGTACACTATCGCTTCTTTAACAGTTGTAATCTTTTCAGCCTCTTCGTCTGGGATTTCACACTCAAACGCATCTTCCAGTGCCATCACTAATTCAACGGTGTCCAAGGAATCTGCTCCGAGATCATCCACGAACTTCGATTCATTCTTTATGTCTTCCAACTTGATACCTAACTGCTCAGAGACAATGTTTTTAACGCGCTTTTCAATATCTTCCATAATACTCCTTAAAAAAAAATTTAATAGTTATATTGTATCAGGACATTAGCATTCCACCATTCACATTAAGAACAGTTCCTGTAATATACGATGCTTTCTCAGACGACAGAAAGAAAACTGCCTCGGCAACATCCTGAGGAGAACCAAATCTATTCATAGGAATAGACTTAGCTAGTTTTTCTTTTAACTCACTAGGAAGGTCATCTGTCATCTCAGTGCTAATAAATCCAGGGGCAACACAATTAACAGTAATGCCTCGGTGCGAAACCTCTCTCGCGATTGATTTACACATGGCTTCAATTCCAGCTTTTGAGGCGCAGTAATTAACCTGCCCAGCATTACCTATGGCAGCCACGACCGAGCTCAAAAAGATAATTTTCCCTTTTTTCGCCTTAATCATATGTCGAATAAAAGCCTTAGTAATTCGAAACGTTCCTTTCAAATTTATGTTGATCACATTATCCCATTGGGATTCACGCATTCTGAGAAATAATGCGTCGTCGGTAACACCCGCGTTATTTATCAATATTGAAGGCGTTCCATAATTTGAAAGGAAATTTTCAACAAAATCATCTATCACCTCATCTAACATATTAAACACCAAGCCAGAGCCTATTCCTCTATATTTCTCTAAAACGTGATCGATTTTCCTTTTTCCAGAACTATTTGTAGCTGTGCCGTAAACAGCATACCCGCCAGCCTTGGCATATGTCTCAACAATGGATTTTCCAATTCCCCTAGAGCCTCCTGTAACTAATACAACTTCTTCACTCACTTTGCCTCCATTTCTGTTACTTTCTCCAAGTACTCCACAGTTTCAGAAAATGAATTATAATCTCGCAAACTCAAAACTTTTACCCTCCTATTTATTTGCCTAATAATGCCACTCAACACTTTACCAGGCCCGCATTCTACAAAAACACTTACTCCCATTCGCAACATTTTATCTATTGATGCCTTCCATCGAACAACAGAATAAGCTTGTTTGGGTAATACACTTCTAATTTCTTCAACAGTCCCGTAAACCTCTGCATGATAGTTTCCCAAAGTAGATATCTTAGGTTTTTGGATATTAATTAACTCAAGTTTTCTGGCTAACAAGCCTTCAATTGGCCTCAAGATCGAGGAGTGAAACGGAGCTGAAACTGGAAGCTCAACAATACGAACGTTTTCCCCTGTTTTGTTGAGCTTCTCAATCGCCGTCTCTAAAGCTCCCTTAGCCCCTGACAAAACTATCTGCTTGTCTGAATTGATATTGGCAACTTCAACAATTTTTGGAAACTCCTTTTCTGACTCATTCAAAAAAAACTTATCGTTAACTTCCTTACAGATACTCTCTATCAACTCTAACTTTAACCCAATTACTGCTGCCATACCGCAATCACCAGGAGAAGTTATCGATTGCATGATATCCGCTCTGTATCGAACTAATTCAACCGCTTCAGGCAATGTAAAGGCATCAGCAGCCATAAGGGCTGAGTACTCCCCAAGACTGTGCCCCGCAAAATAACCGGGTACAAAACTCGGGCACTTCGACAAAAATAATTTCCATATAGCTAAAGAGCAAGTAAGCATTGCTGGTT
This sequence comes from Betaproteobacteria bacterium, assembly GCA_028139135.1. GTDB lineage: Bacteria > Pseudomonadota > Gammaproteobacteria > Burkholderiales > Burkholderiaceae_A > UBA7377. The sequence continues at coordinate 33,107 of JAOINB010000010.1, forward strand.
GCGTATTTATTGTCAAATTTAATTTTTCTTCGGGACCATGATCAATCAGTTTAAAGAGGTTTTCATTCAGTGTATCGCTACTTTCTTCAATTACTTCGTTCACGACTGGTAATTTTCGAAAGCTATCCATCATACCTATCGACTGCGAACCCTGACCAGGAAACACAAATGCGATTTGGCCCTTCATAGATCCATTAATATTGAACCCCACGTCAAACCTCCTCCAACTCCCTGTAGTAACAATCTATCGCCAAAATGTATCTCACCATTGGAAATACCCTCATTTAAGGCTAACGGAATGGATGCTGCTGAAGTATTCGCATGTTTATGAACACACTTTATAACTTTTGAATCGGGTACCTTAAGCTTTTCAGCAACCTTATTTATGATACGTATGTTCGCCTGGTGCGGTATGAACCAATCAATCGAACCTACTTCCACGTCACATGCATCTAATAGCTTCAAGCCACTTTCGGACAGGGATTCCACTGCCTTTCTAAAAACTTCTTGGCCCTGCATTTCAGCATACCCAGTTCCCTCGAGAACCCCATTATTTGGGGTTCCGGTCGCCCGAAGAATATCGCAAAACTTCCCAGAGGAAGAAATATCACCAGCAATGATGCCAGGTGCAGTACTCTTCCCAAGTATAACAGCTCCTGCCCCGTCGCCGAAAAGTACGCATGTACTTCGATCTCTCCAATTCAAAATTGTACTCAAACGTTCCGCCCCTATAACCAACGCATTATTTTTAGTTCCGGATTTCAAAAATAAGTCAGCTATGGTCAGAGCGTAAACAAATCCACTACAGACTGCTTGGATGTCAAAGGACGTGCACCTGTCAAGCCCTAGATCTTTTTCAATATGACATGCTACAGATGGAAAAATTAAATCCGGGGTGGTGGTGGCGACGATTAATAAATCTATAGAGGTTACATCGATACCAGCAGCTTCAATTGCTTGCCTGGCAGCCATACAACCCATATCTCGCGTGGACATTGTCCCACAAAAATGTCTACTGGTTATCCCAGTTCTCTCTTTTATCCATTCATCCGAAGTTTCAACATCGAGTTCCTTAAGCCTGTTAACCAAATCCTGATTAGTGACAGGTTTCCCTGGAAGATACCCCCCCGTCCCTAAGACACGAGAGAAAGATTTTTTTTCCTGCAAGACTGCTCTCCAATAATGGCTACCCTAATTTTACCATTTAAATCATTTTCAACAGCATGCGCAGCTCGTTTTAGAGCGTATGTAAATGCTAATTCGTCCGCTGAGCCATGACTTTTAAAAACGACCCCATCCAGTCCAACGAGCGCCGCCCCATTATATGTTCTGTGATCAAGAATTTTTGAAATACGTTTAAAAATAGGCAAACTAACTATTGATGCGATCTTACCATAAAGACTTCTGCTGAATTCTACTTTTAGGTGATGTCTTACTAGTTGGGCTAGCCCTTCAGAGGACTTCAATGCAACATTACCCGTTAAACCATCACATACAACCACATCCACCTTACCGTAAAATATATCATTTCCTTCGACGTTTCCGATAAAATTTATTGAACTGTCTGTTAGCAACTTTCCAGCTTCCCGCAACACGCCGTCGCCTTTGCTTGCCTCTGTTCCAACATTAAGTAACCCGACGGATGGACTCGTTATATTTTCCACTGCTACCGAAAAAGCCGTACCCATAATCGCAAATTGCACCAATTGGTCAGCATCGCAGGAAATATTGGCGCCGAGGTCTAACACAGTTGTTCCCGCCCCGCTAACATTTGGCAGTGAAGAAGCTATTGCTGGTCGAGATATGCCAGATATAGTTTTTACTATGCGCCTTGAAAGCGCCATCAGCGCTCCTGTATTCCCAGCACTAACTGCCCCGTCCGAATCACCATGTTTCACTTCATTTAAACAAATCCAAAGGGAAGAATCCTTCCCATGTTTCAATGCATTTGCTGGAGCCTGATCCATTTTTATTTCCAGATCAGTATGTCTAATCGTTAACCGACCACCTCTAGAACTACATACTTCATCAACGAAACTAGTACCGATTTTTCGTCGTCGTTTATAAATATCAATTTCCCTCTGGATCATAGTACGGTCCCCAACCAGGAGTATAGACGCGTCAGGTGAACTGGCCAGGAAATCGACACACGCGGGTACGGTTACCCCAGGGCCGTAATCGCCCCCCATTGCATCCACTGCTAATTTGTACATCTTTTAACTCCAAGCTAGAAGAAATTTATCTAAGTAGATCTACGTTTCTTCAACTTCTTCCTGTTCGCCACGTACTTTCTTCTCGACTACCTGACTCCCCTTATAAAACCCGGATGGACTTATATGATGTCTTAAATGAACTTCTCCTGTAGTCGGCTCTATGGCTACCGGGGGTTTTTTTAAAGCCCCGTGAGACCTGTGCATACCACGTTTGGAAGGAGATTTTTTGTTCTGTTGAACAGCCATGATGAGGCTCCTCGAAAAAAAAATAGAATTGTACCATACATTATTTACTTATTCATTAGTACACCCAATACTTCGAAAGGTCGATACGCACAAGCCTTTTCGTTATTTTTTTTATACAAAAATTTTTTCCCCTTTTGGTCAGTAGAACGACACATGTGATTATCCGCTATGCTGTAATTACCAAGAATTAATTCATCTTCCAATAAATCAAGAAACGAACAATCCTTTTCAGCCGAAATTATCTCAATATTTGTGTTGAAAAAATCATAGTGTTTTCTTACTTCGTTTTCTGAACTCAGAATTTTAAATCTGCTTTGTACAGAGAACTCCGTGACGAATTTTTCGTTACAATGTCGGCATTGAATCTTAATATTTCCGCTACCTGTAAAGTCAAGCGTATAATCAGAATAATTCACTAGCCATTCAGATTGACCGGAAATAGCCGCTAGTTCATCACCAAATCTCCTGAACTGACTTGGCGAAAGGCTTACGGAGCAATCCATAGCTTTAACCTTGTAGAACAGATCTCCTACTGAAGTTTTTGCATTAAAAACAATAATTAAACCAGCCTTTTTTTTGTTAATTCATCTACTATCTAGTTTAACACTTTTTTTTTTAAATTTAATGAGACTTATACTGGCTTCGAGTAGTAAAACACGTAAAACGCTTTTACATCGAATATGTGGAAACTCGTTCGAAATAATACCTCCAGAAATTGATGAAACTCCTCTTAATTTGGAAGATCCAAAAAATCTATCCGAAAGGCTCTCATTGGAAAAAGCACTTAAAATTTCAAAATTAAATCAAGACGCAATTGTTATTGGCAGTGATCAAGTGGCTTTTTGCGACGGAAAAATTCTCAAGAAAAGTAATAACCTTGAAGATGCGTTCAAACAAATTTCCTGGCAAGTTGGAAAACAAACAACATTTTTCACCGGTCTAGTACTGGCAAGACATGGCGGGAAAGAAGTACAAAGTGGCATCATAACAAGCCATGTGTTTTATCGCGATTCACACTTCATTTCCGAGAACCTCGTAAGAAATTATGTCAAAAAGGAGAAACCCTTAAATTGTGCAGGCTCAACAAAATTTGAAAGTTTAGGTATTTGTTTTTTAAAACGTATAGAGACCGAAGACCCGAGTGCGTTGATGGGATTGCCATTAATTAAGTTATGTTGTTTCCTTAAAAAATGGAATGTTCGACCGTTTGCATAAAAAATAAATTCTTCAAAGTAACAACTAATCTAATAATAAAATTTTCGGTCAATTTATCCAAAAGATTCTCCTCTCCGTGATAATCGATTATATATGGTTGGCCAAAAACTTCATCAGCTACTGAGCTTACAGAACCAAATCCGTCGCTTAACCCCAGGATAATACTCTCTTCTCCAGTAAAAACTCTTCCGGAGAATATTTCCGGGTCATCGGTCAGAAGAGAACCACGCCCAACTTTTACCGCGTCAATAAAATGACCGTGTAAGTCCTCCATCATTTCTCGAATTATAAACTCTTCTGCTTCGTCTTTTGGTAAAAATGGGTCTAACATGCTTTTTTTCTCGCCTGATACCAAAAGCCTTCTCTCAACACCAATTTTTTTTAGTAATTCTACGAAACCGAATCCGTTAAATACTACTCCTATGGACCCAACAATACTGGATTTATTGACAAAAATTTTATCTGCAGCGGAAGCAATAAAGTAGCCTCCTGAGGCAGCTATATCCTCTACGACGGCGATTACTTTTTTCTCAGGATACTCCTTCTTAAGCCGTCGAATTTCGTCATAGATTAACGCTGACTGGACTGGACTGCCTCCCGGAGAATTGATTCTTAAAATCAAACCTACGGAATTAACATTTTCAAAAGCCGTTTTTAATATTTTGTTGACCGCAAGCGCGTTTATATCACCATCGTTTTCCACTGTTCCTGTTAGGCTTAGGACAGCGGTGTGTTCCGAAACTTCAGCACTAATCGGATATTTTTGATCCCCACTAAAAAAAAGAGATAAAAACATTAGAAAAAATAGAGACGAGGCTAACCCCCACCGTATCATAGACCACCTACGATTTGCCGATTTCTCTCGGACATAATCGTGTAGAATTGCCGCGAAAAGATTATCCTTAACGTGCTGCTCATGATAACCTTCCTTCTCGCTACCGTACTGTTTCTCTAAATTATTTCTTTTAGCGTTATCGGACAAATCCTTCATACCCTTTTCTCCAAAATTGTTATTCTATACTCTTTAAAACTTTTTTAAATGCTACCGGGATTGGAGATTCATAGCGTAATTTTTTATCCATACCAGGTTTACGGAAGCTCAATTTCCAGGCATGTAAAAACATTCTTTCTGCGCGCGTCTTATTCAAAACCTGCTCACCGTATTTCTTGTCTCCCAAAATAGGCACCCCCAACGAAGAGAGATGCACCCTAATTTGGTGAGTCCTACCAGTCGTTGGAATACATTCGATTAAGGAAATAAAGCCGAAATCTCGATGCAAAATTCGTTTTATCTCGCGTAATTTTGTCAACGCATACTTTCCTTTTTTTGAAATCGTTACTAATCGATTACCATCATGATCATACGTTCTAAGCAAAGGTTTGCAAACCTCCTTAGGAATTTCTGTGGAATTGGAGTTTAACAAACAAATAGCTAAATATCTTTTATTTACCTCCCCATTTTTAAGTTGTTTTTGTAGGTTGAGCAAAAAACTTCTCTTTTTACTGACTATCAGTAGGCCAGATGTATCTTTGTCTAGCCTGTGGCAAAGTTTCAAACATGTATCTCTTCGAACCGTTTGCGTTAATTCTAGCAAGCCCAACCTTTTTTCCTTTACGCCGTGAACAGAAATTCCAGAGGGCTTGTCCAAAATTATCATACATTCATCTTCAAACACTATAGATATATTTTTGTGTGCAAGTCGTTCTATGTGATCATCGTGTGTGGATTCTACCTGTGAACTTCCAATTGTCATACCTGACAAGGGAGGTATTCTTACTGAGTCACCCTGATACACCTTTGCAAATACCTTAACCCTTCTACTATTAATACGAACCTCGCCTGTCCTCACCATCCGATAAATGCGGGATTTTGGAATATTTTTGATCATCTTTACTAAAAAATTATCCAATCTCTGACCATTTGAGTCGGGATCAACATTTAAAAGCATATTTACTCGATATCAGCTATAATATGATTACTCAAGTTTAACAAGGACTTGGTAAAAGATACGCGAAATCGACTTTACTATTCGATTTTTTGGTTTTGCGCAATTAGAAAATTTAAGATTACTAGCTAACAAGCTTGTTAGAGAGAAACATTGCATCTATGGTTATTTACTACTCATCCAGTAGACCCTACTTATTCGAAAGATTTACCCGCATGATATTTACTTCTGTCGGGTTGCTTCAAATTAAAAGAATTAAGTTTCGGAAAGTTAAGGTGGCGCACTTACTTTGCCGATATTGCCTGGATAAAACAAAAAGATTCAATCTCCTTTATACTCTCTCCAAGCTCCTGCACTGGCTGCGCCTTTGGAGAACTTTTTATGAAACGTATGTTATTCAATGCTACCCACTCAGAGGAACTAAGGGTAGCTACGGTCGATGGACAAAAACTTTTAGATTTCGATATTGAAGTTGCTGGCAAACAACAACGCAAAGGAAATATCTACAAAGGAATCATCACAAGAATAGAACCTAGTTTGGAAGCCTGTTTCGTTAACTACGGAGAGGATAGACATGGGTTCCTTCCATTTAAAGAAATTCCCCGAGTTCGTTCAGATCAGGGTGAATCGGCTACAGATACAAAAACACGACAACTGCCTAAAGAGGGAACCGAAATACTTGTTCAGGTTGATAAAGAGGAAAGAGGGAATAAGGGAGCTGCATTAACAACCTTTTTATCGCTAGCAGGAAGATATCTCGTTTTAATGCCAAACAACCCGAAAGGCGGAGGAATTAGCAGGCGAATTGAAGGGGAGGAAAGAACAGAAATTAAAACAATACTTGAAAAACTCGACATTCCAGGCGGGATGAGTTTGATTGTCAGAACCGCAGGAATAGGACGCACTATTGAGGAACTCACATGGGACATGAACTACCTAGTGCAATTATGGGAAGCAATAAGCAGTGCGAAACAAATGCAACCAGGAGCTTACCTGATATATCAAGAATCAAGCCTTGTGATAAGAGCAATTAGAGATTATTTCAATCCTCATATCGGAGAAATCTTAGTTGATACAGAGGAAATTTTCGAACAGGCTCATCAGTTTATGCAACATGTTATGCCCGACATGGAAGACAGGGTAAAAAAGTATAACGATGAAGTACCATTGTTTTCAAGGTACCAAATTGAACATCAGATTGAAACCGCTTACTCAAGAATTGTGCAACTTCCCTCAGGCGGATCAATAGTTATAGATCATTCCGAAGCTCTTGTGGCGATAGACGTGAATTCTGCTAAAGCTACCAAGGGTTCAGATATTGAAGAGACTGCTGTAAAAACTAATTTGGAAGCTGCGGAAGAAATTGGCAGGCAACTAAGGTTAAGAGATATTGGAGGACTAATCGTAATTGATTTTATTGATATGGAACTCCAGAAAAATCAGAGGGATGTTGAGGCTAAACTAAGAAATGCTTTAAGTATCGATAGAGCGCGCGTTCAAATGGGAAAAATTTCAAAGTTCGGTTTGATGGAACTTTCTAGACAGAGACTGCGTCCGGCCTTGAATGAAGGATCCCACATCACATGTAATAGATGCAATGGTATTGGTGTTATAAGAGACATAAATTCGAGCGGACTCCACATACTTAGAATACTCCAGGATGAGGCGATGAAAGATGGGACATCCTCTCTTCATGCTCAAGTTCCCATAGATGTAGCGACCTTTCTTCTCAATGAAAAAAGGGCTGATATCAACACCCTTGAAGCGTCTTTGAAAGTTTCAATAGTGCTTATTCCGAATAAGTATCTTGAAACGCCGAATTATAAAATCCAGAGGATTAAATATGATGATGTTCGTCAAGAAGAAAACAGTCTAAGTTACCAGTTATCTGAAAATTTTATTGATGACAATAAAGAACAACGACTGTCAGAAAACCTGCAAGCAAAACAAAAAAAAGCAGTTATAGATACGTTTATTCCAACAACTCCTGCCCCCTCCAGTAAAAAAAAGGTTAAGGGGCTAGGATTCATTAGACGGGTAGTAAAAAGCTTTATTAGTACATTTACTCCATCCAAAAAAAATATAAAAAAAAGAAGTCTTAAAAAAGATAAAGTAAAATATAAAAGAAATGATAGAAGAGACGCAAATTCAAAACTTAAGAAGGAGGCGAGAAGACATTTAGATAAAGCTGCAAATAAAGATAATCCGAAATTACCTACAAAAGAGGCCCAAACTACAACTAAAGAAAAACCAAAGAAGCGGGAAACTTTATCTAAAGCTCGGCAAGCTAGTTTGAGAACAAATAAAGGTCAGAAAACTGCGGGTGAGATAGAACAGAAAAAAACAAGGAAACGTGAAAATAGTAATAAAGAAGAAAACAGTTCTTTTCAAAATGCAAAAACTAAAGAGAGGCAAAAGAAGCCCGAAAACAAGGAAAATATACCAAAAACAAGAAGAAGCGAGGACCCTAAGAGCAATCGTGATAATCATGCAAAAATTCCAGAACCTACAATTACTGCAACTAAATTAAGTGCTGAGACAAATTTTAATGAAAAATATTTCTCAGAGGAACTTCGGTTAAATAATCAAACCCAACAAGTCGATAATGAACTGGAAAGTCGTTTTAGCAAGGAAAAAAAGCTTAAGAAGACATTGGAGACAGTTGGGCTCCACCTTGTCGAAACTAGGATAGATGATGTTGGCAATGGAGAACAAAAAGAGCAAAAACTTGGTAGAAAAATCAAAAGAAGCGTGTCTAGTAAGCAAGGCGTTTACTCTGAACCTTTAACAATGGTGGAAACAAAAAAATGAATACTCTTGAAAGTAGAAGGCTTCGTATATAACTAGATGTTAAAAATGAATAATCGGATCCTTCGTGATAGTTTTGATCGAAAACTAACTGATTTGCGTATCTCGCTTACTGATCAATGCAACTTTCGGTGTAGCTACTGCATGCCAAAAGAGATTTTTGGGAAGGATTATCAATTTCTGCTGAAAAAAGAGTTGCTTTCATTCGAGGAAATAAAACTTCTGTCCGATGCTTTTATTAACCTCGGAGTTGAAAAGTTAAGACTCACGGGCGGAGAACCTTTGCTTAGGAAAAACTTACCGGAACTAATTTATGAATTAAAAGCCCTAAAAACATTGAAAGGTGAAAACGTGGAGGTCACCCTTACAACAAACGGGTTTTTATTGCAGCAATTTACCTCTAGTTTAAAAAAATCCGGTTTGGACCGGGTAACAGTAAGTCTGGATGCCCTCGACGAAAATATTTTCCAACAAATGATAGGCCGAAAACACTCACCAAAAATTGTGCTTTCAGGTATTGATGCTGCAATCAAGGAGGGCCTCTCAGTGAAAGTTAACATGGTGGTTAAAAAAGGTGTTAACCATAATCAAATAATACCAATGGCAGACTATTTCAAGAAAAGAAGTATTCAACTAAGGTTTATAGAATTTATGGACGTTGGAAATTCGAATCAATGGAATTCAAAGCATGTTTTGCCAAGTTTGGAGATTATTAAGTTATTGCATAAAAAATTTGGCGTCACAAAAAAGGTAAGAAAAACAGCCAGCGAAGTAGCAGAGGTTTGGAGCTACAGTGAGGGTGGAACCTTTGGAACCATTTCTTCGGTAAGCAAACCCTTTTGTAAGAATTGCTCCAGGGTACGTTTAAGCTCTGACGGCTTACTTTATACCTGCTTATTCTCCTCCACTGGTTACAATCTAAAAAAATTCATTCGCGACGCAAAATTTGCGCAATCTGACAAGGAATCGGTAAAAACCAAAAGATTATTAGTTGAAAATTTCGTTCAACAGATATGGGCGCGTAGATCAGATCGTTATTCAGAACAACGTTTGACAGGAAATTCAATAACTAGCGGACAGAAAATTGAAATGAGTTATATCGGAGGCTAACTCTCTAATCTTTTCTATTTTTATCGTTTAGCGGCGTAGGTAGAGAAGCGAAATAACGAGCTAAGCCAAGCATCTCCTCCTTTGTAAGTGTTGCAGCGATTCCACCCATTACCGCATTTTTTCTAGCCCCAGACTTGTAATCCATTAATGCCTGATTTAAATAGTCTGAATACTGTCCCGCGATTATAGGGTAAGAGGGAAGCACCCCATTAACCCCATCCTTTCCATGGCAAGCAGCACAAACCTCATTAGCCTTTTCTTCGGCTTCTTGAATCGTGAGGGCATTTCCAATAGTGGAACTAAAGAAAAAAACACAAAATACAACCTTAAATAGACTACTATTTTTCATTACCTGACCCCACCCTTAATTCAAACTAGAATAATATGCCGCGATATCAGCGATATCCGCATCTGTCATTGAACCAGCGACGGCTTTCATGCTCGGGTGGCTTCTTTGACCCTCTCTGTAAGCTTTTAAAGCCGAAACCAAATAATCAACTTTCTGCCCAGCGATTCGCGGAACTCTATAAGTTTTAGGAAAGGCAGTTTTGTAATTCGGAATGCCATGGCAACCTACACACATGGATACCTTATTTGCACCCGCCTCAATATTCCCAGCGGCAATTGCGCAACTAAAACCGAAACAAAACCAAAGCCCAAAAAAACCCAAAGAAAATCGTTTAAAATTTTTATACCAGAAATTTCCCATTTTTTAATAGTCCCCGAAAACGATGGTCGACAACCCCTTCCTTATAGTTTACCACTTTCAGACAGACTTTTTGCGTAATCCATCTAAGAGAAAACCATTAAGTCTTTTCACAAAAAGTGAAGGATCTTGAACTTGCCCTCCCTCAGCTAGCAATGCTTGATCAAACAATACTAATATCAAATCGCTAAATTTATCCGTAATTCCATCAGAAACATTCGAACCGTCTGCGCCCACTATATTTCCTCCTCCCTGCTCACTTTCGTTAATTAATTGCTCTACTAATGGGTGATTTGGGTTAATTTCTAAGATAGGCTTGCGCTCAGGAATATTTTGTCCAGCAGATTTTAAAAGACGTTCTAAATGTCCGCTTACATCATGCTCATCGGATATCAAACAGCATGCAGAGTCTGTCAATCTATTACTTAACCGAACTTCCTTCACCAAACTCCCTAGCACCTTAGTTGCCTTTTCGATAACTACCTTGAATTTATTAGATTTGTCCACATTTTCGCGTTCTGAGTCTTTTGTCTCGTTAGATTCAATTTTATCTAAATCTAGTGCTCCCTTGGTAATTGACTGAATAGGTTTCCCCTCATATTCATTAAGGAAATTTAATACCCACTCATCAACTCTATCTGTCAATAACAATACCTCTATATCCTTCTTCTTAAATATTTCAAGGTGCGGGCTAGAAAGAACAGCCTGAGTAGATTCCCCAGTAATCACATAAATCTTTTCCTGTCCCTGTTTCATCCTAGCAATATAATCATCAAGAGAAACTAAATCATTTTCGCTATTTTGCGTTGAACTGTTAAAACGAGCAAGTTTGGCTAGCTTTTCCTTGTTTGAAAAATCTTCACCAAAACCTTCTTTCAAACACTGTCCAAATTCCTTCCAAAAATCCAAAAATTTATCAGCAGACTTCTCTGAAAGGTCACTTATCATATTTAAAACCCTTTTCGTACAGCCATCGCGAATTGATTTTATGTCACGACTTTCCTGTAAAATTTCTCGTGAAATATTTAATGGTAGATCACTCGAATCTACAACTCCTTTGACAAACCTCAAGTAATTTGGAAGCAGCTGCTCCGCATCATCCATGATGAACACGCGCTTAACATACAACTTCAGACCATGTTTTTGTTGCCTGTCATACAAAT
>JAOINB010000011.1 GCA_028139135.1 Betaproteobacteria bacterium
CCTATTTGAAGGGGCAAGATGTTGACCTCCGTCGACAATTAAATCTATACCGGTAATCGCAGGATTCGCCTCTAACCAAATAACTGCACTGGCTATGTCTTCAGGAAGGCTTGAACGCCCAAGTGGGGTCTTCTTGTGCCCATGGTCGAAATTTATTTTACTCTGATGCTCTGACTGCAAAGTAATTCCAGGGGAGAGTGAGACTATCCTAAGTGTCGGTCCCATCTCGAGAGCCATTAGTTTCGTTGCCTGATATAAAGCATATTTGGAAAGAGTGTACGAGAAAAAATCTGGATTCGGGTTTGAAACTTTTTGATCCAAAATATTTATCACCAATGATTGTTTGGAATGGTTTTTATTTATGTCGAATAGTGCCCTAGTAAACAATATTGGGACAACACAGTTGCAATTATAAGCAGAAATTAAATTTATATCTGAGACTGATTTTGGGCAATCATATTGAAATTCTGAGGCATTGTTTACAAGCATATCTACAGATCCTAACTCAGAAAATATTTCTTCAAGAATTCTTTTGTATTCCTTCCCATTTTCCAAAGGGAAGCTAGCTCTAAAGATTTTAGCTTTAACACCCATTTTTAAAATTTCTGCCTCTAACTCTTTTGCTTCTTGATGAGATTGATTATAGTGGATTACAATATTCCAACCGCTGGCTGCGAGCTTTCTACATAACTCTTTTCCAATCCGTTTTGCTCCTCCAGTTATGATGCATGTTTTATTCATTGTTTTTAGTTTACATGTAAAAAATTGCAAACAATATGGTTTTACAAAATTTAAAGAATTTTATTAAAAAAAAGGGAGGATGGATCCCTTTCGATAGCTTTATGTTCGAATGTCTATATGGCAATGACGATAGTTATTACATGAGGAAGAATACTAGTTTGTCTGGATTGCCTTTCGGACCATCTGGTGACTATGTAACGTCTGCATCTTTAGGCCACTGGATGGCTAGGGCGTATGCAGACATTTACGCAGGAATTATCAGCAAAACCTCCAACATTGACAAGGAAGTATTTGCAATTAGAGAATATGGTCCTGGTACTGGAGAGTTGGCGGCTAAAATTCTTATTGAGCTTTTTGATCAAGGTATCTTACCAAAAAAATATGAAATGCTAGAAATAAGTCAGAGTTTTATTGAATTTCAGAAAAATAAAATCGCAGATATTCTCAAGCGACATGATGAATCTCTTTATCTTAAAGCTAATAACATTCTAGAGTGGAAACTTGTTCAAGTTGATCGTGAAGAGTTTGCTATCAGTACTGATATTGACCCTATTAACGGGTTGGTAATCGCAAGTGAAATTATTGATTCTTTTCCGGTTAAAGTTGCACTGTGGCAACCCACCGATGAAATTTTAGAACTAGGCATAAGAATTAACCATGAAGGCGATTTGGAATTTCAAAATCAGTTAGCTGATGATAAGTTGATAGAAAAGGTGTTATACCGTAAAAACCAAGCATTGGAAAATGGGTACCTATGGACAACTCCAAGAATGTTGGATATTTGTTTTCATACAGAGCGTTGGTTAAAAATTTTGATGGGCAAACTTAGTTATGGCGAATTGATTATCTCGGACTATGGATTAGAACGATATGAGTTAGATAGCGATAATCGAATTGAAAGTAATGTCACAGCATTTTTTAAACATACTCAGACTTCGAAACTGAATGAGTGCCTAAAGAACGTTGGCAGTCAGGACCTAACATACCTAGTAGATTTTTCACAGCTATCAGAATTTTTTTTGGACCAAAATGATTGTTACTTTCACCTAAAGAGCCAAGCTGCCTGGTTGATTGATTCGGGTGTTTTAGATCATTTTTCACGCAATCAAGATTTTTTGACTAAAGGTCATGAGATGATAAAGGAAGTTGGTAATTTGCAAAAACTTATATCAGACAATGAAATGGGACAATCATTTCTTTTTTGTCATGTATTCAAGAATAATTCAAGAGCATAAATTCTCGTAATTTTTCCAATCGATACTCCCTAATCAGCGATTTCATTTCTATTTTTTTATGATTTGAATCAATAATCGGTTTTAAAGAAACTTGTGACAAAAATTCGAAGCAACTACTCAAAATGTTTTTTTGTTTTGGGTGATCGTAAAAAGAAACATACAGTAAGTCCGCTAAATTGGTAGGGTTTCTAAATAGATCTGCTTTTTCAAAAATATCTAAAATGAGTTCATAGTTACCAATACAATTAGTGTGCGCGTCAATATAACTTTCGCGACAGACTTTTGTTCTATTCAATATATTTATAGCAGCGTGAACTCTCTTTGGAAAGGTACAGTGAACCTTTCCTAATTCCTTATCTTGAAATATGTAAGCCGCTATCCATTCAAGTGAGACTTTATTAGTTTCTACACTTTTAAGAAATGCTTTGAGTTTTTTACTAAGGTAAGAAGATCCAGTGATTTCTTTCCAAGCGCCGCAACTCAAAAGAAAATTGACCATATTAATAGGTTTATGGGCTCTAAAACCTTTAGAAATTTCAGTCCAAATTCGCTCCTTAGATAAAGTTAGTATTTCCCTACTTTTTACAATCTCTTCGCATAACTTAAGTGTATCCTCATGAACCTTAAACTCGGTAAGTTGAGAAAGAAATCGACCTAATCGTATTACCCTCAGAGGGTCTTCTACAAACGCTGGACTTACATGTTTTATAGTTTTAGTAGATAAATCTTTTCTTCCTCCAAATGGATCATGCAAGTTTCCATACTCGTCTACAGCCATGGCATTTATCGTAAAATCCCTTCGTCTCAAATCTTCTTTTAAGGAAACTTCTTTGCCTGTAAAAAAAACGAATCCTTTATAGCCAACTCCTTGCTTTTTTTCCTTTCTAGCTAAAGCTAACTCTTCATTAGTATTTGGGTGTAAAAATACTGGGAAATTTTTTCCTACAGCTCTTAGTCCTTTTTTTTTTAAATAGTTAAAGTCGGCCCCAACAAGAACAAAATCTTTATCTGAAAAACTTTTACCAAGTAGAAAATCCCTCACGGCGCCGCCCACGCAATAAATACGGATGGTATTAGGAAGTGTTTTGAAAAAAGAATCGTCTCCTTTTTTAGGACACAAGCCGACTAGATCTTTCACTCTATTTGCTCTTTGACAGAAATTTAGGAGCAACTTTATGGATACTCGTGGGATGCTCGAGTTTGAAAACTAATTCTTTGTTTTTGGTGGCAATCGATGGAACACTCATTGAAGCTATGTTGTCTCTTGACATCAAAGTTGGACCAGGCATTTTTTCCAAAATAAACGCTTGAATTAATCCTATAAATTTCGGCAATGGTATAACCATTGCCTTTCTTCCTGAATAAATCCCTGAAAACTTAATAATTTCATATAGTGTAAAGATTTCGGGCCCAACACATTCATAGGTATCAATTTTTTTCTTTTTAATCATGTTGACGCATCTTAAAATTATTTCAATAAGATCGTTTATATAAATCGGTTGAAATTGCGTCTTTGTCAACGCCATAGGCATTATCGGAGAATACTTTTGCAGTTTTGCAAAAAGGTTCAAAAATGAATCTCCTGCCCCAAATACAACCGAAGGACGCAATATGACTGACTTACCTTTGAACTTCTCGAGAATTTTCTCAGCGGCATATTTCGATCTGAGATATTCGGACGGAGCAGATTCTGATACTCCTAGTGCACTAACATGTATGATTTCTTTAATATTTTGATCGTTACATGCCATAACCATATTCTGTACTAGTTTGACATGCGCCTCATCAAAATCCTTTCCCCATGGGTACCCCTTTTTTGAATGTAGTCGGCCAACCAAATTAACAACAACATCGCTTCCTTGAACAGCTTTGCTAATACTAATCTGGTCATTAGTGAACTCAAGAACATTTACGTTAGAGAGCATCCAAATTGGTCTAGCATTAATTCGTTTAGTAGTTAACACATTGACTAAGAAACCATTTTTCGAGAGAGACGTTGCGAGAGCTTTTCCGATAAACCCGCTCCCGCCAATAATTGAAATAGTTTTTCTGTTATCGTTTAGCATTATTGGCTCTTATAGTTAAAGTTTACTTAAAATCTCATTAACATTTGAAATAACATTCTTTTTTTCAATTCTCCTCTCCAGCATTATATCTGCAAATAGTTCTTCGTAGATTGCGCTACTAATAATGACCGTTTGGACATACTCTCTTGTCTCTTTAAAGGGAATTGATTCAATAAACATGGCAGGACTTGTATTGTATTTGTTGAAATCTGCATACCATTTCTTTGCCCTAGAAGGACCCGCATTATAAGCAGCTAAACTAAGAGGAATAGAGCTATTAAATTGGTTTAAGAGTTTACTTAAATATTTTGTTCCTATGTAAATATTTTGAGTTGAACTAGTCAAATTTAGTTCACCTTTATTTTTGGTGTATGTTTCTAAAGCTGTCTTGGGTAAAATTTGCATTAATCCAATTGCGCCAGCGGATGATTTAATTTCTTTGTTAAATCGTGACTCTTGTCTAATCAATCCCATCACAAGCCATGGAGGAACGTTATTTCCTTTGCAAGCTTTAATGACAGCATCCTTATACACAAGGGGATATCTGAACTTGAACCCTATATTTGCCTGACTGTAAATTGCTGCTGAAATACTCCGGTCATATATTTCTACATCCGATAAATACGATGCCAAACTCAACAATTCATGAGTTGAGAAGTCTTTAATAAAAAACCTCCACTCGGGAAGCGCTATGGAAAAAGTTTGCGACTTAAATAACTTTAGAATGTCCTTGAGGTAATTATTTTTTGCCCAAGAAATATTATTTTCGCTCAGTATGGGGTTGGTTAAGACGAAGGAACGATTGTTGGTCTTGTGCTCTTTACTTTTATTTACCTGAGAAATAGCGAGATAGGCGTAAAAATTCTGCTTATCCGTTAGATCATGAAATTGTTCTTTCGCCTTACTAAATTGCCCTTTTTTATATAATCCTACTGCCTCCCAATACTTCCAGTTATCCTTTTTTTTCGTTTCGTCTGGAAAGCTTGTGTATGCGTGGTAGAAGACCTTAAAATCTCCTTTTCTTAGAGCCATTCTAGCAACAATCTCTAAGGTGCTAGAGGGATGTTGTGCGACCGAATCAAGTCCTTGAATTAAAAGATTCCAGGATTTTGAGTGCGTGATGCCAAAAAATGCGGTCCCTAATTGAAGGGCCAAATAAGACTTTTGTTGGCTACTAAATTTTTTCTCATTGTTTTTGAATAATCTGTATGCTCCCCGACTATTTCGCCTAGATTTATGGATAATTTTCACAACAAGTGATTCATTGGCTTCAACAACGTTCTTACCAAATCTTCTCTTCAGTAGATCGAGGATTTGTAGAGAAAACTTTAAGTCTCCGCTATTTGCGGCATATCTTGCTCGATCAATATAAAACCTTGATCCCATTCTTTTTTTTGATAGCCATTCTTTTACTAGCCACTGGCATCCTATGGATGTCTCGTTTTCTACGACAAGTTGCCTGAACTTTTCTGGGTCGATTTCTAGCCCAGTATTTTTTAAACAGGTCACTGAGGTAAGAGTGTCTTTGAAACTAGCGTTTGGAAGATTCATCACTTTATTTTTTAAGTGCTCAGATTTTCGAATAACCTTATCTAGCTCTTTTATATAACTGTTTATCAAATTATCTGAAAACTGGTGGTCTGGGTTTTCCTTGATGAACTCGTGCAACCTTTTTTCAACGAATGGCGTAACAGGTTTTGTCTTAATGGCATGGAGAAGCGTTTCATAATCTACCCATCGAGTTAAGACATCTGAATCAATCTTTCCTTTTAGTTTTTCCAGTTTGTTAAACTGCTTTTGGTTTATAAGGTTTTTTAAGTGATCAACGTCTGAATTGGAGGAGTTACTAGTCTGTATTGTCGTAAGGTTTAAAAAAAAAAATAAGCCTACACTAACAATAATTTTATCCATCTGTAGTGAACTCAATCCCAGATAAAATATCGATTATTGGTTTAGATTGATTCATTGAATAGAAATGTAACCCTGGACACCCAGCTCTTATTAAGTCTCGACACAGTCTGGTTACTACGGTTATTCCGAAATGATAAATTTTTACTCTATCATCTCCGAAATCAGATAAGCGATGCTTTATCCACTTTGGAATCTCAGACCCACAAGAGTCAGAGAACCTCGCGAGTTGACTAAAGTTAGTGATTGGCATAATACCTGGAACGATTGGAACACTTACTCCACGCGATTGAACCTCATCAACAAATGAAAAATAAGCGTCCGAATTATAAAAATACTGAGTTATTGCCCCATCTGCTCCAGCGTTGACTTTTTCAACGAAATAGTCGATATCTTGTTCGAAACTGGTGGATTGAGGGTGCTTTTCAGGGTACGCAGCAACCTCTATTTTAAATTGGTCTCCGAACTCTCGCCTGACAAATCGGACAAGGTCAACTGCATTTTTGAATTCCCCCAGACCACCGTATCCCGATGGTAGATCTCCTCGCAAAACTACTAGCCTGGAAAACCCATCATTTGAATAAGTTTTTAGTAATTCGAAGATCGATGCCTTGTCAGAGCCGTAGCACGAAACATGAGGCACTCCTTCTTTAAACCTTTTTTTTAACTCTCTCGCAGCAGTTAGGGTGCCTTCCCTGGTGGAACCTCCTGCCCCATAAGTAACAGACGCAAAGCTGAAGCCAATAGGGACAAGTTCGTCCGCTGCCTTGTTAAACCTAGATATTCCTTCCCCCGTTTTAGGGGGAAAGAACTCCACGCTTAATTCCAACATTAATATCTGTAAGCCTCAGCCTTGTATGGACCAGAAACATCTACTCCAATGTAAGCGGCCTGTTCCTGGGATAGCTCAGTTAGCTCCGCCCCGATAGATTCTAGATGCAAACGAGCAACTTTTTCATCCAAATGCTTAGGTAAAACGTAAACTTTGCCTGAAGCATACCTGTCTGGATTACAGAATAGCTCGATTTGGGCCAAGACTTGATTAGCAAAAGAGGAGCTCATCACATAACTAGGATGCCCTGTCGCGCAACCTAAGTTAACAAGCCTACCTTTGGCTAATAATATTACTCTTTTACCATCTGGAAAGATTACATGATCAACTTGAGGCTTGATTTCTTCCCACTTTAAATCTTCTAAATCGCTAACGTCAATCTCATTGTCAAAATGGCCAATGTTACAAACGATAGCTTCATTTTTCATCGCTTCGATGTGCTTTCTGCTGATTACTGATTTGTTTCCCGTTGCGGTAACAAAAATGTCAGCTTTATCAGCAGCATATTCCATAGTTACTACTTTGTAGCCCTCCATAGCTGCTTGGAGCGCACAGATGGGGTCAACTTCAGTAACCCAAACTTGCGCGGACAAAGCTTTCAATGCTTGTGCGGAACCCTTTCCAACGTCACCATAACCGCAAACAACCGCCACTTTTCCCGCAATCATAACGTCAGTTGCCCTCTTGATACCGTCGACAAGAGATTCCCTGCAACCGTAGAGGTTATCGAACTTGCTTTTTGTTACTGAGTCGTTAACGTTTATAGCTTTAAAGGCAAGACTTCCTTCTGCAGACATTTCATTTAGACGCAAAACGCCCGTGGTTGTCTCTTCTGTTACACCAATCACGGTCTTTAAATTTCTGTCATAGAATTCTGGGTCAACTTCTAATTTTTTCTTTATAGATTCAAACAAAGCCTCTTCTTCTTCATTGCCAGGGCTCGAAAGAACACCAATATCCTTCGAAGCTTTTGAGCCTAAATGCAGTAACATGGTCGCGTCGCCGCCATCATCAAGAATCATGTTACTAGTCTGATCGCTGCCCCACTCGAATATTTTATGCGTATAAGTCCAATATTCGGTTAGGGATTCTCCCTTTTTTGCGAATACTGGAACTCCGACTTGAGCTATAGCGGCTGCAGCATGGTCCTGAGTTGAAAAAACATTACAAGAAGCCCATCTAACTTCAGCCCCTAAATCTGTTAATGTTTCGATGAGAACGGCAGTTTGAATAGTCATGTGTAGGGACCCTGAAATTCGGGCACCTGCAAGAGGTTTGCTAGCGGAAAATTCTCTGCGTATTGCCATTAAGCCAGGCATTTCAGTCTCCGCTATGCTAATTTCTTTTCTGCCCCAACCAGCTAGGGATAAATCAGCTATGACGTAATCACTCTTTTTGTTGCTATTTAAAACAGCACTCATAACACCTCCATATGAAGATGAGCGCCGTTATTTCTATAGAATTTTGACTAAGCCTGGGAGTTTCATCTCGCAGCGCTCCTTAGCCAAACCTAGAAGTTTACCGTTAAACTGAAATATTGTAAATATTAAATATTTATAATAAGCTAACTGTTTGGCGATCGGAATACCTCAACAATTCTTTAATAATTTAAAGGCAAAATTCTTTTAATTTTTCTTGTTTATCAGTTGATTCCCAATTAAAGCCTTGTTCTTCCCTTCCAAAATGACCGTATGCTGCCGTCTTTCCATAGATAGGTTTCAATAAATCTAGCATGTTAATAATTCCTCTAGGCCGTAAGTCGAAAATTTTTCTTACCGCACCTTCGATTAATGAATCGGGTACTGCTCCGGTTCCCATGGTAGAAACGTGTATGGAAGTGGGATTTGCCACTCCTATTGCATAACTTAGTTGTACTAAACACTTTTCTGACAGCCCGGCTCTCACTATATTTTTCGCAACATATCTAGCAGCGTATGCTGCCGACCTATCAACTTTGGAGGGATCCTTTCCTGAAAATGCTCCACCTCCGTGTGGAGCCGCTCCACCGTATGTATCCACAATAATTTTGCGGCCAGTAAGGCCACAGTCACCTTGAGGTCCTCCCACAACGAATCGCCCGGTAGGGTTAACGAGATAAGTTATATTTTCTGTTGATAAGTGCTGCGGCAAGCAAGGTTTTATTACCTCCTCGATTACATACTCCTCTAACATTTTTTGTTCAACTTCCGGTGCATGCTGGGTTGATAACACAACAGTATCAATTGCTACAGGAAGGTCATTGTCATATTTAACCGTTACTTGTGATTTCGCATCAGGTCTTAACCAATCCACTTTGTTGTTTTTTCTTAAATAAGCTTGTCTTAAGACAAGTTGGTGAGCCGTATCTATAGCAATCGGCATTAAATTTTTGGTTTCGCTACAAGCATATCCAAACATTAAACCTTGATCACCGGCACCTTGATCAGCAGAATCTTCAGTAGGATCTTTGTCTACTCCTTGTGCAATATCAACACTTTGCTTATCGTATGCCACTAAAACAGATGTGCCTTTGTAGTCAATTCCAAAATCGGTATTATCATATCCAATTTTTTTAAGTGTATTTCTAGCAATACGAATAAAATCAACATCCGCAGTGGTTGTAATTTCTCCAGCAAGCAAAACAAGTCCAGTGTTGCATAATGTTTCAGCCGCAACTCTTGCGTTCGGATCTTGTTCAAGTATTGCGTCAAGAATATTATCCGAGATTTGATCAGACACCTTGTCTGGATGTCCTTCTGAAACTGATTCAGAAGTAAATAGGTACGAATCTGCCATTTTTTACCTTTTTTGGTTGTAAGATAATAAGAGAAATTTTCTACTTATTATAATTTGAAAAACAACACTATAGCCTTCATTAAAATTAGTTTCAAACTTTTTGGAGTATTACCGTTGCCGTTTATAAGATGGCTTGGTAAATCTTTTGGCTTGTTGATGTGGGTTTTTTCGAGAAGATATCGTAAGCATTTTGAAGACAATTGGCTTCAGGCGAAAAAAGCTGACGAAAAAGGTAGGATGGAGAAATGTTCAATTTTAAAAGCTGTTGGAAATTCTGGAGAGGTTTTTTTTGAAACAACAAAGATATGGACACAGCCGGACATAACATCGTTAGTTGAGACAAAAGGTGTTGATGTAATTCGAGAAACAATTAAACTGGGTAAAGGGCTCATCTGTTTAACGCCGCACTTAGGTTCCTTTGAATTAGCTCCGAGAGTTGTTAGTCAATTTATGCCCTTGACAGTAATGTATCGACCTCCAAAACGGGAGGACTTAAATGAATTATTAATGTATTTTAGAGATCACCAAAACGTAAATATGGTAAAGACAAATTATTCAGGAGTGAAATCATTAATAAAATTTTTAAAAAGTGGAAATTGCATAGGTATTTTGCCTGACCAGGTTCCTGATCGTGGAGCAGGGAAGTGGACTCCTTTTTTTGCAAAGCTGGCATACACTAATACATTAGTAATTCGACTCGCAAAACTTACATCTGCGCCGATAGCATGGGTTAGCTGTGTTAAAAGTTCAAAAGGATGGAAGTTTTCGGCTGAAATTTGGAATCAGAAATTTGATAAAAGTACAGACGAAGACAAAAGTTTAATAGAATTAAACAGGAAAATAGAGCAACTTATTTATAAACACCCTGAGGAGTATTTGTGGGGATATGACAGATTTAAAATGCCTAAGTAGTGAATTTGTAGATAATTTATGAAGAAAATTAAGTTTTCTAAAATGCAGAGTTTGGGAAATGATTTCATAGTAATCTATGAGACCGCAGTAATTTCTGAAATATTTAATTTTAAAAAAAGCCAGATTAGGAGACTGGCCGATAGGAAAAGGGGGATCGGAGCAGACCAAATTTTACTTGTCAAAAAATTGGATAATTCGGAAGAAAAGTTTCAATATAAAATCTTCAACGCAGATGGAGGAGAAGTTGAGCAGTGTGGTAACGGAGCGAGATGCGTTAAAAAATTTTTATTTGATAAAGGTTTTTGGACAGATAGCAATTTGATATTGGTAGCCCAGCAAAATGAGCTTTCTGTCCAATCGAAAAATAACAAGGATTTTACCGTAAGTTTAAAAATCCATGGTACTCAGCCGGCCGATGTGGGACTTGATTCAACTATCTCTAAAAAGATTGGAAAAGGGAAATATTGTTCTTATGAGATAAAGTTGACTGAAGACTTCTCGACAAATCTTTATTTAGTTTCTATGGGTAATCCTCACGGGGTTTGTTGGGAAGCGGTTAATAAAAATCTTAGACTAAAACAAATATTTGAGATGATAAATGCGGCGAAAGCCTTTCACAACGGCGTAAACATAGAATTTTGCAAAAAAGAAAGTAGAAGTGTGTTGACATTGCGAGTTTTTGAAAGGGGAGTGGGAGAGACTGATGCATGTGGAAGCGGTGCCTGCGCAGCAGTTGTGTCTGGGATTTTAAATGAATCTCTACCCGCAAATGAGCTAATAGAGGTCAAAATGCGCCAGGGTTCATTGTTTGTCAAGTGGGATGGTGATTTACTGTCTCCTGTTCTATTGTCGGGCCCAGCAACCACAGTTTTTGATGGAGAGTTTTATGTTTAACATATCGCAACGTTGCCGAAATAGAGATTAATGTGAAAAGTTCGATAGAGGAGCAAAAAGTCAGAGAATTTTTGTTAGGTGAAAAAGATTTTTTTCTCAGAAATGAAGACTTATTATGCCTCCTTAAATTATCTCATCCAAACACTCGAGGCTCTGTGTCATTACTTGAGAAGCAGAATAAACTACTGCGAAAATTGCTGGAAGAAAACAGAAAAGAGCTTTGCTCACTCAAAGAAATTGCTGCAAAAAATCATGAAACACTTAATAAAATTTTTGAGTGGGTTATCAAAGTTGTATCTCATACCTCAAAGAAAAAGGATATTTCAAGTTTTCTTAGAATAACTCGTGAAAGTTTTAATTTGGATATTGTTTCTATTCTTTTACTCAAAGATTTAAAGGGCTCAGAAGAACTTGCATCGAGGGAAAAATTTCCTGGTAAATATTCAGAGCTATCTCGCACTATAAGAAAGTTAAAAGCATCTTTGATTACGAGTTCTAACAGCGAGATAGTATATTGGAAAAAGTTTATTAAGAAAGGAAAATTTAGCCACGCAAGAGGTTCTGGAGCAGAGTACGCTGGCATGGCAGTGTTGCCATTAAGCAGAACTAATGGGAGATATGTTCAGGGCGCATTGGTTTTGGCGTCGACAGAGGCAAGGAGGTTTGATGAGAACTTAGGGACATATTTTTTGAACTTCATATCTGAATTTTCATCCTCTATTGTTTTAGAAAAATGAAGGCTGTGACTCGACTTGATAATCGGTTTGATAAATTACTTGATGAATATCTTAAGAGTTTGATGGGTAATTATCGGGCTGGTTCTGCAAATACTATTAGATCAATCAAGAGTGATTTAAGCCGTTTTCTTGCCTATGGGCATAGTAAGGAAAATCTGTCTTACGAGAAAGTTTTTACAGAGAGTTTTGTTCTCGAGTACATAGCGGAGCTCAGAAAAACTGGACTATCCGATAGATCGCTGAGCCGTCATCTGTCGACATTGCGAAAGTGGTTTTCATGGTTGGAAATAGTTTCGAAGGACCCTAAACTCAAGATAAGTATAAGTCACATAAAGGGTCCCCGCTTACCTAATTTACTTCCGAAAGCACTCTCTGTGGATGAAATTGATTCGTTTTTTTTACAAAGGAAGAAATCAATAAAATCATGGATTGACTACAGAGACGTAGCAATTTTTGAGTTAACGTATTCATCTGGGGTTAGAGTTTCTGAGTTGGTTAGCATCGATGAACCTGCCGGGAAAAAAAGTTTGGGTAGTTTAAGCTTTGAGAAAATGGAGGTTGAAGTCCTCGGAAAAGGTGCAAAATGGCGTAGGTTACCAATCGGAGAGAAAGCAAAAGATGCAATTGAAGCTTGGTTACAATGCAGAGAGCAAGTTTTAATTGGCGAAGGGAGTTGTACCAAAGAGAGTAAGCCACTTTTTGTTAACAGGTTTGGAAAAAGATTATCTGTTAGAGGCGTGCAAAGACGGTTTAGTATTCATTCACTTCAGTCAAGATCGAGATTATCTATTACTCCGCATATGTTGAGGCATTCATTCGCCAGTCATATCTTACAGTCAAGCAAAAACTTGCGAGCTGTTCAAGAGCTTCTGGGACATGCCAATGTTACAAGCACTCAAATTTATACAAAACTTGATTACCAATTTCTATCAGAAGTTTACGATAGAAGTCATCCTAGAGCGAAGAAAAAAAATAGCTATTGAGTGTATTGAATTCTCAAACAATGCTAGTCTCTATATTTGAATTAGATTATCATTAACAATTAAAAGTTAGGCTGTTTTGCCTGGTAGTAGTAAATGAAAAGAAAAGATAACATTCTTACAGAAAACGAGTTACTTCTGGACGCTCCGGATAATTACATGAGCGAGAGTCAGCTCAAGTTTTTTAAAAACAGGTTAGAGTCATTAGCAAATGAGCTCCTGCAAAATGCTGATGAAACAACAGAGCATTTACGTAAAACATCTCTTGTTCCAGATCCTGCTGATAGAGCAAGCATAGAAGAGGAGCACTCTCTTGAATTACGAACGAGAGATAGAGAGCGAAAACTTCTAAAAAAAATAAAAGAAGCAATTATGAGAATAGACAAAAAGGAGTACGGATATTGCCAGGAAACTGGCGAAGAAATTGGCCTGGAAAGATTATTAGCTAGGCCCACAGCTACACTTTCTTTAGAGGCTCAACAGCGAAGAGAAAAACGTCAAAAACAATTTGGAGATACTTAGAATTGGAACCCGTTAGTGAAAATAATCCTCTATATGATGGTGCCAACTCTAAAATAACTGCAAAAAGAAAAGCCACGATTTTATCTCAGGCTCTCCCATACATTAAAAAATTTAACAATAAGGTTGTAGTTGTCAAACTTGGCGGTAGCGCTTTAACGGATAAAAATCTAATTCTGTCATTTGCTCATGATGTGACATGGTTAAATTCCGTGGGCATAAAAGTTTTAGTTGTTCATGGGGGAGGTCCCCACATAGAGAAACACTTGAAAAAATTAGGAATACCCGTAAATTTTTTTGAGGGAACCAGAATTACAGACTCGGAAACATTAGATGTAGTTGAAATGGTTTTGGCGGGTAACGTTAACAAAGAAGTAGTTGAATTAATAAATCAATCGGGAGGGAATGCTGTCGGTTTAACTTGTCAAGATGGTAATTTAATCAAGGCTAGAAAAAAGAAAGCAAAAAGAACTAACGATAATGTTTCTGTTGATTTTGGACTAGTTGGCGATGTTGATAGCGTTAATACAGATTTATTGCTCACACTTATGGGTGATAATTTTGTACCAGTGGTTGCTCCTATTGCATCTGGTAAAAAAGGTGAAACATATAATATAAATGCTGATATAGTAGCTGGAAAATTAGCAGAATACCTCAAGGCAGAAAAGTTAATTCTTATGACTAATACAGTTGGAGTATTAGATGGAGAAGGAAATCTGATTCCAGAGATGAATGGGCCAACTATAAGAAATTTGATTGAAAAAAAGGCTATCAGTGAAGGGATGATACCAAAAGTTGAAGCTGCATTGCGGGCATCGGAGCTCGGTGTGGAAGCGGTTCACATTATCGACGGACGTGTTGAAAATAGTCTTCTTCTCGAGGTTTTAACTGACAGCGGAATCGGCACGATGATTCGGGCTTGATTGCGTGTTTTTAAAAAGAGCTAACAGTAAAATTGTATGGTTGATTGATTTAGATGACACACTTTTCTTCTCAGGAGGAAAGGTTATGTCAACTATTAATTCTCGTATGACATCATTCATACAAAATGAATTATCAATCGGTTTTGAAGAAGCAAACAGATTGCGAGTGGAATATTGGCAAAGGTACGGTACTACAGCAAAAGGTATGCAAGAACGGCACGGTGTTTCATTTCAACCATTTCTTAGTTTTTCACATCACTTACCATGTTTTGAACTGTATATTAAGTTTAACCCCTACGTAGGGAAAGTCTTGGGCAGTTTGATCGGTAGAAAATATATTGTAACTAATTCCCCAAAAAATTATGCTGTTGGAGTTTTGAAGAAAAACGGATTACTAAGATATTTTGATGAAGTCTTTGCTTTAGAAGGTATGTGGATAAATAGTCAATTGCGGTGCAAACCCGCCAGATTATTATGGCAACGTATCTTGGATAAGACTGGAGCAAAAAAACCCCATCATATTCTGGTTGACGACACCTTGGCGAATTTAAGGACAGCAAAATATATGGGATTTAAAACAGTTTGGATGCGCGAACATTTTAACAAAGGGCAAGTTCATGCTAAACAAATTTTTATTCGTCCGAGGTACGTTGATTTTTCGGTATTAACGATAAAAGAGCTTATAAAAATATCACGAAGACTTTGTTGAATTATTTGCATCCTTCTCTGAATTATTGAGTTATGAACACACATTACAATTCATATTTTTAGTCAAATTTATTCGATCAAAGTTTAATGAAAGTGCGTTAAGCAGAAGTAGCTTTCCAGTTGTTTGATTGATTTTTAATAATGTTTTGATCGCTTCTCCTGCTTGCAGCAGACCAACAGTACCTACTAGCGGACTAAAAATACCAAATGCACCGCATGGATCGTCTGTGAATTCTGGGTTCTCCTCGAATACACAGGCGTAACAAGCTGTGTTTTGTTCTGAGGAATTCACCACCATAAGTTGACCAGACCAGCCGACAGCTGACCCAATAACGAGCGGTACTTTATTTTCTACGCAATACTTATTGATAATGTGGCGAGTTTTAAACCGGTCTGTACAATCCAAAACAATGTTACAGCCTGAAATTAGTTTGCCTAAGTTAGTTTCGTCGGCTTTTTCCTCGATAGCATCTACATTTACTGCTGGAACAATGTTATTTAGCATCTTTTTTCCGACAATTACTTTCGGAACATTTACGTCTTTTTCACTGAACAATATCTGACGAGGAAGATTACTGATTTCGACCTTATCAGGGTCAACCCATCTTATGTTTTTTACCCCAGCGGTGGCTAAATACAATGCTGCCGGACACCCCAGTCCCCCTGCCCCTACAATGAGGATACGGGATTTCAATAGGACTTCAATTGAGCTTTCGCTGAACTCCTTGAGTAGTAGGTGTCTACTGTTTCGTAAAAGAAAATTCTCATCACCCATTCACTTTTTTAAACGCGAAAGCCGGTTGCTAAGAGAATTTTTCTGGTACGTCGTCTGTTTTTACTGGAAGCCCCCTTAACAAATTTATAGCCTGTTTTAGTTGAAAGTCTCTCTCAGAGCCAAATTCAATTGGGTTTTCCAGGGTTTTTGGTGAGTCGCTGGACTTGTCTTCATCTTCCTTAACTTTCCTGGATTTTTTGCTAGAATCTAGGTGCCTAGAAAGATCTGCCTCACGTACCCTATCCCGGTCAAAAATATCTCCTGACTCCGTTTCCTCGACCCAGAAATCGGGCTTTATACCTTTAGCCTGAATTTTTTGTCCCAATGGAGTGAAGTATCTGGCAGTAGTTAACTTTATTGCGGTGTTATTAGATAAAGGAAGTATGGTCTGAACCGAACCTTTACCAAAAGACTGAGTGCCGAGTACTTTTGCTCGCTTGTAATCTTGCAAAGCTCCAGCAACTATTTCGGATGCTGATGCAGATCCGCCGTTGATCAAAACTACCATGGGTAAATCTTTGGCTAATGGATTCAAGGATGTTAAAGGATCATTAGATGATCGAGCGTAATCCTCAGGGCGGGCAAAAAATTCTTTAACTGAATCAGGCTGCCGGCCGTTGGTGTATACAACTTTAACTCCTGATTGAAGAAACGCAGCCGATACTCCCACGGCAGCATTCAACAACCCTCCGGGGTCGTTTCGTAAATCTAAAACTAGCCCTTTTAGTTGAGTATTGTTTGTTTTTGCAGTTTCAACCAATTTGTTGAAGTTCTTAACTACGCCGCCAATTGTTTTTTCCTGAAACTGGGATATTCTCAAAAATCCTATATCTTGCTCAATCAGTTTGGACCTAACGCTTGTGACCTGAATGATATCTCTAATTATTTCGATCGAAATGGGGCTAGTTTCTCCTTCTCTCAAAACTGTAAGTTTAATTTTAGTTTTAGGCTTTCCTCTCATCAGCTTTACGGCATCCCCTAAACTCATGCCTTTGGTTGCTTTGTCATCAATTTTGGTGATGAGGTCGCCAGCTTTTATACCCGCTCTAGCTGCAGGCGTGTCTTCAATTGGTGCCACAACTTTGATCAGACCGTCTTGAGTTCCGACTTCTATCCCCAGCCCCCCAAACTCTCCCTGAGTTCCGACCTGTAAATCGCGAAACGCCTCTGGATCAAGATAACTTGAATGGGGATCTAAGCCAGATAGCATCCCACTAACCGCCCCTTTTATGAGGTCACTATCTTCCACCCGATCAACGTAATTCGCTTTGATAGTGCCAAAAACACTAGCAAAATTCCGCAAGTCATCGATGGGCAAACCGTTCGAGGGCTTGTCGGCGGATACATCCAAACCGATACTCAAAATCAGCCCTGCGATGAGACCCATCAATATTAATACAGCAGATCTAAAATTTACTCTGGATGCAATCATAGGTCCCTAATTATATAGGTTTTACAAATTAGAGACAGCATTTTTTTTCGTTTGTTTCTTTTTATCTCAAAAAAGTCCGGGAAATAACATGGAAAGATTCGTCAAGTTGAAGTTTAATAGGAGTTGCTCTCGGAATATTTACCTCTTCAATCTCTTCAGCGGAAATTTTTTCTAAATACATTAGTAAAGCTCTAATAGAATTTCCATGGGCAGAGATGATAACTCTCCTACCTAACCTAAGATCCTGCAATATCTCCGAATCCCAATATTCTTTTACCCTTGTGAGGGTTTCTCTTAAACTTTCGCTTTTTGGAATTAAGTTTTTTTCTAAATCTGCGTACCTTTGATCTAATCCATTCCAGTTAGAATTGGATTCGCCAATTGGGTTGGGCTTGTAATCGTAAGATTTCCTCCATTTTTTTACAGTCGGTGCGCCATGCTTTTTCTCCATTTCGATTTTATTCAAGCCTGTCAATTGGCCATAATGTCTTTCATTCAAACGCCAATTTTTCCGAACAGGAATCCACTCTTGATCGAGCTCCTCCAGGGCTATCCAAAGGGTTTTTATCGCTCTCCTGAGAAGAGAACAATGGGCTATATCAAATCGCATCTTCATTTGTTTCAATAATTGGCCGGCTTTCCTTGCTTCTAGTTTTCCAATTTCAGTAAGGTCGGCGTCTTCCCAACCAGTAAATAGGTTTTTTTCGTTCCATACGCTCTGGCCATGCCTCATGATTATCACACTACGGTCATCTATGGTTTTGTAAATTGAATTCACTGTATTTGTATCACAGACATACGATTTTTGAGTTTATAATAACAGATTCGTTCGGCGGAGCACTTTTTGGATTTTTTTTTTGAAAATATTCTTTTAATTAGCATTGCTTTTATAAGCGGGGGTCTTCTTGTCTGGCCATTACTGACCAAAAACATCGGTGTAAAAAAACTGGGCACGGCAGAAACAACAGCTATGTTAAATCGACAAAATGGCATTCTAATTGATTTACGAGAGGATGATGATCTGTCGGGTGGCATTATTCCTCAAGCTGAGCGGATACCGTCTTCTATTTTGCTTAAAAAAAAAGAAGAGTTTGATAAATACAGAAAAAAGTTTAAGGATAAAAAAAACCAAAATAAACCAATTATTTTGGTGAGTAATAAAGCAAATGCGGTGTCCGTTGTTGGAAAACTACTTAAGGACAATGGCTTTGAAGAAGTGTTTTGCCTTGATGGCGGAATTGACAGCTGGATTGACGCCGGACTTCCAGTTCGTTCAAACGAGCAGTAATTTTTTTAATCGATTGCGGGCTTTCACGCAAGTTGCAAATAAAGGACAAAGGAAGGAATCAAGCTATGGCAGAGGAAAACGCCTTAAAATCAGAAAACGGGGCAGATGCCCCTTCGTTTAACTTACAGCGAGTATACCTAAAAGATCTCTCTGTGGAGATCCCGCACGCGCCCGGAATATTTTTGGACAATACTCCCCCCAAACTCGAATTCCAGGTTGATTCTAATGAACAGGAATTAGATAACGATATGGTTGAGGTGAGCGTAAAGTGTTCAGTAAATTGTCGAGTAGGGGAAAAAGTTGGGTTTCTTATTGAAGGAGAGGAGGCGGGAATTTTTGAAATAAAAAATGTCGAAGACTCACAAAGAAAGCTTTTAAAAGGCATTACGTGCCCTAACATAGTTTATCCCTATCTAAGGGCAAATATTGCGGATGCTTTACAGAGAGCAAGTTTTCCACCGGTGCATCTTACTGAGATTAATTGGGAGCTTTTTTATCAGGAAAAACTAAAAAAGAGTAACGAGAATGTAAGCAATTAAAACGATTAAATCGAGTAATTCACATTGAAAGACTAATGGCTGAAACGAAAGCTGCTCATTTAGTTGTGGGTGCTGGGGCTTGGGGAACCGCTATCAGTTCAAGGCTTGCTCGTGACTCTGGCGCGAATGTAAAGCTCTGGAGTAGATCTGATGAGGTGGCTAAGCTCGTCAATGAGACGAGGGTTAATCGAGATTACTTACCTGAAATACAGTTGTCTGAAAATTTAACTGCCTCCTCTAATCTGGGTGAGCTTATTAGCTGGTTGAATAACGAACCAGAGGATGCAACAAAGTGTTTATTTCTTGCTACACCCTCCAAAGGGTTTTATCAAATATGTTCAAAACTTCAACAGTTTAATTTACAAAATATAATTTTTGTTTCTCTGTGTAAGGGAGTTGTCTTTTTCGAAGGTAAAAATTATTTTCCTTCGGAAATCATTAAACAGCACTTTCCAAATAACGATGTTTGCATTCTTTCTGGGCCGAGTTTTGCAAATGAAGTTGCACGAGGTCTGCCTTTCGCAATTTCATGCTCCAGCGATGACCTAAATTTGGCACGAAAATTATCGATAGTAATGAACAGTGAAGGGATGCGAGTTTATGCAATCTCAGACAATATCGGAGTTGAAGTATCTGGAGCCATGAAAAATGTTCTCGCTATAGCATCCGGAGTTTGTGACGGTTTGAGTCTAGGTTTTAATGCTAGAGCATCATTGATCACGCGAGGAATGGCTGAAACGGTAAGATTAGGTGTGGCCTTAGGTGCAGAGAAAGATACCTTTCTAGGGTTAGCAGGTGCCGGCGATTTATTTCTGACAACTACAGGAGAATTATCGAGAAATCGGAAAGTTGGAAAGGAGATAGCTTCTGGAGCCAGTTTGGAGGAAATCTTATTTAAATTGGGCCAAGTCGCTGAGGGTGTTTCTAATGCCCCGAAACTTTTATCCCTCGGCAGGGCATTAAAGGTTTCTTTGCCGATAACACGAGAAGTCTGTCTTTTACTAGATAGAAAGAAAGATGCCAGAGAGGCACTTAACTCGCTGCTTAAAAGAGAGCCTTCAGATGAATGAAATATTCTTTTTTGGTCTTGTGTTTTTATGTCTCTAGAAACTGCTTCAAGTCCTTCGGCTTCCTATTTTCTGCGAAAAGATAAGTTCTTCTTTTCACAGGAAAACCCGATTTACAATGAACAGAAGGCTTTTCTAGAGGAGCATATTTCGAACCTCTTTTTTAAAAAGAAGAGGCTTTTAAGCTTAACCAGTATCTCAAAACAGATTGCAACCAACAAGTTAGCAAAAGAATTCAAAGAGCGTTACAACCTTGGACTGGTTTCAAAAATAAATCAGGATAAGCTGATAAATACCTACTGTGCAACGAAGGTGGATATTCTTCAAAGGCTAAAATATATGCTATTCACCAAGGGCTTGTATAAAAAGATTGTTCACCTAAACACAGATAAAACGATCCCGTTTGACACAGGTTTTTTTTCCTGTGTTCTCGCTTTGCCTATTCTTCCTGTCGAGGACACGGAACTTCTTTTTTCGGAGGTTTTGCGAGTTTTGGGTGACGATGGAGTGTTTGCATTCGCCTCGTTCGGACCGGGGACATTACGCAACTTTTACGATAAGTTATTGAGTTTAGGAAAAGACTCTAATTGTGAATTGCTTGTTGATAAACACGATTTGGGTGATACCCTCATTCGGTTAGGTTTTGACAGTCCGATTTTGTCTTCATCCGATATCGTCCTGAAGTATTCTGACCCGGGTAGGGCTTACAAAGAGATGAGGAGATTTTTGTATTTGTCGCCAGCATTCAGGAAGAATTGTGCGTCACAAGGGCGGACCCTAAAAAATATAATCCTGCAATCCTTTGAACAATGCAAAGATGAAGCTGGCAGCATAGCATTAAATATTGAACTGATAGCTGGTCATGCATGGAAAGGGAACAAACGAAGTCGCAAAACAGTCAACTCTGACGTTGCTCCTATTTTTTTTGATAGGAGATAAGAATGCATAGGTAAATAATCTCGCAATTGACGGTTGCTACTTAGAGTCACTGAATATCCATAAAAGGAGTATTGGAATCAAGGGTTATCCCTATTGTTAATGGCTCACAACGTTAGCACACTATCCGAAAAGCGAACTATCGAAGAGGAAAGGATACTAATAGGTATGGTATACTTCAAAGGTGGCGGATTTTGGTTTGGACATTAAAAAAAAATTGTGTTCTTTCCCCTCGCCAGTTCGGGATGTGTTTAGGGTTTGCTGGATTCATTTCGCTGGGAATTGGCTTGGCCTGGGCTAGTATGGGTTTTTGGCTTGTGTTTTTATTCGTTTTGGCTGAGTGTGCAGTTTTGTTCGTCGCTTTTTTTTGTTACTCGTTACACGCGGCTGATTTTGAGAAGATTGTTTTGACTGAGAAGGAAATATTGTTTGAGTTTGAAACCGCCGGCAAAAGAGAAACTCAGAGGTTACCTCGATTCCAGGCGAAGGCAAAGATGACGGAGACTGGGAGAGGAAAGTTGGTGGAATTTAGCTGGGGAGCAAAAGCTATTAGGGTTGGAAAGTTGATTGACCTGAAGAGTAGAGAAAAATTTTTTGGTGAAATAAAGGGCTATATATGTTGACTGCGAGAAGAATTGTTTTAAAAGCTTCAAAATTTTTTACGGGATTCCTTGGGACGCTTTTCGCCTTACTGGTTTTTTCGTTACCAGCATTTGCAAACGATTTGAATACCAGGTACAACCTACGCGAGCCGGTAACGGCATTAGCCAGAGACTTGTACTTTATGCACTACGTCTTGCTCGCTATTTGTTTAGTGATATTTGTTGGTGTTTTTGGTGTGATGTTCTATTCGATGTACGCCCATAGAAAGTCAAGGGGATATAAACCTGCCAATTTTTCTGACAACCACACTGTAGAAGTACTGTGGACAGTTATCCCATTTTTAATTGTTGTTGGTATTGGTGTTTATGCAACTCCAGCTGTGATGGCTCAAAAAGATACCTCTAACGCTGACCTTACAATAAAGGTTACTGGTTATCAGTGGAAATGGGGATATGAGTATTTAAAAGGGGAAGGGGAAGGGATCAAATTTTTATCAACACTCACTACCCCCTACGAGCAAAGGATTAATGTTGCTCCTAAAACAAATGATTACTTATTGGAAGTAGATAATCCTCTTGTTGTTCCAGTAAATAAGAAAGTAAGAGTTGTTATAACTGCTAACGATGTAATTCATGCATGGTCCGTCCCGGCTTTGGGCGTCAAGCAAGACTCGATACCTGGATTTGTTCGGGATTCATGGTTTAAGGCTGAGAAGACTGGTTCTTATGTTGGTCAGTGTTCCGAACTTTGCGGAAAAGATCATGCATTTATGCCCATCGAAGTTAAGGTTGTGTCAGATGAGGAGTATTCTGAGTGGGTTGGATTGCAGTTAGCTGGTGAGACCAAAAAAATATCAATTAGCTCTGCAGAGCCAGAGAATGCAGATGTTTTATCGCAAACCGATGTCGCGACTGCTAAGCCCGCGACCATTTCAATGAGTAGTCAGGAGGAAGTCAAATGAGCGCAGTTTTAGGACCACAAGATCATGCCGATCAACATGACTCGCATGATCATCATCCCACAGGTTGGAGACGTTGGTTATTCGCAACTAACCATAAGGACATTGGTACGATGTATCTATGGTTTAGTTTTAGTATGTTACTTCTTGGCGGGGTACTTGCATTAGGAATCAGAACTGAGTTGTTCCAACCAGGGTTACAGTACGTCCAACCTGAGCTATTTAACCAACTAACTACTATGCACGGATTAATTATGGTTTTTGGGGCTATAATGCCGGCGTTTGTAGGGTTTGCGAATTGGTTGGTTCCTTTGCAAATAGGTGCTCCTGATATGGCTTTTGCACGAATGAACAATCTAAGTTTTTGGCTTGTAATTCCCGCAGCCTTACTGTTGCTCGCGTCATTTTTTGTTCCAGGAGGCGCTACTGCAGCTGGATGGACTCTTTATGCGCCCTTATCTATTCAAATGGGTATGGGGATGGACCTAGCCATTTTTGCTGTTCATATCCTGGGTGCCTCTTCTATTATGGGCAGTATCAACATAGTTACGACCATTTTAAACATGAGAGCTCCAGGCATGACTCTAATGAAAATGCCTTTATTTGTTTGGACATGGTTAATAACTGCGTACCTTTTAATCGCTGTTATGCCAGTATTAGCCGGGGCCATCACGATGATTCTGACGGATAGGCATTTTGGAACAGCGTTTTTTAATGCAGCTGGAGGTGGTGACCCAGTAATGTACCAACATATATTCTGGTTCTTTGGGCACCCTGAAGTGTACATCATGATTCTTCCAGCATTCGGGATCGTCTCCGAAATCATCCCAACTTTTTCACGGAAAAAGCTCTTCGGGTATAGTTCAATGGTTTATGCAACAGCATCGATAGCGATATTATCCTTTGTTGTTTGGGCCCACCATATGTTTACTACTGGCATGCCTCTGACTGGGCAGCTTTTCTACATGTATGCAACGATGCTGATAGCTGTGCCTACTGGAGTGAAAATCTTCAACTGGTTAGCCACCATGTGGCGTGGTGCTATGACTTTTGAAACACCTATGTTGTTTTCGATTGGTTTTATTGTTGTATTCACCATTGGTGGGTTGACGGGAATCATACTCTCAGTTGCACCGCTAGATATTCAGTTACATGATACGTATTACGTTGTCGCACACTTCCATTACGTGTTGGTAGCCGGCTCACTGTTTGCTCTGTTCGCAGGAGTTTATTATTGGTTACCTAAATGGACTGGACATATGTATGATGAGGGACTAGGTAAGTTACACTTTTGGCTATCGATGATATTTTTCAACGTAACCTTCTTTCCAATGCACTTCTTAGGTTTAGCAGGAATGCCCCGACGTTACGCCGATTATCCTATGCAGTTTGCGGACTTTAACCTTGTAGCATCCATCGGTGCTTTTGGATTCGGATTCGCTCAATTAGTATTTTTATACTGCGTTATTAAGTGCATTAACGGTGGTGAGAAAGCTAAGGATAATCCATGGGATGCTGATGACGGGTTGGAGTGGACTGTTCCCTCACCAGCTCCTTTTCACACATTTGAAACCCCACCAACTGTAAAGTAGGTAATTGAATTGGGTTTTTTAAAATATGGATAAGGACACTGCTAGTCAAAATGGGAAAAGAGGGGGGGCTAACCTAAGGGTCGGTCTCACTCTGGCCTCCATAGCTTTTGTGTTTTTTCTTGGCGTAATTGCTAAATATGTGTTGATGCCATCATAACTATGCAAAGCCAAAAAAGAACCAACAAACTAACATCCTTTAAGCTGGTCGTTTTAACGTTTCTAATGTTTGGGTTTGGATTCAGCCTTATTCCTTTTTATGAGGCTATTTGTGAAGCGACTGGAATAAATATTCTGGCTGCGAAAGAGAAATCAGATGTTAAAGTTGAAGAGATCGACGCTAAAGGGATTGATTACACGAGACAAGTGACCGTAGAGTTTGACTCCAATACGCATGGTCCCTGGACCTTTGAGGCCGAAAAATCCTCCCTGATGGTGCATCCAGGAGAACTTGTGGTTGTTGAGTTTGAAGTTACCAACCCATCTATGGTGAAGTCCTCTGGGCAGGCTATCCCGAGTTATGCTCCATTGAAAGCGGGCGCTTATCTTAAGAAGTTGGAATGCTTTTGCTTTGAGCAACAAGATTTAAAAGCTGGAGAAACAAGGATCTTTCCCGTGGCTTTTGTTATTGATAGGGAGATACCAGAAGATATAACAAACATAACTATGAGTTATACATTTTTTGAACTTCTCTCAAATAATCATTATTATGAACATATACAGCGTGTCTCGAACAAAGCACTCGTTCTTGATCGAGGTGGCTTAAGAGTAAGAGTACAAGAAGCAGGTCACATATTGAATGCGTCGTAAATTTTAGAGAAAAAATGAGGAAATTATCATGTCAACTGCTGTGAAAGATTCATCCTACTTTATTCCTGCCCCATCCAAATGGCCCGCGGTTGGTTCCGTATCGATGATACTTACGCTTTTTGGGGCTGCAGGGCTTGTGAATGCTGTGCCAAATTCCCACTTTGTTCTCATTGCTGGGTTACTTGTTTTGGTTTACATGTTTTTTGGTTGGTTTGGTCAAGTTGCGAGTGAGTCGGAAAAGGGTGAGTATGGAGCAAAGGTAGATTTGAGCTTCAGATGGTCCATGGGTTGGTTTATTTTTAGCGAAGTGATGTTTTTTGCTGCGTTTTTTGGAGCGCTGTTTTACGCTAGAATTATATCAATGCCCTGGCTGGGAGACCTCGATCACCAGTCTTTTCTTTGGCCAGATTTTAGCGCTCAATGGCCTAACACCGGTCCAATGAGTGGTGCCTTTGAGCCATTTAGGACTATGGGTCCCCTTTGGATTCCCACCATTAATACAGCTTTACTTCTTACCTCAGGAGTTACCTTAACGATCGCACATCACTATCTGCGTGATAATAGGCGAGGAAATTGCCTTTTGTGGCTTGGTCTCACTATGGGGTTGGGTTTTGTATTTGTAGGGTTCCAGGCTTATGAATATATGCATGCTTATGCCGATCTCAATCTTAAGCTCACTAGCGGTATTTATGGGTCTACGTTTTTCTTATTGACAGGATTTCATGGGTTCCATGTTTGCGTCGGAGCTATAATGCTCTCGGTAGTCTGGGCACGCCTCGCTAGAGGACATTTTTCTTCGGAAAAACACTTTGCATTTGAGGGGGCAGCCTGGTACTGGCACTTTGTTGATGTGGTTTGGTTGGGTCTATACGTTCTGGTTTATTGGACTTAGCTATGGAGCAGCAAGGGGCAAATTGCGTTTACTGATTAGTTAAAGATACACCGGTGGGATCTATAAATCCGGCAAAATGTGCTATTAAAATCATACAAAAAAGTAGAACAGAAAATAAAACACGCAACGCCAGGGCTTTTAATAGATTTTTTGAACTACCCTTACTGCTGACCAGATTGAATAGGGCTTTACCCATGTTGTAGATAATCAGACCGAAAGCTATAAGGATTAATATCTTTATCATTTAAAAAATAGATCAAGTGAACATCAATAATTTCAATTCTAAAAGCCTAGTTTTCTACATCTTATCTGCCCTTTGTTTCACTTTGGCATATTGGCAGATTACGAGGGCCCAATTTAAAGCGGATAT
This sequence comes from Betaproteobacteria bacterium, assembly GCA_028139135.1. Taxonomy (GTDB): domain Bacteria; phylum Pseudomonadota; class Gammaproteobacteria; order Burkholderiales; family Burkholderiaceae_A; genus UBA7377. Next base: position 26,490 of record JAOINB010000011.1, read on the forward strand.
GTATAAAATCCATTCGAATCAGAGCGGTGAATTCCCTATAACTTTAAGCTCCAGCGACTATGATAGCTTATCTAAAGAAAAAGTTGAGACTTTAAAACTCAATAGGGTAAACATGTATGGAGTATGGGTGCCAGACTCAACAATATACATTGACAATAGACAAAGCGATGGAATTCCGGGCGTGCATGTCATTTCTGCTTTTACTCTTAAAGATTCGGATTACTTCATCTGGGTTAATCGTGGATGGGCAAGGAAAGCGCCAGGTGAAATTTCAAATTATATGGAGTTTGTTAATGGGACCCTTTATTTACCCACTAAAATATCTACTTCCCTTGTAAGTGGGAGAATAGAGACTGATTTGATGCAAAGAATTGAGCTTTCAAATAATGAAGACATTATGAAAAATGGCTTTCTCTGGCAAAATTTAACCTGGGACCGATTAAATACTTTTGCTGAAGAGACAACATCACTTTCGAGTAAAACGGCTCTCCCTTTTATTTTATGGCGAAATAATATCCCATCTGACTCGGGGTTAAAAAAAGCAGAAATTCAACTAAAGGCCGACGAAAAATTTAAACATTTGGGATATGCTGTACAATGGGTTTTTTTTGGCCTCCTTTCCATTGGTTTGGCCATAATGATACGCAGGAAAAACATAAATGTTAAAAAATCAAACTAAGAAAAATCTAATCTTTTGGTTGATAGTGACCGTGTGTGCTGCTCCGGTCGTTCTAGCTACGCTTACGTATTATGTCTTCAAACCCTCTAAACTGGTAAATTATGGAGAATTAGTACAACCTCCTATCAGATTTAATACCTTCACAATAGAGGAGATTAGTCGCCCGACCACAGAGAGCGCGCTGATTGACACAAGCGCGTCAATTGGCCCTATTACTTCTTTGGAGGCTCTCAAAGGTCGATGGATTCTCGCTTATATTGCACAAGGAGATAATTGCGCTGAGGAGTGCAAAGATCATCTTTATTTAACAAGGCAGGTTAGGCTCATGACTGGAAAAAATAGATTTCGGGTAGAGCGCATGTGGATTACTTTCCAGGGAGATTCGTCCATACCTTACTCAGATAGAGGTGAGTTTGATGGTCTTTGGACATTTAAAACTGATATTAATCAAATACCTTTTAATGACGAACCCAATTTCTTTGTCGGACTTTGGATTGTAGACCCTTTGGGCCGATTGATCATGAAATACCCAATTGGTGCCGATCCAAAAAAAGTGTACAAAGATCTTTCTCGGCTCTTGAAAGCATCTAGGATTGGGTAGGTTACATGGCTTCAGTAATTAATTTATCGAGCAGAGGTTTCTTTCAATTTTTGAATTTAACGAAACCTAGAGTAAACATGCTGATAGTGTTCTGCGCGATGATTGGTATGTTTATGGCATGGAATACTGAAGCTTCTCGACCGTTTTCGTTGCAACTTTTTTTCTGGGCCACTCTTGGGATAGCGATGCTTTCGGCTGCTGCTGCTGTTGTTAATTGCCTTATTGAAAAACAAATTGATGCGAAAATGGCAAGAACAGCCTGGCGTCCTCTGCCGTCTGGAAATTTGTCAACCAACCAAACGTTGATTTTTGCTATTTTATTGGGTGCTATTGGATTTACGTTGCTGATCACCTTTGTTAACAGCATCACGGCATATCTAACTTTGGCTACATTTGCCGGGTACGCATTTTTATACACAGTAGTTCTAAAGCCAATGACCCCCCAAAATATTGTTATTGGAGGAGCTTCTGGAGCCATGCCGCCTGTTCTAGGATGGGCTGCTGTTGATGGAAGCGTCAGCCCAGAGGCTTGGCTTCTATTTTTAATCATTTTTGTTTGGACACCTCCTCACTTCTGGGCTCTTGCTCTTTACAGGGTGGATGATTATAAGAGGACAGGTTTGCCAATGCTTCCAGTTACTCATGGGTCGAAATTTACTCGGCTGCAAATTTTATTGTATGCCTCTTTATTGTTTCCTGTAGCTCTATCGCCTGTCTTAATAGGGATGAGTAGCTATCTTTACTTAGTCGTATCTTCTGTTGCAACTGCTTATTTTATTATCTTATGTTGGAAACTTTATATTGAGTACTCAGAAAGAGCAGCGAGGTATGTTTTCCGTTACTCGATTTATTATCTCAGTTTAGTATTTTCGGCGCTTATAATTGACAAGCTAGTTATGCAGATTTTTGTTTAGCTAATTGAAATTCAATTAATACTCAGTTTTTCTTTTAACTTTTTAAACGCAGCAGCTTCTATCTGCCGGACCCTCTCTGCTGAAACTTCTAACTCTTCAGCAAGTTCTTTCAACGTTTTAGGCTTGGTACCTTCTTCTAATTTAAGCCATCTTGCCTCTATGATTGTTTTACTTCGATCATCTAACTCTTTTAATGCCTCGGTAACAGTGTTTTTAATTTTAAACTGTTCTTGATCGTCTGATAGAATTTCATACGGATCCGCCCCACTTGCTCTAAGACTTTGCGATAATCCATTTTCTTCTTGATAGTCAATCGATGAATCTGAATAAGACAGACGTATATTCATTTCCTCTACATCATTATTCTTTACTTTCAGGGTCTCGGCAATTTTTGCCGCCTCATCTTCCGTAAGTGAATCTGAAAAATCGAACTGTCTTTTTAAAGATCGTAAGTTAAAAAAAAGTTTTCTTTGTGCTTTTGTCGTAGCAATTTTTACAATCTTCCAATTCCGTAGAATGAATTCATGAATCTCCGCCTTGATCCAGTGAATGGCGAATGAAAACAGCCTTGCCCCATTTGCGGGATCAAACCTTTTAACAGCCTTCATCAACCCCACATTGCCCTCCTGAATAATGTCAGCTTGAGAAAGACCATAGCTTAAATATTGTCTTGATACGGAGACAACTACCCTTAGGTGTGCTAAAACGAGTTTTTGAGCTGACTCAAGGTCCCCTTTTTGAAAAAGGTCCTCAGCAAGCTGCTTCTCCTCTTCCCTACTTAGCATTGGCATTTGATAAACGGCAGCTATGTAAGCATTAAGATCTCTATTGGGACATAAATTAGCAGTGGTGAGACTATTCATTAATTTTTTCCTTACCTATTTTTAGCACTCTTAAGTTAAGACTGCTAATTATAAACTAAGTTCACTCCGGATAGCAAAAAAAAAAAGCAAATTCAATCCAATTTATTGTATTTTAGAGGAGCACTTTTTTGACAATGATATGAACTTTAAATTTCCAGTAGTCATAATAGATGAAGATTTCCGTTCTGAAAATACGTCCGGGTTCGGTGTCCGCGCTTTAGCTGAAGCGTTAGAAAATGAGGGAATGGAAGTCCTAGGGCTAACCAGTTTTGGCGATTTAACTCAGTTTGCTCAACAGCAGTCTCGTGCATCAGCATTTATTTTGTCAATAGACGACGAGGAGTTCGGTGATGGTTCTGCTGAGGAGATGGAGGCTGCTTTGAAAAGTATTAGGGCGTTTATCTCGGCAATAAGATTTCGAAACAACGAAATACCAATATATCTATATGGTGAGACTCGAACTTCCAAACATATACCGAATGATGTTTTAAGAGAGATGCATGGATTTATTCACATGTTTGAGGATACACCAGAGTTTGTTGCACGACACATAATTAGAGAAGCTCGTTCGTACATGGATTCTCTGCCACCTCCATTTTTCAGAGCTCTCGTAAATTATGCGCAAGATGGTTCATATTCTTGGCATTGCCCAGGTCATTCTGGTGGTGTTGCCTTTCTAAAATCACCAGTCGGCCAGATGTTTCATCAATTTTTTGGCGAAAATATGCTGCGGGCAGACGTTTGCAATGCAGTCGATGAAATAGGACAATTATTAGATCATACCGGCCCTGTTGCCGCCTCCGAATTGAATGCAGCTCGCATATTCAATTCGGACCATAGTTACTTTGTAACGAACGGCACATCAACATCAAATAAAATAATTTGGCATGCGGCGGTTGCCCCGGGGGATATTGTAGTCGTCGATAGGAACTGTCATAAGAGTGTCCTACATGCCATAACCATGACTGGGGCAATCCCAGTATTTCTGATGCCTACGCGGAATAACCTAGGAATCATTGGTCCGATTCCATTAGAAGAGTTTCATCCCGATAACATACAAAAGAAAATTGATCAAAATCCTATCGCGAACTTTTGTCAAGGACCTCAAGAAAATAAAGACAAAGCTCCAAAAATATTGACCATCACCCAAAGCACATATGACGGGATTTTATATAATGTTGAGATAATAAAAGAAGTATTAAATGGTCACATTGATACTTTACATTTTGATGAAGCTTGGGTTCCGCATGCTGCTTTTCACGATTTTTATAAAAATATGCATGCTATAGGCGAAAATAGACCCAGAGCTAAAGACACGATAATTTTTTCCACACAATCCATTCACAAATTATTGGCAGGAATATCCCAAGCATCTCAGATTTTAGTTCAAGATTCAAAGACAAAACGCTTCGACCACAACGTTTTTAACGAAGCATATCTTATGCACTCCTCCACTAGTCCACAGTATTCAATTATTGCTTCTTTGGATGTTGCAGCGGCTATGATGGAGCCACCGGGGGGAAAGGCATTAGTTGAAGAATCAATAATCGAAGCTTTAGACTTTCGTCGCGCTATGCGGAAAGTTGATAAGGAGTTAGGAGATGGAAATTGGTGGTTTAAAGTGTGGGGTCCAAATGATATCGAACCTGATAGTGAGGGGATGACACACAGAGAACAGTGGTTATTAAACCCCAAAGATGACTGGCACGGATTTGGTGCAGTCCAAGACAATTTCAATATGCTTGATCCGATAAAGGCGACGATAGTTACACCCGGGTTGAATTTGTCGGGTGAATTTAATGAGGAAGGAATACCAGCATCGGTCGTTACGAGGTATTTATCTGAACATGGGGTTATCGTTGAAAAGACAGGGCTGTACTCCTTTTTTATAATGTTTACCATAGGTATCACTAAGGGTCGCTGGAACACTCTCTTGGCAGCATTACAACAATTTAAAGATGACTACGATAAGAATCAGCCTATGTGGAGAGTATTACCCGAATTTTGTTCGAACTTTCCAAAATATGAACGGGTGGGATTGAAGGATCTTTGTTCTCAATTACATGATGTGCATAACCGAAACGATGTAGCAAAATTAACTACGGAAATGTACTTATCAAATATGGAACCAGTTCTGAGGCCAGCCGATGCTTTTGCTTCACTAGCCAGGGGCAGGACCGAACGCGTACCAATAGACGAATTGGAAGGCCGAGTTACTACATCACTACTTACTCCTTACCCACCAGGGATACCGCTTCTAATACCAGGAGAAAGATTTAATAATATAATCGTTAGGTATTTGCGATTTGCCAGGGAGTTTAATTCCTCATTTCCAGGCTTTGAAGCAGACATTCACGGTCTCGTTGTTGTAAGTGACGATTCGGGTGGCAAAAATTACTTTGTCGACTGCATTAGCGATAAACTCTAGGAATTAGCAGTATCTGTTCCCACTATCCCAGAAGAAATAATCTCGGGGCTAAAATCAACTATGTCGGTGATCTTCTCTCCGTGCCCTACAAATCGGATGGGAATTCGTTCCTGTTCTGCAAGTTGCAGCAAAAATCCCGCCTTACTTGTCCCGTCAAACTTAGTAAGTATTATTCCATTTATGCCAATTGCTTCTCTGAACTGCTTAATCTGAGAGATAGCATTCTGCCCTGTGTTAGCATCAATCACAATCCACGTATAATCTTTTGTCTGGCCTTCTATTTTGGAAATTACACGTCTAATTTTTTTTAATTCTTCAATCAAATTTTTGTTATTCGGTAACCTTCCTGCAGTGTCAATCAGTAATATATCAGTCTTCTTTCTTTTTGAGGCTTGCATTGCTTCAAATGCCACGGCAGCAGGATAACTACTTTGCTTTCATAGACTTCGATAGAGTTTCTCATGCCCCACGCCACTAATTGTTTATTAGCAGCTGCTCGAAAGGTATCGCAGGCAGCTAAAGCGACCGTAAAGTTTTTATGCTGGAAAAAGTTTGCCAGCTTTCCTATGGTAGTGGTCTTCCCGCTTCCATTCACGCCTACAATCAATATGGGTACTAATCGGTTATCGTTTTTTGCATCTGTGAAACTTGCTTCTAGATTATCTGTGTCAACTAACTTATTCAATTTTTTCCTTGATAATCTCTCTCAATATAGCTGTGCTCTCTTTTCCTCCATGAGGTTTATTGGTATCTCTCATCCTTGCGCTAATTTCTTTTGTTATTTCGGCAGCTACTCTAGGCCCTGTATCAGACAGTATCAAGATTTCTTCTAAGTCCATCAGCGTGCTTGTATCAATGTGATCTCCAGCAAAAACCTCTTGAACTTGACTTCTTATTTTTTTTAAGCTGTCCCAAATTGACGTTTTTTGTGTAGTTTCAGTCTTATCGAAACTATTACTCATTGTGTTAGTCCCTCTTACCATGATTAAATAAAACCCGTTTTATTAAAATATTATTAAGATACGTTTAGTATGGACAACTGGAAAAATCCCGTAATATTATTTTTGTATTGTATATTTTTATGGAGCTCGAATGTTCTCGCGTTCTCTAATCCTCCTACCGTCGACAAAATTTTAACTAATGGGCTTAGGGTTTTGGTTTTTGAAGACCATTCCGCTCCCACCGTAATTCAAATGACTGTTGTTAGGGCTGGCTCCATAGATGAGGTTGACGGAAAATCGGGCGTAGCGCACGTACTTGAGCACATGATGTTTAAAAGAACAGAAACCATGAAAGAGGGTGAGTTTAGTAGAATTATCGGAAGCTTAGGTGGGCAGGAGAATGCTTTCACCTCCAGAGAGATTACCGGATATCATCAGCAAGTCCATAAGGACCATTTAGAAACCGTAATTAAATTAGAGGCGGATCGGATGCAAAATTTGGTTTTTAACCAGGAGGACTTTAAAAAAGAAATTCAGGTGGTTTTGCAAGAGCGGCTTTTACGAACTGATGATAGCCCCAAAGGACGAGCATATGAAACGTTATTTGCACAAGCTTTCCAAGCTTCACCTATTCGTAGGCCGATTATCGGTTGGAGAGATGATATTCTGAACTTAGAGCTTTCTGATGCTAAGGAATGGTATGACAAGTGGTATGTGCCCAATAACATAACGGTGATAATCGCTGGCGCTGTTGAAAGCAGTAAAGCTGTAACGTTCATTGAGAAATATTATGGGGCGAGTAATAAGGCAAGTTTGCCACCGAGAAAACCTAGAAAAGAGCCACCTCAGGTTGGGCAAAGACGAGTAGAGTTAAGCGCTCCCGCTGAAAATAAATTTTTTTTAAAGCTTTGGAAGGCTCCAGTCATTTCAGAAGATTCAGGTGATATGGTCTACGAAAATCATAAGGTTAGACAGGTCGTTGCTATGGGTGTATTAGGTGTTTTGTTAGGTGATGAGGATACGGGAATATTGATAAAGAAACTTGTAAGAGAAAGTCAAAAGGCGGTGTCTATTTCTATCGGATCTTCTTGGATGTCTAGGGGACCTGGTTATTTTGTTGTCGATGCTACACCGGCGCGAGGAGTTTCCATTGAGGAGCTCGAAAGTGAAATACAGCACGAAATTAAAAATATATTACGTGCGCGTTTGCCCGAAAAATATTTAAATATGGTGAAGAGGCGTGCAAAAGCTGACCAAATCTATCAAAAGGATTCTTTAATGAGTCAGGTTCGTGAGGCATCCCTTTTTGTTACCAATCAGAGGAGTCTCGACGAATCAAAAAAATGGTTAGACGTTCTTGAGTCAATAACTTTTGAGGACGTAGTTAAAGTAGGTAGACTGATATTTGATGAACAGAAATCAACGGTTTTATTGTTCTATCCGCAAAAATTAAAAGATAACAAACTATGAAAAAAAGTAGAATAAGGTTTTATTTTTTCAGGAGTTTAATTTTTTGTATTTTATGTCCAGTATTCAGTCTTCAAAGTCTCGAAAAAGAGCAGGCACAGTTCGATCAACGATTAAATATAAAAAGCTGGAAGACTAATAGCGGTAGTTCAGTTTTTTTTGTCAATTCTCAAAGGTTACCAATGGTTGACATCATGATAGACGTTGATGCAGGCAGTAGATGGGATCCCTCTGGTCTCGAGGGGCTCGCATCATTGGTAGCTGGGATGTTATTAAAAGGGCATTATTTAGATGGTAAAACTGTATCTGAGGAAGAAGTTGGGGAGTTTTTTGTTCAGAACTCAATTATACGGTCTGTCAGTACAAGTAGAGATAAAGTCTCCATCTCTCTTCGTTTCTTAAATGAACCTGAAGTCATTCAGAAATTAGGTCGTTTTTTACACAATGTTCTCTCAAAGCCAGCATTTAACGAATCGATTCTTGCACGACAAAAAAGCCGGAGCTTGCTTGCCTTGAGAGAGGCTTTGACCAGACCTCAGCAACTAGCTCTTAGAAATCTTTGGGATAAGATGTACCCAGACCATCCATACGGGCGCAGTGTGACGGAGCAATCTCTGGGTAATGTTAGTCGAGAAGAGTTACAAATTTTTTTTCGCAAATTCTGGACGCCTGAAAGAATAACTTTTTCCGTTGTGGGCGACCTAGAAGATAAGGAGTTGGAGTCTTTTTTAGGCGATATGACCTCTTTCCAGTCGAAGAACATTTCTGCTAAATTTGGAGAGAACCTTGAGAGGCAAGAAAACTATAACTATAAAAAAATTCTTCCGCCAGTAGTTTTTCCGTTGGCAGAAACTATTATGATTGACCATCCTGCAGAGCAAAGTCACATTTGGATTGGTACACCTATGTTGGCAAGGCATCAAATAGAGGATATCTTTCCATTCTTTGTTGCAAATTATATTTTGGGGGGTAGTGGATTCGGGTCCAGGCTTACGACTGAAGTCAGGGAAAAGCGTGGACTGTCTTACAGTGTTTTCTCGGGGTTTAGTTTATTAAAACAGAAAGGTCCTTTTTTTATAGGACTTCAGACCAGCAAGCAAAACACCTCCGTTGCTTTAAAGGTAGTTCAGGAAACACTTACTGATTTTGTTCATAATGGGCCTGATGATATCGAATTGGAAAAAGCCAAAACTGGATTGATTGGCGGTTTTGCTCTCAAACTTGATTCTAACAGAAAAGCATTAATGAATTTATCTCAGATTGCGTACTATGACTTGCCTTTAGATTACCTGGACAATTGGATTGATCGGATAGCTTCGGTAACGAAGGAGGACGTGAAAAGAGTTTTGAAAACGTACTTCGTACCTGAGAATATGCAAACTGTGATAGTTGGGAAATAGCAGAAATACAACTCGCATTACTGGAGGAATCTGGAAACGAACGATAGTTCCAGTCTACGAGGATAGTTCGGTTAGACCTACTCTGAGTAGGACAAGAGAAACGTTGTTTAACTGGATACGCCAGGATATCGAGATAGCTGAGTGTGAAGTGTTGGACTTATTTTGCGGTTCAGGCGTGTTAGGTCTAGAGGCGATGAGCAGAGGAGCTTTATCTGCTTGTTTCGTTGACCACAACATGGAATGCTTAGCAGGTATTGCGAAACTTTTGACAAGACTAAATGCTAGCCATAAAGCTACATTAATTAATGAAGAAGTCTCAAGTTGGTTGGGACATAATGTCGATAAAAAATACGACCTTGTATTTTTGGATCCGCCTTTTGCTTTTGATAACCCTACGGTATATCTTCGGCAGGTTAAACATTTAGTAAAAAAAAATGGATTAGTATACCTAGAAAATAAAAGTTCCACGTCAATAACACTCGATTCTGAGGTAGAATGTTGGAGGTCGGCCAGTGCTGGAAACGTCTACTATGGGCTATATAGAATTTTGTGAATTACCTAATAAAGAGTTTTTATGACTATTGCTGTATACCCAGGAACATTTGACCCGTTAACTCGCGGACACCAAGATATAGTGAGAAGAGCTTCTGATCTTTTCGAAAAAATAGTTTTGGGGGTTGCGGAAAGTCCTAAAAAAAATCCTTTTTTCACTTTAGAGGAACGAGTGTCAATCGCAGAGGAGGTTTTTGACAAAAATCAACAAGTATCAGTCCATGGTTTTACTGGTCTGTTAAGAGATTTCTTGTATAAGCATAAGGCTAAAGTAATAATTAGAGGTCTCAGGGCAGTATCAGACTTTGAGTTTGAATTTCAGATGGCTGGAATGAACAGGCATTTAATGCCGGAAATAGAAACAGTATTTTTGACGCCCTCGGAGCAGTATCAATTTATATCTGGGACAATTGTCAGGGAAATTGCTGTTCTTGGAGGTGATGTTTCTGAATTTTTATACCCGACTGTGCGATCGCATTTAGAAAAAAAGTTAGAAAAATAAGAATATTTGTTCAAAATGAAAAATTTAATTAGAATAATTTTTATATTTCTGGAGAAAAAGCTATGGGGAGTAGCCAAGTTGGTTAAGGCACCGGATTTTGATTCCGGCATGCGAGGGTTCGAGTCCTTCCTCCCCAGCCACTTATTGCGTGCCTAATGTGAAAAATAGATTTCCCTCATCTGATTCGCCTACAACGAATGACCTAATGGTTTTTACGGGAAGTGCTAATATCCAACTTGCTAAAGATGTAACTAAAAATCTTGCTATAAAGTTAGGTAAAGCAAGCGTCTCTAGGTTTTCTGATCATGAGATTTCGATTGAAATTCTTGAGCATGTCAGGGGAAAGGATATATTCGTGTTGCAGTCAACATGTTTTCCGTCAAATGACAATCTTATGGAGATCTTATTGATCGTGGATGCCCTGAGGAGGTCTTCAGCTGGAAGGATAACTGCTGCTATTCCCTACTTTGGTTATGCGAGACAAGACAGGCGTGTTCGTTCCTCCCGGGTTCCTATCAGTGCTAAGGTTGTTGCAAATATGCTTGAGTCTACTGGCGCCAACAGAATTCTAACTATGGACTTACACTCAGACCAAATTCAAGGGTTTTTTGACATCCCTGTTGATAATATTTATGCAACACCAATAATGCTAGGTGAAATTTGCAAGAATGATTTTTATGCTCCCATCGTGGTATCTCCTGATGTTGGAGGAGTCGTGAGGGCAAGGGCGTTTGCGAAAGAGTTAAATACAGATCTCGCTATAATTGACAAAAGAAGGTCCAGAGCAAATGTCTCTGAGGTTATGACTGTTTTAGGAGACGTTTCTAACAGAACTTGTTTGATCATGGATGACGTAGTCGACACGGCTGGTACTCTTATTAGAGCGGCAGATGCCTTAAAAGAAAAAGGAGCAGTCGCTGTAAATGCTTACTGTACCCATCCTGTGTTATCTGGTGAAGCAGTAAGTAGGATTGAAGAATCAGCCTTAGATCAACTTGTCGTAACAGATACAATTCCCTTAACAGGCGAAGGTTCAAAGTCTAAAAAAATCAAACAAATAAGTTGTGGAGGCCTTCTTGCAGAGACCATACTGAGGATTTCAAAGTCTGATAGTGTAAGTTCGTTATTCCTCGACTAAAAAAATGGAAAAGGTGAGGGATTTTAGGTAAAATATACAGTTATTTCGATTCTGTTAGGAAGAATTATGCAAGGGAGTTTTACGGAGGTTATCGCAGAAGGTCGAGAATTTAGTGGTTCCTCTGCATCAAAAAAGTTACGAAGGTCCGGAAAAGTACCTGGAATTGTTTATGGGTCCGATGATAAACCCACTTTAATACAAGTTGACCACAATCAAATCTCACTTGCTTTGGATATTGAATCCTTTCATTCCTCCATTTTGGAATTAAAAATTGGCAGTTCGAAGGAAAAGGTCCTTCTTCGTGATTACCAGATGCACCCCTTTAAGAGACAAGTAAACCATATAGATTTTCAACGGGTGGATGAAAAGAAACAAATTCACACTAATGTTCCCCTGCATTTTATTGGAGAAGAAGATTCGCCTGCTGTTAAGATGGCTGGAGGACTAATATCCCATATACTAAACGATGTTGAAATAACTTGTTTGCCCAAAGATCTTCCGAGCTATATAGAAATTGATTTATCTGATTTGGATATCGGTAACTCACTTCATATAAGCCAACTAATTTTTCCGGATGGTGTAAAGCCGGTACTGCATGGACAGGATGATCCTGTAGTCGTCACGGCAATCAAGCCTAAGGGAGTGGCTGCAGAGGATGAGCAGGATACTGATATAGAGGAAAGCGACGCCGCTGCTGACGGAACTGATGGTAATGCAACTGGTTCAGGGGAATCTGACACAAGCACCGTTTAAATTTAGTTGGTATAAATTGAATACTAAATGCATTATTGCCCTAGGTAACCCCGGGCAGGAATTTAGGGATACCCGACACAATGTCGCCCAAAGGGTATTTTCTGAACTCGAGAGACATTCAGTTTTAAGCTGGGAGACTAAACAAAAGCTTTATGCTGAAATCTGTTTTTGGATTCCCAATGGGTCAAAAAAAAAGTTTATGCTTATTAAGCCCACCGTATACATGAACGAGTCTGGAAAGACTGTCAATAATCTCTGCGCCTACTTTGGTATAGAATCCGACAATATCATAGTAATCCATGATGAATTAGATTTAGCTCCCGGCACGGCAAAAATACAATTTGGAGGAGGTGCTGCTGGGCATAACGGAGTTCTGGACATTTATAAATCCCTACGAAATAAAAAATTTAAACGGTTGCGTATAGGTGTTGGGCATCCAAGAGCTCTTGGCCTTCATCAGTCCGTTTCGAATTTCGTGCTACAGAGACCTAGTGAAGTTGAGGGGAAGGCGATAGAAAAGATTGTCAAGTTTTGCTCGAATTTTTTAGTTGAAATATGCGAGATGAGCTCTATCGAGGCAAATTCCTATCTTCAACAGGGGGTAAGGGAGTGGGGCTAAAGTGTGGTTTCGTAGGTCTCCCAAATGTTGGCAAAAGTACATTATTCAATGCCTTGACAAAATCAAATATTGCGGCAGAAAATTACCCTTTCTGCACAATCGAACCAAATACTGGGTTAGTTGAACTGCCGGACAACAGATTACGGAAAATTAGCGACCTTTTGAATCCAAAGAAAACTATCAGCGCTATAGTTGAATTTACGGATATCGCTGGCTTAGTTGCAGGTGCCAGTAAAGGAGAAGGGTTAGGGAATAAGTTTTTAGCAAATATAAGAGAAAGTTCTGCGATTATCAACGTCGTTCGATGTTTTGAGGACGAAAATATCACTCACGTTAACGGTCGGGTGGATCCTTTATCTGATATTGAGACGATCACCACAGAGTTAGCGCTTAGTGATTTAAATACCCTTGAAAAACGAAGCCAAAAGCTTGAGAAACTGCAAAAATCAGGTGATAAAAAAGCAAGCTTTGAATACGAATTAGTCAACAAGTGCATTGGACCACTCAATAATTGCGGTTCTCTCAATGGGATCACTTTCGAAAAACAAGAAAAAATAGTTTTGGCTAGCTTTAATCTTCTCACGCTTAAACCAATGATGTTTGTTGCAAACGTTAGTGAAAATGAATTTACAGATAACAAGCATCTGTCTAAACTCAAGTCCTTTGCAAGTAAGATAAATACTCCCGTAGTTACAATTTGCGCCTCCTTAGAATCGCAGCTAGTTGATTTTGACGAAAACGAGAAAAAAGAATTTTTAAAGGAATCTGGTATAGAGGAACCTGGATTGAACCGTTTAATAAGAGAAGCATTTCGCTTATTAGGATTACAAACTTTTTTTACGGCTGGGCCAAATGAAGTTAGAGCATGGACTATAAAACAAGGCTCTACAGCGCCAGAGGCTGCTGGAGAAATTCACTCAGATTTTGAACGAGGATTTATTCGTGCTGATGTTATTAGTTATTCTGACTTTATAATGTGCGGATCAGATATAGCTGCAAAGGAAGCCGGAAAGCTTCGCTCTGAGGGAAAGGAATACGTCGTTAGTGATGGAGACGTAATTCATTTTAAATTCAATGTATAGCAAGAGT
>JAOINB010000012.1 GCA_028139135.1 Betaproteobacteria bacterium
GCATTTCTACCCGTTAAGGCAATTTCTACAAATTTAGGACTTGGTGGGGGGAGTTCTCTTGAGGCTTTTTATCAAGTGGAATGGAATCCTGCGAACTTAGATAGCTGTGGAACTTATTGGGCGCCAGTAGAATTTCAAATTACAACCAAGAATGGAATGGCGTGTTCACAGACGATTACAACATTACCAGGTCTGAGTAATCCCGCGGGATTGGCTGCTGGATTGTCAGTGCCAATGGGACCAGGAATCGACGGACCAGATAAAGATCAGTATGGAGTTGCGTTTAGGACCCCAGTGGAGAGTTTGGATGGGGAATTAGGATTTTATTTTATGAAGTATAGCTCCAGGATTCCATATATTTCTGGAAGGTCAGGTTCGAACATCAGAGCTCTCGGCCCGACCGTTAACGCAGCACTTAATCCAAATAACTTTATAAACCCAATTCCTGCTCAGGTTGCTGGGGCGGCTCCGTTAGGTTTGCAGTTGACCCCAGGTACAGGGTTATGGGAGTATCCAGGGGCACTTGAGCTATATGGACTCTCTTACACTACGAATTTGGCGGGTTGGTCTATCGGAGCAGAAGCTAGCTATATTCCTAATCTACCTGTGCAAATAAATGCTAACGACCTGCTAAATGGTTTGTTAGTTGGTATTGGTCCTTTAGCAGCTCAATCTGCGGCAGCAAGTGCCGCGGGAGCGGGCACAAAAGTGGAAGGCTATGATCGACTAAACAAATTCCAGTTGCAACTTAATGGAATAAAAATTCTGCCGAGGGTTTTGGGTTCCGCACAAACTGTGTTTATTGGTGAATTGGGCTATCAAAGAGTAAATATAGGAGATAGTTTCACTGGTAATAGGTACGGAAGGCATTTCGTGTTTGGAACTGCGCCACATGCTACATACGGGGGAACTTCTCTAGGTAATACGCACCCAGAGGGAAATAAGAATGACGGGTTTGTAACGGAAGACTCTTGGGGCTATCGCTTGAGGGTGAGGGGAGAGTATCCAAGTGTGTTTGGCTCTTCATTTACAATGTATCCAACTTTGTCTGTGCGTCATGACGTTAAGGGATATTCGGCAGATTTTCAATTTCTTGAAGATAGGCTAGCAATAGGACTAAGTACACGGTTTAATCTAAATAAGAGACACAATTTTGAGTTCGGTTATGTCTATTATGCAGATAGTGCTGCTTATGACGCATTTCGTGATAGAGACTACTACACTTTAGTGCTTAGCACTTCCTTCTAGTGTCTCTGGTCGCTAAATCTCTTTCAAGGGTATTTTGCACGTTTTTTTTCGTTGCAGTTTATTCGGGGTCTTTTGCGGCTGAACTTACTTACTCTGGGGCAATTAAAGCGGGTAATGAGAGTGGGTCAATCCCCCCTTGGAATGGTGGCTTAACCTCTCCGCCAGGCGGATGGAATAAAAAAAATGGCTTTAAAAATCCCTTCGCCGGGGAAACGCCTTTGTTTGTCATCAATGGTTCAAACTATTCTGAGCATGTTTCCAAATTAAGTCCTGGGCAAATAGCGTTATTAAAAAGTAACTCTAGATATAGCATGCCTGTGTTTAAGACTCACCGAACAGCAGTTTTGCCTAAAACCGAAATTGAAGTTGTAAAGGCCGAGACTGGTAAAGCTCGAATTTCTAATCATAAAATTGTCGGAAGGACACAATCCCATATGCCATTCCCGTCTCCTTCTTCCGGAGAAGAAGCGATTTACAATTACCTCTTAAGATATGTTGGAAATGGTTTTGAACGAGAGTACGCTTGGTTTCCGGTTCGACCAGGAAAAAAGTATTACAAAGTTGGGTTTAAGGATCGAGTGGTTTATGCTAATTCCATGAAGCCAAATCAAGTAGATAAAGGGTTGAACTACGCTTTCTATGCGAACTTTACTGCTCCCTCAACACTGGTAGGAACTGTTTATCTTGTGCATGAATTTGTGGATACGATTCAAAATCCACGGGCGGCATGGATCTACAATGCTGGCGCAAGACGGGTGAGAAGGGCGCCTGATCTCGCTTATGATAATGTGGCAGACGGTACTGAAGGTATGAGGACAACTGATCAATATTTCGCATACAATGGTGCGACTGATAGGTATGATTGGAAATTAATTGGTCGCAAAGAAATGTTTGTTCCATACAATACTTATGAACTGACAAACAAGAGTCTAAAATATGCCGATATTTTAGATGAAGGCACAGTAAATCCAAAATACATGCGTTATGAATTGCACAGAGTATGGGTTGTTGAGGCAACCTTAAAAAGCAACAGTAAACATATTTATGGAAAAAGAGTGTTTTATATGGATGAAGATAGCTGGTCCATTTTAGGTGAAGACTGTTATGACACCCGCGGTAATCTTTGGAGAATTGGGGTGCATGGTTTAATACAAATTTATGATAAGTTGGTGCCGTGGCCAAATTTACTCGTTTGGCACGACTTAAGCAATGGTAATTACCTTGCTGCTCATTTAGATAACGAAGTTAAAAAACCGATAAGGTTTGGAATAAACGATAGGTGGACAAACTTTCAACCTGACGCGTTGCGCCGAAGGGGAACAAGATAATTGAAAAGATTATTACTAATAAATGAAATTGGCCGATTAATCGGCTTTTTTTTTGTTTTTGCCAATATTTGTTTTGCCGATGTCATCAATAATGATAGGTTAGATGTTAATAAAATCTTTTTTACAGAGACTGAAAAGGTCAACGATCTTATATTTGCTATCGGAGAGGCCGGTATCATATTAAGTTCTCGTGACGGTGGAGTACAGTGGACGCAGCACAAAATAGACTATAAAGGTTTATTCACCTCCTTCAATTTTGTCAATTTTGAAACTGCTCTCTTTGTCGGCCATGATTCTACGATTTTTCGTACTGAAGATAGAGGTAAATCGTTCCAAAAAATTTTAATCGAGACAGAGAATCCTATTTCTTTTATGAAAGTAAAGTGGCTCTCAACGCTTGATGCATTAATTGTGGGGGATTTCGGATCAGTCTTTCTTTCATCTGATGGCGGAAGGTCATGGAAAAAAGATTTTGTTGTTAACAAAGATTTTGATAGACATCTATACGACATATTGATCTCGGAATACGGAATTTTTGTTGTTGGAGAGTCCGGAACAGTCTTGTTTCGCCCAGCTAATTCCAATCAATGGGAACAGGTTGATATCCCTTACTCCGGTTCTTTTTTCGGAGGAATTATTCACGACGATAGTATTTATTTTTTTGGAATGCGAGGAAACATACTGAGCACTAGTTTAGTTTCTTTCCATAAACACCATGCTAGCGGTAAGGGAAAACCGATATTGTTTAATCAGCACATTACTCCCTCTAAATTGGGGATAATGTCTGCAAGTGTGGGTAAGGACGGAAGCTTGTTCTTTTATGAGGCAGGCGGTGTTGTTCATGAGTTTTCCGATGGGAATTTTGTTAGAGGAGAGGCTGCGCTAGATACTGTAGTCAGTACTGTAGAATATGGTGACTCTAAGATCTTTGCTGGGCTAAAAGGTATAAAAATTTTAAAATAAAGTTACAATTTTGAATTTAGGAAGAAGAGGTTGTTTGTTTCTGTACTTGCACAATTTATTTTAAAAAATCGATTAAGTCTTTTTTTTATTTTTTTGGGTTTTACTGTCTTTTGTGGAATTTCCCTGAAGAATATAAATACGAATCCCGGTTTTGAAAAAACGCTCCCAATTGAGCATCCTTACATAAAAACGTTTTTTGATTATCGTGAAATTTTTGGAAATGCGAATCGAGTCATCATATCGTATAAGCCTGCTGTTGGAACGATTTATAATGCAGAATCGCTTGATGTTTTAAAAAACTTAACAGAAGATCTCTTTTATTTAAACGGTATCGAGAGAAGTTCATTAACATCATTGTTTACTCCAAATGTCCGATATATGGAAATCGTGGAGGATGGTTTTAAGGGTGGAAATGTAATCTCGGCCAATTTCTCTGGTACGGATAAAGAAATAGAGATAATTAGAAAAAACGTAATCAAATCCATTTGGAACGGACGATTAATTACTAAAGATGGTGCTCAGGCATTAGTTTTTGCTTCATTACAAAATAAGGATTTGAATGTAAAAAATATTTCTGAAGGGCTTGAGAGAATTCGAACAAAGTATGAGAAAAATGGCGACAAGGTTTATATTCTTGGGTTTACAAAAGCTGTTGGCGATATTATTGGAGCGGCAAAAAGTGTCCTTACATATTTTGGTCTAGCGTTTTTTCTCATTATGCTGTTTACTTTTTTTTACGTGAGGTCCGGAATAATCACTACCTACGTTTTGTTGAGTGCGGTAGTTCCAGTTATTTGGTTATTAGGCATAATGCCCATAGTTGAACTAGGATTAGATCCTTTGTCTATACTGGTCCCATTCTTGATTTTTGCTATTGCGGTCTCTCATGCTGTACAGATGACGAATGCATGGAAGTTGGAAATGTCGCACACTAACGATAGTACACTTTCGGCAGCCAAGTCTTTTGAGAAATTGTTTGTTCCAGGAAGTATCGCCTTAATTGCAAATGCAATTGGATTCATGGTGATTGCTTTTGTTGATATTACCGTTGTTAGAGAAATGGCATTCGTTGCGACCCTAGGTGTTTCTCTTATGATTATCTCGAACAAGATTTTATTGCCAATCCTATTATCTTATTGTCCATCTAATATAAAATTCAGTCAGTCATTAAATGCTTCTGCTCCACTAGAGGCTACGTGGATTAAATTAGCGATTATTTTTCAAAAGCCTTATCTCGTTTTTATTTTACTCTTAGCAGGATTCTTTTTAATAGCGGGCCTTTTTGTTACGAAAGACTTACAAATTGGAGAATTGCGCCATGGTGTTTCCGAACTAAAACCAGACTCTAGATACAATCTAGATACTGAAGAAATAGTTAGATCTTATGATTTTAATGTCGATAATTTCCGTGTTATAGCTGAAATTAAAGGGGAGGATTCTCCATGTTTAAGTCCTGATGTAATGAAAACTCTTTCTGAGTTTGAATTTTTTGTCTATCAGAATCCAAATGTTCTGGCTGTTGAAGGACTAGCCGGATTGGTGAAGAAGATTAACCAGGCATACTCAGAAAATTATTTCAAATGGAGAACAGTTCCGTCAAGCTCTATTCAAATTGCGCAAGGTGTTGGCTATGCTACGAAAAGAGGAAGCGCTTATATGAATACTGAATGTTCTGCCTTACCCATATCGATTTTTTTAAAAGACAGAAAAGCGACTACGATAGATAGTTTGGTTAAAGATATAAATCAATTTTCTTCTAAGCTAAAAAATGATCAAGTGAAATTTAGAATGGCATTAGGAATGGTTGGTGTTTCAGCATCCCGGAATGATGTGATAAAAAAATCTGAACCTTTGGTTAATACCGCTTTATTTTTCTCTGTCGGCTTTTTGTGTTTGGTGCTCTTTAGATCTATTAAGGTCTCCTTGGCTATAATTTTGCCATTAATACTCGTAACCGTCTGGTGCAATGCTTTAATGGTATTTTTAAACATAGGGGTTAAAATGAACACGTTACCTGTAATTGCGTTGGGGGTTGCGGTGGGAGTAGATTATGGCATATATCTGTTCGAAAGGATGTATCATTATGTGAAGTATAATGGGATGAGTATTGAGAAAAGTTATTCTGAAAGCCTTCGCCAAAGAGGGTCAGCGTCAATATTCACAGCCTTGGTTACTTCTGTTGCTGTTTTTTGTTGGTACTTTTCGGATTTAAAATTTCAGCAAGATATGGGACTACTTTTAGGATTTATGTTCGTATTTAATCTAGTAGGAGCAATTTTTTTGGCTCCGGTTTTGTTAAAATTTTTTGGAATACCAGTAAAAATGAAATGACTTTAGAAAAGTTAAAAACAAGTTTACGTCTGCCGGTAATTGCTTCGCCTTTATTTATTTTGTCTAACCCGCGAACTGTTGTTGCGCAATGTTGCGCTGGTGTCGTTGGGTCTTTCCCGGCACTAAACGCTAGGGGTGAGGGGACATTAAAACAGTGGCTCCAAGAGATTAAAGAAAAACTGGAAAAAGAACGGGAAAATAACAGGTTTGTAGCACCATATGCAGTAAATCAAATTGTTCATGCATCGAATTCTAGGTTAGAAAAGGATTTGAGGATCTGTGTTGATGAAAAGGTTCCGATAACTATTACTAGTCTTAGATCCCCTAATGAGGTTGTTCATGCTGTAAAGAGTTATGGGGGGTTAGTATTTCATGATGTTATAAGCTTAAGGCATGCTGAAAAAGCTATTGAAGCCGGAGTTGATGGCTTAATATTAGTTGCGACTGGGGCAGGGGGACATGCGGGTACATTAAATCCTTTTGCATTAGTGACTGAAGTAAGGAAAATGTATAGTGGTCCAGTAGTGCTCGCGGGCTCAATTACTAACGGGTCTCAAATTCTTGCTGCCCAGGTTATGGGAGCAGACTTCGTATATATGGGTACAAAATTTATATGCTCTGCAGAGTGCCCTGCTCCAGAGGATTATAAAGACATGATTATACGATCTTCGGCTAATGATATTATTTATACAAATTTTTTTACTGGTATTTATGGAAGTTACTTGAAAGAAAGTGCGGATAAAGCAGGGTACAATTCAAACAAATTATTTTCATGGCCGCGTTTTAAATTAGGATTGCAATTGTTTTTGGGAAAGAAGTTAAAACAGGTAAACTTTTCTTCTTTTGAAAAACTTGGAAGTAAAGCCTGGAAAGATATTTGGAGTGCAGGACAGGGGGTGGGAGATATAGATCAAAAGCAAAGGACTGCCGAAATTGTTAGTCAATTGATCGAGGAATATAGTCGCGCAAAAGAAAAGATAACGAAAATGTTATGACCAGATTTGTTTTTATGGTTATGTGTTTGATCTATACTTGTATGGCAGGAGTAGCCAAGAGCAATACAACCGGAACGTTTACATATTCAGGAGCGGAGAGCGAAGGTTCATCAGATGGACTTGTACCTGAATATCATGAGTCCAGTAAAAAATATAAAGTACTAATCGATCGTAGTTACCAGAGTGGAAAAAATAGCGGCATAGAGTTTGAGCGCCCAATTTTTACAGTAAATAAAACCAACATGAATGAACATTCTCTTCATTTATCATTAGGTTTGCAGGCTGTACTCAAAAAATATCCTAATTATGAAATACAAGTTTTCAATTCCTATCGGTCCTCTAATCATCCTAGAAAGATTAAATTGCAAATTGAAGGCGGTTTAGAACATTCTCATCATCCTGACAAACTGCGCAAATATATCCCCTTTAAATTTCCGAAGAATGGTGCTGAGGTAATGCTTAACCATTTGTCTCGTTACCAAGGAGAAAGTGAGGAAAAAAAAGTTCACTCCTTTGTTGTAAATTCAAAAGGGGTATTTACTAGAGTTGGAGTATGGAGCAAAAGGGTGTCGCCTAACGCCCTTGATAAAGGCGTTAATGAGATGCAATATTACGTGTTAGCTAGATATTTCGAACCAGCTTCGTTGGTTGGCGATATTTTGTTGGTTCATGAGCCGATACCATTATTAAAAAAAAAGAGAAAGGCGTGGATATATAGTTCAGCTCAAAGGAGAGTTCGGCGTGCGCCAGATGCCTCGCATGATGCTACCGGACGAGGTTCGCAAGGACTGATCACCGCAGATCAAATTGATGGATTTAATGGAGATTTAGACCGATTCGACTGGAAACTGCGCGGAAAAGAAACGCTGCTTGTTCCGTATAATTTGAATAAACTAGATGATAAAAATATTAAGTATTCAGATATTCTCGGCAAAAACTGTATTAAAGCTGAATTGGTAAGATACGAGTTTCATCGCGTCTGGGTTGTTGAGGCGAGATTAAAGCAGTCGTCTAGACATATCTATTCCAAACGTGTTTTTTATGTAGATGAAGATAGTTGGATGGTTTTGATGGAAGACGCGTATTCTACACGAGGGGATTTGTGGAGAGTGGCGTTTCATGGACTTATTCAGCAAAAAGCAGAAAACTTTCCCTGGTATAGATTACACGTATACCACGACTTGAATAATAAGATGTGTTTTGTTTCCGGTTTGGATAATGAAGTTGTCTCACCTCCTAAGTTCGGTTTTAAAGACAAAGTCAGAAACTATACCCCAGATGCGCTTCGAAGGACAAATCTGAGATAGTTTATTATTTGTTCCTGTGGTGGTGAATAGGTCCTCCCAAAAATGGTGCAAAACCGGTTCCAAATATTACCCCAGCATCTGCCAATTCTTCACTATCAACTATCCCTTCCTCAACAAGAGAAATTGTTTTTTGTATTAATGGTTTTATCAGATTTTCTGCTAAGTTCTTTTGTTCCGTCTCAGTCAGTTTTAATTTTGTTTTTGATACCTTTCTTCCTTTTTCCCACTTATAAAATCCCTGATCAGTTTTCTTGCCAAAATGTCGCTTCCGAGTTAACTCTTCTAGACATATTGGTGTAGGTTCCGACTGTGTGATGGTCTCACCAACAGCAAGGCAAATATCCAGTCCCACCGTATCAACCAGTTCAAGCGGACCCATCGGCATTCCCCATGACTTCATAGCATAATCGATATCCTCTGGACTAATCCCGTTATCAACCGTCCTCATCGCGCTTTGTAGGTAGGGCATTAGGACAGCGTTTACCAAAAATCCAGGACTACTTTTAACTGGAAGGGGTAATTTTTTTATTCGGCTAGTAAAATTCATTGCAAAGTTTAAAAAGTTTTGGTCGCTTTTATTAGATCTTATAATTTCTACGAGCGGCATTTTTAAAACGGGATTAAAAAAGTGTACTCCGACAAGTCTATTTGGATCCTTCAACTTTTTTGAAATTTCTTCTATTTTTATACTTGACGTATTGGAACATAGGAGAGCGGTGGGTTTTGCTTTTCTTTCAATTTCGGAAAAAATATTACGTTTAATCTCTAAATTTTCAGTCGCTGCTTCAATGATTACGTCCGCTTTTTCGATGCCTGAACCAATCAAATCTGGTATTAAGTTATCTAATAATGATTTTTGTTTATATTTATTTTTAAATTTTCTATTAAAATCACGAGAAGCTTTTTTCATAACTCTAGCTATCTGTTCTACAGAAAGATCTTGAATCGAAACAGTGAACCCCTGAAGGACGCACCAAATCGCAATATCTCCCCCCATGGTCCCAGCTCCAATTATATGGATATGCTTGATGGTATAGTGTTCGGTGTTTTTAGCTTTCGAATTTATCTTACCGAGATCTTTGAGTTTTTCTCTTAACAGAAACACTCTCAAAAGATTTTTAGCTGTTTTAGAACCAAGGATTTTACTATGAATGCTCTCATCCTTAGTAGGATCGCCGTTTTGCTTAAGCCATAAATCAAGTATCCCGAAAGGAGCAGGATAATGTGCCTCTATAGCTTTTTTCTTTAAAGAACGCCTAATCAAGAGATAAGCAACTTTTTTCAAAGGGCCTTGCATTAATCTGTTTATATGACTTAATCCCTTTTTCTTGGGTTGGTTTTTAATCAATCTTATACAAGCGTTTTCAACCGTTCTTAGAGGAGAAAGTACATCTGCCAGTCCGATTCGATAGGCTTTTCTTGCATTAACAAAACTCCCACTGAGCATCATATTCATTGCATTAATTACTCCGATTTTCTGCGGCAACCTTTTTATTCCTCCCCATCCTGGATAAATGCCCAACTTTACCTCAGGAAGGGAAAAGCTTGTCGATTCCTCGTCTATAGCAACTATATACCTACAGGATAAAGCTAATTCAAGAGCTCCCCCAAAACAAAAGCCACGCACCAAAGCAATTGTTGGAATTTTTTTACTAAGCTGCTCTAATTTTTCGAACATATACCAACCGTCGTAAACAATTTTCCTACTGGAAATTTCCCAGTTTTCCTTTTCTGCTGTTTCAACGAATTCATTAACATCTGCTCCAGCACAAAAACCTGTTTTCTTTTTTGAGTAAATAACCAATCCAGCCGGAAATTTTTCCGCAATTCCTTTTTCAAAAACACTGAGAATTTTTCCGAACTCTTCTCTTACTTCAGAAGACAAGGTATTGGTTGATTTGTGAACCTTATTTAGTTCAAGCCAAAGAATCTTGTCCTCGTTTAAAACAGCACTCCAGTTTTTTAATTTAAGATTCTTTAATTCGTCTATCAACATAATTTAACATGAGCAGCTCCGCCCATCCCTCCCCCTATACATATTGAAACCATACCAGTCTTCAATTTTTTATTTTTTAATAAGTGAATTATATTTAGCAGGATTCTAGGTCCGCTAGCAGCTACGGGATGTCCTATCGCAATCGCCCCACCAGCTACATTTAAACTCTCATTGTCTATTTCTCCAAATGTATTATCAATAGAGAGTTTTTCTTTACAGTATGTTTGATCATTGAGTGCTTTTTGGCAACCGAGTACTTGTGCTGCAAAGGCTTCATTTATTTCCCACAAATCTATATCTGATTTTCTCATCTTCTGTTGCTGGAGGATCGGCATAAATGCATGAACTGGGCCCAAACCCATCTCTTTCGGATCAATTCCTGCCCAATTAATCTGAGTTATTTCAGCCAATGGTTCAGTATTCATCGTTTTTAATCCTTCTTCAGAGGAGAGTATTAACATTGATGCGCCGTCAGTAATCTGTGAACTATTTCCAGCTGTGATATTTCCGTCTGGCCTATCGAACACTGGTTTTAAGGACAGTAACTTTTCTAAACTGATGTCTTCGCGGATACCATCGTCTTTGGAATATCCATTCCCATTCGCATCAAAAATAGCATTGATTTGCTGAAAGTGGACAGTTTGTAAATACTGTGTCGCACGTTTATGACTTTGTACAGAATATTCATCGATCATTTCTCTGGACAACCCAAATTTTTTTACAAGATTTTCTGCAGTTTGTCCCATGCCAATCCCTTCAACAGGGTCTGTGAGTCCTTTTAATATGCCGATAATGGGTTTAAAAAATTGCGGACGAAACTCCAAAAGTTTTTTAATCTTCGCAGTAAGGTTTTTGCTTGAACTTAGTTGAGTAAACCATTTGGTAGCATTCTTTGAATAAATGAATGGAGCTTGAGACAAAGAATCTACCCCTCCGCAGAGGACCGTATTGCTCCTTCCTAATGAAATTGACTGTAATCCACTATCAATAGCTTGAAGGCCGCTAGCGCAATTTCGGTGCACAGTCCAGGCCGGTGTAGAATTTGGGATTCCAGATCGCAAGCCAATAACCCTTGCAATATTCATTTCGCTTTCACTCGGCGTAGTACATCCAACGATTACCTCATCTATAACGGAGGAATCACAAGTTTGACGTAATAGTAAACTCCTTGCACACTGCACTCCCAATTCTGCTGCTGGGAAAGGCCCAGGTCCTACCTTCGATTGAGCTTTCAAAAAAGGTGTTCTATTACCATCGACTATATAAACCGGTTTTAGGGCTTTCATGTTTTTATGAGTTCTTTCTTGTAGATTTTTGATTAGGTTTTTTTATTTTACTTAAACTATTGTCAAACTCATCGACATGTATAACAACGTTTCTTAATTCATCACGTTTTTTTACGAGAGCTAACTCTTCATCCGAGATGATACCCAGCTTAAAGGCCTCCTCTGCGATATCCCTAACATTTGCATTTGGGTTATTAATAAAACGTCCTTTTTTTTCAGCCTGTTTAATTTTTTTATCAATTGGTTCACAGGAGATGACAGCATCAAGAGCTTTTTCAATACAGAATACCGGTTCATATCTTGTCTTACTTTTCAGTACTTTTTCAGGTACAAAAACAGAAGATGTTAAGTTCTCTCGCAGATTTGTTTTTGCAGTGATAAGGCCAGCGATTGCAATAACGTCTGTATCTTTTGGCGGTTTTTTGTGAAAACCTAACGGAAAAGTCACCAATCTCAGTCCATAACGAATAAAAGGATTCGAAAGATTTGTAAATATACTTGCGAACGATTTTTCAATCTTGTAGAAACATGTCTCGCAAGCTGCTTTTGTTAATCTAATATCGTCAGCAGACTTTTCCCCATCATGATATTGTTTAAGGCAGGCTGATGCGATGAAGAGGTTTGATAATATATCGCCTAACCTTCCTGAGATTAATTCTTTCCTTTTTAAATTACCTGCCATTGAGAATAAACAAACGTCTGCTACTGTGCTGAGGATACGACTATATCGGTTAACTCCCTTATAAAGACTGAGACATTCATCGCCAACCATCGATTTGTTCTCAAAAGATACGTATCCTGACAAGCCTGAGAGAAGATTAAAGGACAAATTCTTAATTAAATTAATTGACTGTTTTTTAAATAACAAATCAAAAGTTTCTAGTCCTTCCTCCTGATCAGGATTTTCCGCTGCTTTGATGATTTCGTAAAGATAAGGGTGACATCGAATTGAACCCTGGCCAAATATTATGAGGCTTTTGGTCAATATATTTGCCCCTTCGACGGTTATGCTGATCGGAGTTTGAATATGTGCCTCAGCGAGAAAGTTTGATGGGCCATGGCAAATTCCTTTACCACCAATTACATCCATACCCATAGTAACAATCTCGCGAGCTTTTTCTGTGGAGTGTACCTTTGCTATCGCAGAAATTACCGAAGGTTTTTCCCCAAGATCGATCGCCGAAGCTGCTAATTTTCTGGTTGAGTCAATTGCATAACCCTCGATGGCAATTTTTCCTAATTTTTCTGCCACACCCTCAAAATTAGAAATTGAAGTGTTAAATTGCGTGCGAATTCTTGAGTATGCTCCCACTGTCTTTACTGCTAATTGCGCGATTCCCGCGTTCGAGGAGGGTAACGATATAGCTCTTCCAGCTGATAAACACTCCATCAGCATCCGCCAGCCATTACCTAAGCCATTTTTTTCACCGATAACGAAAGAAAGTGGAATAAATACATCTTTGCCCCTCGTTGGGCCGTTTGGCCACTGTACTGTTAGAGGCATGTGTCGGTCTCCAATGCTAACTCCCGGATGTTTTGCGGGAATTAAGGCACAGGTAATTCCGAGATCTATTTTCGGTCCGAGTAAGTTATCAGGGTCGAAGGCTCTAAAAGCAAGGCCTAGAACGGTACAAATTGGGGCAAGTGTTATGTAACGTTTATCCCATGTAACTTTCAACCCGATACACTCTTCTCCTTTCCACTCTCCTCTACAAATTATCCCAATATCCGGTATCGATGATGCATCCGAGCCTGCCCAGGGACTCGTTAAAGCGAATGCGGGAATTTCTTTTCCAGAAGCCAGTCCGGGTAAATATTGTTTCCTTTGTTCGTCAGTTCCGTAATGTATTAATAACTCACCCGGCCCGAGGGAATTCGGCACCATTATCATTGCAGAGAGAACGGAGCTACGCGACGAAATTTTTGCTAGTATCTCAGATTGGGCATACGCTGAAAATTCTAAACCTCCAAACTTTTCGGGAATAATCATCCCGAGGAAGCGGTTCTTTCTGGCGAAATCCCATGCTAGCTTCGGATATGCTTTTTCTTCATGGTTTGTTACCCACTCATTAGCCATGGAACAGAGAGTGTTTACTTCATTGTCGATAAAGTCTTGCTCTTTTTTATTCAAATTTGGTCGTGGTGTACTTAACAAAACGTCCCAATTAGGATTGCCGCTTAAAAGCTCTTTATCCCACCAAACTGTCCCTGCATCCAGAGCTGTCCGTTCAGTATCGGACATGGTGGGTAGGGACATACGTATTTTATTTAATATAAAGTTTGAGATAGCGGTTGTATTCATTTATTTGTTTCCAATTAAAAACGAGTTCATTGGAGATCTGAGGCCTCCAAGCAAAAATGACATTAATCTTTTTTTTAGTAGCTTCTTGCTGACAGACTTATCTTCTGAGACTTCAGCCGTAACAAAAAGTTTATTTAAACCACTTCCTGATATTGCATACGAAGTAGCTCCAACCATAAAATGAAATCGCCAAACTATTTCATTTTTTGGAACGTTTGGCAGTGCTTTAAATAAGGCGTCTCTAAACTTTTCTGTTACAGCGTTGTTTTTTCCGCTAGAAATAGAGGAAATTAAACAGTTGGGCTCAAGTGTTGACCTGCCCAAAAGTCGTAAGAACATCTCTCCACCATAATTTTTTTCGTCTAGCATATCGAGTAGAGTTCCAAAAAATGCTTCGAGAATTTGAGATGGTTTTAAGGGTTTGTTTTTTGATTTATTTTCCAAAGTCTTTAAAGCAATGAGCCTTTGTTGATTGAGCCATTCCAGTTTTCGGTTTAGAAGTTCTTGCAAAAGGTTCTCTTTAGAGCCGAAATGATAATGTATCGACGCCAAATTTACGTTAGCAGCAGCTGTAATTTCACGGACAGAAGCCTTGTCATAACCTTTCTCTGCGAAGATCTTTTCTGCACAATCCATGAGTTTTTCGTAAGTTTTTTTATCTTGTGGATACATATTTCATTCAAACGTTTGTTTAAATCATATAAGGTTTTCTGAAGAAACGCAATTTTTTGTAGATTAAAAATATGTCTAACCGTATATTGGGAGTATGCGCAATATCAGAGATCGGTTTTGGACAGATAATTACCCTGAAGGGGTTCCAGCAGATGTTGACCCAGACAAATATCCAAATTTAATTGCTCTTATTGATGAAGCATTCGATGATCATCCTCAGGCAATTGCTTATACATGCCTAGGTCGTTCCGTAACATTTTTTGAAGCAAAACAGTATGCCGAGAAGGTTTCACAGTTCTTGATAGAGGAGGGGTTTGAGAAGGGTGACAGAGTCGCCATCATGCTACCGAATATACTTCAAAACCCAGTTGTAATACTTGGAGTTTTAAGAGCAGGACTGGTTGTTGTCAACGTTAACCCGCTATACAGTTCCAGAGAACTATGTCATCAGTTATGTGATTCTGAAGCTAAGGCAATAATTATTCTTGGAAATTTTTGTGACAAGCTAGCAGACATTATTTCAAAAACACAAATTAATTATGTTATCCAAACTTATGTTGGTGACCTTTTGGGCATAAAAGGTAAATTTATCAATTTTTATTTACGCTTTGTAAAGAAGGTTGTTCCGATGGTTTCATTTAGTGGAGTTAGTACCTTTCAGTTTTCTTCTTTGATGAAAAGGCATTACCCGAAGGAACCAAAAACAGTTCGACTAGATTCTTCTGAAATAGCTTTCTTGCAGTACACAGGTGGTACAACAGGTACATCCAAGGCTGCGGTCCTTACACACAGAAATATGATAGCTAATTGCCTTCAGGCTGAGGCATGGTTTCAGCCAGTTTTAAAAGAACTTTCGACAAGTAAAACCTCTAAAACAGATAATGTAGGCACTATGGTGTGTGCACTACCTCTATATCATATCTTTGCTTTAACTGCATGCCTCTTTTTGGGACTTCGTGTTTCTCTTAGGAATTTACTAATTCCTAATCCTAGAGATTTCAAGGGTTTTGTGACAACTCTGTCGAAAGAGAATTTTCATATTTTTCCTGGTGTGAATACACTATTTAACTATTTGATGAATGAAAAAAAGTTTTCTGATTTGGATTTTGCAGAATTAAAAGTGTCACTCGGCGGAGGTATGGCTGTTACAAGTTCCGTGGCTGAGCGATGGCAAGAAAAAACAGGTTGTAGTTTAATTGAGGGTTATGGGTTATCTGAAACTGCTCCATGTGTCAGTGTTGTTCCCGTAACCTCTAAAGTTTACACGGGAAATGTTGGTCTCCCTGTCCCATCTACCCTAGTTAAGATTTTGGGTGAGGATTCTCAAGATTTAGGAATAGGTGAGATCGGAGAAATCGCTGTTTCGGGACCGCAAGTTATGCAGGGTTATTGGAAAAATGAGGAAGAGACAAATAAAGTTTTCACCAAAGATGGGTTTTTCAAGACTGGAGATTTGGGGGTTATAGACTCTGACGGTTATATTAAAATTGTAGATCGAAAAAAAGATATGATTATTATCAGCGGATTCAATGTCTATCCTAATGAAATTGAGGAAGTTGTTTCAAGTTTTGAGGGAATTGTTGAATGTGCGGTAGTGGGCTTGCCAGACAAAGATACAGGAGAGTCGGTGAAGCTATTTTATGTGGTTGATAATAGGCACAAATTTAACCTTGATGAGTTGAAATTGTATTGCCGAAGCAATCTTGCAGCTTACAAGTGCCCCAAGCAGTTTGAAGAAAGGGAAACATTACCGAAAAGCAATGTTGGTAAAATTTTGCGAAAAGAATTGCGTTAAGTAGATGAATTAGGAAAAAAATTGGTTTTAAAAGATTTTTTATAAAATTAATAAAGCTTATTCATCTCAGTATTATCCCTTAGTTAAAAATACCAAAATTGATGGAACTTTTGTGTGTTTTTCATTTCTGATAATTATCATATTATTGGATATTTTTATGAAAAAAAGCGCCCCATTTGAAGACCAGGATGATTACGAGCTAATGAGGAATTTGAATCAGCAGTATGAGTCTAATTTTTTGAGATTTCAAAAACTTTGGTTCGGTCAGGATTCTGATCAGTTTGCTGAAGCTGACAAAGACTATCAGGACAAACCAGGCTTATAAAATCGGAGATAGTTAGGTATCCTTATCGTTTACCTAATTTTCTTTGGTTTTTATGAATAATGATAAGTTTGATGTGTCTGGGGCTTGGGGCAGTACTAACCAGGACTGGTGGGATTGGTACGTCACTCTGGCGTACAATGATGAAAATTTAAAAAAAAGATTTTCTTACCAGTTACCTAAAGTGCTGACGGAGGCAGTCGAGAGCGCACTGCCCGTGGATGAAATCCACTCCGAGTACTTTGTTTCGAATGCCGAGGTCACGAAGTTTCGTGAAGATGGATTTATTAAACTAAAGAATGTCTTTTCACCCTCTACGATTGGAACACTCCGTCGTCAGCTAAACTCAGAAGTTATCAAACGTTTTAAGACAAACCAAAAACACAAGCAGAAGTTTTTGAGCCTTGATCTTATATGGGAAAAAAACCAGGTTATCAAGGAGTTTGTTGTAAACAAGCGTTTAGCTGGCATTGTTGGTCGATTATTGGGGGTTAATGCTGTTAGGTTATACCACGACAACGTTCTTTCAAAAGAGCCTGGGTGTGGTAGAACCCCATGGCATTATGATACCCATCATTTTCCGATCGCAACGACTAATGTTGTTACTGCATGGATTCCTGCTCAAGCAATACCTATTGAGATGGGGCCGCTCATTTTCGCGAAACCGATCAATGCATATAAGTTTGTGGAGCATTTGAGGTTTAGCAAAGAGGACACAGAATATGATCAGGATGTTTGGAAAATTTTTCAGAATAGAAAAGAAATTGAAATTGATTGTCAACCCTATGAAATCGGTGAAGTCAGTTTTCACCATAATTTATCTTTTCACAGTGCTTCACCAAATCTGACTAGCGAAAGCCGCCTAGTTCTAGCTAATACATATTTTGAGGATGGCGCTAAGTTAGTGGATCAACCGACCATGGTTTCCGGAAATTGGCAAGAATTTATTCCGGATACAAATCCTGGCGAGATTATTCGTACGGAACGCAATCCTATATGTTGGGAGGTTTAGTTGCTGTGACGAAAACATTTTTAAACAGTTGTGAGCATTGGAGTGAAAAATATGTAGAGGAAATGCATAATTTTTACAAATTAGCCAATCTTGATTATGCAAAACTCGCAGATGCTATAAATTGGTCTGATGTTTTTTGTAGGATCAGAGGAAAATTAGGTACTGAGTCACTGGAAATACTAGATGTAGCCTGTGGTTCTGGAATGTTTCCCACTGCATTACAACGCGTTCTCTCAGAAAAAGACAAATTAGCAACTATAAATTACTCATTGCTTGACCCTTCTAAATTCGCGATCGAGGAAACAAAAAAGAAGCTGTTCCCTCCCTTTCGCTTATCTAAAGAATTTAATACAAGGCTGCAAGACTTTAATTGTGTTGATGTGTTCTACATCTCATGGGCTATCCACGCACTTTATGCGGTGCCGAAAGATGAATTAAAAGTAAGCTTAGAAAAGTTTTATTCTTCATTCAAGGAAATTGGATTTATTGCGCATGCATGCAGTGATGCTCATTATATAAAGTTTTATAATCTTTACATTCAGGATTGTCATAATGGTGCCCTTCCAGCATTTTGCTCGGCAGAGGATATATTGGAAATATTTGACTTATTGGGAATTAAATATGATGTCCAGTATATCGAGTATGTTAATACTGCTGAGTATTATGACAACTTAACTGTTGAGGCTTACCTACAGCGATGTCTTTTTGATGATACAATAAGATTGAGTGACATTAAAGAATACGATTTAATGGGAAACTATTTAGATTCTTGCTCTTCGAGCGGGAAATGGTTATTTCCACAAAGAGTCGCTTTAATAGAATTGAAAAAGTGTTTTGGTTGATGTGGTCAGAAATGAAGGTTGTAAGTATTGGAAACTAGCTGGTTACAGGAATTAAGAAGAGGCAAGAAACCAGATAGTGGAAAACTAGTGGAGCATCTTCAAAGAGTACATAGGGAAAATCCTGGTTTTACAGAAAAATATAGTACGAACTGTGTTGATGCTGCCGGAATGAACACATATCAGTGGTTAGCTGAAGTTATTGAAAAGGAGGATCACAAGGAGATTCTCGACCTAGCCTGTGGGAGCGGTCCATTACTCTCTCATTGTCATGATAAGTTTGGTGGGGATCTCTCACTGACTGGGGTTGATATGAGTCAGGCTGAACTTAATCTTGCGGAGAAACGCTTGCCCGATACCGCTACGCTTGTTCATGCAAAAGCTCAAAATTTAGAATTTATTGGCGATGAAGAAATAGACGTCGTTCTCTGTCATTGGGCTTTGACTCTCATGGATCCTGTTGGACCTGTTTTGGAGGAAGTTTCACGAGTTTTGAAGCCGGGTGGAACTTTTGCTGCCATAGTTGATGGAGACAAATCTTTTTCTCAAGAATATGAAGATGTCAGCGCACTTATATATTCGTGGGTGGGGAAAGCTCATGAGAATTATGGGAAATATGATATAGGGGATGAAAGAATACGACGTAAAGAAACTCTGAAAAAATTAGTAGGACACTACTTTAAAGAAGAGGAAGTCGTAATTCAGCAAAAGCTTTTCTCTGTTTTTGGGACACCAGCGAAGTTAGCAAAAAATGTTGCTAATTTTTTTTATGCCTCATATGCTGTTCCTGAAAATATGAAGCCCTCTCTTTTAGATGACTTACGGAATTATTTCCAATCTAACGAAAAGAATTTGAATCAAGAGTTTCGAATGCCAATAAACAGGCTTGTTGTTCGAGGCTGATTAAATGTCTTCAATTTATAAATTAAGAGATTTTGAAAAAAAAAGAATTACTGTTGCGGACTTAAAAAGTGTGCCAGATGTAAGTGTTATTGAGGAAGTAAAAAAATGTTTTGGAGTATCGACAAGTATCTACTTCATTTTTGATGAGACATGGGAAAAAAAGTTATCGTTAGAAATTGGTTGTAGCCAGGGTTTTGTATACGGTTTTACTCGTTATGATGATAATCATGAGAGGGCAGACAAGTTGATATCATTTCTCGGAGAAAAATTAAACTTTGACTTCTATGAGGTCAATAGTTAATTTAGTGCTTAGAGTTTATTAGAAGAGTTTTTTTTATGGGAGCTTTGTTTTGCTAAATTCGGATGAATTATGTCGATCTGTGATGTTAATCCAAAAACAAACTGAACAGAAAGGCCTAAAGTTATGCGTAAAATATTCTGGAAAAACAAGCGAGAATCTTCAACCTGTGAAGGATTTGTATTTTGATGACCATCATAATTGCGTAGTTCTAGTCATCGAAAATCCAGATACGCTTATATCTCTCTAGGTTAGTATTTTGTTTTAGGTTCAGTTGATGTTGAGAATTATTTTTGGGTGGTGCTGCACTTTTCTACATTATCCGAGCACATGCAAATTTTAGTGTACTAGACTGAGAGTCTTTAATGAATCGCTTGCCATCGTTTTTTGCCTCATTTATTACAATGTATTTTCCCATTTGGCCGGTGTATGACGTAATACTTGTGTTGGCTCGCTCCATAGTGGCACAATTTGCTTTAAACGTACTTATTCTCGAGAGCGCACCATAAATTGCTTCTTCGAAATCGATTAATTCTGAATAGTAAATAAATTTATCTTGTTTTTTTATATTAGCGATATCCACATAAAATGATTTGCCATCTGATTCATGTACTTTTTGCCAGTCCATGGCAAAGGCGCTAGAAAAAACAAAAACAGAAAAAAAAAATAGATGTACTTTCACTTTACGCTTTCAATTGATTTGAAATATTACGATAGCACTAATTATAAAAAACGCCAACCCCTTATACTTACAAACTATGCAGCACATAGTGGCTCGGGTTATTTGTTACTCCAAATTTGTTAAATTATTATTAGCAGGCACTGACAAAATGCCAGTTAGCGTACTGTCCAATAGGTTGAGGATCTAGGTACTTTATTCAGGTGCGTTGTCATTCATACATTAAATGTTAATAGGAAATCGAATTGAGGTATTAGACGAGAGCGGTATTCAATTTGATTTGTATTTGGTTCCTTTTCAAATTTTGATTGTGGAACCATTTGGTCTTTTCTCTATCTCACTGAAATGAATAAAAAAATTTTAAAAATTTTATTTTTCCATGTTTCGCTTTATCCGTTAGTGGGATATTCAGCGGAAAACTTAATATGTTCCTTTCGGGATTCCCAAAACTTTTACAGAGAATTCATGTTAAAGAGAACTGGTGATAATGAACCAACGTTTATGGATGCCAATGTCGTTGACGGACCACTTTGGAAGGTTATGAGCGAGGACGATAGTAAATTCGTACTATTCAGAGAAATGCTAAAACCAAATGAAAAAGAAACTAAGTCCGTTTACACACTTTTTTTTATTGATAAAAAATCAGGAGACTTTCGTTTTAGAAACTACCTTCATGCCGAATACGTGAATACGATAAGAGGTAATTGTCGATTGAGGTGACCCTACCATGCATATGAGAAGTTTTTTTTTATTTACTATTTTTTCGCTTTCCTTTACGACGTATGCCAATGAATGGAAGGAGTTTGGAAAAGATGCCAACGGACATATTCATTATGTTGATATAGGCAATATAGAAAAAGCCGATGGTATTATTTATTATTGGAGCCTTGTGGACTTTATGGAGACAACTACTTTGGGTACTCGTTCGAATGTGAGTAAATACAAAGTTGATTGTGCTGATCAAAAACAAACTTGGCTGAGTTATGCATACTTTAGTGAATCGATGGGTAAAGGAAAAAAAATAACAAGTTCAGTTCCTGTTTGGAACCATTATGGCTCTACATTAAACGAAATTAGGAGCCTAACACCAAATTCGATTGAATATCGACTAATGATGTTTGTCTGTGGGAAGAAGATGTAATATGAAAAAGGTTGTAGCTTTTATTGTATTTCCAATCCTGCTTTCTTCGTGCGCTTTAAATTATGGCAAAGAGAGTGAAAAAAAGGAAAAGAGTTTGAGGGGAGGGAAAGAAGGAGTGACGGTTTCGTGTAAACCGCAACGAGAAATTCTAGTGGAAGGGAAGTGCATAAAAAGAAGAAAGTATATGTAACTAAGCAGATAAAAATTATTACAGTTTTACACGGATGCTTGCTATTTTACTTTTGATGTTAGAAATTTGATGAAACTATTTGCGTCGTTAAAAAGCCTGTTGGCAAAAATCCGAGAAATTGATTCCATAATTCGCCAGATCAATCGATAAGGAATATCTCTGAAGGATATGTAGATAAGAAAAGATACCAAAAATCTACTTCTTTTCCCGTGCTTGCACATCAATTGTAACTTTTTGTTTGTCGGAAACCGATTGGTTTTGTTTTTTTAAAATCCCGAGAACAATAGGAAACAGTCTAGGAAGAATTCTATTAATAATAGCCCCTATAAAACGACCTTTGATTAGCGGAATAATAAAATGAAACATTTGGATTCCTTATTGTTTGTGCTTTGTTATTTAAAAATGCTAATTAATTTTTATCAATTTTCTCATTGAGCTTATTTGAAAGATTGATATGCTTTCCTTCGGCGCTATCAAGGTGCTCTTTTACGTTTGGCTCTTTTTGAATCATCTGCTCATCATTGACATAACACTCAAACCAGATTTCTCTTCCATCTTTGCTCATAGCAATATTTTCAATAGACAAATGGTCTACAGGCTGATTATTACTTTTTCTCTTTACAATTACGCTTACAGGAATGTTGTAAAAATCCTTTGAGCTTTGTTGTAAGCCCGTAGTTGTGATTTTCTCAAAATCATTCCAACAATTTGCAATCTGACCAGTCGTAAGTGTTATGTTCATGAATCTTCCTTTTTGTCTTTATACATAGATAATAATAAAAAATGGCAACAGTAGGAATTTTTTTCCAGATTATGAAGTGTTGACCCAATATTGAAGACAAAGTTTCTAGGAATAACCTCATCAAATTTAGCAATGATAATATAAGTACGGCTGATTTTGTTTTTCGAATGTGTTGCAAAAAGGAAACCAAGAAGATAAAGGTGGTATGATATGAGAAAATCAAAACACGAAATGGATGAACACTATTAAAGGACATGTGGTTGGTTGCACGTTTTGCGAAATAGACCCCTCCAGGATAACCAATCAAAACACATTAGCTTATGTAGCTCCTGATAAATATCCTGTTACAAAGGGATATATATTAATTATCCCCAAAAGACACGTGAAAGATTATTTTGCACTCGATGAGTCAGAGAATTCCGCCATACACGAGTTAATTCTTGAAGAAAAGAAAAGGCTCAGTGAGGACACCTCCATAAAGGGATATAACATTGGAGTAAATTGTGGAGAGGTTGCTGGTCAAACGGTTTTTCATTGTCATTTGCATCTTATCCCTAGGAGAAAAGGAGATGTGAAAAATCCTAGAGGGGGTGTGAGACATGTTATAAGTGGCAAAGGAGATTACAAGATGCGTGATCTTTTGAAATCGGAAAGATTGTAAGTACAGAAATGAAGATACAAAAACTTATGGGTCTCCTTATTGTTATTGCGATTATTTTTGGAGCTACACTGATAGTTGGTTTTCAGCTTTTTCTTGATGTCAACAGTATCTTATTTGTTTTAGGTGGGGCAACTGGATATACCCTATTAAAATCCAATAGAAACAATTGGGTAAAGAATATTGGAAATGGCGCAATATATTTCGGTTGGCTCGGAACGCTTATTGGTTTGATAGCCATAGCAGGTAACAGGCTCGATGTATGGAGCGATATGGATAAGCTGAGCCCAGCTTTAGCAGTAGCAATGCTAACTATTTTTTATGGATATTTACTAAAGTTAATTACTATGGCGTTTGAGAAATGATGGGAAACTCTCTTATTTTTTTGCTCCGTGGTATTCGGATTTTGATATCCTACTAGTTAGTTAGAGAGCGGTTAAATCCAACCATCTTCATAGAGAAATGGATTAAGAAGATTTGTATATTCATAAGATTCAGAAAAGTTCAGGACAGCCTCTCCTCTTTCCATCTCACCTAGCTCCAATTTTACTCTGTAAAAATTCAATTCATATTTTGATGGTTCACGTTTTAAAACAGTTTCGTACAAAAACTCTACCAATAATTCATCAGAAGTTATTTCACCATGTGTTTCTTTAAATTCTGGAGATTCAATAAAATTATTTGCAATATCACTCATGGCATAATCATAAGTAGATAGTAATTCGTGATGGAAGGATATCTCTTCTAAGTTTGGTTTTCTAAGAAAAATAGCCAAATACAAACGAATTATAACTTGGTCTGTGTAACTTATAGAGGAATCTAACACATTTACATCTAAAGATGATTGTTCAATTTTCAAAGTTAATATCTCATTTCCTTCAGTTTTTTCATCAGCTAAAATTTTGATTTTTAGTATGCTTTCCCCGTTTTGGTTACTGCTAACAAATCCTTCCACATTAATAACTTCTATATCGGTGCTATCTAGTCCATGAATGGTATAAGGTATTTTGGAACCCTCGGGTAGATTACTTTGAATCGTAAACTCAACCTCTGACCCCTCTTTTACCGATTTTTTTGAGCTTGAGATCTGAATGTTTATGTCTATATTTCTTAAATGTATATCGTTTTCCACAATTGCA
Source organism: Betaproteobacteria bacterium (assembly GCA_028139135.1). Lineage (GTDB taxonomy): Bacteria > Pseudomonadota > Gammaproteobacteria > Burkholderiales > Burkholderiaceae_A > UBA7377. Next base: position 24,147 of record JAOINB010000012.1, read on the forward strand.
TTCTCTAACCACTTTCGATGCCCACTCAGACTTGTCATCCAACCTGCAGTCGAAACGATTCCGATTACAAAATCTTCGTGGGATTCTTTTCGTAAAACCGGGGAACCTGAATTTCCAGGATTTAATGCCAGCCCTGACATGATTAATAAATTATCAACAAAATCTTTTTTAGCATAGCCGTGCATAATATCTAACTCTTTTTCATTTCCTTTGGAATATCCTTTAATTGTGATTGGCCCAGATTCAAAGTCCCAGTCCACAGGAAATGAGCCAAATTGATTTACTAAATCAACCTCCATTGTTAACAAGGCAATATCAGCTTCTGCTCCGACCTCCGTTTCATACCGGAAATCTCCCGCTGCTATTATTTTGTCTCCATCCGGGTCTATGTTGTCAAAATAATTAGCTACAACTGGATAATGTGCGTAGCGCCCTTTAAGGTCCGAATCGTATGAGGGAAAAACCTTAATTCGGTCTGCTAAACCATATTTTTGTGAATAAATTACATGAGTAGCCGTAATAACATCATTGTTTTCTCCAATAAGAAACCCTGTACCAAATCCAGATAAGCTGTCCCAGTTAGATTCTATAAGGACAATAGGCATTGGTTTAAGAGGGTCAATGACATTGGAAGATCCACTCACGGCATTAGCGCTGAAGGGTAAGGTAAACGAACAAATTTAAAATTGCGTATTATCAAAATCGAAAATATTAATCTGTCTTTTCTACAAGAATTTTTTATTGGCATGATAACTTTTTTGATCGCTGATAAGCTGTTCTTGTTCTCCTTTCCCAGGGATAAAATATAATCCATTTCAAATCCATAACTCACTTCGATTATTATAAACTACCAAATTTTGAGGTATTAGAGCTTTCTATTTCTTTAAAAACTTCTTCAGAAATCGATAGATAATAAAAAATGGAGTAGTGGAAAGAATAAAGAAATTAAACTTTTTTCTTACAAAGTAAAAAAGCAGAACAAATAAAACTAACGATATTCCAAGGGCTATTGCCATATTACATTCCTCAAGGTTAATACTTCTCTTCTTTAGTGCATTGAAAGTACTCCACAAACGTATACATTTTATTTGACATCGTGCGAACTAGTCTTGATTCAGAGGAGGTACTTGTATAAAAATTAATTTTCATATCGGTTAATAATTCTTTGGTTTGAAAACGAGCAAAGATTTGTTCGGAAGATTGACTTGTCAGAGAAATCGCAAATTCCGATACATCTTTTGTAGCATTTAAGTCCTCTAGGGATGCAAAGATCAGGATATTTTCTTTCTTGTTGACGGTAAGTTTATAAATGTCATCAAATTTATAATATTTTTTTACTTTATTGGTTGGCTCTACAAGAATCTTAGCTGTCTGCGTGCAGTAATACGTATCTGCGTAAGCTTGCATATAGAAAAACAAAGCCATTGGTAATACTATGCTTTTTCTTACATACTCTGTAAATTTGGTAGAGTGTGAATTTGGTCTAGAAATTGTTTTTTCCTTTATGTAGGAAGTCAGTAATTTATTGCATTTGTAATAATCACAAGAAGAATTGAGCAAATACTTATTCCTAATTGGCTTAGTAACCAAAGCGCTTCTTTTCGTATTTGAAAAGGACATGAAATGTGAAAAAAGAAGAAATCCTAAAAATATCAAAAAAAATTTGTCTTCCATCTTATGATTATCTACGATTTCTAGGATTCAAGGAATAGTTCTAACCAACTTGTATCCCCCTGGTCTTTCAACACCACGGAAAAAAAACGTGGCAATCAACGGTGTAGCAGTATAGGCTACCAAGAAGATCGGTTTTTGATTATTATATGTAACTAGAGAACGAGGTAATGATTATTTTAAAACAACTTTGTTTTCCTAACACTGTGTGGTTTCTTATTTATAAAGCACGTCTTTTAGAAAGAAATAGAAATAGATTTTTTGGATTTATAATTAGCAATCTAAAAAATCTTGAGGTACAAAAATACGGGACAATTGAGAAAAACGATTTGTAATGGATATTGTAATCAGGGACGATGAAAGCAAAAGAGCTTACTGTATCGTGGGAGAGTCCCTTTTTTATACGCACATTTTCCAAGATGGCTCAATTGATACTAAGAATTGGCAGCCAATTGATCAGGAGCCAACACAATATCACAAGGATTTGATGGAAAAATTGAAAAACTTACACCATACAACTAGATCGTTACATGCACCGATTGCTGATTTTCCTTTTCTGTAAGCCATGACAGAGCCCCAAAAAGAACTAGAAAAATTTGTACCGAATTTGTTAAAGTTCACAATTCGTCCATTCTTACTCGTGATTATACTCGCTTTGGCTTATGTCCTTGAGGGATAAATTTGTGTACCCATATAGAAATAAAAAAATAAGTGAACTGTGGTAACGATAGTGCAAGAAAAAATAGATTATTGTATTAAAGTATTGAGTCTATGTATTTATTTGTTGAGAAATATGTTTCGTTAGTTTAAAGCGGTTTTTTGGTCTTTTTTGGGTTTACGAGAAAAGCATGCTTTTGAGACGGACCACAAAAAACTCAAACCTATCGTTTTGATTGCAGTTGGAATATTGGTTTGTGTAGTGTTTATTGTTGCTCTAATTGGAGTCGTACAAATTGTTGCATCTAACAAGGAGCAAATTTTAGAGTCTTCTGAAGGAAGATCATAGAGAAACATTTCCAGATAGTTTGCCTAGAGGTTTTTTGAAAACTACACGCACTTAAAGAGTATCGATGGACTTCGCCCCTCTATAATTGAAGCAGGCTCGATTTTTTCTGCAACAAAACTTTTGCCCTGACCATCGCAAAACTCTTTCGCTCTCGTGATTGCGCCATTGGGCAAAATTCCTTGTACATAAAAATTTCCGCCGCCAACATCCTGGACAGTAAGAACCGCACACGCACTTAAAAAACTAGCAACAATAGCGATACTCAAAACTCCCTTGATCATTTTCATCCTTTCAATACTTCTCATTTTCACTTCATAATAAAAGTGAAACGTTTGGTTGTCTAAAAAAGGTTTAGGTAGTTAGAAAAAAAGGACGATCTACCTGAGAGCGTTTTAGGTATTGGCTCCCCGACCTGGGCTCGAACCAGGGACCTGCGGATTAACAGTCCGTCGCTCTACCGACTGAGCTATCGGGGATCCTTTAAATAACCTTACACCTCTTACTTTTTCGTCAAAAACACATCTAGTGTATTGTATACGAAATTTTAATCCAGAGGAAAACTTGTTATCTGATCTATTTAAGAAAACAGAATATCCAGTATTTTCCGAACAAAAAGCTAACTTGAGATTATGAAAGCGAGATAGAGAACTAACAATGATCAAAAAATTACCCTAGCTATTCGGTATCACGAAATAAGTAAAAAATGAAGAATAGCTGTTATTATTTATCAACATAATTTCCGAAACTGTTTTGCATGTAATTTTCGTATTGATAAAAAATAAATAGACAATTTTGTTGAATTTCAATGGCGTTTTTGCCGGTTGTGGGTACAGTTGCAATAAACGAATACATGAATTATGACAGATCAACCGATCAGCCGAGAAAATAGCAAAAAAATACAAAAGAAAAATTAGGTGATGATCAGACTGGGGGAACGTGATGGTTGTCAAATTCTAATAATATGAGGTCCAAAAAAAAGACTCATAATGCTGGTAGGTTTTTTTAAGGAGAAATTTTGCGCAATAGTTATCGGAATCAAGGTAATTTCAGACACGTTTTTTTTATGGTTATTGCTATGATTGCATTCGCGATTGAGGACGCAATTATTAAGCAGTTGGCTTTTAAACTTCCCATCTCACAGGTTCTTATTTCTGTTGGTTTTTCGGGTTTGTTGGTTTTGTACGGATTAAGCATTATAAAAAAGGAGCTTATTGCAAACAGACGTTTTATTGACGTAAAGTTTTTGTTAAGAATGTTATGTGAACTGATCTCTTCAGTTTTTTTTGTCATTACAATGGTCCATGTCTCACTTATTGTTTCCTCCGCTTTACTACAAATCGTACCGATTATGATGACGATAGGGGGGTTTTTATTATTCAAAGAACCAGTAAATTTAAAGCAATGGCTTTTGATCTTACTCGGGTTATTTGGTTCTTTACTTGTAATTCAACCAGGTGCAGACGTATTTAGTCCACTTTCGTTATTTGCTCTAGCTGGAGCATTTTTTTTAACATTAAGAGATTTATTGACATTTTCAATGTCGGATAATTATTCTCCTGTCGCTATTGCTTTTTGGGGATTTGCCTCTTTGGCATTAGGAGGCGTCGTTGGCATACCTTTTTTTGGACCTTTCTGTGAATTTTCATCAGTCGACGTTTTATTATTGGTTGCTTCTAGTTTTTTTGGTCCGGTTGCGTATTTAGCGTTGATTTATGCAACTAGAGGAGGAGAAATCGGAGTTGTTGCTCCTTTTCGTTACTCTAGGTTGCCAATTGCTGTCCTGATTGGGGTCCTAGTTTTTGACGAGATTCCTAACAATTTTACATTATGGGGATGCGCATTAATCGTGATTTCTGGCTTTTTCATTTTGGCACTGTCAAATAAAGGAAAAAATAAACCCACTCGCGGCCATTAATAAAAGAGAGATTGTTAGTTGAAAGATTTCAATGCACTGGAATAAAATTTAGCATGGTAGTTTAATGTCAGCCTTGTTTTTTTCTGGTGAATCAATAAATGTTTTATACTAGTCCTGCTGTCTATACATTGGTAGAGTGCAGAAATTTCTTCTAAAACTACTATGGAAGGTGATATGAAGGTCATTTCGTTGATATTATTCATTACGGTCTTTTCAACAGAACTTTATGCAAAAAATGTTTACAGTTGCGAGGGGCAAGCTACAATGTGTGTTCGAAAAGTGGAGGGTCTTTGGAGGGCTGATGTTTGTAATTCTGGTAATTACATTTTCGTATTCAACTCTGACTATTCAGAGCTACAATATGACAAGTTGATTGGTAGAAGAAATGGTGTAGAAAAAAAAGTAACCGAGTTCTTAAAATGCAAAACAGTTGCGGATGTGAGCAAAAAAAGAAATAAAGAGCTCTTAGGATCTAGTAACGGTAGATTGACATGTATTGATTTTGATGGGAGTCAGTTAGGAATACCTGAGGTGATCGAAGAAGTCGTTCATATATCAAGCAATAAAGACAGATTCGCAATATACCCGATGCACAGTCATGCTTTTTTGATGAATGGGTCCTCTGCGGATACGGCTACTTTTGGAAGATGTACTAAATTAAGATGAAAAGAGAAAAAGGTTACTGCAAGCGATAAGTTTCTGCTGCTAACATTTTTTGACAGTCTGTTGAAAGGAATTTGTGAAAATGAGGATCCAAAATATGATCGAAGAAAAGGCAGTAATTCTAACGTCAGATGAGCAACGAGGATTAGGACACTTGGTTAATGGGTCAGTAGTGAATTTTAATGAACCAACATTGGATGTTTTTAATCCTGCACGTGGCACCGTTATAAAGCATTTGGAGGTAGGTGGAAAGTCTGCTGTAGAAGCAGTTATTTCCGCAGCAGAAAAAGCGTTACCTCACTGGCGAAAAACTCCAGCCGTTAAACGGGCACGAGTAATGTTCAAATTCAAAGAATTACTAGAACAGAACTCTGGAAGAATCTGTGAGTTAATTGGTCAGGAGCATGGAAAAATAGTGCATGATGCAAAAGGTGAGTTGCAACGGGGTATTGAAAATGTTGAATTTGCATGCGCTGCTCCCGAACTGTTAAAAGGAGACTATAGTAAAGAGATAGGTCCGTCAATTGATTGTTGGAGTGAATTTCCTCCCGTTGGGATTGTAGCCGGAATCACACCATTCAATTTTCCAGCTATGATACCGCTGTGGATGTACCCATTAGCAATTGTTTGTGGTAATTGTTTCGTTTTGAAACCTTCAGAAAAAGATCCTACTTCGACGATGTTTATAGCAGAACTACTTTATGAGGCAGGACTGCCAGAAGGAGTGCTAAATATCGTTAATGGGAATCATGAAACAGTGCAGTTACTTTTGGAAGATAAGCGAATTGATGCGGTAAGTTTTGTAGGTTCAACGCGCGTTGCGAGAGCCGTTTATACATCGGCGGTCAATCAAGGTAAGAGGTGCCAGGCTCTCGGAGGAGCTAAAAATCACGCAGTAGTGATGCCAGATTCGGATGTAGATAGTGTGGTAAACCAACTCATAGGGGCAGCTTTTGGCTCTAGTGGACAACGTTGTATGGCGATATCTGTGGCAGTATTAGTTGGAGATGACTTAGCTGAGAAATTTATTGAGAAAATAAGATTGGTTTCTAATGGATTGCGGGTTGGAGCTTTTAACAATGCAGACAACGATTTTGGGCCGGTAGTGACACGTGAACACAAAAAAAAAATCGAGGCATTGATAACTAGTGCTGAAGATGATGGTGCAGAAATTGTAGTTGACGGAAGGCTCTTCAGACCTTCTGATGATCTCAAAGGGGGTTTTTTCCTGGGGCCTACTGTGATTGACAAAACTGAAATTTGGATGGAATCATACAAGGAGGAAATTTTTGGGCCTGTTTTGCAGATAGTCCGAGTTGAGACCTTGCCTGAGGCTATTGGTTTAATTAATAAAAATGCTTACGGCAATGGTTGTTGTCTTTTTACGGGTGACGGAAACACAGCTAGAATTTTTTCGGATGAAGTCCGGGCAGGAATGATTGGAATCAATGTCCCACTGCCTGTGCCTGCGGCTACTCAAAGCTTCGGGGGATGGAAGGACTCACTATTTGGAGATCTTCATATTTACGGCCCTGATGGGGTAAGATTTTATACTAGGAGAAAAACTATTACTCAAAGATGGTCTAGTAAAAAGTTATCTGAAGAAAAGCAGTTTTCTATGCCATCAAATAATTGATACTCGCCTGTGCTGCTAGGTATGCTAGTTATACTTGTCACTAACGATTTTTTTTGAGGGTGCTTATGTATCAAGAGATTTGTTTAACAATTGTAGCTTTTAATACGACACTAATTATGCTCAAGGCAACAGGCCTGTTGGATACCTTTATGAATAGATTTAGACGTAAGTCGGATTAAATTTAAAATAATCGGTTGTGTTTCTTAGAACTTTGCAAAATAAAGCTGTCGAATTAATACTTTTTCAAGTTTTCACTTGTATGCATGATTTTTTGGGTTAGAATTAAAGGCTTTAAGTGCAACTTTATTGCATCTTTGTCCTTTGGTTGGAGCGTATTATGATGGTTTTGTACTCCGGATCTACTTGTTTATTTAGTCACCGTTGCAGATTTGTTTTGTATGAGAAGGGGATGGATTTCGAAATACGCGACGTTGACCCTTACAAAAAACCTGATGAGATATCTCTGATGAATCCTTACGGTGACGTGCCTGTACTAGTGGACCGCGAGCTTACTCTTTATGAATCGAATATCATAAATGAATTTATTGATGAGCGATTTCCTCACCCCCAACTAATGCCAACTGACCCCTCATTGAGAGCAAAGGCTCGGCTACTACTGTTCAACTTTGAGAGAGAAATCTTTTCTTACATTGATAAACTCGAGGATGAGAAGGATGAAAATTTAAATCAAACCAGATTGGCAATAAAGGAAAAGCTCACCCAACTGACTCCGATAATTTCTAAATCTAAGTTTATGTTGGGCGATGAATTTAGTATGATTGATGCCGCATTGGCACCCCTTTTATGGAGATTAGACCATTACCAAATTGCTTTGCCAGATTCTGCTGCGCCGCTGATGAAATATGCTGAACGAGTCTTTAGCCGCCCTGCCTTTTCGGAAGGACTTACTGCGCATGAAAAGATTATGCGACGTTAGTCGATGTATCTATTTTATAAATTTGCGCTACTTCATAAGGGGTTTTCACGTCGATTATTTTTACGCTATTCAGAAAGGTAAGTGTCCCTAACAAGGTGAGAATAGAAACGAATAATGGCCATTGGTGTGCCAGGAAATAAAATATTTTTTTCCGATAAGCAAGAAAAAAAAACAAAAATATTTTTCTATAGGTAATTAAGCGTTTCCCAAAAGTCCCGACGGCGCTCTTAGTCAGGAGAAAAGCATTGTTTTGTTGATTTTTGAGTTTTTTGACTATGAGTAATCCAAGGGTAATAGCAATTATCTGAAAAAGTAAAAATGGGAAAAGTATTAGTAATGCAGAAAGCATTACCAAATTTGTTGCCAGGTCAATCGGCAGAATCCCATGAAAATAATTCGAGTACAACCAGAAAAAGAGAACTAAAGGTATTAAAACAAGAAAGCTATATGCGAGAAAAACAATGGTAGGAAAGAAAAGTAAGAATAAACATATGGCACCGAACAAAAATGCGACGATCAATTCCACTAACTAAAAACTTTTGGTTTGAATCATCTTTTTATAAACAACCGCAGATATGGCGTTAGTGACGTATTTCAAATTATTTTTATTTAACGCAGCGATACAAATCCTACCAGAATCAAGTATGTAAACTCCGAATTTTTTCCGTAACTCCTCTGCATGAATTTTTTCTAAACCAGAATAACTAAACATACCATGTTGATCTTTAATGAAGGAAAAGCTAGTTAAATTTTCCTCCTCAAAAGCCTTCACAATTTGGTTTCTCATGTCCGTAATCCTCGTTCTCATAAGTTGAATTTCTGATTGCCAAATTGCATAGAGTTTTTGGTTTGAGAGCACTTGCTCTACTATTCTTTGACCATAAGTGGGAGGTGTCGAATAAAGACTACGGATGATATTTTTTAAATGACTTTGGATTTTTATCGACTCTTCATGGGAACAGGAAAAAATGCTTAACGCACCGACGCGCTCACCATATAAAGAAAAATTTTTCGAGAACGAATTTGCGACAAGGAAAGGCTTTTCAAATTTGATATAGGTTTGCAAAACAGACACATCTTCTTTTAAACTAGCTTTGAAGCCTTGATAGGCAAGATCAAAAAAAGGAATTAGGTCCAACTTTTGGATGATATCTAAAATCTCTTGCCACTCTTCCTCTGCAGGGTCGATTCCTGTAGGGTTATGACAATTTGCATGCAAAACAACGACGGTATACTTAGGTAAACTCTTAAGAAATGTTAGGAATTGTTCAAATAAAAAACTATTCGTATTCGGGTCATAGTAAGGATAGGTTTTAACTTTAAACCCTGCTGATTCGAAGATGTTTCGATGATTTTCCCAACTGGGCTCACTTATGGCGACGAATGGCACTGTTTTTGTTCTCTGCAAGAGTTCTGCACCTAACCTCAGAGCGCCAGTTCCTCCCAGTGTTTGAGTGGTTATTATGTTCACGTTGCTAGAATACGTAAGACCGAAGAGCAGTTTCTTTGTAGCTTCACAAAATGACTCCAAACCAACCATGGGCAAATAAACGCAAGGATCTTTTTTTTCGTAGAGCAGTTGGGCAGCCTTTTTCACACTTTCCAGAACAGGAACATTGCCATTCTCATCTAGATAGACCCCTACACCTAAATTATATTTAGTCGATCGTTTGTCATTTTTAAATAGCTCCGTGAGGCCAATTATTGGGTCTCTAGGAAGTTTGGTGATTTCCGTGTATAAGCTCATGTGTTCTCAAAAAATAAGCTGAGAGTCAGTTTTGAGACCTCAGAACCTTGAAACTACAAATATTGTTGCGTACAATAATTATTTTTTAGTACGGGCATGAGCTGATTATTATACATACTTTTTAGCAAAATTTGCCCCCTGTGCGTTTTTACATTTTCTTTTCTTCAATGCAGTCGAACAAAAAAGATACTTTCGAGAGTAACGAAACTCCTTTTACCCTGGTTTCCTCATTTGAACCGCGTGGAGACCAGCCTGGAGCGATTAACCAAATTGTAGGAAATTTAGAGGCAGGCGTAGCCTACCAGACTCTTTTGGGAGTTACGGGCTCTGGTAAGACATTTACGATGGCAAATGTAATTGCTAAGTTGGGAAAACCATCATTAATTCTAGCTCCAAACAAAACCCTGGCAGCGCAATTGTACTCTGAGATGCGAGATTTTTTTCCAAGCAACGCTGTTGAGTATTTCGTCTCTTATTATGATTATTATCAGCCGGAGGCCTACGTCCCACAGCGTGATTTATTCATAGAAAAAGACTCTGCTATTAACGAACACATAGAGCAAATGAGACTCTCCGCGACGAAATCATTACTGACAAGAAAAGACACTATTATAGTAGCGTCCGTTTCTTGTATTTACGGAATTGGCGACCCAGAAAATTATAATTCTATGATTCTCGCCTTGCGTATCAATGACAAAATAACGAGATCTGATGTCATTGCTAAATTGGTCAGTATGCAATACATGCGTAACGATCTAGAGTTTAGTAGAGGTAAATTCAGGGTGCGCGGTGACACCATTGATATATTTCCCGCAGAAAATTCTGAAACAGCAGTCAGAATTGAATTATTTGATGGAGATGTCGAAGAGATTGTTTTATTTGACCCCCTCACCGGTAAAGAAAAAAGTAAGGTTAGGCGAATAATTATTTATCCTTCATCGCATTACGTAACGCCTCGTGAGACTATTAGAAATGCGATTGAGAACATTAAAATTGAATTGAATGATAGGATTTCCTATTTTGCCTCTGCTGGAAAACACGTGGAGGCTCAGAGGATTGAGCAGCGGACTCGATTTGATCTTGAAATGTTGGAAGAGCTTGGCTTTTGTAAGGGTATTGAAAATTACAGTAGACATATTTCAAATTCACGACCGGGTGAAGCTCCCCCAACGTTGATGGATTATTTACCGCACGACTCTTTAGTTTTCATCGATGAGAGTCATGTTACCGTTGGACAAGTCGGTGGTATGTATAAGGGTGACCGTTCTAGGAAGGAGACTCTTGTAAATTATGGGTTCAGACTTCCCTCAGCATTAGACAATAGGCCGTTAAGATTTGATGAGTTCGAACCCAAGCTCAGGCAGGTTATATTTGTCTCTGCAACTCCATCCAACTATGAGTTAGAAAAATCGAAGTCAGAAATAATTGAGCAGGTTGTAAGACCTACTGGACTTTTAGATCCGAAGGTCGAGATTAAACCAGCAAAAAATCAGGTAGATGATTTACTTTCGGAGATTAAAAGCACGGTAGAAAAAAAAGGGCGTGTGTTGGTGACAACATTAACTAAAAGAATGGCGGAAGATTTGACAGACTACCTTTTGGAACAGGGTAATCGGGTAAGATATCTGCATTCGGACATTGATACAGTAGAGCGTGTTGAGATTATTAGGGATTTGCGGCTTGGTGTGTTTGATGTTTTGATTGGGATAAATCTCCTAAGAGAAGGACTGGACATTCCAGAAGTATCCCTTGTCGCAATATTGGATGCAGACAAGGAAGGCTTTCTGAGATCTTACAGAAGTCTAATTCAGACAATCGGCAGGGCTGCAAGGAATATAGACGGCAAAGCAATCCTTTACGCAGATAAAGTTACTGATTCGATTAAAAACTCTGTACTTGAAACAGAGAGAAGAAGAGAGAAGCAGCTTGCGCACAATAAGGAACACAACATTGTACCTCGCGGAGTAAAAAAAATTGTTAAAGAATTGATAGACGGTATACCCGTAAGTGATGATGCGACCAAGGCATTAAAAAATGTGGACCCTGAATATTTAAAATTATCTAAAAAAGATCTTACTAAAGAGATCAAGAAACTTGAAAAGGAAATGTTGAAAAATGCTAGAGAGTTGGAGTTTGAAAAGGCGGCACTAAGTAGAGATAAACTCGAGGAAGCTAAAGCAGTTTTGTTAGATTTGTGAAGTTATTGTAATTTAGAGATTGGCTATGGAAAAAAACATTGATTTGAAGATTTTATTTGTGTGTATGAGTAACACGGGAAGGTCGCCGTTAGCCGAGGCCGTATTGAAGAGTAAGCTACAAGAACAACAAATTCTAGAAGGGGTTTGCGTTGCTTCAGCTGGCCTGTGTTTGAATGAGTATGGAAGGGGTATCGATACCAGGCTGAAAAGGATAGCGCTTTCGAAAGGTTACTTTTTAGATACCCACAGAAGTAAAGGTATAATAGCCGCCGATTTTGAAAACTACGATTACATTTTGGCTATGGACTGGGACAATTTAGCAATGCTTCAGAGAGTCTGTCCGAAGAAATTTGGGCATAAATTGCATTTACTAATGAGATTTGCGCAAAAATCTGTTAACGCTACGTTGGCTGATCCAGATGATCATGGGTTTGGAGGCTATGATGTTGTTTTATCGGGTATTGAGGATGCATGTAATGGGCTTGTTGAAGTGATTTTAGATAAAGTGTCCAAGGTGGCATGAGATTTACACCAGAAAGCAAACTTTCATAGAAACCCTAGGTAAAATAGGTATTGGAAACTACTTGAGGCTCTAGACGCTCCTAAAACATAGTATAATAGTCGGGTATTAGGGGGAGCCTTCAAATGAGACTTACAACAAAAGGACGGTTTGCTGTAACTGCGATGATCGATTTGGCGCTCAGGCAAGATAAGGGGCCGGTTGCGCTGTCTAGAATTAGTGAAAGACAAAGCATCTCATTGTCATATTTGGAACAGTTGTTCGGCCGGTTGCGCAAACATGAGCTGGTCAGTTCGTGCAGAGGACCTGGAGGTGGTTACAGGTTAGGTAGGAAATCCTCAGATATAACAGTTGCAGACATAATTTATGCTGTCGACGAACCTTTAGATGCGACGCAATGCGGTGGAAAACAGAACTGCAAGGACGATGACATGTGCATGACGCATGAGCTTTGGGCAGCGCTTAGTAGACACATGGTTGATTTTTTAGATTCGGTAAACTTACAGGATCTTGTCAGTGAGCAGAGGCAAAAACAACCGGGGGTCAGTTTACACTCGGATTCTAAAACGATGGAAGTATTATTTAAGGATTAGGTTAAGATATGCCGCAAACGCCAATTTATTTAGATTATTCATCCACGACGCCCGTGGATCCTGAAGTTCTTGAATCCATGCTTCCGTTTTTAAGAGGGGAATTTGGGAATCCCGCCTCACGAAGCCATCTGTATGGCTGGAAAGCTGAAGCGGCAGTAGATAAGGCGAGGAATCAGGTCGCTTCATTAGTGGGTTGTGATTCGAGAGAGTTGGTGTGGACGTCTGGTGCTACCGAGTCCATAAATCTTGCGTTAAAAGGTGCTGCGCGATTTTACAGTAATAGGGGAAAGCATATCATTACGGTAAAAACTGAACACAAAGCCACTTTGGATGCTTGTCGGGAGTTGGAGAGAGAAGGTTTTGAAGTCACATACCTAGATGTTTTGAATTCTGGTTTGATTGACTTAGATTTGTTTGCCGAATCGATAAGGAAGGATACCATTCTTGCTTCGGTGATGTTTGTCAATAATGAGATAGGTGTTATTCAGGACATAAAATCAATAAGCGAGATATGTGAGAAAAACGGAGTTCTTTTCCACGTTGACAGTGCTCAGGCTACAGGTAAAGTTGAAATAGACCTACAAAAACTTGGCGTTAATATGATGTCTTTCTCGGCGCACAAAACTTATGGGCCAAAGGGGATCGGGGCTTTATACGTTCGAAGAAAGCCTCGGGTGAGAATTGAAGCCCAGATTCACGGGGGAGGGCACGAACGTGGTATGCGTTCGGGAACGCTACCAACACATCAGATAGTGGGAATGGGCAAGGCATTTAACATTGCTGAAAAGCTTATGGAAGAGGAGAATAGACGAATAGGGCAGCTACGTGATGAACTTTGGGGTGGTTTGAGTAAGATTGAAGCAGTGTATTTGAATGGTGATTTGCAAAAGAGGGTTCCACACAATCTTAATGTTAGTTTCAATTTTGTAGAGGGGGAAAGTTTGCTCATGGCTGTGAAAGACATAGCGGTGTCCTCGGGTTCGGCTTGTACAAGTGCAAGTTTAGAACCGTCTTATGTATTGAGAGCATTGGGAAGGAGTGACGAGTTAGCCCATTCATCCATAAGATTTTCGGTCGGAAGATTCACGACTAACCAGGATGTTAACTTTGCGGTAAACTTGTTAAATGAGCAGGTTGCTAAACTTCGGGAGATGTCCCCGCTATGGGAGATGCATCAGGAGGGAATAGATTTGGATTCAATACAATGGGCAGCTCATTAATAGGAAAAACTTGATTTAGGAGTGAGAATATGGCTTACAGCGAAAAGGTTATAGATCATTACGAAAACCCTAGGAATGTAGGTTCTCTTGATAAGGAGGATCCAAGCGTTGGTACAGGGATGGTAGGAGCCCCTGCCTGTGGAGATGTGATGAAATTGCAAATAAAGGTGGACCAAAAGGGTATTATCAAAGAAGCTAAATTTAAAACTTATGGATGTGGTTCTGCAATAGCCTCCTCGTCTCTCATAACTGAGTGGGTAAAAGGTAAAAGCGTCGAGGATGCTGCAAAGATTAGGAACACAGAAATTGCAAGTGAGCTTTCATTACCACCGGTTAAAATTCATTGCTCTATATTAGCTGAAGACGCAATAAAAGCTGCCGTGGAGGACTACAAGAAGAAAAACGATTCGGGAATTGGTAGTTAAGGTTTTTTTATGTCCATCACCTTAACCGAGAGAGCTGCGAAGCACGTGAGAGGGTCGATAGAGAAACGGGGCAGGGGAATTGGTATAAGATTGGGAGTAAAGACCGCTGGTTGCTCTGGCCTTGCTTACAAATTAGAATTTGTTGATAAGGCCCCGGAGTCAGATCGCGCTTATGAAAACCACGGCGTGACGGTATTTGTCGATGCCAAGAGTCTCGTTTACCTTAAGGGTACAACTTTGGATTTTGTCAAAGAGGGGTTGAACGAGGGCTTCAAGTTCGTAAACCCTAATGTCACTGGCGAGTGTGGTTGTGGAGAATCTTTCCAGGTATGACCTTGGGACGTGATTTTCCGGATGATTACTTTCAACTGTACTCGATAAAAAAGGAATTTCTTATCGACTTGAGCAAATTAAAACTAAAACAAAAAATGTTGCTTCAAAAAATGCATCCTGATTTATTTGTCAATTCGACAGCAATTGAGAAAAAAGTTGCCTCCGAATTTTCAACTTTGGTGAATCATGCTTTCGGTGTTCTGAGAGATCCCATAACACGTGCTGAGCATTTGTGTAGCTTAGTAGGTTTGCATTTTGATATGGAAACAATCAAATTTACAAGTACGGATCTCTTGGAAAACCAGTTTGAAATACGAGGTGAATTGGACGAAATTAAGAGAAATAATTCCATTGAAAAGTATTCTCTTATGGAGAGATTTAGTCAGGATCTAAAAACAAATATAAATCAAATGTTAGTGAAAATTGACAAAAGTTTTAAAACTCTGGATTTAAAAGACAGCTCATCAACGAATTCGTTAAAGGAACAACTCGCTAACCTTGCTTTTTTGACCAAGGCTCAGTCTGAGTTGGAAGAAGTAAAAAGGTCAGAAGTATAATGGCGTTACTTCAGATTTCTGAACCGGATAGCCTTGAACTGACTCCTACTAAAGAGCTCAAAGCAGTTATTGGAATAGATTTAGGGACTACCAACTCTCTTGTTGGGTATGTTGATGGGCAAGACACCACTGTAAAAATTTGTTTGGATGAAAATGGTCAAGCACTCATTAAATCGGCAGTAACATATCGAACCGGTCACATTCCTAGAGTAGGAAATCATAAAGTTAGAGAGGTGGAAAAAGGAGCCCGTAAGCAAGTGCAGCAGCCGTC
>JAOINB010000013.1 GCA_028139135.1 Betaproteobacteria bacterium
TTTATTACGTCATCTATGTTAGAGAAGGTAATTGTATATTTATCGAGTTCACCTGGGATCTTTGTTTTCTCCGATAAAACAAGGTTACCTTGACACAAAGACGTATATACACGCATTATGGAAGTAAATGGTTTAATATCATGCGTTCTTAAATTAATAGTAGTCCTAGCTTTTTTCATTTCGATATCTCTTGATTTTGGTAACATGTCCTGCGGTCTTGTAACTAGGATATTTAAACCAGCTTTACTAATTTTATCAAGTATTGAGAGTCTGTATTTAGACATACTACCGCCAAAGTGTAAGTCATATTCAAAGCTAGTACCCTCTTCAGTTAATGGTGTTTTTTGGAAATTAACTAATGGTAGATGAAAGAGTTTTTCTGACGGGACGATGTGTTGATATCCACTAATAAAATCTATCCTAGGAACCCAAATTGCCCGGGCAATTCTAACTAACTCGATAAATCTTTTAGTTCTATCTTCCCATATCGTTTTAGCGTTCCCATGATGGAGCAATGTCTTCGCTGAATTCCAGCAATTCTCAATTCCATTATTGAAGTAGCCATTAAAAACAAAGTGTTTTGAAACAATTATGAAATCAAATTTATTTTCTAAAAGGTAGTTTGTTATGTTGGCTAGGGAATATTCGAGCAATACATTGACAGTTCCTTCTATGGGCACAGGAGAAACTTGATAAAAACGATCACAATATTCAAAGACCTCCTTAAGATAGTCAAATAACTCTCCGTTTGTTTCGGGAATCGTCCCTATGTGCCCATAAACAAGTGTATATGTGGGATTAAAGTATCTTAAAAATTGATTCGATTCGTATTCTTTTTTTATGTAAAGTTCGCGTATTACCCTGTTTGAAGAGTAGTATAATTGCTTACAGCCAACCGTATGAAGCTCTCCATCTGCATCATAAAAGAACTTTTTTTCGTTCAAAGGGGTATGCATGAAGTGGTGAAAATTTAAGTTTGCATTTATTCCTAAGACCTTTAAGTTTTCGGTTGCTACAAACAAAGCAATGTTATGAGTGCAAAATGCAAGTCGGTAATTTTTTGCATGTCCCAGTTTTGCTAATGCGGATAACGAGCAACCCTCTGTGAGACCGGTGGATTCCTCCTGGACGAAGTAAACATCATTGGGAATTGTGGGGTTAAATTGAACAAGAAAAATAGCTGGTTGAATATCGTCCAATTTTTCCCAAAAATAATAATCTAGTCCATTCATCGTAATGGCAAACAAACCCGGTTGCTTCGAAGGAAAGTCTATTTCACTAAAAATTTGGTTTTTGTCTAGTTTAGTCGGGTATTTCCAACTAGAGCAGACAACATCATTTTGTCCTTTGTGAAGTCGTTTGAGCTTTTCGAATTTTTCTTTATCGGGCTCAATAAGTGTCCCACCCCAACCTCTATTTTTAATTAAGTTGTATGACCTTGAGCCGTATAAGCCATCTCCTGCGTACATTTCGAAAACAACGTTATCAAATCCTTCAAGCTTTGATAATATAAATTCGATCACTCCGTCTTCACCAAAGAGGGAAGCATGATTATTCTGGTACTGTCGTAAGGGATTGTAAGTGCTGTAAAAAGACTCGAATCTTGCTCTATATGGAGAAAAAGGATTGTTTTTCGGGTACACTGAATATCAACACCTAAAGATTAATGAAAACGGGCGCTATCTAACTTTGCCTCCCAAGTATAAAATAATGAGACTCGTATGTGCACTAATTCTTCGGTCAATGAATTGGTCCGTCTTAAATTCTTTTCCTAGCCAGTTAAAAAAATGTGTTTTGGTTGCTGCTCCTCACACTAGTAATTGGGACTTTCCCATGATGTTACTTTACGGATTTAAATTAAGGCTGAGATACTCTTGGCTCGGAAAGCATACATTGTTTAACGGGATTACAGGATTTGTATTACGAAAAATTGGTGGAATTCCTGTAGACAGAGGAAAAAACAACGATTTCGTAAGAACCCTTTCGTCAGAATTTTCGAAACTTGAGCAGTGTATTTTAATAATACCCCCGGAGGGAACACGATCTCGATCAGAGCATTGGAAATCAGGTTTTATACATATCGCTAGGCAAGCAAACGTACCTATTATTTTTGGTAGGTTAGATTATCAAGAGAAATATCTTACTTTTAGCCCACAGATTGAGAGCTCGCTTTCGGATGACGAAATAATAGGATTTGCTCAAATGTTCTACAAGGACGCAACAGCCTTACACCCCTCTAAATTTGGGCCGATAAGATTAAAATCGAAAGATTAAGATATCACCGTTTAAAATTTGGTACAAAAAATGCTTACTTTTGCCGAGAGATAACAAACAGGGTTTTTATAATGAAAAGAAAGATCGTTTTTAACAAAGAAACAATCGAAACTCTAAGGCAAATAAAAAAAATTAAAGTATCAGAATGGGCAAAAAATAGGATTTACGTTGATCAGATGATTAAAAACATTCGTTTCAATCCTTTGTACGTCGAAAAGATTCCGCTCGACATATGATATACAATTTGACGAAAGGCAATTTTAAGGAGTCTGTAAACAAAAGTATAATATTCTTTAAACTGTTAATGATCCATTTGCTCTGCGATATTTTTAAATTAACCAATATTTAAACAATTAAAAAATATATAATTTTATGTTACGTTATTTTTAGAAGTATTTTCATTTTTCTAAAGTACTTCTTATCGTTGTCGATACTGTGTACCAAGAGGAAATATTTATGGGACTAAGTCAAGTATTTAAATCAGGAAGGACGGAAAATGCAGCTGAAATCGCAGGGGATAGCTTGCGGAACGATTCACAGAGGCGAAAAGGTCCAATACTAGATAATCGAGAGTCAACAAAATTCGAGGCTTTAAATCTAACTGATACACAGAGGGATTTTAATAAAAACCGTGATAACGCAACAATTCTTGCCTTTGAGCAACACTCTCGCATTGATTATGAGGATGACGCTAACTTGATGGACACAATGATTAATGTGGCGCTAGAAAAACATGAAAAGCGGAGTAAACAAAATTTCTTATTTGATAGAATAAGAGCAATTTCAAGTGAGACAAAAAGGATTAACCATAATCTCGATTTGGGTAGCTAGTAACCACGAAACCTTTTAGTCCAATTAAATGACTAGCGAAGTTTTGCAATTGTCATTCCGTCTCGTAAAGGCAGCATGACTGTAAAAAATTTTTCTGACGATAATTGAGTGTTTAATTTCTTTACCTCAATTGAACCTTTGGTTTGTTTTTCATCCTCTGAAAAACAGGCGCCTTTCATAAAAACATTGTCTATGCACAGTATTGAGTTTTTTGTAACCAAATTGTTACTAAGAAGTTTATTTACATACCTTTGATATTCGGTCTTTCTAGCGTCTATGAAAACGAAATCGAAGACCTCTCCTTCGCTTGCCAGGTCATCTAGTAAATTTAAGGCAGACCCTAATCTAGTTTGAATTTTATGGCCCAAAGGAGTTGAGTCTAGGTACTTTCTTGCAAAATCAACGGAATAGGGATCGATTTCACAACTTATTAATTTTCCGTCCTCAGGAAGCCCTTCTGCCATTGCTAAGGCAGAATATCCAGAGAACAGACCTAGCTCTAAAACTGTTTTAGCTTTTGATATGGAAACCAGCATTTTCAGCAGTTGTCCAGAAACTTTACTACTCATCATTTGGGTCATTAGCCTCGTTTCAGACTTTTGGTCTGAAAAAACCTTATCCCAGTCAGTTTGCATAGTAAGTTGATTTAATTTTGATAAGTGTGGGGATTCTGAAGAGGTACAGGCATCTACATATTTCTCTAAATTTTCCATCATATTAATAATTGAATTCAGATCAGAAATTTCATCCTTCATTAATGACCTCGAATTTGTAAGACTATTTTTTAGTTTTTTTAGCCTTTGTGCGAGAATACTGATAGGAGATTCTGTTCTCATGTAAATTTTATTTTTCATTCTATATCCACCGTTAACAATTGTTTAAATTTTTCGAATCATTAATTTATAGCTATCCGAAATCGGCTCCTGCGACTCCTCCGAAAAAATTGCTCGCTTTTTTGTGGGCCATGTCTAAGGGTTACAGGTTATATTTTATTATATTGACTATTCTAACTGCTATGATTGGAGCGTTTGAAGCGATCTTGTTTGGAATGCTGGGTGACATTACCAATTGGCTTTCCTCTTCTAGAGCGAATTTGTTTCTGTCTGAAAAAAAATACGAAATTTCAATACTAGTCATTTTTCTAATAAGTGGCATACCACTAGTAATAATTGCGGATATTCTTAAGTACCAGACTATTTACGGAAATTTCCCAATGTTAATGAGATGGAATTTTCACAGGTTAATGCTTTCTCAAAGCATGTCATTTTTTAATGATGAGTTCTCGGGTAGGATCTCTACTAAAGTAATGCAAACAGCTTTAGCGATTAGATCGGTTTATATCACCATCGGGGATATTTTTGTTTTTATCTTTGTCTATTTTCTCACCATGGTCATAATTATTGGAGGCTATAGCGTTGTACTATTGTTTCCATTTCTCATCTGGGTTGGGTGCTACATTCTTGCTGTACGATACTTTGTTCCTAAGATTAGCACGCTTTCAAAAAATAGAGCTGATGCTATTAGTTTAATGTCAGGTAAAATAACTGATGCTTACTCAAACATAGCTACTGTTAAATTATTTTCCCATTCTCAACGAGAGTCAAAATATCTAAAAGAATCTATGGAGGATTGTATGTTACATGTACATCCCCACAATCGGCTTACCAGTTTATTTGAAATAGTGAATCATTCGCTTAGCACACTATTAATTTTATTTACAGGAGGAACAGTTCTAATTTTATGGACAAAAGGTCTTGCCTCAGTCGGAGCTGTGGCAGCAGCTTTTGCAATGTCTTTTAGATTGATGGGCCTGTCCCATTGGATAATGTATGAGATGGCATCGTTGTTTGAAAACATTGGAACAGTAAGAGATGGAATCCGGATCCTATCTCAGAGCTTTTCTGTACTCGACAGGGAGGACGCTAAACCATTAGTCGTAAAATCGGGAGAAATAGTATTCGACAATATATCATTTTCTTATGGGAGAGGCAGGAGCATCATAGAAAACTTAAATTTGAAAATAAGGGCTGGAGAAAGAGTAGGATTAGTTGGTCCTTCTGGAGGTGGTAAGACCACTACTATGAATTTGTTATTACGCTTTTTCGATGTTAAAAAAGGTAGGATATTGATTGACGGTACAGATATTACTGATACGAAGCAAAATTCATTGCGTAAAAATATTGCGATGGTTACTCAGGACGCAGCCCTTCTCCATCGGTCAGTTAGGGAGAATATAAAGTATGGCAATCCAAATGCGTCAGAAGAGGAAATGTTGCGAGCGGCTGACATGGCCGAGGTTACGGGCTTTATCCAGGATTTGGAGGATGAATCCGGCCGATGCGGGTTTGATGCTCATGTGGGAGAGCGAGGGGTGAAACTGAGTGGTGGTCAGCGACAAAGAATCGCGATTGCTAGAGTGATTTTAAAGGACGCGCCAATTCTCCTGCTAGATGAAGCCACTAGTGCTTTAGATAGTGAAGTTGAATCCATAATACAAAAAAGCCTTAAAACAGTAATGCAAGGTAAAACCGTTTTAGCTATAGCACATAGGTTAAGTACTATTGCAGAGCTTGACAGACTAATTGTTATAGAGGGAGGGAAAATAGTTGAAGAGGGAACACATGACGAGCTTTTAGCGAGTAAGGGATTATATTTTAGGCTTTGGAATTTACAAAGCGGCGGTTTTCTAGCCACCGAGATGCCTAACGAATTTCCCTAGAGAGTTTCGCTTGCAAAATCCGCTAGTCTTGAACGCTCCCCTCGCTGCAATGTAATGTGCCCGCCATGTCTCCAGCCTTTGAATTTATCCACAACATAAGAAAGTCCAGACGAGGACTCGGTCAAATATGGAGAATCAATTTGAGCTACATTGCCGAGACACACAACTTTTGTGCCAGGACCAGCTCTCGTAATAAGGGCTTTCATTTCTTTCGGCGTGAGATTTTGCGCTTCATCGATAATTAAAAATTTGTTTAAGAAAGTTCTTCCCCTCATAAAACTTAAAGATTTAATCTTGATTCTGCTTTTCATTAAATCCAAAGCAGCTGACCTACTCCAATCACCTCCTCCTTCTACTCCTCTATTTAATACTTCTAAATTATCTTCAATGGCTCCCATCCACGGGATCATTTTTTCTTCCTCGGTTCCGGGTAAATAACCAATATCATCTCCAAGAGGAACCGTAGCCCTTGTAATTATTATTTCGGAGTAAGTCCTTGTTTCGAGAGTTTGTGCGAGTCCTGCGGCTAATGTGAGTAGCGTCTTCCCGGTTCCTGCCTGACCGAGGAGTGTGACAAAATCAATCTCAGGGTTTAACAAAAGATTTAATGCAAAGTTTTGTTCTGGATTTCGTGAGGTGATTCCCCAGACAGAGTTCTTGCTATGAGAGAAATCTTTTAAAGTTTTCAGTAGAACAAGTTCTTGCGTAACTTCCTCAACCATAGCGGACAAATTTTCGTCTGGACAATAAATAAACTGATTGAGATGCATTTTTATAAACGGCAATCTCGAGAATCTGTAGAAAACATTACCTCCTTGTTGCCATGACTCAAGGGTGTCTCCAATCTGTTCCCAAAAATGTTTTTCTAAGGTTATCGCACCTGTGTATAAAATGTCTGAATCATCAATAACACTATCGTTGAAGTAATCCTCCGCTAGGAGCATCAACGCAGTTGCCTTAATCCTAATGTTGATGTCTTTGGATACCAGAACTACCTCTTTTGACTTGAACTTATTTTTAAGGTTTTGCACGACTGATAAAATTTGATTGTCAGGCTTATCATCTCCAAACCCAAAATTCTTATTTATATCAAACGGCGATGTTTGAAAATAGAGAGATCCTGTTGCGTCTGTATGCCCATTTAGGTTCAAAGGGATGCCCTCATGTAACTTGGGAGGGTCGGTCTTTGCTGTAGATTTTATTAAAGAGTCAATCTCCCTAGTGGTTTGCCTAACATTTCGGGATACCTCAGACATGCCTGTTTTATGCAGGTCTAATTCTTCTAGAGTAACCAACGGTATATACACGTCGTGCTCCTGAAATCTGAATAGACTGGTTGGGTCATGCATCAATACATTCGTATCCAGAACAAAAAGTTTTTTCCTTCCAGTTGATCTACTTAACTTTTTTTCATTTGCCGTCAATGGAATCTCGGGTTTTTTTACGGGCTTTTTCGCTAAAGATACAAGCTTGCCAACATCAACTTTTTTTTGCTTAGAGGGTTTAGAAACATTTGGCGATTCTTTTTTTATTTTTTTAGGATCCTGATTTTTACGGTCAGACTCTCCTTTTAAAACTTCTCCCATCTTTGTAGGAGCTTTGGGTAATGGCATTATTAAGTCCTCTAAGCTAGTTGATTACTATTATTTTTTACGAAATCAAGCACCTCAGAGGGATTTGCCTCGGCCGAAACCTTTCTCCATTCTTTAACCAATTGTCCATTCTTATTGAAAAAAAAAGTACTTCGTTCAATACCTTTTACAATTTTTCCGTACATATTTTTGTTTTTTAAAACACCAAACGCTCTACACACCTTTTCATTCTCATCTGAAATTAGGTTGACTGACAATTGAAATTTAGCAGTGAAATTTAAATGCGATCTTATAGTATCACGTGACACACCAACAACTTGTGTATTCATTTGAAGAAAGTTTTTATGGTACTTTGAAAACAAAATTGCCTGTGATGTACATCCCGGTGTGTTATCTTTGGGGTAGAAAAAAATAACTAAGTTATTGCCAACGAAGTCCGTTAATTTACCTGATCCAAATATTGTTTCTATATTCATTTCCGGAAGAGTTTTGATATCGTTTGCGCTTTGTTCTGTATTATTGTGCATATTTTTCATCCTAAGTGAATTTTTCAAGAATTAATCCAGTCACCACAGAGCGTCCCTCAGCCACAAGAACATTAAACGTTCGACATGCTGCGTGGGTAGACATACAATCGGCTCGAACAACCATTCCAGGATTAGAACTATCTAAAAGCGATAGGGGATTGCTCTCACCTTTTTGTTCAAATTCTAGTATGTCTTTATCAAGCATAATTTGATTTTTCCCTGTCCCAATTAGAACTACATCCGGATTATTTTCAAAAAGTTTTTCAACTTCCTGCTTAGATATTTGCTCTACATTTGTTATATGCCAAGGTATAGGTTTATTATCTGTTGATATAATACAAGATGTTGTTATTAATTCTTTATTTACCTCGATGAAACTTTCACCATAACTTGTAATTGAATACTTACCTCGGATAATCTCCGGCTGTAGTCCTGAATTCATAATTGAACTGATGAGTGGCTTTGAATTAATGTACCATAGACTTTTTTCTATTTGCTAGTATGAATCAAAAAATCTTTCCTAGAATTTCGAGGCTCCCCCCTTACGTTTTTTCCGTTATCGGTGAGTTAAAAGCAAAGGCTCGCATGGCAGGAGAGGACATTGTGGATATGAGTATGGGAAATCCTGATCAACCGACTCCTCGGCATATCGTTAATAAGTTAACTGAGGTCGCGATGAGAGACCATACGCATGGGTACTCGGCATCAAAAGGAATCAAGAGACTCCGGAACGCAATTTGTAATTGGTATAGACAAAAATACAAGGTAGTGTTGCAAGAGGATTCG
Organism: Betaproteobacteria bacterium; assembly: GCA_028139135.1. Classification (GTDB taxonomy): domain Bacteria; phylum Pseudomonadota; class Gammaproteobacteria; order Burkholderiales; family Burkholderiaceae_A; genus UBA7377. The sequence goes on from JAOINB010000013.1 coordinate 8,730, forward strand.
GAATCGATCGTTACAATTGGCTCGAAAGAAGGCCTTGCTCATTTAATGCTAGCTATCCTCGACAGAGGCGATACCGTTCTGGTGCCTAATCCAAGTTACCCGATTCACATTTACGGAGCCATAATAGCAGGTGCTGACGTACGATCTGTTCGCATGACAACTGGAGAAGAATTTTTTGAAGAATTGGAAAGGGCAATTAAGGAGTCAATTCCTAAGCCCAAAATGATTATATTTGGGTTTCCTAGTAATCCAACTGGAGAATGCGTTGACATTGGGTTTTTTGAAAAAGTTATTGCTTTAGCAAAAAGATTCGATATTTTAGTTGTACATGATTTAGCGTACGCCGATGTCTGTTTTGATGGTTACACTGCTCCGTCGATTATGCAAGTAAAAGGGGCAAAAGAGTATGCGGTCGAGTTTTTCTCTATGAGCAAGTCATACAATATGGCTGGATGGAGAGTAGGCTTTATGGTCGGAAATCGTGAAATGATTGCCGCACTTGCAAAAATAAAAAGCTATTTTGACTACGGTACCTTTACTCCGATTCAAGTGGCTTCTGTAGTAGCGCTCGAATCTGGACCCAGTGTCGTAAAAAAAATCTGTGATACTTATCAACACAGGCGTGACACATTGGTAAACGGGCTGAACAGTATTGGGTGGGAGAATGATCTACCCAGGGCTACTATGTATTTGTGGGCTAAAATTCCCAAGGCTTACAGCTCAAAAGGTTCATTACATTTTGCTGAGCGATTATTAAGTAATGCAAAGGTAGCGGTGTCGCCCGGAATAGGGTTTGGAGAGTACGGGGAAGGATATGTACGGTTCGCTTTGATTGAAAATAACCAGAGAATCAAGCAAGCCATTCGTGGCATTCGCGAAATGTTTAAAAAGGATGGAGTTTCGATAAAACAATTTTGAGGAAACAAACAATGAAAGATATAAAAATCGGTTTAGCTGGATTTGGAACCGTTGGGAGAGGAACATGGGAGCTAGTTAAGCAAAATAAGAAGAAGATTGAAAAGTCGTCAAAAATTAGAATTTCCATTGTCGCTATAGCAGATCCAGACAAAAGTAAGTTTGAAAGTGTTGACATCCCTTCGTTTTGTCATCTCCACTCCGATGCTTTTGAGCTACTTAAAGATAACTCAATAGATATCGTTATTGAATTAATTGGGGGGGAAACTATAGCCAAAGAATTTGTTATGTCGGCGATTAGAGAGGGAAAAGCGGTAGTTACTGCGAATAAAGCACTTCTCGCAAAATATGGGAAACAAATTTTTGGTGAAGCCGAAAGAAATGGCGTTACGGTTTTTTATGAAGCAGCAATAGCCGGAGGAATCCCAATCGTAAAAGTTTTAAAAGAAGGATTGGCAGCAAATGAAATTCTGTGGATATCTGGAATAATCAATGGAACAACAAATTATATTCTCTCTGAAATGGACAAAAGGGATTTGGGGTTTGACGAAGCCTTGAGTGAGGCAAAACTCCATGGTTATGCAGAGCAGGATCCTACCCTCGATATCGATGGACATGATTCTGCGCACAAAATAAGCTTACTGGCATCATTAGCGTTTGGAACAATTTTTGATTTTGGTGACATTCCAACACGCGGTATCCGAGGCATTGATGAGAGAGATGTGAGATTTGCAAAAAAATTTGGCTATCAAATAAAACTATTGGCATTTGCGAAGTTAGAAAAATCACTGGTAGAGGTTTCAGTAGAACCGACTCTAATTCCGGTAGGGTTATTAATGGCTAATGTGGATGGACCAATGAACGCGGTGTCAGTCGAAGGAAACTTTGTTGGACATACGCTTTACTACGGTCAAGGTGCAGGTTCCCATCCCACTGCAAGCGCTGTTGTTGCAGACATTATTGAAGCTTGTGGAACCATAAACACGCTCGAGGGAATGGACCAACTAAAAACAAATCCTGAAATTTCCGACCATCGGGACTATACGCTAATGAGGAAAGAGGACATTGTTTCAGGACACTACATGAGATTAGAAGTTTCGGATAAACCTGGAGTTTTATCCGAAATAACTGGTATATTGGCTAGTCAAAATGTGTCAGTTGATCGATTCTTTCAGGAGAAAAGTGAAGATTCAAATGCCGAAATTATCTTATTAACCCATATGTGCACCTACGGAAAAATTATTGAAGTTGTCGATATGTTGATAAATTTAGAAAATGTAAAAGGTAAACCTGTAGTATTTCGGGTTGAAGAAAAGGCATGATCAAGTATGTTTCTACCAGAGGAAGTGCTTCGGGGACATTTACCGACACGGTATTAGAAGGACTAGCATCTGACGGAGGGTTGCTTGTGCCTGAGAAATATGAGGTAATCTCTGCAGAACGGCTTGCAGAGTGGCAAAATTTGTCATACCCAGAATTAGCTTGCGAAGTTATCTCGTGTTTCGCAACAGATTTGACAAAAGATAAAATCCGAGAAATTTGTCACGAGGTTTACACCAGAACAAATTTTGGTAATGATATCGTCTCTGTGAAACCTGTAAAATTACTTTCAAAGGAAGAGATTTATATCCTCGGTATCTCAAACGGTCCAACGCTTGCTTTTAAAGATATGGCAATGCAATTCTTAGGGAAATTGTTTGACGAAATCTTGAATGAACGAGGAATGAAACTGAATATTCTCGGCGCCACTTCGGGTGATACGGGCGGTGCTGCTGAACATGCAATGATGGGACGAAGTTCTGTTTCGGTTTTTATGTTGTCACCTAAAGATAGGATGAGCGAGTTTCAAAAAAGTCAGATGTACAGCATAAAGGAACAAAATATACATAATATTGTGGTTCCCGGCTCATTTGATAATTGTCAGGACCTTGTGAAGGCAGTTTCGAACGACTTAGGATTCAAAGATTCGTATTCCATTGGTTCAGTAAATTCAATAAATTGGGGAAGAATCACTGCGCAGGTCGTTTATTATTTTTTTGGGTATTTCAGAGTAATACAAGAGTCAAAAAAAAATTTAATGCATCCTGTTTCATTTGCTGTTCCTTCTGGAAACTTCGGAAATATTTTGTCTGGATTTGTCGCAAAAAAAATGGGGTTACCTGTAAAAAATTTAGTATTAGCTACTAATGAAAATAATGTTCTTGATGAGTTCTTTAAGAGTGGTATTTATAGAGTTAGAAATCCCAAAGAGACTTTTGTTACATCGTCGCCATCGATGGATATTTCTAAGGCATCCAATTTTGAACGATTTATCTACGAGATTTTCGATCGTGATAGCAAATACGTGTCTGCTTTATGGGCTGAACTCGGGACAAAAAACTCCTTCTCACTTGATGCAAACAGCCTAACAAATTTAAAAAGAGAGAGTGGGATAGTTTCGGGTGCCTCAAGACACGTCAATAGAATTGATACAATACAACGAATATATGAGTCTAATCAATTAGTTGTTGACCCCCATACCGCTGATGGGATTTATGTGGGAGAGAAACACATCGAAGACGACGTTCCAATGATATGCCTCGAAACGGCATTGCCTACCAAGTTTGAAAGTACGATTCTTGAAGCATTAGGATTTGTCCCGGAAAGAATAGATTCATTAAAAAACATCGAAGACAAAGACAGAAGAGTTTATGAAATGAGCGGTTCCCTCTCTGACTTGAAGAACTACATTGTAAAAAATGCAAAGATTAATTGAATTTGATCAAGCTTTGAAAACTCTGTTGGCATCGGTTGATTCTCATGTCGGTGCAACTAAGCTAAACTTGTCTGAGTGTTTGGGCAGGATAATTGCAGAGGATGTGACCTCGTTGATTGACATACCGGGGTTTGATAATAGCCAGGTAGATGGGTATGCTGCACGCTCTAGGGAAGTCCTCGCGGGCAAAGAATTTGATATTTCACAAAGAATACCAGCGGGTTCAAATCCGACTAGTTTAGAAAAAGGCACGCTCGCAAGAATCTTTACTGGAGCTGAACCGCCTCATGGATCGGACTGTATTATCATGCAGGAAGATGTAAAGGTAATCGGCGATCAAAAAGTAGTGGTTCTTAAATCGGTGGGAGTCGGAGAGAATATCCGAAAGAGAGCTAGTGATTTAAAAACAGGAGAGATTTTTTTTAAAAAAGGAAGGCAGTTATCATCCGCGGATATCGGGCTATGTGCGTCAGTAGGAAAAGTTTCAATGCAAGTTTATAAGAAAATAACAGTCGGTGTTTTTTCGACCGGTGATGAGCTTAAGCAACCCGGAGAAAAACTAGAAAGGGGCCAGCTTTTTGACAGTAATAGACCGATGATAATTGACTGCGTTAAAAGTATGGGGGTAAATTGCGTTGATTTTGGATGTTTACCCGATCGATTAGAGACAACAGTGAAAGCTCTAAAGAGTGCAAGTGAAAAGGTTGATGCGATTGTAACTTGTGGAGGAGTTTCTGTCGGAGAAGAAGACCATTTAAAAGACGCTGTAAAAGAATTAGGTGAACTTAAATTATGGAAAATAAATATGAAACCAGGTAAGCCGTTCGCCTTTGGTAAATTGGGGAAAAGCGCTTATCTAGGGTTACCGGGCAATCCTGTATCTGCATGGGTGACATTTGCTCTTTTATGTCGCCCGTTTATTTTGAAATTAAGTGGAAAGGAATTAGGCAATACTCTCTTTACAATGGCACGAGGAGGCTTTGATTACGAGAATATAAATTCTAGAAGAGAGTTTTTGAGAGTTACTATTGATTCAAATGGTAATTTACAATTGTATGAGAGGCAAAACTCTCAAATATTGTCCTCAATTTGTTTTTGTGATGGATTGATTGAGGTAGCCCCTAAACAAATAATAAAGGCTGGTGATAGCATTAAGTTTTACAACTTCTCTTCTATTGGCTAAGAGTATTATGCATTTAAAAATTTTTTTTTTCGCGGAGCTTAAAGAAAGAATGAATCGAGAATTCATAGAAACCGATTTTCAAGAAGTAAAAAATATCCGAGAATTACAGGAAAAACTCGAGGAGAATTTCGAAGTTTTGAGAGGATGCTTTGCGGAGGATAAGTTGATAAAGACAGCTCTCAATCACGAGTATTGCTCCTCAGATGCTGAGTTAAGAGATGGGGATGAAGTAGCTTTTTTTCCGCCCGTTACCGGCGGATAAAGTGACCTGGTGAGCCCGATGAGTAATAGTATTTTAGTTAAGGTGCAAAAGGAGCAAATAGCGGTTGGAAGCTTGATTGAGCAATTGATGGATTCCTCCGAGCGAGAGGGTGAAATCGGTGCTATTACCACTTTCATAGGGAGGGTAAGAGGTAAGGAGGAAACGAGACAAGTTAATGAATTATTTCTAGAACATTATCCAAAGATGACGGAAAAAAAAATTACGGAAATTGTTAGTAATGCTTCTAAAAAGTTTTTAATAAACGGCTGTATCGTTATTCATAGGATAGGAAAGCTAGTTCCTGGAGAGTTAATTGTTTTTGTGGGAGTGACGAGCAGACACAGGAAAGATGCATTCGAGGCATGTTCTTACGTAATGGATTTTTTAAAGACTGAAGCTCCTTTTTGGAAAAAAGAAAAGGGCTCAAAAGGGGAAAAATGGGTCAAGTCCCGGGATATAGATTATCTTGCAAGGGATGCATGGTTGGGAAAATAGGTTGAAAATTTGAATTTGATCTCAATCTAAAACAATATGAGAATAGACAAATTGACTACGTCTTTCCAGCAAGCTCTTGGTGCAGCACAGAGTGTTGCAGTTGGGAAAGATAACTCTAGCTTAGACCCATTGCATGTGCTTCATGCATTGATGACTGAGGACGAATTTGGCGCAAGATCCTTGTTGCTCCGCTCGGGTGGTAATGTTAACAAGCTGCAACAGCTAGTTGACGATGCTATTGAAAAATTACCAAAGCTAAGTAATCCCAGTGGGGAGTTGAGCGCCGGCTCAGATTTACAAAGAATTTTTAACTTAACTGATAAAGAAGCACAAAGAAGGGGTGATGACTTTATCGCTAGCGATCTATTTCTTTACATCCTAAGTGAGGATAAATGTGCCGCTGGGAAGCTAATGCATCAGACTGGTTTGTCAAAGAAAAACCTAGGAGTGGCACTAGATTATGTCAGAGGAGGTAAATCTCAAAACTCCCCAGATCAGAGACAAGATAGTGACACGATAAGTAAATATATGATTGACGTAACGGAAAAAGCCGAAGCAGGCAGTTTAGACCCTGTTATAGGTAGAGACGATGAAATACGGCGATGCATACAAATTTTACAGAGAAGGACTAAAAATAATCCGGTACTCATAGGTGAACCAGGGGTAGGTAAAACAGCTATTGTTGAAGGTTTGGCTCAAAGAATTCACAACCTTGAGGTTCCTGAAGGGCTAAAAGGTAAGAGAGTGTTGGCGTTAGATCTTGCTGCCTTGCTAGCGGGAGCTAAATTTAGAGGGGAATTTGAGGAAAGGTTAAAGTTAGTCCTAAAAAGTCTCTCAAAATTGTCAGAAGCCTCAGAGGCAGGTCACCCAATAGTATTCATTGATGAGCTCCATACAATGGTTGGTGCAGGAAAAAGTGATGGTGCTTTGGATGCGGGGAATATGTTGAAGCCAGCTCTTTCAAGAGGAGAGCTTCATTGTATAGGGGCAACGACGTTAGATGAGTATCGAAAGTATATTGAAAAAGATGCAGCTTTAGAGAGACGTTTCCAGAAAGTTATAGTAGGTGAACCCTCAGTAGAGGCGACGGTTGCGATTTTACGTGGGTTGCAAGAAAGGTACGAGTTACACCATGGTGTTGATATAACAGATCCAGCGATTGTAGCGGCAGCTGAGTTGTCAAATCGTTACATTAGTGACCGTTTTTTACCTGATAAAGCTATTGATCTGATTGATGAAGCCGCAAGTAAGGTAAAAATTGAAATAGATTCAAAGCCGGAAGCGATCGATGTTATAGATCGAAAAATGATTCAGCTGAAAATTGAACGAGAGGCTGTCAAAAAAGAAAAAGATGCTGCTTCCGCGAAGAGACTCAAAATTATTGAGGAGGAAATAAATAAATTAGCAAGAGATTTGTCGAATTTGGAAGAAATTTGGAGAAATGAAAAGGCTGACGTTCAGGGTTCCACAGACGTTAAGGAGAAGATAGAAAAAATTAAGTTAGAGATTGAAAAAGCTACTCGCCAGGGAGATTGGCAGAGAGTTTCGGAATTACAGTATGGTGAGTTACCCATGTTAGAGAAACACTTAAAAGCTTTGGACGAATCCAAAGGTAAAGACAACAATCAAAATGAGAAAAAATTAAAACTTTTACGTACGGAGGTCGGTGTCGAGGAAATAGCTGAGGTGGTATCACGAGCTACGGGAATCCCTGTCGCAAAAATGATGGAGGGTGAGAAAGAGAAACTACTCAGAATGGAAAATCTTTTGCATGAAAGGATTGTGGGTCAGGATGAAGCAGTAAGCTTGGTTTGCGATACGATCCGCAGATCTCGGGCGGGGCTTGCCGATCCCGGAAAGCCTTGCGGGTCTTTTCTATTTTTGGGTCCAACAGGTGTAGGAAAGACCGAGCTTTGTAAGGCATTAGCTGGATTCTTGTTTGATTCTGAAGCTCATCTGGTTAGGGTTGATATGAGTGAATATATGGAAAAACACTCTGTTTCCAAGCTTGTTGGGGCGCCACCGGGTTACGTTGGGTACGATCAGGGAGGCTCTCTTACCGAAGCTGTTCGTAGACAACCATATTGCGTTATATTATTTGACGAGATTGAGAAGGCACATCCAGATGTTTTCAATCTTTTGCTCCAGGTTTTAGACGATGGTCGATTGACTGATAGTCAGGGTCGGACTGTCAATTTTAAAAATACGATTATTGTAATGACCTCAAATCTCGGAAGCTCTGAAATTCAAAGTTTTGGCGAAGAGATAAGCTCTACAGAAAAACAGGTTTTAAAAACAGAGCTTTTAAAAACCTTTAGGCCAGAGTTTGTGAATCGGATTGATGAAATAGTAATTTTCCACGGTCTGTCTCGTGATCAGATAAAGGAGATTGCCAAAACGCACTTAAAAATTTTAGAAAAACGATTGGAATCTCGCGACATCTCTATAGATCTTAACAGTAGCGTACTTGATTTTCTGGTTGTCAAAGGATTTGATCCCTCTTTTGGTGCAAGACCGTTAAAAAGAGCAGTGCAAACCTTTATTGAAAATCCGTTGGCAAAAATGTTGTTGAAAGGAGAGATTAGGGCTGGGGATTCAATTCCTATAGATGCAAAAAATGGAGAAATAAGTTTCAAGAGATTGATTCATTAATACTTTTTACCAACATTGTTTTCGAAATCAGGTCTTGTGGACACAAACCATCATCTCGGAAAAATGCGCTTATCAACCAAATGCCAGTTAATGTTGAAGGTACTGCTATCAAGAAGCGGATAAAAGCTTTGCTAACTGTTATAGGCCCACCCGATTTCGAAACGATACGCAAATTAAGTGTTTTCATAGGCAGTGTGACGCGATTTTTGCTCCAACCCCATGTGAAGTATGCAGCTGTTAAAAAAAACACAAGCGCCTGTACAAAAACAGGATGCAATGAGCCGTCGGAATTATTGTTGAAAATATAAGCTTTTAAAAGAGAGCAAATTAGTATCGAAAAAAATATCGGTCCCACAAGAAGTATGGTTTCGTACACCATCCCCATAAATCTAATCCATAAGGACGCTATCTCAAAATTTTTTAATTCGGTTGTTGTGTCAGATTCTTTGGAGAGTTTCACAAAAATATGTTCACCAATTATTAAACGTGATATATTAACCGATTAATTTAAAGAAGCAAACTGGAGCTTTCTCAAAAGGGAAGTAGAAGGTAAGTCTTTCGGCTCAAAGGTCAGTCAACTATTAGTTGGGTGGACACTGGGGATTAGATAGGGCTGGGTTTATGGAATATACAGGTGCAGAGATTGTCGTTAAGTGTTTACAAGAGGAGCGTGTAGAGCACGTGTTTGGGTATCCGGGGGGTGCCGTTCTTTTTATTTACGACGAGATTTTCAAGCAAAAAGATTTTCAACACATTTTAGTTAGGCACGAGCAAGCGGCCGTACATGCTGCGGATGCCTATTCTCGATCTAGTGAGAAAGTTGGCGTCTGTTTAGTTACGAGTGGTCCCGGGGTTACAAATGCAGTTACCGGGATTGCGACCGCTTACATGGATTCTGTTCCTATGGTTATTATTACTGGACAAGTTCCCACGCATGCGATCGGGCTTGATGCTTTTCAAGAGTGTGATACTGTCGGAATAACTAGGCCTTGTGTAAAACACAACTTTCTTGTCAAAAATGTTGGTGATCTTGCCTTAACTATGAAAAAAGCTTTCCATATCGCTAAAACCGGTAGGCCTGGACCAGTTTTAGTTGATATTCCCAAAGACATTACGAAGCAAAAATGTAAATTTGAGTACCCTAAAGAAATTACAATGCGGTCTTACAGCCCAACACTGAAAGGACATTCAGGACAAATAAAAAAGGCTGCGAGAGCTATCTTAGAAGCAAAACGGCTAATGATTTATACTGGGGGTGGAGTCATTCTTGGTAATTCGAGCACTATTGTTACAAAATTAATCAAGAGTTTGAAAGCTCCGTGCACGAACACTCTTATGGGTTTGGGCTCTTTCCCAGCAACAGATAAACAGTTTTTAGGTATGCCTGGAATGCATGGCACTTATGAGTGTAATATGGCGATGCAAAACTGTGACGTTTTGTTGGCTATTGGAGCAAGGTTTGACGATAGGGTTATTGGCAATCCTGCGCATTTTGGTCAAAACCCGCGGAAGATTATTCACATCGATATTGATCCGTCATCCATTTCGAAAAGAGTAAAAGTTGATATGCCGATTGTTGGAAATATTGAAGATGTTACTCATACTTTGATTGAAGAACTTACCGAATTCAGGGGAAAGGGACTGGAAACAGATCATGACGCTTTAGAAAAATGGTGGGATGAGATCGAACTCTGGAGAAAGAAAGATTGCCTTTACTACAAAAAATCTGATGTTGTTATTAAACCGCAGTTTGTAGTGGAAAAACTCTTCGAGGTTACTAACGGTGAGGCTTTTATAACTTCCGATGTTGGTCAACATCAGATGTGGGCAGCCCAGTATTACAAATTTGATTTTCCGAGGAAATGGATTAACTCGGGTGGATTAGGGACAATGGGTGTTGGTTTGCCGTACGCGATGGGTGTAAAGTTCGCTAATCCCGATGCACAGGTAGCTTGTGTTACTGGGGAGGCTTCTATTCAAATGTGTATTCAGGAACTCTCAACTTGTCACCAATATCGTTTACCGCTTAAGGTCATTAATTTGAACAACCGCTATTTGGGAATGGTGCGTCAATGGCAGGAAATCGAATACGGTAGTAGGTATTCAGAGTCCTACATGGAATCCCTACCAGATTTTGTTAAACTTGCCGAAAGTTATGGGCACGTGGGCTTTAAAGTTGATAAACCGAGTGAAGTCGAGCCGGTTTTAAGAGAAGCATTTGACCTAAAAGACAAACTTGTGTTTATTGATTTCATCACTGATCAGGAAGAAAATGTGTGGCCAATGGTTCAAGCGGGGAAGGGTTTGTCTGAGATGATTTTAGGATCTGAAGATCTCTGATGCCTTCTGTATGAAAAATTTAATTTCTATTCTCCTTGAAAATGAGCCTGGGGCACTTTCAAGAGTCGTTGCGTTATTTTCAGCAAGGGGTTACAACATTGAGTCGCTTAGTGTCTCAACTACGCAAGATCCGTCCCTATCCAGGATGACTATTAAAACTACAGGCTCTGATGAAGTAATTGAACAGATTACGAAGCATCTTAATAGGTTGATAGATGTTGTGAAGGTTGTAAATTTAACCGATGATCAGTTTATAGAAAGAGAGCTAATATTGATTAAAGTTAGAGCAACGGGAAAGAATCGGGAAGAAATGAAGAGAATGGCTGAAATCTTTAGAGGGAGTATAGTGGATGTAACTGATAAGACTTATACGATTGAACTAACTGGCAACGAAAATAAGTTTTTGGCATTCCTCACTGCAATTGATGAGGATTCAATTATCGAAGTGGCTCGCACTGGTTCCTCTGGCCTTGCCAGAGGAGAGAGAAGCTTAAGTCTTTAAATTTATTGAAGGAGAAATGTATGAATGTTCTTTATGACCGCGATGCAAAAGAGGGTCTTATCAAAGAGAAAAAGGTTGCGATCATAGGGTATGGATCACAAGGTCATGCGCATGCCTTAAATCTTTCCGAATCTGGAGTAAATGTTTGTGTTGGGCTCAGAAAAAATGGTGCCTCCTGGGCAAAGGCTGAGAAGGCAGGGTTGGCAGTGAAAGAAGTGCATGAAGCGGCGAAGGATGCGGATATAGTGATGCTGTTAATGCCTGATGAAACCATTTCTGCTGTATATTTAGAACATATTGAGCCTGAGATGAAAAAAGGTTCCTGTTTAGGTTTTGCTCATGGGTTTAACATTCACTATGGACAGGTGGTTCCTCGAAAAGATTTGGATGTTATGATGGTGGCTCCCAAGGCGCCAGGCCATACAGTAAGGTCCACTTATCGAGCTGGTGGAGGGGTTCCTTGTTTAACTGCAGTTAGCCAGGATGCGTCTGGGGTTGCGAGAGATGTAGCACTTTCGTATGCATGTGCAATCGGGGGGGGTAAGGCAGGCATCATTGAAACTACATTTAGAGATGAAACCGAAACAGATTTATTTGGTGAGCAGGCTGTTTTGTGTGGTGGAGTTGTTGAATTAATCAAAGCTGGGTACGAGACTTTGATTGATGCTGGCTATGCGCCGGAGATGGCTTATTTTGAATGTCTCCATGAGATAAAGTTGATAGTTGATTTAATTTATGAAGGCGGAATTGCTAATATGAATTATTCAATTTCAAATAACGCTGAATTTGGAGAGTATGTTACGGGACCAAAAGTTATAAATATAGAGTCTAAAATCGCAATGCAAGAGGCGTTGGAAAAGATTCAAAGCGGGGAATATGCAAAGCAATTTATCTTGGAAAACCAGGCTGGAGCTCCGACAATGATTTCAAAGAGAAGACAAATGGCGGAGCATCCAATCGAGCAAATAGGAGCGAAATTACGTGGTATGATGCCCTGGATTGCGGCTAACAAGTTAGTTGATCAAGAAAAAAACTAGGAGAGTAGATGTCTGCTATCGATGTTCAAAATTACCCTCACCCATTCTTCGCTAGGGAGGGGTGGCCTTTTATAGCAATTAGTTTGATAGTATTTGTGGCATTACTGATTCTGGACCTGTTTTTTGGTGCTTTTTTAGCCTTAATTCTATCTATTTTTACATTCCAATTTTTTAGGGATCCAAGACGCTTTGGGCCGAACGATGACAATGTTATTACAAGTCCCGCTGATGGGAGAGTGATTTATATTGGTAAAAGTTTCGACCCATTACAAAACACTGAGGCATTGAAAATAAGCGTTTTCATGAATGTTTTCAATGTTCATTCAAACAGATCACCCATTGAGGGAACTATAAAATCGGTAGATTATCAGACGGGTAGTTTTTTTAATGCAGATTTGGACAAGGCTTCGGAACAAAACGAAAGAAATTCGGTACTTTTTGTGGACAAAAGTGGAAGAGGTCTGACGTGTATCCAAATTGCTGGCTTAGTTGCAAGGCGAATCTGCTGCTACGTTAGTCCAGGTGATACTGTGCAAAGAGGCGCCCGCTTCGGTTTTATACGGTTCGGTTCTCGAGTGGACGTATATCTTCCAGTTGATTCCCGGCCCCTAGTCACCGTAGGCGACAAGATTCTCGCTCATTCAAGTGCCCTAGCCAACTGGCCTTAGACCAAAGACTTTAAAGATTGAAGCACCTCGGAATCAGAAAAACAAGTATCTACCTGCTACCAAACCTGTTTACAACTGGTTGCCTCTTTGCAGGGTTTTACGCCATTATAATGGCTATTGATCAAGAGTTTGAAGGAGCCGCAGTTGCGATTTTTGTTGCGGCTATACTAGACACCTTAGACGGTCGGGTAGCTCGGCTAACAAACACTACTTCCGACTTTGGTGCTCACTACGATAGCTTAGCTGATGTAGTTTCTTTCGGAGTCGCCCCAGCAGTCGTAGGATACTTATGGCTTTTGAAGGATTTAGGGAAATTGGGTTGGTTTGCTGTTTTTTTATATGTAGCTGCGACAGCATTAAGGCTTGCGAGATTCAACATACTTGCCCCGAAAACGAATAACGGGTTTTTTTATGGATTACCCTGTCCCGCTGCCGCAATGCTTGTTGCGACCTTCATTTGGACAATCATTGACTTCGGTGATTTCGATACAATTTATTTTTCAGGACCCCTCTCTTTACCGCAACCCTGGTTAATCTGGATTTTGTGGTCCATTTTTATCTTTTGCGGTTTTTGTATGGTTAGTCTTTTACCGTATTACAGTTTTAAAGATATAAAATCTAGGAAAAGCGTTTCATTTGCAGTCCTTTTAATCATAGCTATTTTGATCGCTGTGGTTTCCCAAGACCCATCTACTATTTTGTTTTTGATGGTTCTGTTTTATAGCTTTTCGGGTTTTGTGGTCTTTTTGTTAAAATCCAGGAAAGGTGGTCATGTTGGTGTTTTTGAAGAATAATTTTTTAGTCGGAGTTTGTTAATGTCTGAAACTGTAAAAATTTTCGATACAACTTTGCGTGATGGGGAACAAAGCCCAGGAGCTTCGATGACAGTTGATGAGAAGGTAATTATTGCGAAACAGTTGGAAAAACTTCGCGTTGATATCATCGAGGCGGGTTTCGCAGCGGCTAGCGCTGGGGATTATGCTGCAGTATCAGAGGTGGCAAAGAATATAAAAAGTAGTACTGTTTGCTCACTTGCTCGAGCAATTCCTAGGGATATAAAAGCAGCTGGTGAAGCGGTTTCATATGCTCCGAAAAACAGAATTCATACTTTTATTGCGACGAGTCCTATTCACATGGAAAAAAAACTGAGAATGAGCCCGAATGAAGTTATAAAATCCGCTGTGGATGCTGTAAAGTTTGCCTTAGATTATACGGATGACGTTGAATTTTCGGCTGAGGATGCAGTTCGGTCTGACCTTAGTTTTTTAATAGAAATTTTTGAAGCCGTAATCGATGCTGGTGCGAAGACACTTAACGTTCCCGATACCGTCGGTTACAGTATGCCATCAGACTGGGGGCAAAAGATTTCGAGCTTAATACAAAATACAAGGAATGGAAATTCTGTTATTTGGTCCACACACTGTCATAATGATTTAGGAATGGCGGTCGCTAACTCTCTCGCTGCTGTCTCCTCGGGCGTTAGGCAAGTAGAATGCACAATTAATGGAATCGGGGAAAGGGCAGGAAATGCAAGCTTAGAGGAAGTGGTTATGGGTCTACGAGTTAGAAATGATCTGTATAATTGTCAAACCCAGATTGATACTAAGCACATTCTTCAAACATCTCGGCTTATTTCTCAGATAACTGGCTATCAGGTTCAACCCAACAAAGCCATTGTTGGTGCCAATGCTTTTGCACATGAGTCGGGGATTCATCAAGATGGAGTTTTAAAGCATCGAGAAACCTATGAAATCATGGCTCCTCAGGATGTGGGCTGGGCTACAAATAGAATTGTATTAGGGAAACTTTCAGGTAGAAACGCGTTTAAGCAGAGATTAGAAAAACTTGGGATGGATGTAACTTCTGAGAATGAACTCAACATATTGTTCGAAAAATTTAAAGAATTGGCAGATAGAAAGACAGAAATTTTTGATGAAGATATTCAATCTCTTGTTTCTGGCAAAAACACGAACAGTGAGTTTTACAGACTTGAATCGTTGTCTCAAGAATCAAAAACTGGCGGAAAACCGACAGCAGAAGTCGCTTTTTTTCTAAATAACGAAAGGGTTGTTGGTTTTGGCAAGGGTAATGGGCCGGTAGATGCTACTGTCAACGCAATTGAATCAAAGGTTAATAGTAAATCTCAGTTACTGCTTTTTTCAGTTAACGCTATTACAGACGGTACTCAGGCTCAGGGGGAAGTAACCATGCGACTATCCCGAAAGGGGAGGGTTGTAAATGGAGTGGGTTCGGATCCCGACATCGTTGTTGCTGCAGCAAAAGCTTACCTCAATGCATTAAACAGACTTGAGAGTGAACCGAGAATTAACCCTCAACAACCATAATGATTAAATATTTGTTGATTAAGACATAGAAAGAGAATAGAGTTAGCGTTTCACGTCGCGTTTTGGTTCTGCAAACGCTGACGCTTGTAAATTGGTCGAAGAAGGAGGATTTTATGACCCTTAGCGCAGAAGATAAAAAAGGTATTAAGTCGGAATTCGGTAGGTCTAGTAATGATACTGGTTCGCCTGAAGTTCAGGTTGCTATCCTTACAAAGCGAATTAACGAATTGACTGGTCATTTCAAGGAACATGCAAAAGATCATCACTCTAGGAGAGGTTTGTTGCGACTTGTCAGCAGGAGGAGAAAGTTGCTGGACTATTTGAAGAAAAAAAATGTTGAAGGTTATAAATCGTTAATTGACAAGTTAGGTATTAGAAAATAATTACGGGGATTGTTTGTGTTTAGAATAGAAAAAGAAAGTTTTACATACGGAGATAAAGAGGTAACCCTTGAAACGGGAGAGTTTGCCAGACAGGCTACCGCCGCAGTCATGGCAAGTATGGGAGATACAGCTGTCCTGTGTACAGTAGTAGCTGCCAAAGAAGCTCGGGCAGGGCAAGATTTTTTCCCACTAACCGTTGATTACATGGAGAAAACTTACGCGGCAGGAAAAATCCCGGGGGGTTTTTTTAAAAGAGAAGGTAGACCGAGTGAAAAGGAAACGCTGACATGTCGGTTGATCGACAGGCCAATCCGACCACTTTTTCCGGAAGGTTTTTTAAATGAGGTTCAAGTTGTCTGTACGGTAGTGTCTTTAGATCCGGAATGTGACCCGGATATTGTTGCAATGATAGGGGTTTCAGCTGCGCTTGCTCTATCAGGAGTGCCTTTTAACGGGCCGATAGGTGCTGCTAGAGTGGGCTACATTGACGGGCAATACAAACTTAACCCATTAGTGTCAGAGCTCGAAGATTCATTGTTAGATCTTGTGGTCGCTGGTACTGAAAGTGCGGTTTTGATGGTTGAGTCGGAGGCGAAACAGTTAAGTGAAGAACAGATGTTAGGGGCGGTGGTGTTTGGGCACGAACAAATGCAAACTGCTATAGATGCAATTTGCAAACTAGTCGAAAGAGCCGGGAAAGAAGAGTGGAGTTGGACCCCACAAAAGGTTAATGAATCTTTGCAAAAGAGAGTGCAGGACTTTGCTTCAGGACCACTCGAGGAAGCTTATAAGTTGCGTAACAAGCAAGAACGTTCTGGAAAAATCAAGCAAGTATATGCAGATACTATTGAACAAATTGGAGCTAGTGATTCCGGCGAAGAGAGTGAAGGAATGTTTGATGACAGCGAAATTGGCGATATTTTGCATAAATTGGAGTCGGACATTGTCAGATCGAGAATATTAAATGGGGAAGCTAGAATTGATGGACGTGATACCAGAACGGTTAGGCCTATATCTATCAGGACTGGAGTCCTTCCCAGGACTCACGGTTCGGCACTGTTTACCCGGGGGGAGACGCAAGCTTTAGTCGTAGCTACTTTGGGAACAACAAAAGATGAGCAAATAATTGACGCGCTGGAGGGAGAGTACAGAGATCGTTTCATGCTTCACTACAATATGCCACCTTACGCTACTGGAGAGTGTGGCAGGGTTGGTAGTCCAAAAAGAAGAGAGATAGGTCACGGGAAATTGGCTAAACGTGCCCTTGTTAATACACTGCCGAGTGCGGATGATTTTGCATATTCTATTCGGGTCGTTAGTGAGATTACTGAATCGAATGGGTCATCCTCCATGGCTTCAGTTTGCGGGGGATGTTTAGCAATGATGGATGCGGGGGTCCCATTATCTGCTCATGTAGCTGGAATTGCTATGGGTCTTATTAAGGATGGAAATAAATTTTCTGTTTTGACTGACATTTTAGGGGATGAAGATCATCTGGGAGATATGGATTTTAAAGTGGCTGGTTCAGAAGTTGGAGTGACTGCTTTACAAATGGATATCAAAATTCAGGGGATTACAAAAGAGATTATGGAAGTAGCCTTATCTCAAGCGAAGGAGGCTAGACTTGAGATATTGGGCAAAATGAAAGAGGCGGTGGGGTCTCACAAGGATGAGCTATCGGAATATGCTCCTAGGCTTTATACAATGAAGATAAATCCTGAGAGAATAAGAGATGTTATTGGAAAAGGGGGAGCCACCATTAGAGCACTAACAGAGGAAACGGGGACCACCATAGATATCACCGATGAGGGCAATGTAACCATTGCCGCAGTCGATGCAGAAGCTGCGAGAGTGGCAATAAAGAAAATAGAGGATTTAACTGCCGAGGTTGTAGTGGGTAACGTTTATGAGGGTAAAGTATTACGCTTGTTAGAGTTTGGCGCGATAGTGTCTGTTTTGCCGGGCAAGGATGGTTTACTGCATATTTCTCAGCTAGCTAATGAGAGGGTGAATCAAGTATCTGATTATGTGAAAGAGGGTCAGGATGTTAGAGTCAAGGTCATAGAAGCAGATGACAAAGGCCGACTGAGATTATCTATGAAGGCATTGCTGAATGAACAAGAGGCTAAGCCTGCTGATTCCGAAAAGAATGAGGTAGAGGCTTCAGAAGGATCGGACGGGTAATGTTATTACTGTGATGTTTCCGGAAAAAAAAACTATAGTAATTGGTAACTGGAAGATGCATGGTTCGCTTCAATCTAACGAAATATTTTTGGAAAAATTGCTCTCTACGTTAGAAGATCTAAATTCAGCGGATTTTTTTTGTGGCATCGCTTTGCCTGCGATCTACCTCTTTCAATTCAGCTCGAGGCTAGATAATGCTCCTTTTTTCATAGGAGCTCAAAACGTCGCTCAATGGGAGGAACCGGGAGCATTCACTGGTGAAATAAATGCCATGATGCTGGCTGAATTTGATTGTAAGTTTTCCATTGTGGGCCATTCTGAGCGCAGAAAATATTTTGGGGAAACAGACAAGTTAGTTGCAAAAAAAGCTAGTAATCTTTTAAAAAGTGGGATAATTCCGCTAGTCTGTGTCGGGGAGGGACAACAAGAAAGGGAAAAAGGGTCGGCAATTCATTTTGTAAAAAATCAAATAGATGAAATCGCTTCATGTCTAGGGTCGGACCTATTAAAAAAGTGTAATTTTGCATATGAACCTATATGGGCAATCGGAACTGGGAACGTTGCTAAAGAGTCAGATATAGTAGAAATGCATGGCGCAGTAAAGGAATTATTGGTGCAGATAATGGGCGAGGTTCCGGCTCAAAATATTTCTCTGCTTTATGGGGGAAGCGTTAATGCTGAAAATGTTTTGTCCATTGTTGATCAGGAAAACGTTGACGGGATTCTTGTAGGAGGGGCTTCTGTTTCTATGGAAACCTTTGGTAAACTATTAGAAAAACTAGCAGGTAGAAGGCAGTAGTAAGAAAAGTAAGAGGAAGATGATTATGCCAGTTTTATATTCGGTATTAATGACAATACAAGTTCTATCGGCAATTTCGATTGTCATTCTAGTCCTTTTGCAGCAGGGAAAGGGCGCAGATATGGGGGCAGCCTTTGGCTCTGGAAGTGCTGGTTCTGTTTTTGGCGCGGCTGGCTCTGCAAACTTTCTTTCCCGAACTACTGCAGTTGCGGCAACTATTTTTTTTCTTACTACTCTGGCTTTAGCCTATACGAACAAAGGACCGAATATTGAAAAAAGCGATCCTGTTGGAATCATGGAAACAATTCCTGAAGGAATTCAAGAAGACGATTCCATCGTAATACCAGAGGAGGAGAGTGATAGCAAGACAGGTAGTGGTGCTTCAAAAATACCTGACTAAAAAGTTGGAACGTGTCGATGTGGTGGAATTGGTAGACACGCTATCTTGAGGGGGTAGTGGCGCAAGCCGTGGGAGTTCAAGTCTCCCCATCGACACCAATATGATGGGAAAAGGTGGTAAAATCAAGTGTATACGGCCTTTTTTATTTCTTCCTGTACTTTCCCGTTCCTTCCTGAGTAAACCCCCAAGTACCCTCATAGGTTACTGTATTTATTAAGTTTTTTCAAGAAATTCACGGAATACGGGAATGCCCAGGAAAAGGACTCGGCCACCACAGGCCACTTTTTTGACCCCAGCCACAACTGGCTTCATCAGAAAAAAATGGCTAAAAGCCACAAAAATTGATGTACTGAAAAAGGGGCTTAACTCTCCTGTTCAATTTTATTTTTTTGGGCTTATTTTTTTCCTATCGTAATCTTTGACTAAATGTTATTTTAAGAGGTTATAAAGGAGAATTGTTTGCCTAGTGAAACTGATAACTCTTATTACTATTTAGCCAGAGGTCCAAATGGTCCAGGGTTTTATCAGTCCTTTAATGTGGTTGACGAAGGACTGGGGGTATTTTATGGGACAACTGAGCCTGTTTATGCGTATTTTGCTCAGGGTGTTGATGGTGCTGGATATTATGCATCGAGTGTGGATGTTGATGAGGGTTCAGATTATTATTATGGTGTAGCGCAGCCTGTTTATGCGTATTTTGCTCAGGGTGTTGATGGTGCTGGATATTATGCATCGAGTGTGGATGTTGATGAGGGTTCAGATTATTATTATGGTGTAGCGCAGCCTGTTTATGCGTATTTTGCTCAGGGTGTTGATGGTGCTGGATATTATGCATCGAGTGTGGATGTTGATGAGGGTTCAGATTATTATTATGGTGTAGCGCAGCCTGTTTATGCGTATTTTGCTCAGGGTGTTGATGGTGCTGGATATTATGCATCGAGTGTGGATGTATTGGAAGGAGAGGGTACCTATTATGGGGTATCAACTCCGGCTTATAATTTTGCTAATATAGGCTTGCAAGGCGAAGGGTTTTACAGTGTTGTTAGCTCAGAAGATTTAGGAAGCGATTATTTCTATGGAGCATCCCAGCCGACTTTTTCCATAGCAGATATAGGAACAAACGGTGCGGGATTTTATGAGGATTCAAATCCGTCTACGCTAGGAAGTGGGACATTTTATGGTTCTAGCCAACCGTATTTCGTGTATGCGGATTTAGGGACATATGATTCTGGGTATTACCAAAGCGGCACTACAACTACTTTTGGAACTGGTGAGAATTTCGGTCAGTATATACCAAGCTATGCATATGCAACTCATGGCTCAAGTAACAGCGGATTCTACGAGACTAGTACATCTGTAGATTATGGTACGCAGTCTGGTTCAAATACTTACTACAGCTCCTCTGTTATTCCTGAATACGCAACATATGGTAGTGGCGGTGCAGGCTATTATGAAAACGCTAGCCCGATCACGATTGGCGCAGGAAATTATTCTTCGAGTAGCATTGTGCCGGAATATTCGTCAAATGGACCTTCCGGAAGTGGGTATTACGAAGACTCGTACAACAGAGACTGGGGCTATGGTAGTTATTACGGAACAAGTCTTCCTTCCCTAGCCTATTTTAGTTCCGGGACCTCAGGTAGTGGATATTACTCAGCAAGCAGAGCCTATGGCCAAGGTACATTTTCGACCATTGACCCAAATTATTTTTCTAGTGGTTCATATGGATCTGGTTATTACACTAGTAGCTATTTTGACCCCTGGTCTTTCAGTAATCGGGGAGCGGGTACCTACTTTGGCACATCCCATCCAAGCTACGTTAGCGCAGGACATTCGGGTAGTGGTTTCTATTCGGGTTATACCATGCAAGGCTATGGGAGTTATTATGGAACTTCTATGCCGCAGTATTCCGCCTATGGAGAACCTTACGGTTCAGGTAATAACTACTCCGGTTACTACCAGTACAAAACTACACAAGAATACGGGTCCGGAGATTATTTTGGGACCTCATCTGTAAGTTTTACGTTTTATAATAGAGGAAGTGATGGCGCAGGATACTACACATCTTCCACATCTTCTACACAAGGCTCCGGCGCATATTTTGGCACGAGCGAACCAAACTTTATTTATGTAAGTTACGGAACTGAAGGGCCTGGTTATTACCTGGCAGAAAATGTTAATGCGGTCACTATGGGTTCGGGGCGCTTTTATGGAATAGATGAGCCTTCTTTCACATATGCTCCTTACGGAGATGAAGGAGGCGGGTATTACGAGACGACTACGTTCAAAACATATGGAAATGGCACCTATTATGGGGCGACTCAGCCAACTTATAGTTTTGCAGAAAATGGCAGTGGTGGACCTGGTTATTATGAAACAGTAACAAGTGTGACCGAGGGTTCCGGAGCGTATTTTGGAGCGGTTGAGCCAAGCCCTCAGTATGCGGATTATGGTCCTCAGGGCGCAGGATATTATCACACAGTTACTGTTGATGGAACCTCCGTGGGTTCCGGTATTTATTATGGGGTTGATGAGCCTACGTATGCGTTAGCTGAGAGGGGTTCTGATGGAGCTGGGTATTATGCGACGGTTACGACTGTTACGGATGGTTCCGGTATTTATTATGGAGTTGATGAGCCTACGTATGCGTTAGCGGAGAGGGGTTCTGATGGAGCTGGGTATTATGCGACGGTTACGACTGTTACGGATGGTTCCGGTATTTATTATGGGGTTGATGAGCCTACCTATGCGTTAGCGGAGAGGGGTTCTGATGGAGCTGGGTATTATGCGACGGTTACGACTGTTACGGATGGTTCCGGTATTTATTATGGGGTTGATGAGCCTACGTATGCGCTCGCTGATATAGGGTTGGAGAACGAAGGGTATTATGAGACAATCCAAAGTATTGATTACGGTAGTGGAAAGTTCTTGTTGCCTAGTCAATACGTAGATAGATTCGGGGGGGATATGTTTTTAGTAACTGTTGCGAACGGTAAATATTTTGTTGATGGAGTTGAGCAATCTTCGTTAAACCTATACGAGGGGCAGACATACGTTTTTGACTGGTCTAATGCAACTCATCATCCGCTTCGTTTTTCTACTACTTCTGATGGAATTCATGCATCTGGGGTTGAGTATACAGAGGGAGTTTCCGTAGACACCGCAAACTTTACAACAACGATTACCGTTGCCGAAAATGCGCCAGACTTGCATTATTACTGTCAAAATCATTCGGGAATGGGCGGAAGCATTTTAACGCCAATAAGTCCGAATACTGAAATTAGATATAAGGTAATAAGCGAGCTACAGCTAGATTTATATCTTGAAGCTAACCCTCAAGATGATTCGGATAACGTTCCATCAACTTTTGATCATTTAGAGGCTGTATCGGAGAGCATCTCTTTAGGAGGACATGCCGGCACGACGGATTATACGTATATTGATCGCTCCTATGGTGGTGCTATTTCGTATGAAGCTGGTGGCACGACAAGTAGTACAGATTTCACGGGCAATGAAAATACATTTATTGTCGATGCCTCTTCGGAGTTTGATTTCTTTGGCTTTAGTTATGATCCAGCGTATACCGATGATTCTGAGGTAGTTGTTTTACAGGGTAGCGTTGGAAGTGGTACACGTACAATTGAGTTTGGTGAGTCTACGGATGATGTAGAGGACTGGGATGTTATCAGTTTTGACGGACTGGATTCCAGTGTTTCCATTGATTTATCAGCAGTTGATGCGAACTATGATGTGGCTGCAACGAGTTACTCGGGTGCAACAGTTGCCTATGTAGATGGTGCTGAAGGTGTCTTTGGAACTTCTCAGGGTGATTCGATAACTGGAGATGCTGGTCGTAATATTCTTCACGGTGGAGAAGGCGGTGACTATATTTCTGGTGGAGAAGGTCAGGACTTGATCTCTGGTGGTGCTGGTTCTGATAATGTTTATGGTGGTGCTGGTGAAGATATTCTGATAGATATTGAAGGTGGCGATACTATATTTGGTGATGCCTCTGGAGAAGGGACACTTAGAAGTGATGATACCTTTGTGGTTGGTCAGGGTACAACCATTCAGGATTTTGATTTATCTCCTGATGGTACTGGGTTATCAGGTAGGGCGAATCAGTCTAATGATATTGTGTTTGTTCAGGTTACTGCTGCATCTTTGGCTGCTGCGGGATATGGAATAGATCGAATTTACGATCTGGTTAGTGGGACTGATATGACGGAGTGGCGTCAGTTTGTTAAGGCTTTGGAAGTTGATGTTATTGCCAGTGATTTGGTGAATAGTCAGCCATACAATGAGATTCGTTTGTCTATAGCGAATTTGAATGATGGTACCCCTACGGATTTGGGTACGATCTCTTTCTTAGAGGCTGGTCAAGGATCGGGTAATTACAATGCGGTGAAGATGAAAACGCAGCTTGAAGGTATTTTGGCGCAGTTTGAGTCAACAACTTCGGATAATGCGCATGTATTGGAGCAGTTTTTTGGTATGGATGAATTGACGGCTTCGCAGATTGCGGCTTTGGAGCGTGCGGTTGCTGCTGGTGAAGCAGAGGCAGAAAGTGCCAATAGTGATGCGGCGTCTGTGATTACTGCGATACAAGATGAGTTAGCAGGTGAGAATTTTGATGCTGCGCAGTCTGTTCGTGATGCGTTGTTGAGTACTCAGGTGAGTTCATCTACTCCTTCGGAGGTGATTGCTGCTGTGGAGACGGTGATTGCTGAAGCGGTGGATGAGGCTTTAGCTGCAACGGATATGGATACATCTTTGTTTGTTCCTATTGCGGTTGAGGAGATTCGAGAGGGTACGGTAAGAACAGAGGTGATTGAGGATCGTGATGCTGCCTTGGTTGCGATTGAGCAGGTTAAGCAAAATGCGATTGATGGTGGTGCGACTCCGGAAGAGGCTCAGGCTGCTGCAGATGCCAAGCGTGAGGAAGAGTTGGGTGTGACTACGATTGTGGATCGTACTCCAGAGGTGGTAGATGAGGCTGCACCTGAGGCGATTGTTGTGTTGAGCAATGCGGATGATAAGGTCATTAGTACATCTGGTGCGGATGATCGATTTGAGGTTGTACCGCAGGTGTTTGTGGATGAGACTGATACTGCCTTGAGTAACCAGGATGCGGGTCGAGATGTGATTGTCGATTTGGCTTCGCGTGATGATTCTGCTGCTGCTGCTGGTGATGATTCTGCTGCTGCTGGTGGTGAGACAACGGCTCCTGTTCCTGTGGATTATGGGGATGTGGTGTATCTTGAGGGTGTTAGCGGGATTGATGGGGTAACTTTTGAGCGTTTCCAGGTTGGTAGAGAAGGTGAGAACTCATTGAAGATATCTACTACGGTAAAAGGGGTAGATGAGAACGGGGTGGAGGTAGCATCGAATGCTAGTGAAGTAAGTATCTTTAAGCAGTTTGATGCGATGACGGATCGTTTTGCTATTGAGACCTTGGAAATTAGTGATACCAACGGTAATAGTGAGTACTGGAGTTTGAGTACATCGGAGGCAGTTCGCGAAGGAGGTCGGATTACGGATACCCATATTGTGACGGATGTATCGAATACGGGTAAGGGTATTTTGATTGGATCGGATACGGATTCGGATACCTATGTGGTTGAAGGTGGTGATGCTGCTGCGCAGATCAAGGTGGTTGGTTTTGATGCTAGTGATACGATTGACTTGACGGCATTTGGTGATGATTTGACTGCTGCTGTTAATGTGGATACGGGTGCAGTAGAAGTTAGCGATGCTGATGGTATACGCGTTACCTTAATCGGTATTACAGATACCACCAATATTGATGACCAACTCGGAATATCTCAGGAATAATTACTCATCATGCCGGAGTAAATGATGTAAGTTTGCTTGCTAGAATGGAGAGGTCGAGTAAAAATGGCAAACTTAAAAAATCGAATAAAAAGGCTATCAAAATTAAGAGGTCCAGTTGAGCAAAAGGGAATAAATTCGCTGGACCTCTTTGTAGTTGGTGCCTTAGCCGGATTATATTCGAAAAAGTTATTCATTCAAAATGATGTTCCTAGTTCCGATACACAGTTAGAACCCAGTGGCACATCAAACCAACGCATAATTCCTGACAATCAAAATGAAATTGCTGGCAATCTTTATACGGAGAAATTAAAGTCGATTTCTAGTGTCGATCGCCTGTCGACCTCCGTAAGTGATTATATTTTAAAGTTAGAAAAAGAAGATTACTCTGACTACTCACGAGGATTTTATACGAGTCAACTCGATAATCTTGCAAAAGTTTTTGCCACTCCTACAAGAACCGTTAGCTTAACGGATCATGCAAAAAATAGTCTTGCCTCCATGAAGTTAGATGCGAAAGCAAGATCTGAGTTGGCACGTAATAAAGAAATAACTGAAGAGGCGGGTACTAAAAGTGCTCGACAGGAATTAGTACCAGAAAAAGTTGATGAAATTGAAAAAGCATCGGGTGCTAACTCTGATGAACCTACATACCAGGAGATTTTAGATACATTTAAAAAAGGACTAGAGTCTGAGGAGTTAGAAAACGATCAATCAGTTCAAAAAGAAGCCGATGTTATACAAACCGCCGAAGCAAATTCAAAAGTATTTCCTGCACAAGATGCGATAGAAAAGTCCAATGAAAAGAGCCCGGAAATTAAAGAAAATATTCAGGAACCCGCGAACAATGTTGAAGATGCTCTAGACGATGAGACAGTTGAGTTAGCAAAAGCCGACACTCCAAAAGCAGAGGAAAGTTCGTCTTCAAATCAGTCCTCTTCCCCTTCTTCTGGGGCAGAAGCTGCAGCAACAGGGCCTAGTTCAATTTTGGGCTCTGTGGCAATGGTGCCAGTTGCCGCAGTTGGTATACAACAAGTAGTTGAAAAAGTTACCGAAAGTAGTAGTGCGCCTATTCAGCCTGTAGATCCGATATTGCCTACGTCTCCGGTAGATACGCTGGAGCCAGAAACTCCTGTAATAACAGAACCAGTCGTGCAATCGCCTGGGAGTACAAATTCTCCCGATCAGCCTGTAATTGCTGCTGCGGCTGAACCGGTATTGGCTTTTCAGGGACGAGTTGTTGATGGTTATGTGGTTGGAGCAACAGTATTTTACGATGAAAATAATAACGGTATCTTAGATGATAGCGAGTCGAATTACATCGGTGTGACAGATGCCGATGGGAATTTTCAATTACCGGATTTTAGTGGAGCCGCCCAGGGTGGCTCTGTAGTTGTTTTACCGGGCGGAGTTGATACGAATACAGGTCACAAGATTGGCGCAATGCAGGTAAATGTGCCCAAAGATGCTGATGGAAATCCAATACTCAGCGATCCAGATTCACCGGATGCTCAGGCAGCAATTAGCTCTCCTTTGACGCTAATTCTCGCGCAAAACTCAGATATTGTGGAAGCCGATTTAATCGCTCAGCTAGGGATGACAGGTGTGGAGGAAAAAGGGCTTGCCTTTTATGACCCTGTAAGTGAAATGCAGGCAGGTAATAATAATAGTCTTGCAGAATATGTCTTTACGATTCAGCAGCAATTATTTTCAATAATACAGGCTGGCTCGAAGATCGCAGGTGAAGCTGCTGGGCTTTCAGCCCTCGAGGTAAGTGTACAGGCGGTTGGTGATGCAATGAAAACCGCACTAGAAAATGGAACAGCACTAACTGTTGATGGGATTACAACTTCGGCAATAACAGCAGTTGCAAACGCATCAGGATTTTCGAGTCTTTCCTCGGGCTTTTCCTCTATTGTTCAAACTACTAATCAAAAAATTGCTGAGGGTTATAACGGGATGGCGCTTGCACTATCTGATCCTTCCAATGAAGATTCCATTGCGCTTTTATCAAATGCGCGTGCGACTGCCGCTGCATCGCAGGATACTCTGTTATCTACAATCGAGACATCCCTTTCTACAGGTAGTTTGGATACCTCTGCATTTAGCACTTCATTAAACTCAGTTATTGCTGAAAATAGCGCTGTTTTTGGAACACTTTTAACAGCAGAGGCAGGCGATGGATCAAGCGGTTTGTCTGAATTTGGTAATCCGGCCTTTATTGTTACAAAACTTTTGGAACAAACGGGAAGTGCTACTCGTGACATAGTTGATTTATCGTCTTCCATAAACACTCTTTCGTTACAGCAGCTCTCGCAGCTTGGGGTTAGTCATGTCAGGCTTCTCGGTTCCAATACTGCAGTTGAAATCAGTATGGGTGATGTTAGTAATGCCGTTTTAGCATCATTGAATGATGATGCTACTGTTGATGATGTAAGCACGACTCTTGTTGATGAGTCATCGGTTGATGATGGATTATTTGCAAGTAATTACACTGTTACTTTAAAGATTACTGATGCGCAGGTTGTCGACGTGGTTGCGAATGCTACCGCATTAAATGCAGCGGGAATAGATGTGATAAAGCCAATAGAAGGCACTCTTTCATTAACGCTCAACCAGGTAAGAAATCTTCAATCACTGGGTTTTGAATTTGCCTCAGGGTTAGTACGATTTAGTGCTTCCACTGCAGATAGTTTGTCGTTTGATGAAATATATACCTTACTGAATTCTGGGCTGAAACTTACGGACTCTAGTCAAGTATCTGTTTCTATTCCTGACGGAGATAGCCGCTCAACTTTTGCAACTATTAAAGATTTAGCTTCAAGAGGAGTTTCTTTTGATGGAGGTACTATCACATTAACCCAGGACGACCTGAAAGGATCGTTTAATGTTTTACAGGCACAACTCTTGGATGCTGCAAAGTCAAATATCGTTTTTGATACCGATAATGTCTCCTCCTGGGGTCTCGGGAAGACCTACGACGGTACATCTTTGGGAAACCCGAAGATTAATGCTTCAGATGTGATCTTTTTAGTTAATGCAGGTATTACTTTTAACGATGCGATAGTGAACGTTACAAGTAATACTGATGTAACAACGATTGTGAATAATGCTTTTGAACTTTTGTCTGCTGGAGTGAGAAAATTTAATTTTTCCTCCGGTGTTTCGGTTTCTACAACAGATGCACGAACGATATTAGATGCAAAAGATCTTACGATTGAGCAGGGAATATCATATACGGATGTCATTTTTTCGGGAGAAGGTGTTTTAAGTAATCTGGGAAGTGCGAGCTTGCAATCTTTATCTGATTTTCTGGCAGAGGGGTTAGGCCTTGATACAACTTTTGTTCCAGAATATGCTGATGCACTTGCTTTGGTGCAACTTGGTATCACTTTTCCGCAGGGTATCACCCTGCAAACGACGACAGAAATGACAATCAGTCAGAGCGATGCAAATACATTAGTAAATGCTGGAGTAAAATTTCAGGGGTTGTTTAATGTTTCCTTTGCGAAAGACAGTTCGATTACAGAGGCAGAAAATTTAACCGTTGTTTCAAATTTGATATCGGCAGGATTAAGACCGGTTGCATTAGATGGTCAAAAGATCACCATCTCGGGCTCTAGTAGCGATCCGCTTTACATTCGTCCAACGGATTGGAATGCTTTGAAAGATTACGTTAATTTAGAGAATGCATCTCTTGTATTAACTCGTTCATCGGATTTTTTAACAGCGTTTGGTGATTTGACTAGCAATCAATCTTTTTGGGAGAGTCAGACTCAGTTTTCAAAGTTCGCCGTACCTCTTTCTGTAACGCCAGTTTACAGCCAGCTTAAAACATTAGCAGATTTAAATACTACAAGATCTGGCGATGGAACGACTCCGATCTCAATCGTTAGAGTTTCGAAAAGCGGAGATGCCTTCACAGAACTTGACACCAGCATTAGCATTCGAATTTCCAGTACGACAGATCTGGATGCGGTCGATGCATCCAGTTTAAAAAATTCTGGTGTCGATATAGTTGATGTTTTAGGTGTTCCCTTAACGGTCTCTCAAATTCAAAATTTTTTAAGTAACGATGCTCCCTTGCTTCAAAATGCTCAGTTGTTAATCAGTAATACTAATGTCTCTGAAGCATCGGCGTTGCTTCAGCAAAGTTTTGATCGAGATATTTTTGATGCTGGTATTTCAGGCTTTGGCGTGGCAACCGGTACTTCTGCAACAGCAGACGTTTGGAAAGTGTTTTCCGATTCATATGACAATCTTTCGGGAGATTCCAACAGTGCAACGACCAGGATATTTGATGGCGGCATTATAACTGGTGCTGGTACTCTTACATCGGGTGTTGGGCAGGTGTTAGATCGTCTAGGTCGTGCGGGCTTAAAATTATCGGATTCTTATTCACCTTCTTTGACAGAAGTAAGAGAATATATAGATGGCGGTGGGTCATATACTAAGGGAATTAAAATTGGTCTACAAGATGGAGAGACGCTTGGGCCGAACGAAGCAATTTCTCTCGCTCAAGCTAATGTTTCATTCACGGCAAATACTCCTTTGGACTTTACCGGCCAAACGAGTGGCACTTTAACAAATGCAGGGACTGAGGCTTTGCAAGTGGTATATTTTCAAAAACTTTTAGAAAAAGGATTTTTGTTACAAAACGTATCCTCTGATTTATTGAATCTAAATGGTGTTACGGTTAGCCAGGATGTGTTCGAGCTATTGAATTCAAAAGGATTTAATTTTTCTAACTCGAAAATTACGGTCTCTAATAAAATGGAATTGGTCTCTGCTGCGGTAAAACTTGCAAGTACGGAAAATCATGGCGTTACGCATATTCAAATTCCTGAAACGATCGTACCTTCGTTCGGACAGGCAAAATTATTACTTAGTGCAGGTTTAGGGTTTGAAATAGTTTCCAGTGATGGCAGTACAATTACAGACTTGGGCACAACTGTTAAGGCCTCCTCAGTTTCGCAACTCGAGAGTCTTGCACGTCAAATAGACTCTTTGGAATCGATGGGAGTATCTTCGCTAGATTTAGAAGGGTTACAGATACCATTAAGCGTGGCAAAAGTTTTCGTTGAGGCATCAGGCAGCACAAATATTAGTTTTTTAAATCAGCCAAAGCTTTTGATTAGTTCAGATGATAATCTTTCTGAAATTCCATTGATTTTAAATGAACTTATTTCGCTCGGAGTACGGGAAATAACATTCAGTGATAATGTCGAGGTAAATGCTTTGGCTGCTCACAATATTATACAAACATCTGATCAAATAACTTTTTCGAACGGATTTATTACAGATTCTGAAGGGGTCCAAGATGACGAGTTAAAAACAATTTTA
>JAOINB010000014.1 GCA_028139135.1 Betaproteobacteria bacterium
TATTTCATATCATACTTACAGTACACCAGTTAATAACAGCGGTCCTAATGTTGACTACGAGGTATCTGTTTTTCACACCGAACAGGGACATAAATATCAATTTAATTCCTCGGGGGAGGCAGCTGAAACGATTGAACTTATTTCCGGCAAGGCCTACACGTTTTCGCTTGCTAGCTCGACACTAAGTCATCCATTTAAGTTATCTGAGACTTCTGATGGAATCCATGCAGGGGGCTTTTCATACGACAATGGGATAACCTACACCCAGGGAACGGATGTATTTAATTTTGTTCCAGAAAATAGTGCTTCGGATCTTTACTATTACTGTTCCTTTCATTCTGGAATGGGGGGTAAGATCCGGATTCTCGATTACGACAACACCGGCGCAAATGAATCATTCATGGCGGGAGAGTCAAAATATACTTTTGAAGCGTTTGGAAGTTATGAATTATATAATTTGAGAAATGAAGGAAGTGCTTGGTATCTGACTTCATCATCTTATGGAACAGATACATTACAAGGTTTTAAGAGAATTGAATTTACCAATGGCACGCTCGCTCTCGATATTGATGCTGGCGACACTGCAGGCCAGGCATACAGACTTTATCAAGCAGCCTTTGCACGTACTCCGGATATGCCCGGTGTTGCTTATCATATAAATGATATGGAAAGTAATGGTTTATCAATACAACAAATCGCATCCAATTTTATGGCGTCTCCTGAATTTAAAACGCAATACGGAGAAAATTTAAGTGATGATGCTTATATCAATGCTTTATATCAAAATGTTTTAGGTAGAGGTGCTAGTGATGATGAAGTCGCATATTATCAGGATCATTTTGATAGAGAAATATGGGATAGGCCACAAGTTATGATTAACTTTGCAGAGTCACCAGAAAACCTAGCGCTGGTTGGGCCGGATATCACTAGCGGAATTTGGATGCCTTTTTGATTGTATCAAGTATACTTACGTCAACGTACTGCTAGCAGTAAAGTAAACGGTAGATTAAACTATTATTTGATTCCGTGTATTGAATTGGTTTTGAAAAGATTTTGCGTGGTGATTATAATAAAAAAATGATTGTTAAAATGAGATACCTTGTTATCATACCTTTACTTGCTGTCGCAGCTGGTTGTGCTCCACCATTAGAGGATGAGTGTTATAGTACTTTCATGGACCAATGGGATACTGCTGTCATATCTAAAAAAGATGGGGAAAACTTTAGATTTATTTCTGCCGAAAATTCAGATTAACAGGACTTAGGAATTAGTTTTACAACAAATTGATTGTTCCCAGGGTGACCCTAGTCCCTTTTAGAACGCGTATTCTTTAAAACAAATGCAATAATTGACAAAAACCATGCGAAGAAGAATGAAGCTACTAACCCTAAACCCCAAATATACAGAAAGCCAAATTCATAAGCCAAACTACCATAGAACATCAAATAAATAAGGAAAAAAAAACAAAATGTTAGCCAGAAAAACAAATCTTTCCTTCTTTTTTTTATATTGGAACTCATAAGTACCTGTTTAGTGGGGATATTGATAAAATACCATTTGGGTAAAAGGATAATTTATATCAAAAACTCCAGGAAAGTTGCTTTCCACCAATTAAATGTAGATGAATATGGTAGACAGTTTGTTGGCCATGACCGTTAGTGTTCCAAATAAGTCTATATCCACTATCTTGAATTCCTCGTTCAAACGCTAGTTTTTTCGCCGTGAGTACAATTTCACCGATCAGGTCCATATCTTTATCTCCCAAATCATTTATAGTAGCTATTTTCTTTTTCGGAATAACAAGAATATGAACAGGAGCAACAGGGTTAATATCATTAATCGCAAAAACATGATCTGTCTCGTATATTATTTCTGAGGGAATTTCTTTAGAAAGAATTTTTTCGAAAATTGATTTTTCCATAATTTCATGATCTCCTTACCATACACTTTGATCTTTTAAATTCTATTATACGAAATAATACTGATTGTTTATCTAAATGCGGTGCATTCGATGTTGCGAGATTAATTTTTTTATCAATACTGAAATGTCTACTTAGAATCACAAAAATTCTAATGCCATCATTTCAACCTTTTCAGTTTATCAATAAAAATTTTTATTTCTTCAAAAATCTCTAACTTCACCGGACTAGGTGGTTCAATCGAAAGCTATTTCTTTTTACCCGAAGTTACAGATCTGACCATTAATATTAAAAAAATTGACGCGCAGACAACTCCCACAATTGCCGCAGTTATTGCATGGAAATGATCTATGGAACTGTAACTTTCTGGGGGAAAGATTATATAAAAAATGGTAATGCCAATCTTTGCTGAAACAGTAGCAAGAACACCGTAAAGAAATATTTTTATAAAGGTAATCACTTTTTGTAAATTTTGTAAAGTAAACCTCTGCAGACTATGCCAATGATATAAAAAAGACATAAAGCGCAGGAAGTGTCATACAAAGGATGATGATCACAATTTGTGTTTTCATAATAAAGCCATTAAAAAAGGGGAATTCCAAACCAATTTTAAATTCTCTATACTCATAAAATGTAAATCCCCGAGGTGAACCAGTAAATTGCAAAGAATTCACGAACTACCGTCAATACAAAAAGTCATTAAAATTAGTTATCAGAGTGTTATGATCTGCAAAAGTTCGAGTAGTTCAGTAATTGATAATAAATTACTAATAGGATATTGATTCATACGGACATATGAACTTATAACATGGACACATTAGTATAGAGGATAAAAATGGGGCTTCTCATAGAAGGAAAATGGCTTGATCAGTGGTACGACACCGTATCAACTGGTGGTAAATTCGAACGCAGTATCGCGCAGTTCCGCAACTGGATTACAAAAGACGGTTCTGCTGGTACAACGGGCAAGGCTGGCTTTAAAGCGGAGACTGGACGCTACCATCTTTATGCGAGTTACGCTTGCCCCTGGGTACATCGTGTTTTAATTTACCGAAAGCTTAAAGGTTTGGAAAAAGCGATTGATGTTTCGTTTGTCCATTGGTACATGGCTGAGCAAGGATGGACGTTTAACAAAGATGAACAAGGAATAGTAGGTGATCATTTATTCGACCTTGAATTTGCGCATCAACTTTATACCATGGCAGACAAAAATTATACTGGGCGCGTTACCGTTCCAATTCTTTGGGATAAAGATCAAAATACAATCGTTTCAAATGAGTCCTCGGAAATCATCCGTATGTTGAACTCTGCTTTCGATGAAATCGGAGCTGATAATGGCGATTACTATCCAAAACATCTTCATGATGAAATTGATAAAATTAACCATCGTATTTATCACACCGTAAATAATGGTGTCTACAAATCGGGCTTTTCTACCACTCGGGAAGCATATGAGGAAGCAGTTTTTCCTTTATTTGAAACGCTAAATTGGTTAGAGAGCCGTCTAGGAACTATGCGCTTTTTGCACGGGAATATGCCTTATGAGTCTGATTGGAGGTTGTTCCCGACGCTTTATCGTTTTGATAGCATTTACTACAGTCATTTCAAATGCTCAATTAAGCGTATACTAGATTATCCAAACTTATGGGGATATACTCGTGACCTGTACCAGTGGCCTGGAATTATAAAAACCGTGAACATGAAGCATGCACGCAACCACTATTACGAAAGTCACGAGACGATCAATCCAACACGCATAGTACCAATTTTGCCAAACATTGACTGGGATGAGCCTAGCAACAGGGATAAAATTTTTTAATGTAGATGATAGATAATCAAGTCTACTCGAATTCAAACATTATAATTTTTCTATCAGATATAACCATAATCTTCTGCTCGCGTATTGGCTATTTATTATTACTCAATACTAGTAATAAATTAAAAATAGATAATTACTGATTTTTCAAGCCCAATTGATTTAGAGCTTCGCCTGCTAGCCCCTCTCCAGCCTCTCGGTATAGATTGAAGGAAGGAATACCCATTTTAGATAAGTCAACAACTTCAGTTTCATGCTTCGCTATTGCGACTACTTTGCAATCCACCTCGCTCGCCTGAATCCTTTCTGCAGCATAGACATTACTCATATGATTTGGCATAGCAAGAATGATCATCTCTTCTATCGATTTCGCCTGATGTACCATGTTCCAAAAGTCCGTATCCGTAGCATCAGCTACCTCTACATTAAAACCTTTCTTCCTTAAATCTGAAGCGCGATCATCATTCAACTCTATTCCAAGAACTTTCCCTGGCCTGGCTTGCTCCAAAACTCTATAAGCTCCGGTTCCTACTCTTCCCATACCAATAATTAATACTGTAGCCTCACCCGTATCCAAAACCTTATCTTTGGGATGAAGAGTATCTTTCTGAAAAGAATATAATGCCTCTTTATACCTTTGATAAATTTCTTCCGCATTTTTACTAAATGGAGCGGCAGTGGCAAAACTAATACTCACTGCAATTGCAATAACTAACAACCATTCAACCGCGAGGAATCCCTGTGACACACCGAGTGCCGCTACGATTAATCCGAATTCAGAAAAATTTCCCAGTGTAATCGCATTAAGTAAGCTTGTCCTCGATCTCAAACCAAAACGCGATGTAATAAAGAAGTACAGCCACGTTTTGGCAGGAAGTATTAACACCAAGCCTATTGCAGTTAAAATTATTGGAATAGTTGGCAACCCCTGCATTCCGACAGATAAGAAAAAACCGACTAGCATTAATTCTTTAAAGCTAAACAATGATTTTGCCAATGCTTTAGACTTCGGATGATTTGAAATTACAATTCCAAGAATAAGAGCGCCTAAATCACCTTTAAGATCAACTGAATAGAAAAATTCATACCCAGCGACCAAAGCAAAAAATAGCCCACTAACAACGAGTAACTCACCATAGCCAGCATGATCAATAAGCTTATAAATTAGTTTCTTCACAGGAGGCAAAAGCAATAATAAAACTAGTAATGCGTAAATACTAGGATACTTTCCTTCGCTGACTGCTAAAAATATAACAGCAAAGATATCTTGCATTACTAAAATGCCTATCGCAATCTTTCCGTAGAACGCACCCATCTCACCTTTGTCTTCAAGGACTTTTACAGCGTACACAGTACTGGAAAAAGAAAGGCCGAATGCTAATACAATAATAGCAGGTATAGACAAGTCAAAAAATGGCACCTCAAACAAAAGCGTACCAATAAAGATAACAATAAAAAACAAAAATGTTGACACAATAATGTGGGCGACAGACGTTCCCCAAACTTCAGCAGTAGCTAAATCTCTTATCTTAAGCTTTAATCCAATTGAAAATAGTAAGAGAGTAACCCCAAGATCTGCAATTGTTTGAAGCCCCTCTGGAATCTCAAATCCAGCCAGATTATATGCAAATCCAGCGGTGAGAAACCCAACCATTGGCGGAAGGCCAACACGGCTTATTAATAAACCGAAAAAGAAAGCGAAGGTAACTAATGTGATGATCATACTTTTTTAAACTAATTGATTATTGCAAAGCAACAACCGCCCTATGCTATAAAATAAAGTGTTATAAGTATATACCTATTTTTTTATAAATATCACGGAAAAATTAAAAACGACAAAGGTCGCGTTAATGATCAGCTTACAAATTCCTCTAGCTTACTCTTAATTAATTTTTTCGATTATTAGCCAGCGCAGTTTATAATTCGTCTAATCAGTATATTGGTATGTAAATAATCTTATTTCCCACAAAAAAAAGTTACATTTTAAGTTCATCTATCTACCCCTGGGAAAAGTTAAACAGCTATTTATAACCAATTACAAAACGACACAATACAGATATCCGCCAAATACACCCGGGAAACTAATTTTAGTTCATGGCACCAATAGTAGCGAGCGAGCAACTACATCTCTTGTCATCTTCAGTAAGCTTGTTTTTCTTTTAGCTATCGATATACAAAATAGCCTTTTCCTGATCAAAACTAATCTCTACACCATCTCTTTCAACATATTTGATGTCCTCTTTTCCTGTCACCGGATCTTTGCCGAAAGTAATCCTACCCTCTTTCCCAACTCTGTTCCGGGTCACTATTTTAAAATCCTCCCCAGGTACGTTTATTCCATTAATTTTTTCCTTTAATTCACTTAGATACAACATAATCACTCCCTTTCTTTTTAATTTTTCTCCTTTATATGACGAACTTTTGAACAATCTTTTTAATTCTAAAGCTCTTTATTGTTACACGTTAGGATTAAAGATTACAAACTTTCACCTTGAGCAATACTTACCCCTTCCCGTCATTACTTAACTTAAGTCTCGCTTTAAACTAAACAAGATTCACGAATCCTAATTCAATAACTTTAAGGTAATAATTAAATTCCCCACCCAATAAAACACTCGAGAGCCAAATTCAATTGTTTTATTCGGTATTCATTACTGTTTTTGAACAAGCTACCCTATAGTAATCATTAGCTTTAAATATCTTTTCTGAAAAACAAGGCCTTAATATTAGGGGTTGTAATTAATTATAAAGCCTGCCAACTTATAGACTATATGACAACGAATATTCTTGTTCAATAAAATGAACAATTAAAACACCCAAATAACTAGAACTTCTCTGAAAGGAATAGCCATGTCAACTATAGGCCAAGGTAAAATAAAAGTAGTAAGACTGTTTGTAACACGAACCGTCAAACAATCCGCAGAAATAACTGTTGAGCTAGAGGATGAGGATTATGAGAACATTAAAAGTGGAAAACTTAATTTTCAAACAATCTTTGATAAAAATTTCCAGGATCGTTGTGGCTATGACAATATCGGTTGGTTAGAAACCAACGCAAGTAAGACCGATGTGGAACGAGGGGAAGTTGGGACATTTCACGCGGAGGAGTTTTTTGTTTAATTGCAATTATTTCCTTATTAAATACTTATTAATAAACTATCGGCCGGAAAAAACAAGGCAAGCAGAATCAAAAACTGAATTACTTTTATGATTTACGTAAGAATTGAATTATTCCAATTATGCCAAAACCAACAAAGCACACCAGGACCCAGCCTGGCATACTTAACCCCATTAGTTGCCATCGTACCTCAGCACAATTGCCATCGCCATGAAGTAACATAGCAATAGCCTCGGTTATCGAAAAAATATCAAATAGATGTTCCACAGGAATACCGCAAGAAGGAACCTGACTTTCTGGTAAGCTTTGCAGCCAAAGTTGTTTACCAGAAAAATAGATTCCTACAATTACCATAATTATCGATAGAGAGGAATAAACTCTTTGCCCGAATTGCCGTGGATTATGCACCACTGCAAGCAAGCAGATCATTCCTATTACGATGATGACGGCTCGCTGTATCATACATAAATAGCAAGGTTCCAATTTAAGACTATTCTCAAAATAAGCAATAGCAATAGTAATCAGCACAAAACTGCCAAAGGCTTGTGCTAGATTTACAATTCTATAACTGGGAAGATTCACTTTAGCCCTATCCTTAATGATTTAAAACGATAATGGAATCTAAGTTATGCGCTTCAAATCTAAAAAAACAAATTCATAGTTGATAGAGAATTCTCTAGGAATATTGTTCCCATAATTTTTCCAATTAGCACACCATTTCTATAATATTCTCAAGATCCTATTATTAAGTGAATAACTGCCCTAAACGGCAATTCGAGGTCTACTTTTTTCTAGGATGTAACCCCTAATTTTAATTGTAAACCGAGCGCCGCTTCGATAGCGAACCTTTCCTGAGGACCTTACGCCAAATCCTGTTCAGTATTATCGATATTGGCACATAGCTGTCTTCCGGCAATGTTTCGGAGAATTCTAAGTAATTGACTTTTACCTAAAAAATCGATTACTCGATCTAACAAAAACAAACAAGTTTAAAACTTTTTAATTTAATACTTGTCGTCTGCTGAATTTTTCCCCGACAAGCTTAATAAATGACATGTCCATTTTTCCCGTTGACTAATTCCAATCGTCAGGACAACTACTGATTTTGAATCGTAAAATTAACTATTTTTGATCCTTTTAGAGCTGCTCCACTTTTTGATTTACAATCTATTTGAAAGTTGGGAGTTTGCTCAGCTTGCTTGTTTTTATACGTATAATTACCAACTCCTGAGCACAAACCATCAGTAAACTCTCCCTCATATTGCACGCCATTAGGCCATGTCAAAGTGCCACGTCCATTTTCTCTACCATATTTATACTCACCCACGTATTTTGAACCATCTCGAAAAATCTCGGTGCCGATTCCATGCTGCAAACCATTTATATACTCTCCATCATAGCGCTCATTATCAGACCATTTGAATGTGCCTTTTCCATGGTACAGACCGAATCTAAATTCCCCGTCGTATTTTCTTGTTCCATCAGGCCACGTTTCAGTTCCTCGACCATGCTGCAGACCGCTAACAAAATCACCAATATATTTTTCCCCATCAGGTCCTGTCAAGATTCCCTCGCCATGCCTCTTTCCACCTTTATAAGCTCCAACGTATTTTATTTTATTCGGAATGATATGGGTTCCATGCCCATCTCTTTTACCAAACTTGTGTTCCCCTGTGAACATTTCACCATTTTTTAACATCAACTTGCCAGATCCATGTCTCTTGCCATCTCTATACTGGCCTTCATACTGCGCTCCGTTAGGCCATATATGTACTCCTTCTCCATGAAACTTATCGTTTTGGAATTCTCCAATATGTTCTTCACCGCTAGGAGCTGTCATAGTCCCCATTCCATCCTTCTTGTTCTTCTTGAACTCGCCAACATATTTTCTTCCGTCCGCCCAAAGGTAAATCCCGTATCCATGACGAACACCATTATGGTACTGACCGATGTACTTATTTCCATTCGGCCAAATTTCCGTACCTTGTCCGTTTTGAACTCCTTCCTTGAACTCTCCAGAGTACTGACGCCCATCAGGCCATGTGCGGGAACCATGCCCATGGAACTGATTATTAAGGAAGCTGCCAACATACCTCGATTTCCCGCTTTTATCCTGTTTTACTCCAAAACATTCGTGATAACGCTTCTTAGGATTGTCAGGACACGAATCGAGTGCAAAACACTGCGAACTAAAACACAAAACCATTCCATAGATTAAAAATTTCATAATTTATTCTATACAAATCAGAATTGACATTTCAAGAGAAAACTAACAAAAATAAAATCAAAAGAACTATTCCTGATGATAGACTCCGAACATAAAAAACATTGCTTCCTGGTAAGTCCCATATCTGACTTCTTCAAAGCCTACTGGTTGTATTAGAAGTTTTAAAAATAAAATATAAATATCCACGATTCGATAAAATACACCAACCTTAGTTTATTAGGCAATCATTACCAACTACAATGCCACCTTGACTCATACACTGCTGAGTAAAATTTCTTTTTAATTCCTGAATCTCACGCTTTTGCTTCTTTAATTCGATCATGATTTCGCTATTATATTTTTTTAGTTCATTAACAAGTGTCATGTTTTCTAAGCATACCTTTTTGTTTTCAGAACCCAAACAAACGTGATCGGGGTTATTGTTATCAAAATTTTTCGCAGATTTTTTTTCTATGCTTGAAAGTTCAAAGTTACTGCAAGACACTAGGAACAATCCGACACAAAAAATGGTTAAACTTTTATTCATTCATACCTCATGCGGTTTAAATATATTCTTGATGCTTTTTTGTGTTATGTATCTGTATTGTATAGACTATGTTCATGGTCTTACAACCTCTGGTATACAGTTTGCCCACTTGAAATGTATTAATACCTTTATAATTTTTACTTAAGCAGATTTTTGCCTCGCATTTTTATCAGTCAACGAAATGACAATTTCAAATAGCGATTTCCTCTAGCAAAATCTTTTTTCCAATGTCCGAAAGCCAAGGAAGATATTTAATTAAAAATATCTTCCTTATTGCCTGTCTCTAAATGCTTTTCTACCATTCATAAATTTTAATAACGAACTAATCTGTGGTATATCTTGGGCGTAGAAGAAATAAAAAAAGCAAGTTTGTCTAAGCCACCCGAGATACTTTTACGTATCAAAAAACAATTTATTTCACACAACATGTGTTGCTTTATCGAATAAAAAAAACTCCCGTCCCGATTAGAACCAGCGCTATCAGGGCACATTCTATCCACAAAAAAGCTACGAATTTATTCATGAAACCAGGTATCCTCCTGGAAAAGTGAAAGGCGTGGGAAAGATGTTTTCGATTTTGCGAATCAGAAAAGCGTGGGACAGCCGTAATACTCTTGACCATAATATTCTCCTTAGTTAATCATTTTTGGTGACAACCTTTTGCGACTTTTTGCCTTTTGAGCATTTTTTTCGAAAATTTTATTTCGAACATAGTCACCCTTATATCCTACTATATTACTCAGGATTAATCATCTTTTTTTTCCTTGTAATTGATTGCGTTATCCCTTGTTTATTTGGTAGGGTCTGGATTGTTTGTAGATTGTTGATTTAAATGAAAATCTAAGTTATTTCGATAGAAATCATGACGCATAATGAAAACTTAACTCACAATTTAATCTGTGACACTAACTCTCTTTCCTTGACTCTTCTAAAAACGAGTTGTGCGTAGTTTTAATAGACATGCTCAGCAGTGTAAGCAAGGCAGGCGAAAGTAATGATTTTGCAAACTACGTTTTTTTTGTAAATATGCAAATAAAAATAGAATTATTTAAAAAAAACTCTTGATATTTTGTGCATTGCATCAATATACTATATTGCACCGCATCATTTACTAATATCGGAGGAAGAAATGACATCATTTCCGGACATTGAGTATTATTCTACATTTTGCAAAAAATTCACCAAAAATCTATCTGATTTTTCAGAAATAGCTTTTGAAAAGTTTGTGCAGGCAAACGATTACAATATCAAGTACACCAAAAGCACTCTTGATAACACTAATAACACTTTGGCAGCAATGCTAGAAATCAAGGACCCTCAAAAGGTTGTGAAATTTTCTCAAAACTCTATTAAACCAGTTTCTGCAAAGCTAACAGATTATTTTAAAGAAATTTACAAGATAAACTCGGATTTCTTAAAATCGGGTTCTCAATATGTTGAAAGTGAAAGCGAAGAAATGAACAAAATTATTTCTGATCAGGTTGAAGAGATGAGCAAAAACGCTCCCGCTGGTACCGAGGGAGTTGTCGCTATAACGAAGTCGTCTGTAGCTACTTCCATTTCCATATATGATTCGATAACAAAAGCAGCAAAGCAAGTTTTTGAGATCGTCGATAACAATATTGATGCTGCCTCAAAAGTTAGTGAATCAGTAGCATCCGGTTCTAATAAAACAAAAAGCAAAAAGGCTGCTTAATAGCGAATGTTTTTCCAGGAAAAGGAAGGTTTTGGCCTTCCTTCCTTGCTTAATTAATATTATACGGCGTCATGTATCTGAAAATAAATCTTACAAAGTTTAAGAGGGTTTTGACGGTAATTGTTTAGATTGTTGTTTCATCTTTAGCTTGTGGTTTCATCTTTAGCTTGTGGTTTATTTTTAATAAAATCGAAGAGTCGTCAATACCAAAAGAATTGATTCAATAAACGGTCCATCTTGTTAATTATTGTGCAATTATCAATACCTCCTTCATGATGCAATCTATTCCGGATGGGCCTCGCGCTTTCTTTCGTGGCAGTAAAGTAAATATCAACGCACCCGAGGGGCAGAAAATGCAACGTGTAGCTAGTAGCCGTTATCCAGACTTCAGTTTTGGGAGACCAATAATTCATCTCGTAAGAGAAAACACCGTAATAGCTGACTGCGAAAGAAAAGGTCCATCCACATTAGAAGGATTAAAAAGAAATATTTTTTTGTTAGTGTTTAGAATCTAATGAATAGCTCTAA
Organism: Betaproteobacteria bacterium; assembly: GCA_028139135.1. Lineage (GTDB taxonomy): Bacteria > Pseudomonadota > Gammaproteobacteria > Burkholderiales > Burkholderiaceae_A > UBA7377. The sequence continues at coordinate 11,831 of JAOINB010000014.1, forward strand.
TGCTATTGATTTTCCTGGTTCGCCTTCATTATTTTAATACAATCTATCGTTCCGGACTCATATCCTTTAAGAAAGCCGTCTTTAAAAGACTTATTTTTCCACTTTTTCCGCTTATCTCTAAACTCCTTGCAACCATTACTTTTTAACCCCTCCTTATACCCTTCACTAAACCCAACATTAAATTCTTTTATAGAGGAATCGCAGGAGGCTAATAACACTAGTAACAGAAAAGTGAAAACGTAATGCATAGTTAAATGTACTTTTTTTTAAAATATAGACAGTCTTTGCCAGGACCTTGACTGAAAAAAAACCTCGTAAATCTCCCAGACTATAACCCAAAAAAACTACTCCCGCTATATTTTTGTGGATTTTTAGGTGACCCTCTGGTAACTAATTAGATTTGGTTACTACAGTTCATTCTAGGAATGCATAGTAATCAGGACTAGGAAGCGTGCAGACAATTGTATGGGTATAAAACAAACTACTATCACGTGTAAAAACGAATATTTCACAAACACTTTAAGGGCTTTGTTTTTCAACGTAGACTATGTCGTATTTCGCTTTTCTTTTTTTTAAAAAAACATTTCTACTCTCTCAGCACATATTTTTCATTATTTTATTTTAAGAATTTTCTTTTCTGCTTTAAGCAATGGATCCTTAAATCTCACCGTTTTATTATCATGAGGATTGGGCCATGGGAAAGAAACACCACCTATTTCTCCTTCGTGTCTGTAGTCTCCTTTTCCACGTTCCCCCGGTACTCCATGATTTCTACTGGTATTTTTTAAATATTGGGGTGTATAACAAAAATCTGGGTCAATAATTATCGCTACAATACCGGAAAAAAAAGAAACGCTTCTGATCGCACTATATCTTTTAATCACCTCTTGTTTTACATTCGTAACCCATTTGTCACCATAACGACTTCCGAAAACTTGCTTTAACGTAAGGTTATCCGTCAAGTCCTTAACAAACTCAAAAAAAGTTACCTCATCATTTCCAGCCCTAAAATCTTTAAAAAAACTTGTATTTACATCCTCGAAAATTAGCATCATTTTTCGTTTCCCATAAATTAGTACTGAAAAAAAGGTAATGACCTGTTGAAAAAATTGATGCCCTCCATCATCAATAATTATATCAACGTCAGGATAATGGGAAAAAAATGCTTTCCAAAAATTTGGATCGGCTTGATCGCCAATAACAATGTCAATGTCATCCGTTGCATATTTTTTTGCACCTGGATTTAAATCTATTCCAATAATTTTGGATTGTTCTCCAAGCCATTTTCTCCAGGTAAGTAACGAGCCACCGCGAAAAACCCCAACTTCACTTAAGATAACCTTTTGATCTCTATATTTAGATAATAAATCTGAATATGCTTGGAAGTAACTACTAGCTTTTATCGACATATTATCTGAAAACGACATCCATGTAACATACAGATCTCGCGCATCTTTATCCATTGAAAAAGTAAATGCTTCTCCCCATTTTTGCAGTTCCTCAGAGCTATATTTTTTGTTATCTTTTTGTTTATCTGAAAACCAGTTGAAGGGCAAACTAGTCCTATTTTTTTTCATTTTATTCTCATGCCGGAATTACCTTAATAGTCAGACTAAATTTTAAATCCTAAACTTTGAAAAACCTGAACATTTCAAATTGATGTTTATAATAGCTAATGTATACTATATCTTAGTAAGTATATAAATTATTGAATAATAATTAGCCCCCCTATCTCAAAAAAAATTATTGAAATAAACGATAAGTAAATACAAATATAGATCTTGCTAAAATATGTAGTACAGTTGGCAATGATGTTTGATCTTGAAATTAGCTATCAATGGGTTGTAACAGTACCTCTCGTCATCTTCTTAATTTAATGTCTCAATTTGATTTGGACAACAAAAAAGTATTGGAACTTGGGTTTTTTCCAGGTGCAACAGAAATTGACTTCAAAAAACATATTACAAAGGGGAAAAATGTCCTTTTCTATCGTTCTAATCTCTCCAATAATGAAGGGATAGATTTTTCCTGGGATTTACACAAACCGCTTCCGATTGATGCTCCTGTTAAAAATTTCGACTTTATAATTTGCAGTTCAGTCATGGAACATGTTTCACGCCCATGGTTGGCGGCAAAAAATATTGAGAGCGTGATTGGAAAAAAGGGAATCCTTATTTGGACAACGCCATGGGTATGGAGGATACATGGATATCCTAATGATTATTGGAGATTCACCCCGAATGCAGTTAAAGAATTATTCACGAACATAAGTTGGTCATGGATAGGCTATGAAATTACAAATGGATTAGATCAATCAGTTCTTATTGATACTGTGGGCTGGGAAAAAGATGCTTGTATTCAATTTAGTCCTGCGGCATATCAGAAATTATCAGAAGCTCCATGCTTCCCTGGGATTATGAACATTAAATCAAAATCAGCCATCTTTGTATCCTCTGACAAAACATACAAGGTTAAAAACATGGAAAATCCAGATGAGTCCATATACAAGTTTATAACTTCTGGAAAGCTTTCTCCAGTAATGTGTCCCATGAGTAATTTTATAATGATTGGAAAAAAACAGTAATGTGAATTTAGTGCTTGTATCACAACATCAAAAAACAGTAGTCTTCCTAATGTTGTTTAAGTTACAATCACTGCACAAAAATTACTTTTTTATCAATCGGATTAGTATAGATACTTTTTCTAGATATGAGATTAATAATGACTAAAACTTATTTGCTATATTCTCAACCTGCGATTAGTAAAGGATACATTTTGTTTCTGATTTTTTTTCTACTACTAAAAACTCAGATTAGTCATTATTCAAAAGTTCCATTGCAACTGGCTCAGAAATATTACTCAGTATGCTCAATTGCTCATTAATCAAGGATTGGATTTGTGCTTTGATCAATTCTAATAACGTTGCAGCAACCACTGGGCTATCAGCTGATTCCGCACCAGTATCTCCGCTCTGACTCGCTGCAACAACTTGCATTCTTTCATCCAACGTCCCTGCAACACTACCAAGTGCCGCTCTTTGTGCATCTACTTCGTCAATTGCTGCCTGAAGTGCATTGATTAAATTGAGTAACGCTTCCGGACTATTTAAATCCTCACCAATTAATCCATGAGGCTCCGCTTCCCTACCCTCTAGGACTGCCAATACATTATTGAGAATGCTTTGAGGAATGTTAAAATTTGCTAAACTAGGAAATGCTGCAACATTTAGTTTCGCGTTTGTCAAAACAATTGGTTTATAAATTCTTCCAGGCTCTCCATTGCCTCGAAATGTCGTAAGTTTATGATCAGAAATTCCTACTGATTTTTCATTTTTGCCATTTACGAATGCTCCTTCTACTACATTTATTTTGTATGAGGCATCGAATTCTAGTGGATTAGTAAAATGAATTTCTACGGATTGACCATTAATAATCACATTGTTACTAGTTGCAACGTTAATAGATTCTAAGAGATTACCTTTGGCATCAGAGATTGTGATCAAACCTGAGCCTTTAGTTACTGTCTGATTGAAAGTAATTTCAAAATGATTTACACCAGCATCAAGTGACTCTTCTTTTGAGAGCATATTCAATGATTCTGGCATAGTCGGATGAACTGCAACCCCTGTTCCTATTGCACTAATATAATAGTTTGGAACTTGTGCATTTTTTAAGCGAATGATTGCCTCTCCAGGTTCAAAAATTTCATCACCGTCGGATAAACCGAGTACATATGTATCTGAGTTATACGTGTAGATTGCTGTTGAAAAATGTTGAGAACTGTCTCCAATATTCATAGCGGAAACGAGAGTTGCATCTACTGAGACACCAAGAACTCCTCCAATTAGATTTGCAGCAGTACTCACTCCTACAGCTGTTCCATGTTGAACCTGACCAGAACTAGTACTAGGTTCATAACCTTCGATTCTCAATATGTCGGAGTTAGCAGTTGACGTAATGTCACTTGAAAAATTCTCAACAATGACATACTCCCTTGTGCTTCCTACTTTGTAATGCAAAATATCGCGCTCATTGTCATTTCCGAGGTCAAATGTCGTTGTAGTTGTTCCTCCATACATTGTTGAGGTAGCGGTGATCTGATCAGAAAACGTTGTACCCGAAAATGTACCTCCTCCACTAAAAGACATTGTAAGATTCATAGTGCTAGCTGATGCAGATCCATTGGGTGCTGAAAGACCCATTGCTACTGTCCAACCAGATTGAAAAAGCGTTAAATCATTGATACGGGCACTAACTGGAACACGTCCTGCTAGGTTCCCAGAAAAGGAAAATGATTGTGTCTGGATAGCCGAAAGATTCAGATTCGTATCATATGCAGACAAAGAGTGATCAATATTATTATTCGATAAGTTAAGGGAGATACTTTGTGCCGAAAGACCCTCCATTTCGATCGTATGAGTGTTATTCGCACTTAATTGAAAAGTTTTCGTTGAAATCCCCGAGGCAAGAAAAATTTCCTTATCGCGTAACGTGATATCCACAACATCTTGGGCAATCATATCCTGAAATCGAGTAGCGCCAGTATTATATCCACGCGAATTTGTCTCGAAATATGTCAACGTTTTGGTCTCGATTGCTGTGAGGTAACTATTATAGGCAGGCGAGTCGAAATGAAATGTCGCACTACCACCTGCCGAAATATTTTGAATCTGGTTGGGATTACTTGCTGGATTTGATGTGAAGTCAGCAGATACAAATAGATCTCCCCCAATTCCGAGTGTAGGAGCAGTTGAGTTGAACACAAACTCACCGCTATTAAGGTGATTTCTGTTCATGATAATTGTCCTCATACCCGTCGACTCTATCGTCATGTCACCAGAAACATAACTATCCGTTCGCCCAAATAAATCAGAACGAGGATAAGCATAATCGGCAGAAAAACTCCATTGGGCTAATGTAAAGACTGTTTGTCCTCCATCGTCATCGAATGTAAAAGATCCTTTTACATCGAGACTACTTGCCTGAAACCAAAGTGCCCGATCAGTACTTGTAACACTCATATCTCCACCAATATCAAAGATACGTGCTCCAACGGGGGAAGAATAAGCATCGCCGATGCTATTAATACCCGAGCCCGATAAAGCCATATTTAAATCATTAGTTGTCGATATGGCAGAAAAATACACATGCCCGAGCTTCCCAGCAATATTTACATTTTCAGCAGAAAGGTTTCGTATATTGACTCCTTTTTTAATCGTATCTCCGACTAATGTAAATGTTTTGGTAGAAATTGCAGAAGCAGTAACCTCTCCAGCATTTGTCAGATGAAAATTCACCGATTCTTTTGCAGTTAAAGTGGTTATATTTGTTTGAAAAGAAACATTATCTGTGGTGTAAAAGAATTCAGAGTCTGTATACAGGTTATCGAGTTTAATAGAGTTGATCGCATTCGTTGAAGATGCACTAGCAGTAGAGTCCGTTGACCTTGTAAAATTGAGTGTCATGTTACCACTAGATGAAACGTTGGCAATGATAATAGGTGAACCACCCCATCTATCATTTCTATAACTTTCGACCAAACCTGCAGAAACAGAAAACTTCCCACCAACTCCAGTTTCTGCAATATTATTGCTACTATGTGCTGTCATAAACTGCTCTGGACCTTGAAAATTTAATGAAGTAAGTCTTGCAAGATGAATTTCCAAATCCTCACCTACAGTATTATTTGTAGGTCCTTGTATGCCACCAACTATATGGTGTGCGCTGTTAAACGATGAGACAATTATATTTGGAAGGTGATCTGAAGTGATATTCATACCGCCACCGACATTCATACTGCTAAATAAAAGCATAGAATACCGTGCACCTGGTTCTTCAATGAAAAAATTAGCATTACCCTGCACAGAGACTTGACGAAAATGGGTTTGATAACTTATTGCGCCAGAGAAATCGAAATTCTCATCCGTACGTACTGATAGGTGTCCATCCCATGTCTTCCCATCAATACGAATGCCTTGAGTGGCAGATAGTTCTAAAAAAGTTTGCCCACCGACGCTATGCCGACGATAAAAATTCAATGCTGAGCCATTATTGAAAATATTCAAACCGCCCTGTGTTTGGATGCTCGATACCGATAGTGTCGTATTCAATTCGTTTTGCCCAACGATGATATTTAATTGTTCGGCAGAACCATAAACGTTACCTAATTCAAATGTTTTTTCAGCAGTTGTAAAATGAATCTCGATATTGGAAGGATTCGGGTGATAGGCTTTGACTGCAAAAAATTGTTTCTCAGAATCTGCACGATCGTATGTACTACCGTCTGCAAATGAAAATAAGGTGTGCTGGTTATCAGATGTTTTATCTGCCGTCCAATAGGTAAATGCAGGAGATACACCTCCCCAACCCGTTGGCAATGTTGCCCCAGCTGCAGATCGAAGATGCTGCAATTCTGCTAGAGTGGGCAGTTCGAGATACTGATTATTAATCGTAGTGGACCGGTTCGATGTCGATGTGTCATTTCCATTATTAAATATCTCATCTAGCAATGTATGTGATACCGTATCCATATTGCTATGTTCACCACCTTGCGTATCAACATTCCCATCGCCCGATATATCAACATAGTAGTAATAGCCAAAATCATCATTTCCTGAAGGTCGATATCCGTTGATAAGATTTACGTTAATATTTCCGACCGACTGGGACGTGAATTGACCAAGATTAATATTATCTGGCAGCTTTGCTAGTAAATTTAATTTGTTTAACTCTGTAGGCTGACTTGCAAAAGAAATTCTTGATCCATCAGAAATTTTGTGAGTTTTTGATTCATTACTATCCAAAGCAAATTTTAACTCTGACCTATCCGTTGATGAGAAAAAAAATACCTCATCATCAAACTGTATCTTTTCAATCTCTTTTACGGTATCTGTTTCTTGTGTATATAGATTGGTAATGGAATAACTCGTATCAAGATTTTGCTCTATTGTATAATCTTGTCTTTTCCCATCATAAACCGCTGTGTCATACCCTCTTCCACCAACAAGGATATTACTTCCTGCATTCCCTTTTAAAACATTATCTAAATCATTGCCGATAATTACATCATCACTCTGTCCACCAATTGCATTTTCAATATAACTACTATAAGCAATGGCAACATTATCTTCTCCTGTATACAGGGCTCTTGCCTCCTTTGCTCCGCTATTTAATACTTCAATAAACTGCTCTATGGTTTGTTTGTCACCATAGCCTTTATCTACATAATGTTGAACCTGCTCATCCTCACTCCAGATACCTATGGATTGAAATGAACCAGGCTGCAAATTGATATGTACTTCTTGCGTTTGATTCGAAGCATCAAGAGTATCCATGCCACCACTATCGTAAATGGTCTCAAGAGTTTGTACACGATCAGCCCACTGATAGACCGTATCTCCTACATTGGATGTTGTACTTCTTCCATAGAGTGCCTCCATTGCCTGGATGTCATAGCGCATAGGAGTCGATGCATAAATTTCCCGGGCTTCTAACTTTCCATCTTTTTCAACCAACACAGTATTGCGATCGTTCATTTCATAAGACATCACAGAATTTCGAATCGTATCTTCACTTTTATCTAGCTCTTTTCCTAGATAGGACCCTCCTTCATCTTGATGCGTGTGACTGAGTCCAAGAGCATGACCGATTTCATGTAAGGCTGTATAGTATCCAAAACTTCCTACGGTAAAATCTTCACTGGGAAACTGCTCATAATTATAAAAGATATCCCCATGACCAGCAGTTGTTCCTGGCTGATAACTAAAGGCAACAGCTCCTTCGGTATTGAAAGAGTCTGTAAATGCAGATCGAATCGCTCCTACCTCTCCGTCTACTTCTTCAACTTTTTGTAAAGACAATCCTGCTACACTATTCCAACTCCTAAATGCTTGATCTAGGCTTTCTTCTATATCCCCAATAGTAGATACAAAAGATGGTGCCTCTTCATACGCAAACCCTACGCTTGGATCTTGATAAAAAGAATAGGTAAGCTTTTCTCCTTCTGCCAAATTCCATTTGGAACCAATAAGAAGTGCATCTACTGGATCGATTGCAACCGCACCTTTTCCATACTCTGTTACTTTTGGTATAGTTCCTACTGATACACCCTCTAGTTTTTTCAGACTTCGTGAGGATTGACACATCGGGCATTGGCTTGGGTCATGATGCTCTTTAATCAGGTAGTTTAGATTTACTTCAATTGCAGCAAGTGCTTCTGCTTGAATCTCTGGATAGTCTTGATTACCAACTACTTCGAAAAATCTTCTTTGATGCTGCCCACTTACTTTTGCAAAATTCTCAAGTACTGGGTTTTCTCTTGATAAAACCTTTTGTCCTAGATAAGCAGACATCGCATCTTCTAAATCCTTAATCTCCCTTTTTAAATTCTCTGCTTCAGAAGAAGATGCTGTTGTAAGTGTGTTGAGCTTTGCCTGAATCTTTGTAAGATAATCTCCTACCGTTTGTAACTCATCATCTGTAATCTGAACAATTGCTAAAGATTCGGATATCTCATCTACGGTGTCTCGTAATAAAAGCGTGTGACGAACACTGTCGGTAGCAGTAATCTCTAAAGGATTGCGATACGTATTGATTTGGACAGCATCGGGCCGGGCCAAAGCCGTAACAGGCTGAAGCCGTGTTGAAAGATATTCCACCGCCCCTACTGCAGAAATACCAGACACTACCTATCCTCAAGAAAATTTCTTCAATTAATAATCGGTAGAACTAGTGTTTTGCTTTATCGTAAGTGCAAAAATACAACGCACTTTTTAATCACGAATGATTATGGATTAGGAAAGTTTATTATCTTACAATATAGTTCAGGTTAATGTTTGCTGTATGATCCCTGCAGTGTTTTGGATTCATAAGCTAAAATTACTGATTGAATTCATAAAATGAAGCTGAAATTTCCAAAAAATCGAACTGTCAGTCTGGCAACAGACGAAAATCTATACCAAAAAGAGCCAGATATCACGCTAACATATCATCAACTCTTTTATGAAATGGAAAATGTAACATGTAATCAGGGAATTGTGACTAGAGCCGTCACGGATGTACTTAAAAAATGTCCACCATATCCAATTACAATTCAAGGTGGTGCAAATTATTGCACAGTGAATTGCCATACCGATTTCGACACTGTAAAGATAAAATGGCTAAGTGGGGAACATTTCGATCGAAGAGAGTTTACTAATGTTTTAGATCAGAGAATGTTTCACCCACTTTCCCACGCAATACTAGTAGACCGATTATCGAAAAGCATAGAATCGACATTTGGCTTTTCATCAATCATGCATATCGCAATGAAAAAATCTGGCGGGACACTACTGACACGAATAATGGAATCGCTCTTTGCGCAAAAAGGTTGGCTGTCTCACGCTACAGTACCAGCTTTCGGAGATCGACATATGGAAATCTGTTTAAACCAAATACTCCTCGGATTGTTATTTCATCCTCTTTTAAGACCAGTATTTTTCAAGCAAACGCACGTTGGCTATTCGAAGTACAGTGCCGATATATTCAGAAAAATTAACGGTTTGCCAATTTTATTTTCTTTGCGAAATGTATATGATCAGGCATATAGTCAGTATATGATGATGCTCAAAGACAGAGAAATTAGGAACGCAAATGACTCAAGAAAAAGTGATTCGCTTTATTTACTACCAAGTGTTCCTGATTGGTTGGATGAAAAAGATTTTCTAGATTACGTGATAAAATTTGATGTTCCTGAATTTTGTAGAATGACTGCTAGTTGGCTAAACTATTTTAATTCTTCAGATAGCCGTTTGTATATTATCGAATTTGAAAAATTCGTCGAGGACAAGCAAGGTACTATCAAAAATATTGTGGAAACATTTAATCTCCCATTTTCAATCAATCAAATCGAAAAAGCGATAGATTTTATTGAAGGTGGAAAGACAACAAGACTTGTTGTAGGAAAAAAAGGCTACGGTAGAGAACAACTTTCTAAGCAACAAAAAGGAGATATATCGGAAATCATAAAAATGACCAGATTGGACGAGTTAGCTAAAAAACACGATCTATCAATAACCGACCTTTAATAGAATAACTCTTTCGGTAATTAAGATACAGAGAAAAAAAATTGGCATTTAATCAGAACGATGTCGATTGTGGTATTCTAGCATCACAAGTCTTACCAGTATCGATGCGAAAAATACTTAAACACCCAATCAAAACATTACTTAGATAAACAACCGTATAGGTAGCAAAAAAATGCATAGTAAAAAAGTTTGCATAATTTACAACGATAAACAATTCGGGATAAACATAGAAAAATTCAGTAATGCCTTACTTAATTGGCTTCGAAATGAACTTGGAATTCTTGAATCAACAAACTTACAAACGGAAATATTGTGGCTCACAGAGGGATGCGACGAAAATTCGACAGAGAAAAAACAGGGTAATGAATTTAACAATACCTTCGTACGCACAGATAAACTGTTAAATGTAATGGATGAAAGTTTTGACGAATATTTACCAAAACCACCAGAAAAGTTTGATATAACCATACTACTTTCCCTTTCAAGCACTGAGGACCTCAGATACCGTTACGTTTTTGCAAGCCTATTTTCAAAAACTGCCCCATACATTTATATATACGGAAATGCTAATTTGTATCAGTATGACCAGACCTTTAATCAAATTATTCCTGCTTTTGATAGAAAAGAGACGCGAATCTATACGTTCAGCAAAGATAAGGCTTTTAAATATATGGATCGAGTGCATAGGCATTGTATTGGAGAAATAATTAAATTGGGTAATGTGGAAGAATCCTTTTCCGAAAAAGCAAAAAGACTTCCCGACAAATTAATTTACAAAGAGGCACAACTTACTAGTGACCTCTTACAACACACACCAGAATGGCAACAAGAGCAATATGGATATTCTTTTAGTATTTTTCGATTTATGGATAAAAGAATCGTATATAGTCCCGATTATTACAATTCTATAGCCTGGTACATTGATGAGGTTTTAAAATCTGCACGAATAGAGCAGCCAAGAATTTTAGATGTTGGATGTGGAAGCGGTTTTTTGACATGTTATTTGAAAGGAAAAATTCCACATGGTGATATTTATGGAGTTGATGCATCAGAGCCTAGGGTAAGATCCTCCAAAAGACATAGTTATTTGCGCGATATTAATGTTACATATGATATAGGTAGTATGTCAAAGTTAAATTTTCCCGATAACTATTTTGATCTTGTATGCACAACTGCTGCGTTGGAGCAGGCTGGAAGTGAACTTAATTCTGCTCTAAAAGAACTTTCCCGAGTTTCAAAAAGATTTTTAATTTTATTAGAACCAACAACTGAATATTTTGGGACGTTCCCAGGTATGTGGCATATCAATAGAGCAGGTTGGGCGAATACGTATTATCAATCATTAACACAACTTAAATTTTCGTGGCATGTTAGACCCCCACTGTTAACCCAATATTACAACCCCAACGCATTATTTGTCATCGATAAAAAAACCAACAAACATCTACCACTGGAATATCCCCATTTGTTTTCTGATAGTATCAAAAAATGGCCAGGAGGCATTATTGAAAAAAAATATGAGGAAACGTTTCCAGACAAAAGTGATGACCTACAAAATAGTTCAAAATGAAATTAGAGGAATTTTAAAGCTATTAACTTTTCAATTGGATAATAAGAAATTTTTGGACTGCCGGAGATATCGAGATCCTAGGTAAGCGGTTTACTCACTATTTCTATTTAGGGTTCTGAATCACTTTTTCAGCGTTACCGATACTGTTACTCACATTAATCTACTAACTATCGAGCAATATACAGTGAATTTAAGGTTCCACTACAACTACATTTTTCTGATGATTCAGCAAAGTTTTTTTATTTAGCTGCCAAATCCACCGGACCAGTTTCAAACTTTTCTTTATGGTGAGTGATCACCCTTGAAGTCAAATTTCAGTTAATTTTCTTTGATGGATTTCCAAACCCTCCACCACCAGGTGTATTTATTTTTACAGTATCTCCCTTGTCTACATCAAACTCACAACCTGACTCAAGAATAATTTCAGTTTTATTAGCATTTATTAGTATATTTTCCCCTCGCACACCAGAGGAGCCTCCATTGAGGCCATGAGGAGATATCGTTCTACAATTGGAAAGAATTGATACCACCATCGGTTCAAGAAATGTAATTTCTCTTGTTACTCCATTTCCCCCATTGTATTTTCCTTTTCCACCAGAATCCGTTCTGATGCTAAATTTTTGCAGCATTACTGGAAAATTTGCCTCAAGGGTCTCAGGATCGGTAATACGAGAATTGGTCATATGGGACTGAGTAGCATCTGAACCATTAAAAGTTGGTCCTGCCCCTGTACCACCACAAATAGTTTCGTAATACTGAATCTTTTCGTTACCAAAAGAAAAATTATTCATCGTTCCCTGCGAACCCGCCTGCAATCCCAGTGCCCCCAGTAAACAATCGACTATTTTTTGTGAAGTTTCAACATTGCCAGCAACAACTGCAGCAGGGTAGCATGGGTTTAGAAGATTTTTTCTAGGGATCTTGATTTCAACAGGAAAAAGGCAACCCTCGTTTAATGGTATATCCTTATCTTCTATTAAACAGCGAAGTACATACAAAACACATGCTTTGGTGATGGACCCAGGAGCATTAAAATTAGATTCATGTTGGGAATCCGTTTCATTAAAGTCAACAATTAATTTTTTATTCACAATATCGTTTTTTATCAAAACAGCAATACAAATTCCATTATCAAGTTGGATACGAAAAGAACCATCATTAATATTTTCAATTGAACGCTGAATAAAATTTTTTCCTTGATTTAGTAACTCATTACAAAGTATTTTGTTTTCTTCTATTCCGTGATGTCTAATCAATGATACCAACTCTTCAACACCTTTCTGATTGGCAGCAATTTGTGCTTTTATGTCAAATATATTTTGGTTTTCATTTCTGGGAACGTATAAGGAGTCAGCAAACAAATCCAGAAGTTGAGTTTCTAAAAATTCACCATCCCGAACTATTGTCATATCATTAATAAGAACACCCTCTTCTTCAATGAAAGAACTATTTGCTGGCATAGAACCTGGAGTCTTTCCTCCTATATCTGCATGATGGCCTCGAGAGGCAACTAAGTAGGCAATTTCGGAATCAATGCCGAAAAAAATAGGAGTAATACATGTTATGTCAGGCAAATGAGTACCCCCATTAAATGGATTATTAGTCAAATAAACCTCTCCTGATTTGACTGACCGGCTTTTTAATAGATTTTTGACTGCGTCACTCATTGAACCCAGATGAACAGGAATATGAGGAGCATTGGCTAATAAGTTACCAGAAATGTCAAATATTGCACAAGAAAAATCGTTTCTCTCTTTAATGTTCACCGAGGCTGCAGTTTTTTTTAGCACCATACCCATCTGTTCGGCTATAGCCATTAAACGATTTCCAAATAGCGTAGTCTCAAGAAGCTTATTCGCACTCTCATTCCTTTTTTGAGACTTTTTTTTAGTCGCTGTTCTTTTTAGTATTAAAGTCCCTGTTGCATTTTTAAAAATCTCCCAACCGGTTTTTAGAACAACTGTTGTGTGTTCTCCTATAACAATAACAGGACCCTTAATTAAAGACTCATCTACAATATTCTCGATTTTAATTAAGGGTATTTCCTTCCATGTATCTTTCTCAAAAACTTTTTGAAAATCGTTAGCTTTTGAAACTAAACTGTCAATCGTTTTTGATTGAGGAAATGAATCTATCTTCTCTCCTCTATATATCATCTCTATTAAAATTGAGCTTATCACTACTTCTTTAGAAGATTCAGTAAAGCCAAATTGATTTTGAAACTTTTTTTGGAATTCCTTTTTCATTTCATTCCACGATGCAAACTTAACCATAGTAGGCTCAGAGGTGCCTAAATATTTTAGGTTTACTAGTTTTTTTATCGATAAATTGTTTTGATCAAATACTTTTGCATTCATTTCATTTCTAAGTTTTTTTTCAAGAGAATTAAATTTTTTTAATAAATGCTCTAGTTCATTTATTGCGAAAACTTTTTCAATAGATTCCTCTAAAACTTTTTTTTCGTTTGCAAGACCGATACCAATAGCTGATAGCACGCTGGCATTGCCGTCAATGAGTATTTCTTTGATTCCTAACAGATCAGCCACATCACAACAATGTTGGCCAGCTGCGCCACCGTAACAAGACAAACTGTAAGAGCGAACATCATGACCTTTATCGATAGATATTTTTTTTATGGCATTTGCCATTTTTTCGTTAGCAATCTTAATAAAGCCTTCAGCAACCTGGTAAATATTCATCTTTTTCAGTTGCGAACTATTTCTTTCTTCAATAAGTTTTTCAAACTCTGTACTAACTATTTTCTGGTCTAGCATTTGATTATTATCTTTTCCAAAACACTTAGGAAAACAGTCAGGATTCAAATACCCCAAAAGAAGATTGCAATCAGTGATTGTTAGCGGACCACCTCTTTTATAACAAGCAGGACCAGGATCCGATCCTGCTGAAACAGGCCCTGCTTTTAATTGAACCCCATCGAAATTAACGACCGAACCACCTCCAGCAGCAATAGTATGGACATCAACCATTGGCGCCACAATTGCAATCCCCTTAATTTCTGTTTTTGAGCGATATTCAATATTACCTGAGCAGTGTGCAACATCTGTTGAAGTACCACCCATATCAAAGCAAATTATTTTTTTTCGCCCAAATTGTCTCGAGGTTTCGATTGCTCCAACAACGCCACCAGCAGGTCCCGAAAGAATCAAATTTTTACCCTTTAATTTTGAAGCTTCAACAAGTCCTCCGTTAGATTGCATTATCTTGAGAGGGATATCACCAGTGAACTCTTTTAATTTTTCAACATATTTATATATAGTTGGCGTGAGGTATGCATCGACAACAGTGGTGCTACACCTATCAACAAAACCAATTAGTCGACTTACCTCATGTGAGGTAGAAATGTGATCGAATGCATAATTAAGGGCTACTTCCTTAGCCATAATTTCATGAGAAGGGTTTTTGTAGCTATTCATAAATACAATAGCAACAGACTTAATTCCACTTAACTCAATCTGTGTAAGTTCGTTATCAAGCTCATTAGTATCAAGTTGGGTAATTGGAGAACCAATACTGTTCATTCGTTCATTTATACCGTGACAACTGCTATATAGTAAGGGTCTATCTTCGTTGGAAAGACTGAAAAGTGAGGAACGTGTTTGATGACTTATACGTAATATATCTTCAAAACCTTTTGTAACTAAAAGAGCAGTTTTTGAACCTGTTCTCTCAAGCAATGCATTCGTGCCGAGTGTGGTTCCAACCCTAATCTCTTCAATAATTTTGGAAGATAAAAGCTCATTTGATGCTAGTCCCACCAATTTTCTTATCGTTTCAAAAACAGGAGAAATACTATAGTAATCATTTCCCGATAAGACTTTACTTGTTTTAATATTACCAAATAAGTCGTGCCCGATTATATCTGTGAATGTCCCTCCTCTATCAATCGAGAATCGCCATTTGTTTTGGATTTTAGTTTCTGGTGCCATTTTTCTCTACTTCGTCAAATTTATTCAAACCCTTTTGTAGTAAAAGTAGGATGACTAGATTTTAACCTGGAAAATTAGTAAGTTTCGAACCAGCGGAAAATATGGGATTCTAACTGGGTACTTTACTCATTGATTCTATTTACGATTCTAAATCACTTTTTTCCCATTACTTACACCTAAAACGGTATCCAGATACCGTCTTCTATCTGAGGTGCGACAAGCAAAACATTTTCTGGTGACTCTGCAAATCCTATTAATGCTGCTGCCCAGTCCATAGCGCCCGTATCAAATTGCTCCCGATACCAACCTACCTCTGCAACAGGATCTGCACTTCTTCCCAGTACATTTTGATACAAGAGATTTACATATTCTTCGTCCGTGGGAATTTCTCCGTACTTCAATTTGAATTCAGGAGAAGCCAAAAAATTATTTGCAATGTTCCATAACACTAACCCATTACTTTCCATATCATTCATATGGTAAGCAACTCCCGGCATATCAGGTGTTCTCGCAAATGCTGCCTGATAAAGTCTATATGCTTGACCAGCTGTATCACCTGGATCAATATCCAACGCAAGTGTGCCGTCGTTAAACTCAAGACGTTTAAAACCAATAATGGTATCTGTACCAATATTAGAACCAGTTATTTGCCATCCTTTGCGTCCATTGACCGTAATATTTGAACCCGAGTTTTCCAACTGAACAACGTAAAAGTTTGAATAGTTTCCGTCAACGAATAAAATTTTTTTCTCCCCTGACATAAACAAGCCATTACCTTTATTAAAATCTAAAATTTTCGTGGACCTTGACTCACCCCATATAGTTTGCAAAGCAATTACGTCAATGTCCTCATACCATTTCTTTTCTCCAGACAAATGCTCGTTATACCCCATCCTCGTAGATTCATGCGCCTCCTCGTAAGATTGAACTGCGAAGTCACCATCTTCGTTATCCCATGGATGCTCTAATCCTAAAAGATGGCCTAATTCATGCAAAAATATCTCTGTCTGTATTGCTTTTGAATGACTGGTATGAGAGACACTATCAACATCAGGCTCCAAGTGAAATGGTGAAGTTAGGCCAGTTTGGTGACTGATCATCAAAGTATCTGGTAAAGACTTTCCACCACTTACTGAGTCCTTTTGAGGGTTCGGATGAATTACGATCTCATAATCAGCTTCCCTGGGATCATCAACCTCTAAAAACACTAAATCTATATATTTACTTATTTTGTAAATACTTTGATGAACATAATCGTACTGCCATTGATCTGGGGTTCTTGAGTATGGGATCGGGTCATTACTGTTCCTGTTGTTTAAAATTGGGTCACCACCATCCGATATATAGATTTTTAACACCCTTTCTTCGCCAGCATAGGCTTTTCTATGCGCAATCTCGCTTTCACTCATAATTAACTGTTGGATAGATACACTAACAACCATTTTTTTCCTAAAATAACTGAATTAATTTGCTCACTATTCAAACCAAATAGGCGGGTCAATTTTACCCTGAGTTCTATGACAGAGGATCAATCGTAAAATAACCCCCTTACTGAATTATTTTGTTCATGGTACGAATTTCGTTAGAGAAAGTAATTTATCACAAGTTCACGATTCTGATCTTAACTTTAAAAACAATTTGCAATGAAATCTTCCTTGCCAAAGAATTCTAACTAACGGATTTCCATCACATGATATTAGGAGAACTCACTCGAAAACAGAAATTAATTCAAGTCAAGTAGCCCGTTATTCATATCTACGACTTGCATTTTATTAGTAAGCGAAGTCCTGAGTAAAGCCTGTCGGTAGCACGAAATAAGACGTATTAAAACTGGTATCAATACACCACACTATTAGCAGGGAGAGTTTACTGATTCTATTTAATATTTTGAATCACTTTTTTGCCATTACTCAAGCTGTTACTCATTTGCAGCCAAAAATATACATTAATTGCCCTATTCTAGGCATGATCACAGCATTTCTCTGCTAGTTTAATTTTGGCTCTACCTCTGATTGTTTATTTTCCTGTAACTCTCTAATCTTTCGGTACAAAGAAACTGTGTATGTTAGAGTAAAACCAAAAAATAATAAAAAAAGTAAAAGGTTTTCACCAACTAAATAATTATAAGTACCGTGAAAAAGTATTGGATATATGATTGCTTTAAAAATTGCATGACTTGAATTTCGAAACACATGTATTCCAAGAAAACAACCCATAATGATCCCACAGGATGCGTGCATTGGTATGGCAGTTAAAGCACGTACAATTGCAATCTGCAAAGGTGGGATATTGTCAAAATAAACATAAACATACTCATAATTTTCAAAAGTTGCAAACCCTAAAGAAATTAATGTCCCGTATACTACAGCATCCATTGGCTCATTAAATTCTGACTTAGGCCTAATAAAAATAGATAATGCTAAGAATTTTAATGATTCCTCTGTAAGTCCAGCTAAAAAAGAAAGGGAATGCGGGTCATCCGTTGACCAGATTAATAGATTATTCAATAAGCCAGCAGGAAAACAAATCAGACACCCTAAAATAAAAGCCTCAACAATTAATTTTACAGGCTCTCTAAACTTATCTGATCTAATTATAAAAAGCAGAATTGCTAAGGAAGGAACAAAAGTGAGTACGATAGCAAACACACCTTCAGATCCACTTGTTTATTAATCGTAGTTCAATTATCAATTTGATTCAAAACATTTTGATAACATATACATATCTCCTGTAGTGTCTATAAGAGTCCAGCTCGTTTGTAAATTCTCTAAATCAAACTGATGTAACTCATAGCCATCATCAGAACCAGTCCGCAAACCTAAGATAACTTTTCCAGCGTTCCTTACATCAATTATTTTCATGTCAATATCTCCAGTAGTGTTATAAGTGTCATTACGCCAAGATATTTTTATTTCCGATTTAGATGAATCGATTAATACGAAAGTTGTTAATTTGTTAATGGCTTCGTGGGACTCATATGTATCTCCCGTCCTGTATATACTAAAAACCTTATCACTGGTACAAACAAGTCGTACAGGGTCAGCATGAACACAACCCCATATGCTTAAACCGACAAAAAGAAATAACCCTCTCATAATAAGATTATAAGTTCTAAGACTCTAAGAAATACATTTTCAGAGAACCTTTTTTTGTTGTGAGAATATCCCCTCTTTCCACTGAATCAACATATTTTTGAATACGAAAATGAGTCGTTTCTGAAACATTAATTTTTCCAGGCATAGAATTTTGCTCCATTAAAGAAGCAGTGTTTACAGTATCGCCCCATATATCAAAAGTAAACTTGTCCTCACCCACAACACCGCATATCACAGGGCCAGAATGGATCCCGATTCTGGCTTCCCAGGTAGGCATTTTCAATTTGGAACGTTGGATATTTGTCTTATTTAAATAAGCCAGCATTTCTTTAGCAGCTTTACACAAACGATTTGCATGATCCTTTTTTTCGTCTAGAATTCCGGCCACACACATATAGGAATCGCCTATAGTTTTAATCTTTTCTATTTTATTCTGCCTACATATTTCATCAAATTTACAAAATATTTGATGCAATAATTCTACAAGATTTTTAGGGGATGACTTTTCCGTAAGCTTCGTAAATCCTACAAAATCAGTAAATAGCACACTACATTCATCTATATATTTCGGCTCTACTCGTTTTTTTTCCTGTAATTCGATTGCAATGTTTGCAGGCAAAACCTTCTTCATGATCTGCTTAATATTATTTCTTTCAACTTCTAACTCTTTAGTCAATTTTTCCCGGACAATAAGTGAGTCCTTAACCTCAATTAATGTTCGGCGTAATTCAAGCTGGGTCATCACCTGTTTTGACAATTTTTTAAGGGCCTCCTGCTGATTTACAGATATTTCCCTTTTCTGAAAATCTACCGAACAAATGGTTCCTACCGCCTGCCCATTAGGGGTGATCAAAGGCGCTCCAGCGTAAAACCGAATATTAGGCTCAGCTTCAACTAATGGGTTGGTGCGAAATCTATCATCCTGGGAAAGGTCTGGTACACACAATAGGTTACCTGAACTTACCACAGTATTACAGATTGCTATGTCCCTAGGTGTTTCAGTTACATCTTCCGGTAGTCCATACTTTGACTTGAACCACTGTCTATCTGCATCCATAAATTCAATAAAAGAGACTGGGCAACCTAAAATCTCTGCAGCTAACTCTGTAATATCATCGAAACAAACCTCTGGCGCAGTGTCAAGTACTTCATAAGATTTTAGAGTTGCTATTCTCAGTTCTTCATCAGGGGGAATCTCGAAGTCACTCATAATCGAATATTCTTTCTATTTTTTAATCATCCAAAAGACTAACCTAACTTTATTTTTCATAACCATTGAAATTTTACAATACCAGCCGCTTCCAATGTAATTAAACATAAATAAACTAGTGAATTTCTTTATACGTGAAAGACATCTCTAGAAATTCAAACTTCCAGATTACTTATCAATTAAAATTAGCCTGCTTGACTTTTCTTCCCTTACATCTTTTTACACTATTTATATTTCCAGCAAATGAATACTACTATTCTTCAGTCACTATCTGGTAACTAATTGCTATTCCTTTTTCTATTGCACATACTTTGGTCCATAAACTTGAATAAACGGCAAAAATAAATGGATAATGTAAAAATAGATAACTTCAAATTGAACGACGGAACTTATATCAGATACAAGGTGGTAGGAAATGGACCTCCACTCTTATTGCTACACACTTTCAGAAACAGGTTAGAATACTCTGATTTTTTAGCCCAAGAATTAATTGACGACTACTCAATTTACACTCTTGATTTGCCAGGCTTTGGAGAATCTCCTATAAACATAGAAACCAATTATGATCAGGAATACTTCACTATGGCAATCACAGAATTTATTACTAAATTGGATTTGTCAGACGTGACTATTGCCGGAGAGTCTATAGGTGGCATTTTGCCTACAACAGTTTCTCTTAAAATTCCTAATAGGATAAAAAAACTACTTTGCATCAATCCTTACGATTACGATACTAAATTTGCAGAGGGTATACGCCGTGGTAACTTTTTTGCAAATTTTATCCTTTTTCATGTTGGACTCCCAATAATAGGAAGTTTTTTTTCTATGCTCGAAAATAAATTTATTTTAAAAAATATCCTTGCAGGCGGATTCGTAGATAAATCGAAGCTGCCTAACGATTATCTAAATCTTCTAACTTCAACCACCAGAAAAAGAGGCTATACATATCATTTCATAAACGTACTAACAAACTTTCAACAAGGAATTAATTATAAAAATATTTACGAGGCCGTCACTCATCCTACAGTCCTGGTCTACGGAGAAGCTGACTGGTCGACATCTAAGGAACGGCTGGAAACGCAAACTAAATTAAAGTTAGATTCGTATCACACTATAAAAGAATGTGGCCACTTCTCATTTTTGGAGCAGCCCAAAAAAGTAGCGGAAATTATTAAGCTGGCGTGACAAATCCCTCCAGTATAGTTCCTGGCGTAGAGAGGAGGAATCCAGACCAGAGCGCTCAAGTCATTGCCTTTATTTAGGACTCTGAACCTTTTTTTGTTGTTACTAACACTGTCACCTACAATCATTATCCTCATCAGATATCTTTTATATTTCTGCTTAGTCACCGCATGAGATGTTAGCATCTTTAGTTCTAATTATTATATTTTCACCAGTGGAATTAATTATTGGTTTTTTAATTAAATGAAAAAAATTACTGTCATAATTCTACTTACCTATTCCATTTGTGGATTTGCAATTAAATGGGAGAAAATTGCCGAGGACTATGATGGAAATCCAATATATATTGATCTTGATAGTATAGAAAAAAAAGAAAGCCGTGTTTATTACTCGAACCTGATTGACTTTCTTAAAACGAAACAAAAAAGTTATTCAGTTGTTAGTAAATTTAAGGTTGATTGTGGAGAGGAACAAATGAGTTGGTTAAGTACAACTTTTTACAGTCAACCAATGGGTAAAGGGGAAATTACTTCAAAATCTACCGTTAAACAAATTCGACTTCCACAAACAGATGCAATTGCTCGTGCGGAATTATTATTCGTTTGTAGATGATTTAATTTATCTAGTCCGGATTCTCTACTCTGACAAGCATTCATTCTTAAATGATGTTTACCTCATTAATAAAAAAATATAAATATCTAGTTACGTTAAGGTACCTTCTTGCCCTTTGATCATTGTTTTTATAATCTGATACGGTTTTGTATCAAATATTCCGTAGCCGAACAAACAATGTTGAAAATCACAATAAAATCCACGAGGGAAAAATGAAAATATTCAGTTTTACTTTAAAATCAGTTTTTATAAGTTTTATGATCTTCTATTTAGGCACGGTTACTGCCGCTGACGCAAAAAATGATAATGCTCCAAAATTAGAATATTTTGGCTCGCTAACGTATCGAGATATCGGTGAAGTCAAGAATTTTTCACGAAATTTTGTAGCCAATCTCGGTAGAGGAACTTTAACTCTTGCAAATGGTGACGTTGGAAAAGTTTCAGCACCGTGTGCCGACTTCGGAAACGCTCAAAAAGAACTATGGCTTGATCTAGATGTTAGATGCACTTTTACTATGGATGATGGTTCGCTTTTGTATATATTCTACGGCGGCAAAATGATCATGGATGATAAAGCCATGAAACTCATGGACGAAGGCAAGCCATGGAAGCCTAAAAGCGGTATTGACTATTGGATAAATGCCCCCCTAATAAGAACATCTAGTCAGAAATATGATTACATGAATTACATACAGCTCATCGGCAAAGGAGTCATAGCAGATTTGTCAGCCGGGTATGTAACTTATAATCTTTATAAAGTACTTTATTCTGAATAGAGATTTTAAATCAAACCCCTTTATGAACTTTTGTTCTAGTAGTAAGTTGGACTAGCTTTCGCGATATTAGATACAAAGATACATTACACAAGTAAATTTGTTAAATTTGTAAGCTAGCATTTTAGGTTGAAAAATCAACGACTTTTGAGCTGGCGGAGAGAGCGAAATTCCAACGGAGCACCTCAACCATAAATTCTATTTAATATTCTGAATCACTTTTTTCCGGTTACTTACAGTTCATACTGAAACTAGTGATACTAGGAATAGTCGCTAAGGCACAAAGAAGGGTTCAAAAGCAGCAACCACTGCCTCTGGATTCTCTTCCATTACAAAATGGCCAGCATCGCAAATACTTGCCTCCACACGTTGTGCCCAACCACGCCAAACCTCAACAGCATTACCGCTTTTAGCTGGAAAACCATGGGCACCACAGAGTAATCGTAACGGAGCGACAATCTGTTTGCCAGCGATCTTGTCTTTCTCATCCAACTCTCGGTCAAAACTCGCCCCAGCCCGGTAGTCTGCACACATCGCGTGAACACGTGCAGGGTTTTGAATCTGCTTGCGGTAGCTAGCTAAAGCAGTCGGTGAGAAAGTGTCTAAGCTTTTGCTCAGAGTCCATTGCGCCAATGTCCAATCTAGATAAGCAACTGGATCAGCCCCTATCATCTGCTCCGGTAGCGGAGCGGGTTGAGCCAAAAATGTCCAATGATAGGCCGCAATAGCCAAATCAGCAGTCCAGCTGGCCCAAAAATCGGCCGTCGGGACAATTTCAATAATTCCCAGCTTATTAATCCGTTCCGGATGATCTAGTGCAAAACGATAGGCAACACGCGCGCCTCTATCATGACCCAAAACATTAGCGCGTTGTATAGCTAGAGCGGTAAGTAAATCCGCAATATCCTGTGCCATTGTACGTTTTGAATAGGTAACATTACCAGATTCATTGGGCGGAGCCTCACTCTCACCATAGCCTCGTAGATCGGGTATGATAACATCGTAATGCCGTGCCAATTGGGGAGCGACTCTCTCCCAACACATATGATTTTGCGGAAATCCGTGGAGCAGAAGTAGAGGTTCTCCTTGACCAGCGCGGTGCACAGATAGGACTACACCGTTGCAGCATACCGTGGATTTTCTAAAACCTGCAATCATGTCCAAATCTTAAGGCGTTGGTTATCGAAAGAAAAATATTGATCTCAGTATCTATTTTAAATCACTTTTCTATCGATGCGCTAATTATGACCCAGTACGAGGTTTGCTCTAATAGTTAATAATCACTATATGTAAACAAATTTTTTTTTACAATTGTGGCTCCATCCTCTTCGGGTATTTTCTGTACTTTCAAATACAAAAAGTGCTCTTTGATTAGTCAGCGGATTAAGTGTAGGCATTACATCAATTTTGCGGAAAAGTCAGATATTTAAAAAGACTTCATTCCCGAATAAAATACAGCGAAAGTGATATTATAATTTGCAGTGGATTCTTTAAACCTATGAACCTTACTTTTTTGAAGATCAAAATTATTATAAAAACCATTACATAATGTACCTAAAAATAAATTTTACAAAGTTTAAAAAAGTTTTGACAGTGATTGCTTCGATTGTAGTTTTGTCTTCAGGCTCCTGGTTTATTTTTAATGAAATCGAAGAGTCTTCAAAACCAAAAGAAATGATTCAAGCAACGATTCATCTTGTCAATTATTGTGCAGTATCCAATAACTCCTTCATGATGCAATCTATTCCTGAGGGTCCTCGAGCTTTCTTTGGTGGCAGCAGAGTAAATTTAAGAGCACCTAAAGGACAGAAAATGCAACTTGTAGCTAGTAGTCGTTATCCTGACTTCAGTTTTGAAGGACCAATCATCCTTCTTGCAGAAGAAAACACAGTGATAGCTGACTGCGAAGGAAAAGGCCCTTCGACTTTGGAAGGATTGAAAGGAAAATTTTAGCCGGTGCCATTATTAAAAATCTAATGAGAAATTTTTTTCCGACCGGGCGTAGGCAGCAAACTTCCAATTTAGCACTTAAATAATTTATTCTATTCTGAATCACTCTTTTAGCGTTACTCACACTAAAAGGAGGCGTGAAAACGAAAACTTAATGCTCTTTGAGCATTTTTTCCACCTCTAAAGCGTGAAGTTCTTCTTGACCAATCATGCTTCTTGCATACTCCTCGAGGTAAACAGACTGCCCATCAATAATTTCCAATAGTTCGTAATACGTTTGTATGGCGAGCTTTTCATGAGCGAGCGTTTCTTTAAGTATTTCTGAAATATCGTGTTTGAATGTCTCCTTTATTTCTTTGATGTTAAGAGGTGGGTGCCCGCCTAACCCAGTAATATGCTCTCCTGCCAAATTAGCATGTGCGAGTGATTCCTTAGCTTGATCCTTAAAAAAACTAATAAGTGGCAATCGGTTTGGGCCAAATATCATTAACGAATAATGCGTATAACGGATAACTCCTGACAACTCTAAATCAAAAATTTCCGTCAGTTTTTTTATAATGACTTCTTTATCCACAATAATTCCTCATGTTACGATTTGCCGCTTATAATATCATTTTTACAATAATTAAGAAATCTCCTACAAGGGTGAGATTCGATGATAATATTTAGTTCGTTTATGCTGTTTATTTGTTTGGCTTCTTGTCAGTTTTAGTCGTAATATGACAAAACTAATCCTAACCATCCTACTTTGTTTCTGTGTAAATGCTCATGCTTTTAATTGGGTAGAGGTAATCGATGTTCGAAAGGGGCTAGATCGTATTTACGTAGATTCTAAAAGTATAAAAAAAAGAAATAAATTTGCTTACTTTTGGCAGTTGTCAGCTTACGGTTTTATAGAAGGACCAACACAATCTACTATCACTAGAATGAAAGTTAATTGCTCAGATAAAAAACAAACTCATTTAGTGTTTCAAAGATCATATAAACAACCAATGAGTAGAGGAAGAATACTAAATTCACACAACTTTCTTAGTGAAAGTTTTTATTTAACACCACCGAAAATCAAACCTGCAGTAGTAAAATTTGTTTGTAATCACGCAAAATAAAATTTCTAATAGAAGACTTGAATGGCAGAGAGAGCGGGATTTGAACTGAGCACTTAACTCATTGATTCTATATAGAGTTTTGAATCACTTTTTTGCCATTACTCACATTGTTATTCACATCACTCATAGTATCAATAGCAGTTAAAGAGGTTACATTGTAGTATCTGCTTGTTTTTCATTCCCTCTATGTATTATCTTTTCTCTATCGTGCTTTCACTAAGGATTATTTATGCATATTCACTTTTCTAAGTTATTAATCGGATTCGTTAGCATTTTTATACCCGTGCTGCCAACTGGTTTTGCGAAAACCATATCAGAGGAGGTAGGTACAGTAATTGTTGGGTTAAAAACCCCCATCACTGTGGTGGAGGACGCACAAGCGATTAATTACATGGACTCGGGCTCTGTTGAGCTAGGAGACGCTAAAGCCAAAGTAGTATCCTGCATTGAAAAATTTTCCTTTAGAAAAAAAAGTGTTAAAGTTGATTTACGCTGTTATATCGTAATGGATGATAAGGCTCCAGGAATTATGGAGTACGTAGCTATTCTCATTGGAAATGAAGAACTGACAAAAAACTTTGATCAAGGAAAGTCCATATTCCCCCCAGGAAACGGGCTCTCGCATTGGTATGGACATTTTGAATTTAAGACATCTAGTGAAAAGTACTCGTGGATAAACGATCAGATTTATTTAGGAAAAGGAACTGAAATGAGAGGCCCAAATAGTTCTAAGGGCGGTATGGCACGGTATAAATTATACGAACTACAGAATTAGATTTTTCAAAAAATCTTATTCGAAACTGCTAGGTTAGAAAACTTAGTCTACAAAAACGAGAAGTACTGAGATTTAATTTCTCATATTTTTAAGTTCTAATTTGATAGATAACAGCTCGTCTCTAAGCTTTCTAGATTCC
>JAOINB010000015.1 GCA_028139135.1 Betaproteobacteria bacterium
AAGTGCCTGTTTAATTGCTGCCCCAAAATCGTTAGCACTAGAGGCTACCGTAATCCCAAAGCTCTTCATTATTTCAGATTTTTCAGAAGCTGAATCCCCTGCTTTTGAAATTATCGCTCCAGCATGCCCCATTCTCCTGCCTTTGGGCGCTGTAAGTCCTGCCACATATCCAACAACCGGCTTACTCATGTTATCTTTCACCCAGGCCGCTGCTTCAGCCTCCTGTGGTCCTCCAATTTCACCTATCATGATTACCGCCTCAGTTTCAGGATCATCGTTAAATAGTTGCATGTGATCTAAAAAAGAAGAACCATTGATCGGGTCGCCACCAATACCCACTGATGTTGATACACCAAGCCCGACATTCGAAACCTGCTCTGCGGCTTCATACCCTAGTGTTCCAGACCTTGATACGATACCGATAGAGCCCTTTTTATAAATATGTCCGGGCATAATACCCAACATTGCTTTACCCGCTGAAATAATTCCTGCACAATTTGGCCCCACAACCATTGTCCGTTTTTCTTTTGGATACCTTCTCAAAAATCGTTTTACTCGCATCATATCCTGTGAAGGTATTCCATCAGTGATAATACAAACTAACCTCAAACCCCCATCTGCAGCTTCCATTAAAGCATCCCCGGAATACGAGGGAGGCACGAAAGCTAAGCTTGCTTGCGCCCCTGTTGCCGACACAGCCTCCTTTACGGTATTAAAAACTGGCTTTCCTAAATGGGTGTTGCCACCCTTTCCAGGTGTGACCCCACCAACCACATTGCTGCCATATTTGATCATTTCATCTGCATGAAACGTGGCTTTATCCCCAGTAAATCCTTGAACGATTATAGGGGTTTTTTCATCAATTAATATACTCATGGCTTGACATCCTATTTGACTGAATTTGTTTATTTAACTTGTTCAACAGCCTTACTGCAGGCATCTAACAAAGTATTGGCTTTGATAATTGGCAAGCCAGATTCTTCTATGATTTTTTGCCCCTCTTTGACATTGGTTCCCGCTAATCGCACGACGAGTGGGACTCTGAGATCTTTTGCTGCATCCACCACTCCTTTTGCAATCCAATCGCAACGGTTTATACCCGCGAAAATATTCACTAGAATCACAGCAACATTACTATCTGAAAGAACAAGTTTAAAAGCGTTTGCTACTCTTTCCGGAGATGCTCCGCCCCCAACATCTAGAAAATTTGCCGGATTGCCCCCCGCATATTTAATTGTATCCATAGTTGCCATTGCCAGCCCTGCTCCGTTAACGATACATCCTATATTTCCGTCTAAACCAACGTAGTTTAGATTATGCTGACTTGCTTCTGCCTCCCGTGGGTCCTCCTGGGCTAAATCTTTCATTTCTGAAATGTCTGGCAACCTGAATAGTGCATTTTCATCAAACGACATTTTTGCATCCAACGCAACCACCCGATCATCTTGCGTTACAACCATTGGGTTAATCTCCAACATTTCTGCGTCTTTGTCTCTAAAAGCCCTATAAGCTCCCATAATAATCCCAACAGCTCGCTGGACTTGTTTGATATTCAAACCTAGCCCAAATGCTAGTTCCCTAGCTTGAAATTGTTGTAAACCAACCGCTGGCTCCACCAAAACCTGCAAGATTTTCTCTGGCGCAGATTCGGCAAGTTCCTCAATTTCCATCCCTCCTTCGGCGGATGCAATCACGCGGATGCGCTCAGCTTTTCTGTCTAGAACAAAGCCCAAATACAATTCTTTAACAAAAGGTTCCGCAACTTCGATATAGACCCTCTCACATAACTTGCCTTCCGAGCCTGTCTGAACCGTTACAAGCCTATTGCCCAAAAGGTCCGCTGCCGCCTCCTGAACTTCGTTGTAAGTTTTACAAAGTTTTACGCCGCCAGCCTTACCCCGCGCGCCAGAGTGAATTTGAGCCTTTACAGCCCAATTCCAACCCCCTAGCTCACTTGCAGCAAAAGATGCCTGCTCAGCTGTATATGCAACTCGCCCTTGTGGAACCGTTACTCCAAAACGAGCTAACAATTCTTTAGCTTGATATTCATGAATATTCAACAATCACCCCCTAGAAATTACCTTATACGTTAGACTCCTAATAATGTGGAAATCCAAAAAAAGTACTTATGATAAACCATCTTCACATAGAAACCCACTCTTTTTTTGGTTTAAAACCAGGCCCAAAGGTATTAGTTCTGGGGAGAGTTCATGGCAATGAATGTTGCGGTACTTTGGCAATCAATAATGTTGTAAATCTCATTCAGAATCAGTTAGTAAACATAACTTTAGGTAAAGTCACCTTCGTACCCATAGCTAACCCTCTAGCTGCTATTAGGGGCACTCGCAATGGCGATAGAAATTTAAACCGAGCTTTCTACCCAAAAGGTTCCAATAGAAATGATTTTGAGGACGAACTTAACAATATCTTATGCCCGATTCTTGAGGAATGCGACATATTACTCGACCTTCACTCTTTCTTAAACGGGGTAGAGCCTTTCGCTTTAATCGGGAATACTTCAGGAAGTGAGAAAGCCTTTGTCGTAAACCAGGAAAGAGTTTATACATCCGAGAGTCATCTTGTGTCAGCTCTGGAGGTTGATACTGTAATTGCAAACTGGAGCGAAACTTATGCCCGGGGAGTGCAAAACAGAAGAAAAAGGGATGGCGTATTAAATCCACCGTTCTCATTTAACTATGACGAGAAGTATGGAGACGGTACGACTGAATATGCCCGCAGTAAAGGTGCGTTAGCTATCACCCTAGAATGCGGGCAGCACGAAGAGGTCTCCGCCCCCCGTGTTGGGGAAAAAGCTATTTTAAATATCTTGAGTTGTCTTCGCATGACTAAAGAAAGACCGAGTCCGGTGGCAAACAACCGAAAGGTCAACTACATAAGCCTTTTCGATGTTATCGATAAAATTTCACATGGCGACAAATTTACCAAAAACTGGAAAACATTTATGAAAATCGAGAAAAACGAAATCATCGGCATTAGTGAAAAGGGAAAAGAGTTAAGAGCGCCTAAAGACTGCTTCATGGTCTTTCCTAACCAAAACGCTGAACCTGGCCAGGAATGGTTCTACCTGGGAGAACAAAATTAAGCCATACCAAATGATTTTTTAGTGCAATTTTATTCTTGATTTTGTTTGCGAAAAAAAACCTCTACTAATATTTAGAAATAGGGTTTTAAAAAAACCTAGTACTGAATACTCATGCATCTTGTAAAGCATTACATACATAAATTTTGCAAACACTCCTTCTAAAAAAAATGCTTTGTTAGAAAACCCTGCCATCAAACTTCCAACTGTGCTGTACCTGCCTAAGGAAACCAACGAACCGAAATCAATGTATCTCCATGGTTTACTCTCTTTGCCATTAAACTCATTTTGAAATTGATCTGACAAATACTTAGCTTGCTGGCTGGCTGCTTGAGCTCTGGGCGGAACAAACGGCAAAGGACCGTCAATCCATGGAACGCAACCGCAATCACCAACTGTATAGATGTTTTTATCACCAATTGCTTGAAGTCTTGTGTTTGAAATTATTTGATTTAACTCGTTTGTTTCAAGCCCAATGCTAGATAAAAAACTTGCACACTTTATCCCCGCAGCCCATACAACTAACTCAGCTGGTATTATCTTACCGGAACTCAACGACAGGCTCTTTTCAGTCACTCTCGTTACGTTTGAGCTCTCAAGAACTTTGACTCCTCGCTTTCGTAAAATCGAATTGACTTTTTCAGAAATACCCTCAGGAAGGTTTTTAAGAATTCTTTCGTTTGCTTCTATTAGAGTAATTTGAAATTCGCATTGTTTTTCCACAGCTTTGTACCCATATGCCGCTAGCGTATCCATTGCGTTACTTAACTCTGAGGCTAATTCAACGCCTGTTGCCCCACCACCAACAATAGCAATCTTAAGCTGCTCCCCACTCAGCTTTTTACCCTGGTTAATCATCGCATTTGCCCGTAAAAAAGCATTCACTAAATTTTTTTGAAATGAGACAGCGTCTTTAAATGAATCAAGGCTCAAGGAACACTCTTTTGCTCCGGAAACTCCAAAATCATTCGACTTGCTTCCAATGGCTAAAACTAATTTAGAATATGGAATTTCGCATGTAGGCGTTAACTCTCGTCCGTTTTCATCGAAATTCGGTTTAACATGGACAACTTTTTTTTCCCGGTCTATGCCATTTACTTCAGCTTCATAAAATGAAAAATTATTTTCGCGCGCCAAAGTAAGGTAATCTGCACAGTGGCTGTCAAGTGATATAGAACCGGTTGCCAATTCATGTAGGTGAGGCTTCCAAAAATGAATTCTTTCTTTATCCAAGAGTAGGATTTCAACAAGATTATTGCCACCCAATTTTCGGCCTAACTTAATCGCTAACTCCAGCCCTGCAGCGCCACCTCCCACGATCACTATTGTTTCCACGGTCATTCCTAAAATGTTGCATTGCAAAATATTTTAACAGAGAAACGGTTGTTTTTGAAAAAAAGGTTAGTAAAAACCCTAATTTTTTCCAGGAGGCTGGAAAATTTACTTTTTTCTCTGGCGGGGAAACCAGATAGATGTAGTTTCTTCCAGAGAAAAGCGCCAACTTGCAATGAAAAACGCCGCAATAGTGAATCCAATTAAAACTAAAAAACTGATAATCAAGGGAATATCAGACGAACCTCCATTAGGAACAAGTATTCCATGTTTTAAGATATCAACGCCATATGTGTAGGGATTTACCTGAGCTAGTAGTTTTAGTGCGTGGGGTAAATTGGTAATCGGATAAAGCGACCCAGATAAAAAGAAAACCGGGAAGATCACAAAATTCATGATTGCAGCAAAATTATCAAGCGTTTTTGAAAATGACGCAACTAGCATACCAATTCCTGAACAAGTGACTGCGAGGACAAACATTCCAACCACTACTAAAAGCCAATCTACAGACAAATCTATGTAACCCAGTACTAAAAGTACGACTATCAATAACGAAGCTTGTACAATCGCCGAACATGTGGCAGCAACCATTTTTGCAAACACAATACTCCTGTGCGTCAAAGGAGAAACAATAATCATCCTCATCACTCCAGACTCCTTTTCATACACCATGGAAAGGGAACCTAACAGTGCTCCAAATAAAATTGTCATTCCTAGAACACCAGGTACCAAAAATTCAAAATAATCATTCCCGTCTGTGGTAACCATGGAATTAAAACCAGCACCAATTACTACTAACCAAATTAGTGGTCTCACTAAAGAGGAGAGCACTCTCCCTTTCTGTCTAGAAAATTTAATCAAATCCCTTTGAACAACAGCATAAATAGGTTTAGATAAACTCATGTATTAACCCATAGAAAAACATCATTCAAATTGATTGGACGAATAGAAACTTTAGTCACTCTGCTGGAGAATTCACTTTTTATTTGCTCAATTTTTTGAGTAACAAATATTTCTTTATTTTTTGCTACTTTGAAGTATGCAGTTTTAAAATCAACCCTACCCTCACCAAGAAAAGCTCTAAGAGAAGGATATAGACCATCAATATCTGATGACTCAATTTCGAGAATTTCAGAATCGAACTCTTTAATAAGAATCTCGGGTTTTCCAGCCAAAACAATCTTCCCCTTATCGATAAAACAAACATTGTCACAACTTTCGGCTTCCTCAAGATAATGCGTCGTTAGAACAATGGTGATCCCGTCAGACTTTCGCAATTTGTGAATAAATCGCCAAATTCTGACTCGTGCGGAGACATCCAAGCCTATCGTCGGTTCATCGAGAAACAAAACCTTGGGCTGATGGATAACTCCTCTAGCTATATCAACACCCCGGCGTTGCCCGCCAGATAGAGACCCAACAGGTTTATCTTTTTTATCCTCAAGACCAAACAGAGTCAAAAGTTCAATTAATCGTTTCTCTATCACATCTTTTTTTAAGCCATGCAACATGCCAGCAAAGATAAGGTTTTCTCTAACTGTCAATTGCCGATCTAATGCAGAGTCTTGAAAAACAAGGCCGATAATTTTTTTCACTTCTACCGGTTGTTTCTTTACATCAAATCCCAAAATTTGTAGCTCGCCCTCAGTTGGTTTCAAAATTGAGGCCATCATATTAATTGTTGTGGTTTTGCCGGCACCGTTAGGTCCTAATAAACCAAAAAATTCCGTCTCTTTCACCCTAAAGGATATGGAATCTGTTGCTAATGTATCCGCATACCGTTTAGTCACATCAGTTAATTCAATAGCAAAGGGGTTTTCAGTCATCTAAGCAAACATTTTCAATAACCTAGATACTACCTACACGAGATTTATCAGAACTTGCCACAACACCATCTTCGAACAGCCGCGATTCTTCGACACCTAGACTACCACCATTTTTCTCTGTAATTAGTCTTCGCGACTCACTATCTGTTCGAAATATAATCGGTTTTTCTTCAGGTGAAAAGTTTTCAGCATCTTTAACAACTTGTTTAACAATATGGTGGTGTGGACTTTTATCGCATATGGGATCTGCTAATGTAGGGTCCCCAGCAAGCATATAAGCTTGACAGCGGCATCCTCCCAAATCGTTTTCTTTCTCAGGACATGTTTTGCAAGGCTCTTTCATCCAACTATCCCCTCTAAAAAGATTAAACGAGGGGGAATCGTACCAAATTGACTCTAGGGAAGTACTTTTGATATTCTCAAATTCAATATTAGGCAACATACTAGCAACGTGACAAGGTAACACGGTTCCATCAGCCTGAACTGTTACGAAAACATTGCCCCATCCATTCATACACTTTTTAGGCCGCGTGCTGTAATAGTCAGGCATTACAAAATAAATTTTCATTTTATTTCCTAGCCTGTCACGAAACTTTTGCGTAACAGACTCTGCCTTATCAAGTTGCGTTTTGGTCGGCATCAGTTGCTTTTTATTAAGACTAGCCCAGGAATAAAATTGTGTGTTTGCTAGTTCAACATACTCTGCTCCCATAGACTCCGCCATGCTGAGAATCTCTTCGATATGATCAATGTTAAGCTTGTGCAAAACACAATTCAAAACCATAGGGTAGTCATATTTTTTGATTAATCTGGCGACTTTGTTTTTTAAGTCAAACGTTTTTGTACTAGATAAAAAGTCATTCATTTCGCGAGTACTATCCTGGAAAGATAATTGAATATGGTCGACTCCGGCTTCTTTTAAATCCTTAATCCGGGTTTCACTCAATCCAATGCCCGATGTAATCAAATTAATGTAATAACCAAGCTTTCTCCCCTCTTGAACGATAACCTCTAGATCATCTCGTAAAAGTGGTTCTCCGCCTGAAAGACCCAACTGGGCGGCTCCCATTTCTCTGCCTTGATTAAGCACGCTCAACCACTCTTCGGTCGTCAACTCCTTATGTTGTTTTGCATAATCAACTGGGTTGTAACAAAAGACACAATGTAACGGACATCTATACGTTACCTCTGCAAGCAACCAAAGTGGTGGGTCTATTCCTTCTCTACTTTTTGTCAACTTTTTCCTCTCCATTTGCTTTGTCTGATATCAACCAACCTTGCTGGTTTGCTAATTCAACGAAGGAAAGAACATCGTCCAAGAGGTCAGCAACCCCAAATTTCTTTTCGAGCTCTTCCGTAATGCACGAAATGGACTTAGTACCATCCACTCTACTCAGTATTTCTCCCGCACTTTCGTTTAATTTCACCATGCCCTCCGGATAAAGAAGAACATATGCATCCTGTGCCTTTTCCCACTGCAAGCGATACAATTTCGAAAGGCACGGTACGTCATTCCTGGATGGACTGCTCATTTAAACTTTGCCCCTTTGATTTCTATTTCGCATTGTTGAAGCATAATAGCATCGGCGAGAGCCCAAAGAACATCAAGCTTAAACTGAAGAATTTCTAAAGCCTTTTCCTGAAGTGCTCTCGATTGGCTAAAAAATGTCTTCGTAACTTCAAGCCCATGTTGAACATCCCTGCGCGCTTGTCCGAGACGGTATTTAAAATATTTCATTCCTTCAGCATCAACCCATGGATATTTCTCAGGCCAGGTATCTAGCCTTTGCTGATGAATATGGGGAGCAAAAAGCTCTGTCAGGCTTGAAGCAATGGACTCCTGCCAGGAAGCACGCCTTGCAAAATTAACATATGCATCCACAGCAAAACGGGCTGCCGGAGCAACATATTTAAGACTCACAACCTCCTCACGCGAAAGTCCAACTGCCTTTCCCAATCCAATCCAAGCTTCAATTCCTCCGGCATCGTCTTCAAATCCATCGTGATCTAGGATTCTTTGTATCCATTCTTTTCTAATCTCTGGGTGAGGACAGTTTGACAAAATGGCTGCATCTTTCACCGGAATACTTATTTGATAATAAAATCGATTGGCGACCCAACCCTGTAACTGTTCTTTGCTAAGTTTACCCTCTGCCATCATCACGTGAAATGGGTGGTAAATATGATAGCTTGTACCTTTTTGTTTTAAAAGATCCTCGAACTCCTCCATAGTCCACGGCTTTTGAGTATCTGCCGACTTTACTGTTTCTAACTCCGTCAATACAGTTTTGCTTTGCATCATTTTCTCTCGTAAATTATTAAACGTTTCGTCATAGAAGAACTTCCATCCCATCATAGGATACTTCAATATCATTTTTCTCGAGTATTTTTCGTTCCTGAGACATCTCATTGAGTATTGGGTTTGAATTGTTAATGTGAATCAAAACTTTTCTTGGACCAGTAATTTGGCTGAGATTCTCGATCATCCCCCCGGGACCACTTTGAGGATTATGCCCCATTTCTCTGGCTAATTTCTTTGAAAGACCATTATCAATCATCTCTGTATCTGTCCAAAAAGTCCCATCGACCAAAAGCAAATCTGATGACTTCATTGGGTCAATAAGATGTTTCTCTATGGAGCCGAGTCCGGGAGCATAAAAAACTTTTTTGCCCGAACTTTCGTCAACAATTTGGACACCGACATTATCTCCTGGTCTGGGCTTACCCCTAAAGGGAGAAAATGGGGGCGCCTCACTTTTTAAACTCATAAAATTCAGTATTATTCCTTCTACCTCGGAAATTCTGGTCTCTGTTGAATTATTTAAATCAATTTCAACCCAATTTACCGTGCAATAGAAGTCCAACACATTGAAGATTGGATTCCCTGCTGACAAATCTCCCCTAACTTCTTTGGTCGAGTGGATTGTTAAAGGGCCGGACGATTCCCTCAACATAAACAAACCCGTGGTGTGATCAATTTGCGCATCCATTAATACTATTGCTTTTATTCCTGAGTCTCTTACAGTTTTCGCGGGCTGAAGCCTCGAACCAGCCATCTTTAGTTGTGTCAAAATGTCTGGCGACGCATTGAATAATATCCAGTCTTGCCCATTAGAGGATACGGCTATAGAGGATTGGGTTCTCGCTGTATAACCCGGTTTACCTGCTCGAACACTCGAACAATTATTACAATTACAATTCCACTGAGGAAAACCTCCTCCTGCAGCTGAACCTAAGACTCTAATGATCAATTTTCACTCTCCTAAATAAAAACCCGTGCCCAGAGGGGCACGGGTGAACTCGTAAGGTAAAATTACTTAGCAGCGATGTACATAGTAACTTCGAAACCAAAACGAAGATCAGTAGCTGTAGGCTTTGTCCACATAGTTTTTCTCCTTTCTATTAAAA
This sequence comes from Betaproteobacteria bacterium, assembly GCA_028139135.1. GTDB lineage: Bacteria > Pseudomonadota > Gammaproteobacteria > Burkholderiales > Burkholderiaceae_A > UBA7377. The sequence continues at coordinate 9,667 of JAOINB010000015.1, forward strand.
TTTGTAACCGATAGAACCCAGTTACCCACGTATAATCGCAATAGTAGATTTAAATTTAATCAAGTAATCAACGATTAACCATTAATGAAAATCATTAAAATTCCCTTTCTAACCTATTCGGTAATTTGATGAGTCAAGTAAAGTTTTTAGAAGTAGACGAAACTCACAAAATCGCCTATGAAACAAGTGGATCTAGGCAGGGTATTCCCGTAGTTTTTTTACACGGTGGCCCAGGTAGCGGATATTCTCAAGCATCAAAATCTTTTTTTAGTGCTAAACACTGGTTTGCTACATTTATAGATCAAAGAGGATGTGGTAATAGCATTCCAAACGGCTGCGTTGTAAATAATACGACAGACGATCTAATATTAGATATTGAAAAAATACGTAAAAAAATTGGAGTAGATAAGTGGGTTATTTTTGGTGGTTCGTGGGGCTCAACACTGGCATTAAAATATACAATGACCTTTCCTGAAAAAGTTCATGCTTTAATTCTAAGGGGGGTATTTTTAGGCACAAAAGAAGAGATAGACTGGTTTGTTAACGATATGGGTAAGCAAAAATTTCCGAATACGTTCGCAGATCTCCAGAGAATCGTTCCAAAAGATATGAATATTTTAGAACATTATCACAACACAATATTTGGGAAGGATCGAATAAAAAGTGTTGACGCTACCGAGAGGTGGGAGAATTTAGAACGTGCGGGAATACAACTCTCAGAAGAGAACTTAAAACTTAAAGGAGCTAACCCACAACAAACAGTAAAAAAAGAAGGACCAATTTCTGAGACAAAAGCACTGAATCGAATGAGAATTCATTTACACTACCTCAAAAATAATTGCTTCCTTCAAGACGGTGAATTAATCAACAACTGCGGTATTTTGGGAGAGAAGAAAGTATTCATTATTCAAGGGTCAGACGATCCAATATGCCCAAAAAAAAACGCTCTTAAATTACATTCTCATTTAAAAAACTCAGAGATTGAACTTGTAAACAATACGGGGCATGACGCCTTTAGTCCAAAATTAAAAAATGCGTTAACAAATGCATTGGAAAAAGTTCGTGTTGAATTGTCATGAGTTTACGTGTAAAAATCAATATGTTAATCACCCTTCTAATGCTGGTCTTTATTGGATCAACTACAGCAATTCAATTACGAGATGCTAAGCAACAAATTCAAGAAGAAATCACAGCAGGAACAAAAGTTGCCAATCAGCTTCTTCCATATTTTCTTGCGAGAGCACAGCTATTATCGCAGGGAAAAGACAGGGAAGACGCATTGAAGAACTTTTTAAAAAATCTTGGGAGAATCAGAGCGCATGAAGTACGCATGTTCAATAGTATTGGTGATCTCATTTATGATTCCCCTCCAAGCAAATACAAAGCTGGAAGAAACGCACCCAAATGGTTTTCTAACTTGGTCTCTCCAAAAATCGAGCCATTTATAATTCCAGCACAAGCCTTGACCGTGCAAGTTATACCAAATCCCTCTCGAGCAATTTTAGATGCCTGGGATGATCTTAGAGAATTGGCAATTCTGGGATTATTTTTCTTTGTTTTTGTAAATTTATTTGTTTTTTGGATAATCGGAAAGGCATTAAACCCAATTAAAGATATCGTAAGTGGATTAAACAAAATGCAAAAAGGAGATTTTCAAACGCGACTTCCTTCATACAGCGTAACAGAATTCAATAGTGTGACAGCAGGTTTTAATCAGATGGCAAATGCAATAGAACAAGGTTTAAAAGAAAATCGTAAGCTTGCCCTCGCTATCGAACAATCAACCGATGCACTCATTATTGCAGACAAAACAGGAATGATTATTTTTGCAAATCCTGCCGCAGAAAAACTTTTTGGGTATTTTGATGCCTCATTTTTAGGACTTCATGTGGAAAATTTGTTTCCGCTACATCTGCATGAAGAAATGGAACGGAAGTTTTTTGATGTTCAAAACTCTGTTCCGATTGAAAATTACGATACGACAAGAATCACACGTTTTGGAAAAATAATTGAAGTGTCTGAGAAAATTACCCCGATTATCGAACCAGTGACAAATGATGTTTTAGGAGTTCTGTTAGCAATGCGAGACATAAAAGAAAGAAGAGTCGCTGAAAAAACTAAACGTGAATTAGAAAAGAATAAGGAGCTTGCAGTTCTAGTTCAATCCAGACTGGAGGAGGAACGAAAAGCTCTAGCGATGGAACTGCATGATGAGTTGGGACAATATGTGACTGCTATCAAGAGTATTGCTCAATCTATGGCTAACCGCAAAGATGAACTTGACATAAAAGTCTACAATAATAGCAAAACTATCGTTTCAATTGCTGGGCAAATTTATGATGCGGTTCACAATATCATAAAAGGCCTAAGGCCAATTTCGCTCGAAAAATTTGGCTTAATAGAGACTTTAGAAGAAGCAATTGAGGAATGGCGAACGATTCATGAAAATATTACCTTTAGTCTGAAAACCGAACCTATGGCTTTACCCAGAGAAGTCGAAATATCGCTGTTTCGAGTAGTTCAAGAATGTATCAATAACGCAGTGAAACATTCAGGGGCAAAGAACATCGTGATATTGTTAGAACTATCTAAAACTAGTGGTGATCTTGTGCTAAGCGTAACGGATGATGGGAAAGGAATCTCATCCGAGAAATTGAACCAAATGAATAGATTTGGACTCCGAGGTATGCGAGACAGAATCCAAAACTTAGGTGGGAAATTTGTGGTTGAATCACCAGGTGGCAAGGGAACAAAAATCTCCTCGATAGTTCCCTCTGCAAGGATTAAGGATATTGAATAATATGGCTATGAATATTTGTGGAACTGACATATGAATAAAATTAGTGTCATTCTTGCTGATGATCACGCGGTTGTAAGGATGGGATTCAAGTTACTGCTTCAGGACACAAAAGATATAACAGTTATCGGTGAAGCAGAAAGCGGTGAAGAAGTAATAAGACTTTTAAACAGTCTCACTGCCGACATAATTGTTATGGATCTTTCGATGCCTGGAATAGGGGGGCTAGAGACAATTTCTCGGATTGTAAGTAAAGATAATTCTCCGAAGATCCTAATCTTATCTGCTCACGAGGATGCAATCCATCCAAAACGTTCTTTGAAAGCCGGAGCAAATGGCTACCTTTCAAAAAGGGGTGCTCCAGAGGAATTAATTAAAGCGGTTAGACAGATTCACTCAGGGAATATGTACATTGAGCCATCAATTGCTCAAAAAGTCGCAATGAGTCAAATGGGCGGGGAAACAAGTCCAGTTGAAATTTTGTCTGAGCGAGAATTTGATGTTTTTATGGCATTAGCTAATGGCAAAACGGTAAATCAAATTGCCGAAACCTTACACCTTTCTCCAAGAACCGTCGGGACCCATTTATATAATATAAAACAAAAGTTGAATGCATCTAACCAAACAGAGCTTGCTCTAATTGCTATCAAAAGTGGGTTGATAAACCCTTAACCTTTTTCTAGTTTAACAGCGCAATATTTAAACTCTGGAATCTTGGCAACAGGATCTAATGCGGCATTGGTGAGTAAATTTGCAGCAGCCTCCCGGTATGCAAAAGACATAAATACGTTACCATTGGGAGTTCCGTTATCTACTCTAATCAAAACGTTAATGCTACCCCTTCGGGACGAGATCTTGACACTATCTCCTGGAAGTAGGCCGAGCTGTTCCATATCCTTGCTGTTCAAATAAGCCGTCGGACCCGGTTCTATTGCGTTTAGTATAGTGGCACGGCGGGTCATACTTCCCGTATGCCAATGCTCAAGTTGTCTACCCGTAATTAATACAAAAGGAAACTCTATGTCTGGCTTTTCATCCGGTGTTCCCGGGTCAGCGGGGACTAAGTTAACTTTCCCGTCTTTGGTAGGAAAATCCTCTGTAAATACTACAGATTCTCCAGGCTTGTCTTCAGAGTAGCATGGATAAGTCACACTTTGCTCTTCCATCAATCTTTTCCATGTGATTCCCCAAATAGAGTCTTTCATAGCATGACGCATTTCGTCGTACACTGCTTCAACACCGTTATCAGGCCCATTATAGGTCCAGTTCAAGCCCATTCCACTAGCCAATTTTTGAATTATCCATAAATCTTCTTTAGCTTCACCTGGGGGTTCTACAGCTTTTCTACCCATTTGAACCATTCTATCTGTATTAGTAACCGTCCCATTTTTTTCAGGCCACGCAGATGCGGGCAGTATAACGTCTGCTAACCACGCTGTTTCCGTCATGAATATATCCTGAACCACAAGATGCTCTAGATGTGCGAGCGCCGACCGAGCATGATTGAGATTAGGGTCACTCATCGCAGGATTCTCTCCCATAATATATAACCCACGGATTTTATCAGGGTCCGAATCGTCAGAAAATACCTTATCCATAATTTCGGTTACAGTAAATCCTGGTTTATTGGGCAACTCAGTTTGCCAAAACGACTCGAACCATTTACGTTTATCAATATCAATAACCTTCTGGTAATTTGGAAACATCATTGGAATCAAGCCTGCATCACTTGCACCTTGAACATTATTTTGTCCTCGTAGCGGATGAAGACCGGTACCTGGTCTGCCAATTTGCCCAGTTATAGTTGAAAGGGCAATCAAACATCGCGCATTATCAGTCCCATGAACGTGCTGACTTACCCCCATACCCCAGAGGATCATCGAGCCTTTTGACTTTGCAAACTCTATGGCTACTTCGGATATGATTTCCGGCGATATACCGCAAACTTCTGATGCTTTTTCAGGCGTGAAATCCGCAACACGCTCTTTCAACTCGTTGAAATTGTTAACTCGTTCTTTTATAAATCTTCTATCTACTAAATCATTTGCAATGATGACGTGAATCATTCCATTCAATAAAGCGATGTCCCCTCCAGATTTAAAAGGTAATGAACGCCATGCATACTGAGAAATACTTGTAAGCCGTGGATCTGCCAATATTATTTTCGTACCATTCCTCGCCGCATTCTTCATCCACGTAGCGGCAACCGGGTGATTTTCAGTGGGGTTTGAACCTATTATCAATATAACTTCCGCTTTTTCGACGTCGGCAACCTGGTTACTAACTGCACCAGAGCCAACCCCCTCCAGCAAGGCTGCTACGCTCGATGCATGACACAGTCGAGTACAATGGTCAACATTATTGTTACCGAAACCTGTTCGTACTAGCTTTTGAAAAAGATAAGCCTCCTCATTACTCCCCTTCGCTGAACCGAATCCCGCAAGCGCTCCTTTTCCCTTTTTATCTTTAAGCCTTCTCAATCCTCCGCTAGCCAGAGAGAGAGCTTCCTCCCATGAGGCTTCTCTGAAAATATCTTGCCAGGGAGTTGTTCCTGCGATGTGCTCCACAGCCTTTTTTACTCCTTTTCTTCTTATTAAGGGCTTTTTTAAACGCTCAGGATGATGAGCGTAATCAAAACCAAACCGGCCCTTGACACACAGCCGTTTGTGATTAGCCGGACCATCCCGACCATCTACCGCAACAATTCTTTCATCTTTCACCTTGTAAGTGAGCAAACATCCAACTCCGCAAAACGGACAAACAGAATCCACTTCCTTGTCAACTACCTGACTTCCAATAAGGCTTTTGGGCATCAAAGCGCCAGTGGGACAAGCCTGAACACACTCCCCACAAGCAACACAGGTGCTTTTTCCCATTGATACATCAGTATCAAAAACAATTTTTGTTTCTGCCCCTCTTCCGAATACGCCAATCACATCATTGGCCTGCTCCTCGCGACATGCTCTAACACATCGGTCACATTGAATGCATGAGGACAAATCTACAAACATTGCTGGATGCGAGATGTCCTGCTCCACCGTGTCTCGTCTCAGTTCCTTTAAGCTACTGCGGGGCTCAATACCTAATTTTTTTGCCCAAAAAGACAGCTCCCCGTGTGGCTGACTCTTGCCTTCCTTTAACCACTTATGACCAGAATCTGGAACATCCGCAAGAAGCATTTCTACAACCATTTTTTGACTAAGCGTAGCTCGCTCATTGTTTGTATTGATCTCCATCCCCTCAGCAACGTTCCTGCAACAACTTGGGGCTAAAACTCTTTCACCCTTGACCTCGACTACGCATGCTCTGCAGTTACCATCTTCCCGGTAATCATCTTTGTAACAAAGAGTTGGGATATCAATACCTTGTCTACGAGCTACTTTTAGAATTGTTTCGTTGTCTTTTGCAACTACAGCCTTCCCATTAAGCTTAATTTTTACTGTTTTTGCTTCTAATTTTTCTAAAAAACTTTCAGGGGCGTTCACTAGAGTACCTCTTTCGGGAAATATTTTTGTACACAATTGATCGGATTAGCCGCTGCCTGTCCAAGCCCACAGATTGACGCATCAGTCATTACCTGTTTTAAATCGCCCAAAAGCGACTCGTTCCAATGTTCTTCAAGCATTAATTTTGCTGACTTTGAGGTGCCTACCCGGCAAGGAGTGCATTGACCACAACTCTCGTGCTCAAAAAACCGCATGACGTTATGCGCAACATCTCTAGCTTTATCGTGCTCACTGAACACGACTACAGCGGCCGACCCAATAAAACACCCGTACTCTTGAAGGGTATCGAAATCTAGAGGAATTTCATTCATGGCTGCAGGCAAGATTCCACCTGAAGCCCCTCCGGGCAAGTAACCGTAAAACTTATGTCCATCTGCCATACCACCACAGTATTCATCAATTAATTCTTGAATGGTTATACCAGCAGGAGCCAACTTGACCCCTGGATTTTTTACACGTCCGCTCACACTAAAGCTTCTAAGCCCTTTTCGACCATTTTTTCCAAAATTAGAAAACCAATCAGCCCCTTTCTCTACTATGTCTCGAACCCAATAAAGTGATTCAAAATTATGTTCTAGCGTGGGTTTGCCAAAGAGTCCTACCTGCGCTATGTAAGGGGGTCGTTTCCTCGGCTCGCCCCTTTTACCCTCTATACTTTCAATCATCGCCGACTCTTCTCCGCAAATATATGCACCGGCTCCTCGCCGTAATTCGAGGTATGGTAAGTCAAATTCAAGATTTTTTTTCATCTCATCAATGGAATTGTCCAGAAGTTCTCTGCACCCATGATATTCATCTCGCAAATAAATGTAACATTTTTTAATCCCAACGACAGACGCCGCTATAAGAACGCCCTCTAAAAATCTGTGAGGGTCTCTTTCCATGTAGGTTCTATCCTTGAAGGTACCAGGCTCTCCTTCATCAAGATTCAAAGCCATAAGTTTCTCACCTGGCTGATCTCTAACTATTCTCCATTTTCGCCCAACTGGGAAACCTGCTCCACCCAATCCACGTATTCCGGAATTATCCAACTCCTCAATAACCTCATCTCCGGAAATTGTTCCCTCTGCAATCTTTCTACTCAGCTCGTATCCACCACCGGCCACGTATTTTGCAAAACCAATTACTAAAGGTGCGCTTATACTCGACCCGCTATCCAGAGTAGGAAGGCTTTTTTCTGCATAATCTGCTGGCTTAAAATCTTGAGCATTCGATACCTCAAGCGCAGTTTTTGGATGAAATTTTTGCCCCATTTTTACCGCATTTAGAACGGTGTCCGGTTTAGCAAACGGTATTGGATTTTGATGGACAACTGCTACGGGAGCTTGTTCACACCGCCCAACACACGGAGCCTTTACAACCCTTGTATTATCCGAGACAAACTCACTAATCTTTTCAAAAAGGCTCTGAGCCCCTGATAACTCACAACTAACTCCGTCACATACCCTAACCGTCAAATCCCAAATTTCTTCCTCATCCTTTACAATGTCAAAATGGTGGTAAAACGATGCTACCTCATACACCTCAGCCATTGGCAACTTTGACAAATGCGCGAGTGCCACCATGTGTTGCTCTCTTAAACACCCGAAATGGTCATGCACGACATGGAGATTTTCTATGAGAAGATCTCTTCTTTCTAAGTTTTCCGGAGGTAATAATGCTTTAAGCTCAGCTAGACAATTGGGATCTGGCTGTATTCCCTTCTTTTTAATTCGGTCTTTCTTCCGCTTTTTAGAAATCCTTGTAATATCAATCGTTTGAAAAACGTCTGCAACATCAGCCTGCTGGTTCATGAGAGCCCTCGTTTATCCACCAAGTTACAATTTATGCCTTAAGGCTCCATCTGTCTAATTTAATTTATGAATCAATCCTAAAATTTTAAAAATATACACGTTTTCCCTAAGGCATTGAAATATCAATTAAAATTTTTGCCCACTTGTCCGTGGATGCAAATTCTTCAACTGCATACTGCACAATTGACAACCTGTTACTCGAGGGTATCATTATCCCAATAGCGGTGCTCTCCGCTGGGTCGGTTAGCTCTCTCACGGAGAGTTCTTTATTAAATTTTGCAAACTTTGCCGTGGGGCCTGATAATATAGTTGCCAGGTCTGAAGATTGAATGGAGAGAAGTAGACTAAAAATAGAATCTGTCTGCATCACAGGTTCAATCTCAACATTATTTTTTTTAAAAAAAATATCTATAAGCTTTCTGTTATGCATCTCAGGGGTTAGAAGGGATAGTTTGCTTCTTGAAGCCTCCTTCCAACTGATAGGCCCAAAACTATCTGGGGACACATTTTTTTTTATAAAGAAATATTTTTCCTCATACTGCGGAATTACCCGTAACTCTTGTGCATGGACCGTTGGCCTCTCTGTATATCCAAAAGCAACGTCAACAGAAAGATTTTCTAGAGATAGCTCAAGGTCGTGAGAGGTCATGGAACGCACGGTAGGCTTCAACCCACTAAATTCCTCAAAAATACTCGCGGCAAATTGAGAGGCAACCGGAAGTGTACTAGGTATCGATCCGATAATTAAGTTACCTATTGGGGCTGATTTTTGACTATTTATTTCAGACTTTAACTTACCAATTTCATGTAAAACCTGATAAGCGGAGGCTAAAACTTGCTTGCCTTCAGCTGTTAATCCCTCATAATTTCTACCCCGGTTTACAATTTTTACGCCCATTTCCTCCTCCAGAGATTTCAAGGCATTTGAAAGCGCTGGCTGCGTTATATGACAAGCCTGAGCGGCACGACTAAAATGTTTGTGCTCTTCAAGTGAAACTAGATATCGAAAGGTGTCTATAATATTCATGGCATAATCTGTTTAATGTTATCACTAGGGTGTAAGTTTGTCTTCGAAGTTTGATTTGTTAGTTATTGGCGGGGGCTCCGGGGGAGTAGCTTGCGCTCGCCGAGCCGCTGAGTACAATGCCAAAGTTGCCATAATCGAATCTCACAGATTCGGCGGTACATGCGTCATCCGCGGATGCATTCCTAAAAAACTAATGATGTATGCGGGAGAAATTGGTGACACTGTCTTTCAAGCAGGAAATTTTGGTTGGATTGGATTTGAACCTGCGAAAATTAGTCATGAAATTGGAACCTGGACCTATGAGAAAAATATTGAAATTAGTAGATTAGAAAAGATTTACGAGAACCTTTTAAAGACTAGCGGGGTAGAACTAATTAGGGGTAGTGCAGTTGTTGTGAACAAAAACGAGATCAAAGTGGGTGACCATCATTTTTTTACAAAAAACCTAGTAATAGCAGTTGGTGGAACGCCAAACCTAAACCAAATAAACGGATTAGAAAATGCGTTAACGTCGGACGGGATATTAGATCTTGATAAAAATCCAGGTAAGGTTGGAATTCTAGGATCGGGATACATTGCCACTGAGTTTGCATCTATATTAAATAACCTAGGAATTGAAGTAAGTTTACTCTTCCGTGCCGATTTGCCACTTAAAGGGTTTGATGAGGATATCAGAGTCCGTTTGATGAATCATATGGTTAATAGTGGTATTAATGTTCATCCGACCAGTAAATTTCACTCTATCGAAAAAACGTGCGAGCGTGCAAAAGTAAAATTAACAGACCGCACATTTGAATTTGATACTGTTCTAAATGCATTGGGAAGATCTCCCAACCTTGAGGGGCTTTTTGGTCCAGGGCAGTCCCCAACACTAGGTTCGAGAGGAGAAATTATTGTTGACGAAAATAATAAAAGCTCGATTCCTAATGTATTTGCAATCGGAGATGTAACAGATCGAGTAAATCTAACACCGGTAGCTATTGCTGAAGGAAGAGCCGTCGCAGAAAATTTGTTCAACAATAATTCCTTAAAAGTGGATTACAACGAAATTGCTACTGCCGTCTTCACATCCCCACCTATTGGAACAATTGGTTTAACGGAGGAAGCTGCAAAAAAAACTAAGAATTCTCATAGAATTTTCGAGTCTGAATTTAATCCCTTAAAAAAATCATTCACCTCGAAAAAAACCAAAGCTTACTACAAGCTCATTGTGGAGGATAAGTCGGATAAATTAGTCGGCGCGCACATTTTTGGTGATGATGCGCCAGAAATAATCCAAACTCTCGCGGTAGCATTTAAAGCCGGCGTAAAAAAATCGCATCTTGATGACACAATGGCTGTCCATCCAACAGGAGCAGAAGAACTCGTTTTGATGAGAAAGCCTAGTCGAATAATCTAATGTTAGTGAGAGGGTTTTCCTTACACAATTTCGAAATAGAAACAAGCTAGCATCGATTACCAATGGTTGATGATTAGTAGTAGCTGTACCGCGATGACAAGGCCCCGGAACGACTCGCCTAGGTCAGGCCATTTAAGCACACGTTTTGGTCATGACCTTGTGATAATCCCTACGGGAACGCAACATGTACTAGCCAAATGTGAACCGTTAATTTTATTTGTAGTCACGATTATGGCCTAAATCACCATCAAATAATTGATGCAAGAGATAGAAATTGGACAATTGATGTCAACGGGAACGCCTATTTAGGAGCCCAGGCAGAGCACCACCCTGCAGCAGCTACTTTCTTGCCGCCAAACAATGGACAGTTACCTGCGTCTCCCGAACCACCCTGGAATAAAGCGCAGTTAGAACAGTTGGACCCAGCTTTGAACTTGTCACCCTTTGCGTTACTCGCGTCTGCAACATACCCCAGCGCTTTTGCGTTAGGATCACTCTCCGATACCATTGCCGCGTGTCCGCTGGTAAATTTACCGACTGATATTCCGGCAACGCAAATGGTAGCAACTTTAGAAATAAATTCTCGTCTATTACTCATAAATACCCTCACTCTCCTGTTTTGCCAAAACCGTTTGCATAAGTCTTAGCCCCTCAAAACAAATTTATTTGATCTTCGCCTCCTTATACATCACATGTTTCCTCGCTTTCGGATCAAACTTTTTGATTTCCATCTTTTGGGTCATGGTCCTCTTATTTTTAGACGTAGTATAGAAGTGACCAGTCCCCGCGGAGCTTTCTAACTTAATTTTTTCTCTAGCTCCTTTAGCCACTTAGACTTCCTTCTTATTCAAAAGTTCAGGCATAACGTTCTCTATGCCTTTTTTGTCGATTGTCCTTATTGCGGCGCTTGAAAGCCTCAGCCGGACCCACCTTTTCTCAGATTCCAACCAAAAACGTTTTTGGTGCAGGCTAGGGAGAAATCTCCTCTTATTTTTATTGTTTGCGTGCGAAACCCTATTTCCTACCATGGGTTTTTTACCGGTAACTTGACAAACGCGAGCCATAGGATCTCCGTAATTTATTTAACCACTGATTATAAATTTTTTTTACCTCTCAAACAATAGTTATTTTACTCGCGTTATCACTACACTGATCAGCGGTTTTGAGCTAAAGTTTCGTTATGAACACAAAATCTAGTCAGCATAGTCCAACGATGGTTACTCTAGCGGAGCCTAGGGGTTTTTGTGCAGGAGTCGAGCGAGCTATTGAAATAGTTGAGAGAGCTCTAGAGCGCTTTGGAGCACCGGTCTACGTCAAACACGAAATCGTCCATAACAATCATGTTGTAAGTACTCTAAAGGACAAAGGGGCAATTTTTGTGGACGAAATTAACGAAATTCCCACTGGAGCGCGTGTCATAATGAGCGCTCATGGAGTGTCATTATTAGTGCGAGATCAGGCTCAAGACAGAAATTTGGAAGTTTTTGACGCAACTTGTCCACTTGTCACCAAAGTTCATGCCGAAGTAAAAAAATTAGCTGCATCTGGATTTGAAATTATCATGATCGGTCATCAAGGACACCCGGAAGTAGAAGGTACTATGGGTCAGCTAAAATCTGGCATCCTACTAATTGAAAATAAAGAACAGGTTGCCAAACTAAAACCGGCTAACCCATCTAAATTAGCCTACGTTACCCAAACAACCCTATCCACAGATGATACGGCAGAAATTATTACTTCTTTGAAAATAAGGTTTCCAGATATTCAAGGCCCTAAGATTAGTGATATTTGTTACGCAACGCAAAACAGACAAGATGCGGTAAAACTATTAGCGTCCGAAGTCGACCTAGTATTGGTAGTCGGTAGCCCAACAAGCTCTAATAGCAACAGACTTAGAGAAGTTGCAGAAAAATACGGAGCTGAAGCTTACTTAATAGACGGAGCGGAGGATTTAGACCCTATCTGGTTACAAAAACATTCACGAATCGGAGTAACAGCTGGTGCTTCTGCCCCTGAATCTCTTGTCCAGAAGTTGCTTACCGCCATTAAAGGGCTGGGGGCATCTTCTGTAAGAATCTTGCCAGGAGCTAAAGAGCACGTTCGATTCCCTCTTCCGAAATCTCTCGCTAACAAAAAACAAGATTTGCCGTTGTAGCTCAGGGGTAGAGCAGTCGCTTCGTAAGCGAGAGGTCGGGGGTTCAATTCCCTCCAACGGCACAAGTCAGTTCTTTGCTTAAGACTAGTGAGCCTTTTCCCAATTTTCACCGTGACCTACATCTACTTCAAGAGGGACCTTTAATTCCAATATCTTACACATCAATTCCTTAGCAAAACTCATAAACGGGGCTACCTGATCTTTGTGTACTTCAAAAACTAACTCATCGTGTACTTGTAAAATCATTTTTGCATTGAAGATATTCTTTTCTAGTTCTGCGTGCATTCTAATCATTGCCATCTTAATCAAATCAGCAGCTGTGCCCTGCATTGGGGCATTTATAGCGGCCCTTTCAGCGGCTTGTCTTCTGGGTCCATTTGGTGAATTTATTTCAGGTAACCAAAGTTTTCTACCCATTAGCGTTTGAACAAAACCATTTTTTTTTGCACTAGCTTTCGTCTCTTGCATAAAAGACGCGACTCCTGGATACCGCCGAAAGTAGCGATCAATATAGTTGTTAGCAGCATCCCTTGAAATACCCAAGCTTTTACTTAAACCAAAAGCTCCCATACCATAAATCAAACCGAAATTTATTACCTTTGCCGTTCTTCTTTGTTCTGCGTTGATTTTTTCAAGATTAGTTGTAAAAATTTCAGAAGCTGTGGCACTATGCACGTCAGCACCCTCTAGAAAGGCTTTGGTTAAAGCTGCATCTTTCGACATATGTGCCATAATCCGTAACTCAATCTGTGAATAATCTGCAGAGATAATCCGAAACCCTTCTTCAGCTATAAACGCCTCCCTTATCTTTCTTCCTTGCTCAGTTTTTACCGGTATATTTTGAAGATTTGGTTCACTCGAGGCTAATCTACCTGTAACGGCAACGGCTTGAGCAAAATTCGTGTGAACTCTACCGCTGTTTTCATAAATCATCAACGGGAGTTTTTCAGTGTATGTAGTTTTTAGTTTAGAAAAAGTTCTCCAATCAAGCAAAAATTTCGGCAGCGGATAATCAATTGATAACTTTTCTAAAACTGATTCGTCTGTAGAAGGAGCTCCGCTAGCAGTTTTCTTAACAGGAGAATAACCTAATTTCTCAAACAGTATTTTAGACACCTGTTTAGGAGATCCCAAATTAAAATTCTCACCAGCTAATTCGAAAGATTTACTTTCTAGGGTGCTTATCCTTTTGGTCAGCTCCTTTGTCTGTTCGTGTAAGACATTTTTATCGATTTTTACCCCCTGCTGTTCCATTTTCACTAAAACTTCTAGACAAGGCATCTCTAACTCCTTGTAAATACTGTTGAGGCTTTTCTCCTCAGCCAACAAATCACTCAACTTAAAATACAAATCGATAGTAAAGTCAGCATCCTCACAAGAGTAATGCATTGCTTTAACAATTGGAACTTCACTAAAACAAATTTGCTTTGCACCTTTACCTGTAAGTTCCTCATATGTTTGTCCCGAGCGTCCGAGATGTCTTTCGGCTAAACTAGTAAGATCGTGTTTTCGATTGGCTTCAAGCACATAAGACATGAGCATTGTATCTTCAAAAGGCCCCCGAATCTTCACCCCGGCATTTAAGAGAATATGAAGGTCATATTTAAGATTATGGGCAACTTTTGTGCAACTCCCTTGGAACCAATTATCAAGAGATTTTAGTACATATTCAGTAGCCAATTGATCTACATTTTCATCTGTATGCGCGAGTGGTATGTATACTCCAGTTCCTTCGGATAATGAAAAAGAAATTCCAACTAAAGAAGCGCTTCGAACGTTTAGTGACGTTGTCTCAGTATCAAAGGCTACAATTTTTGCAGTATCTAACTCCCTTAAAAAATCATTAAAGCTCTCTTCCGTATTTATCAACCGATAATTAGGTTTCTGGATTTTCTTTATTGGATTATGCTTTGCTTCAATATATTCATCGGCTTTTGAGAAGTTTTTTAGGCTATTGAACAATTCATACTCGCTTCGAAACTTTTCGATTTTTTTTTCGTCCGTTTTTTTCCAACTACAGAATTTCTCTATTCTTTGGGCGACATCCCCAATATCTACGTCTTTCTTGATTGTAATCAAGTTTTTTCCCTGCGGAAGCCACTCAAGAGATTTCCTAAGATTTTCCCCCACCGCTCCTTTTATAAATCCAGCATTTTTTATAATCTCGTCTAAATTTCCATATTCCTCTAACCATTTTTTTGCAGTTTTTGGACCAACTTTGGAGACACCAGGAATATTATCTACGGAGTCTCCGAGTAACGCTAGATAATCAATTATTTTTGAGGGAGGGACCCCAAACTTTTCTAGGACACCCTCTTCATCCAGAATTTTTGCTGGAACACCATCTCTTCTCATCGAGTCGACCACCACTATATCGTTTCTCACAAGTTGAGCAAGATCTTTATCACCGGAAATAATAATTGAATTAAATTTGAGCTGAGAGGCTATATTGGTAACTGTCCCAATTACATCATCAGCCTCATATCCAGGTATTGATAAAATTGGCCAACCCATCGCTTCGATGATTTCAAAAATAACCGGCGTTTGTATAGATAAATCATCCGGCATTTTGGATCTATTTGCCTTATATGCACTGTAGACTTCTTCACGAAATGTCGGTCCTTTAGGGTCAAAAACACATAACCCAATGTCTGCGGGCCATTCTTCCCGGGTTTTTCGTAGCATATTTATCATGCCGGTGATCGCTCCTGTAGGAAAATCTTTCTTGTTCCTCAAATCAGGCATCGCGTGATAAGCCCTGTATAAAAAACTAGAAGCATCAACTACAAGGAAATTTTTTTTTATTTTTTTTCTCATATTATTTTGTGAATTTGATACATTTGAAGTGTATTTAATTATAGGAGGATAAACTTATAAATCACGATCCGACGAATTTTATCGAACAGATTATTCAAAAAGAGCTAAATAATGGAGTGGTTGATAATATTGTAACCAGGTTTCCTCCTGAACCCAACGGTTACCTTCACTTCGGTCATGCTAAAGCTATTTGTTTGAATTTTGGTTTGGCAAAAAAGTTTAATGGTATTTGCCACTTAAGAATGGATGACACTAATCCGGAAAAAGAAACGGATGAATTTGTTGATTCAATCGTAAAATCAGTTCGTTGGTTGGGTTTTGATTACGGTGATCATCTGTATTACGCGAGTGATTATTTCGATACTTTCTTTGAGTGTGCTAAAGCATTCATTCGGAATAATTTGGCTTATGTAGACTCGCAAAATAATCAGCAAATTCGAGAGAATCGAGGAACACTCATTCAACCTGGCTTTGACTCAAAGTTTAGAGACAGAAGTGTAGATGAGAACTTGGAAATTTTCGAGAAAATGAAAACAGGCTTATTTCAGGCGGGAGAGCACGTACTTCGGGCTAAGATAGACATGAAATCGCCTAATTTAAATATGCGAGACCCGATTTTATATAAAATTAGACACGTCCAACACCATAGGCAGGGAGATAAGTGGTGTGTTTACCCACTCTACGATTTTGCTCACCCGTTATCCGACGCGATTGAAAAAATCACTCATTCTATTTGCACACTAGAATTTGAAGACCATAGGCCTATTTACAATTGGGTTGTAAAAAGTGCTGGTTTTTGCGGCTTTTTTAAGAATCAAGTTCTCCCAAGACAATTCGAGTTTGCAAGGCTAAATATCGAAAGTTTAGTCTTATCTAAAAGAAAGTTAACTCAAGTTGTGGATACGAAGATAGTAAAAAATTGGAGTGATCCCAGAATGCCGACATTAGAGGGTGCAAAAACACGCGGATATCCTCCTGAGGGCTTCATAAAATTTAACCAACTCATTGGCGTTACTAAATCTGCCTCAACGATAGAGCAAGGACTACTAGAGGAATGCATGAGAGAGCATTTAAACAAGACTGTGAAAAGAAAAATTTGCGTGATTTCCCCGTTGAGAATGGTTATAGAAAATGTTGAAGAAAATTTTTCTGAAGACTGCGTTGTCCGCAATCATCCTCAAGATAAAAGTTTGGGTGAAAGAATAGTGCAGTTCGGAAAACATTTATACATTGAAAGATCTGACTTTCAAGTCAACCCAGCTAAAGATTTTTTTAGGTTAAGGCCTGGCGGGCTTGTAAGGCTCAAATATGCCTTTGTTGCTGAATGCACTGGCTATGAGGAAAAAGACGGATTAATTACATCCGTAACTGTTAAGATTTTCAAAGATTCGAAAAGTGGTACTAGTGGTTCAAACAACTACAAAGTAAAAGGAAATATTCATTGGTTGAATGAATCCACTGCAAAAACTTGTATTCTTCGCATATACCACAACTTATTTACAAAAAATTCAGGGAGCTTGAACCAAACTCTTGATGAAGAGATGGTTTTAAACAAGGACTCTTTAGAGACTATTTCTGCATTCATTGAGCAATCCGCTGTAAATGAGGAACTAGGAACCCCATTCCAATTTGAAAGACATGGATATTTTATTTTGGCAAATAAAACAAACAAAAATAGAGTCGAGTTTGGGAAAATAATCTCACTTAAAGATAGTTGGAAAAAATGCTAATTGTTTGTGACAAAGATTATAAGGTTTCTGGAAAGCTCAAAATTAGAGAAGAGCGAGAACCCAATCCAAATGATGAAGAAGTACTTATTAGAGTAAAATCGTTTGGAATTAACCGTCCGGACCTATTACAAAAAAAAGGGCTGTACTCTCCTCCTGCAAGCGCTTCAAAAATCTTAGGCTTAGAATGCAGTGGGTTTGTAGAAAAGACTGGAAAAAAAGTCAAAGGAATAAAAGAGGGGGATACAGTTTGTGCTCTAACTGCCGGAGGAGCATATGCGGAAAAAGTTTCTGTTCACCATTGGCACTGCTTTGACATACCGAAAAATTTAGCCTTTTCAGAGGCTGCAGTTTTGCCTGAAGTATTTATGACATGTTGGGCTAATATTTTTGAGCTCGGTTTCTTAAAACAAGGGGATTCTATTCTTATTCATGGAGGAAATAGCGGAATTGGTTGTGCCGCAATTCAGCTAGCGAAATGGGCTGGAGCAACTGTCATCTGTTCGGTTCGAACAGAGGAGAAAAAAATTTTTTGCGAAGCACTAGGCTGTACAAGTGTTATAAATACCGAAAAAGACGATTTTGTAGAGTATGTTCAGAAAAAGTTTCCATCGAAAATAAATGTAATACTTGACATGATTGGTGGCGAATTTACCCAAAAAAATCTCAGATGTCTTGGAGAATACGGAAGGCTAGTACAAATTGCTTTTTTAAAGGGCCAATTCCCGAAAGTTGATCTCATGCAAATTATGAAAAAAAGGCTGGTTGTTACTGGATCTACTCTACGCGCTAGAAGCGATAGAGAAAAAAAAAGAATCGCAGACCAACTAAAAGAAAATATTTGGCCAGAGATTGAAAGTGGAAATATAAAACCATGCCTCAATAAAGAGTATCAGTTGTCAGAGATTAATGGAGCGCACGAATATATGGAAAACTCCATGCTAATGGGGAAGATCGCTGTGACCATACCGTAAATTATGCAAGAACATATCACAGTAAAAGGGGCGTATGAACATAACCTGAAAAATGTTTCAATTAAAATTCCCATTAATAGAATTACAGTAGTGACTGGGCTTTCTGGTTCGGGCAAGAGTAGTTTAGTAATTGATACTATAAGCAGTGAGGGTAAAAGAAGGTACATCGAAACTTTCTCATCGTATGCTAGACAATTCTTAGACAGAGTAGATAAACCAAAAATTGAAGAAATCAATGGATTACTACCGTCTATAGCAATCGAACAGGTAAATCCTGTAAAAACGTCTCGTTCTACCGTTGGGACGATGACTGAACTCTCCGATTATTTTAAACTGCTTTTTTCAAGAGCGGCGAAGTTGTTCTGCGAAAAATGCAGCAAAGAAATAAAAAGAGATAGCATTGAGGAGCTTGCTGACTTTGTCAAAAAATTCAAAGGAAAAAAGATTGCGGTAATCTTTAGTGTAAAAAAACCTACGAAATTTTCCAACGAAGAGTTTCAAACATGGATGTCCTCTCAGGGTTTTACAAAAATTTTTTCTCGGAGCAGAACTATTGTAAAAGTAGTAGCTGGAAGATTTGCTATAACAAATAAAATCAATACTGGAGAAATTATTGAAGCTTTGGAACTAGCAAGTAAACTGGGGAAAAATTATTTTGAAATCGTAGATCTTGAAACTATGGACGTATTACGGAAATGCGTCACGATATTTGCATGTCCAACATGTAAAATTTCATACAAAAGACCGCGGCCTGCATTATTTTCATTCAACTCTCCAATAGGAGCATGTGATGCATGCAAGGGATTTGGTAAAACAATCGGACTTGATTCGTCTCTTATAATTCCTGATGAGAAAATGAGTCTTCGAGAGGGGGCTATAAAACCGTTTAATACAGAAGCTTACAAAAAATATAAATCCAATCTGTTGAAGTGTTCAGAAGAAGAAGGTGTACCTATCGATATACCATATCAAAAACTAAGTGCAAAACAAAAAAAATGGATTCTGGAAGGCTCGCATGGAAAGAGTGAATTTGCCAAATCAAACTGGAGAGGTGTTTACTCTTTTTTTACAAAAATGGAAAAGAAATCTTATAGAATGCATGTCCGTGTGTTTCTCTCGAGATACAGATCATATGATGACTGTCAGAAGTGCGAAGGGAAGAGACTGAAAAAAGAGCCGCTCAATTGGAAAGTTAGGGAAAAAGATATTCATGAATGGTCTTGTTTGGAATTAGCAGATGTGGAATCAGAGATTAAGCTTTTTTTGAAAGAAATAAATCAAAGTAACCTCTCTTCTGGAAAAATTAAAGCTACAACTCTTATCCTTGACGAGATAAAAAATAGATTGAGCTATCTGAATCAGGTCGGATTAAATTACCTGAGATTAGACAGACAATCTAGAACACTGTCAGGAGGCGAGGTTCAAAGAATTAATTTAACGACGGCTCTTGGGTCATCACTTACGAATACGCTTTTTATTTTAGACGAACCCTCTACCGGATTACATCATAAAGACATAAGTAACCTTGTTAATGTTATTAAAGAACTAAAGAACATGGGTAACACGATTCTCATAGTAGAGCATGACAGCAAGATGATTTCCGAAGCTGATATGATTTTCGAAGTGGGTCCTGGACCTGGAGAAAAGGGAGGGAAAATTTGCTTCAGTGGATCGTACGATAGTCTATTACTATCAAATACTGTTACCGGGAAATTTCTTCGAAAGAAAGGTTTGCTGAAGAAAAAAAGTAGCAAATTAAAACGAGGAACTGAATATGTTGAGATGCGTAAGATTAAAAGCAATAATCTTAAAAATATTGATATAAGATTTCCAAAAAATAAGCTAACCTGTATCACCGGTATTTCGGGAAGTGGAAAATCCACCCTCGTTGAAAATATTATTTTTCCCGCTTTGTCCCGCTCAATTGGTAGGTTAGAACCAATCAAGGGGACTTTCTCTGGACTCTCAGGACATGAAGGTTTTTTTGATGTAGTTTATGCAAGTCAAAAAGGTCTCCAAAAGAATTCTAGATCTAACGCTGCTTTGTATATCGGAGTGTTCACTCCCATTAGAGAACTCTTTGCTAGACTTGAGGAATCGAAAGCTAGAAAGTATACGGGCAGTCATTTTAGCTTTAATTCGAATCTTGGAAGATGTAGTTCCTGCGATGGAACAGGTTATGAGGAAATCGAACTTCAGTTTTTATCCGATATTTCTTTAGAGTGTGTTAGCTGCAAAGGACAAAGATATAAGAATGCCATCTTAGAGATCAAGCTAAGGGGACACTCCATTTATGATGTTTTGAATCTAACTGTCTCTGAGGCTTACGCTTTTTTTATTGAATATGACAATATAAAAGACAAACTACAGCAATTAATAACTGTAGGGCTTGATTATCTTAAAATTGGACAATCAATATCTACATTGTCCGGTGGAGAATTACAGAGGCTTAAAATAGCCGAGCATTTGAACTCAAAAAAAAGATCAGTCGAATCAAACAAGTCTATCTTATTCATCTTTGATGAACCAACGACTGGACTTCACCTTGCAGATGTAGAAAAACTTGTGTTTGCACTTGAAAAACTCTTAGATGAGGGACATACGGTCGTCGTAATTGAACACTGTTTGGAATTTATTTCATGCGCCGACTGGATAATCGAGCTCGGTCCTGGAGCAGGTGTAAACGGAGGCAAAGTACTGATACAAAATACTCTTTCACAACTCACGCAGACAAAAACGAATACTGGTTTAGCATTAAATGAACTTCTAACAAACCAATCAATAAAGACTAAAACCTCGGTACTAAAAAAGAATATTGATTTGGAGAAAAAAGAAATATTCATTGAAAATGCTCGTGAAAATAATTTATCAAACCTATCGATAAAAATACCACTTAACAAGATTGTTGTTATTACCGGTGTCTCTGGTAGTGGGAAATCTACTCTAGCGTTCGATATCTTGTACGCAGAGGGAAGAAGAAGGTACTTGGAATCACTAAATGCATATGCTCGACAATTTATTCAACCAGCATCAAGACCTGATTTTGACCGCCTGACAACTATACCTCCAACTGTTGCTGTTGAGCAGCGAGTAACACGGGGCGGTTTAAAAAGTACCGTTGGAACATTGACTGAAATTTCTCACTTTTTAAGAGTGCTATATGTAGCTATCGGAAAGCAATTTTGCCCTGATTGCAATCAATCTGTAAACGCACAAACTGATTTACAGATAATTGAAACCATATTCAAATCAATGAAAAATAAGAAGGTAAAGCTTTTTGCACCTCTTGTAAAAAAGAGAAAAGGAACATATAAGGAACTAGCTAAATGGGCACTCACAAGGAACTACAATTATATACGAGTAGATAATATTCTTTATGAGGTAAAACATTTTCCTGATTTGGAAAGGTATAAAGAACATTCTATTGAGTTGCACATCACAGACATGGTTATTAAATCAAACAACACAGAATGGATCCAGGAAAAAATTAGAGAAGGGCTTGATATTGGCAAAGGACAGATTGAGTTAGAGGTTGCTAATCATGTTAAACCCAATAAAACTGAGAAATTTGCAAAGAGTCAAAATTTCTTATTTTCCTTAAATAGAAATTGTCCAACGTGTGAGCGAGCATTTGATGATCTTGACCCAAGGATGTTTTCATTCAACTCTAAACTAGGATGGTGCTCTTCATGTTTAGGAACAGGAAGGAAAATTACAACAGGAGTTTATGACGAAAATGAATTAAACCCAGATAATGACAAATTAATAGCAGAAAACCAATCTTCGTCCATGAGCAGTGAAGTTTGTTATAGTTGTAATGGAGATAGAATTAATCCAGTATCCAGATTCGTTCGTGTTAACGAATCTTCAATTTCTGCTTTATCGAATATTCCGATTAATAACTTGTATGAGTGGATTAAAGCCCTACCATCTCTACTAAACTCTAGAGAGCGAAAGATTTCAAAAAAAATAACATCTGAATTAGAATCCAGATTGAGTTTTCTAATTAGAGTTGGTTTAAGTTACCTCACACTGAATCGAAGTGCTCCCACCCTTTCAGGAGGAGAACTTCAGAGAATTAAACTTGCTGCTCAGTTAGGCTCAAATCTCAACGGTGTTTGTTATGTCCTCGATGAACCCACCATAGGTCTTCATCCGAGAGATAATCGGGTACTACTCCAAGCAATTGAGGAATTAAAAGAAAGAGGTAATTCTGTCGTGATTATTGAGCATGATATTGAAACTATCTTAAAAGCAGATTATGTGATAGATATTGGTCCAGGCGCAGGAGAATTTGGCGGAAAAATTGTTGCCCACGGAACGCCTCAGTCAATTAAAAAAAATAAATCCTCGTTAACTGGAAAATATTTACGAACATCCAGCAAAGCCAAAATCTTAAAAAAATCCCCTACAAAAGAGTTTCTGATAATAGAGGGGGCATATCTTAATAATTTGAAAAATATTAACGCTCGGTTTGCATTAAATAAGTTAAATGTACTTACCGGAGTATCTGGAAGCGGAAAATCCTCTCTTTTAAAGGGAGTTCTTACGAGAAATATTAGAGAACTTTTAGGCAACAGAACAAATTCGGATGATAGACCAGTACCAGAATTTTTCTTTTGTCATAGAATAGTAAATTGGGAAAGGTTTGATAAAAT
This sequence comes from Betaproteobacteria bacterium, assembly GCA_028139135.1. Lineage (GTDB taxonomy): Bacteria > Pseudomonadota > Gammaproteobacteria > Burkholderiales > Burkholderiaceae_A > UBA7377. The sequence continues at coordinate 32,520 of JAOINB010000015.1, forward strand.
CTTAGAAGTGGACCAATCCCCTATAGGAAAAACTCCTCGATCAACACCTTCAACGTATATTAATATCTGGGATGATATCAGAAGAATTTTTGCTGAAACTAACGGAGCAAAAACGAAAGGTTGGAATGCTTCGTACTTTTCCTATAACTCTGGTGATGGGCGATGTCAGACTTGCAAGGGACTAGGAGTAGAAAGTGTTCAGATGAACTTCCTTCCGAATGTCTCGACAAAGTGCGAATCATGTGATGGGAATAGGTTTGAGCATGAAATTAGATCGGTCCTTTGGCAGGGAAAAAGTATTTCTGACGTACTTAATATGAGCGTAGAAGCGGCTTGTACATTTTTTGCTAATCACAGAAAAATTAGTAAGGGATTACAATTAATGTCTGACTTTGGATTGGGTTATCTTAGACTAGGGCAACCTAGTTCAACTCTATCTGGAGGTGAAGCACAACGATTGAAACTAATAGCAGAACTTCAAAAAGCAAAAAGTTCTGAAAAAACACTTTATGTGTTTGATGAACCAACTATTGGATTACATATGGCAGATGTGAAAAATCTCATATCAATCCTGAAGAAACTTGTTGAAACGGGTAATACAATAGTTATTATCGAGCATAATACCGATATATGGACGGAAGCTGATTGGATAATTGAACTAGGACCTGAGGGCGGAAACAATGGAGGTTTTCTTGTTTCGGGAGATACGCCAATTAAAGTCAAAAATAAAAAAACGCCAACGGGAACAATTTTAAAAGATTTATTTATAAATTAATGCTACCCAATCGTTCGTTAAGCTCAGAGATTTTCATTGTATACTCTGTACGTTTTTCTTTTTGTGAGTTGACAATTTTTTCCGGTGCTTTCTCAACAAATGATTTGTTTGATAACTGTTCTTCAACTTTTACAAGTTCCAGGTTAAGTCTATCTATTTCCTTCTGTAGTCTGCTAACTTCGAGATTTTTGTCAATCTTAACTTTGAGTAGAATTTTTATATCACCAACCACTTGGAAAGGTACATGATTCATGTCTGGAGGAAGATTTTCTACAACACTAATCACACTGAGTTTAGCTAAATTTTGAATGCAATCAAAACCTAATTTTTCTAAAAAGAGGTTCGTCTGTTCATCCTCCCCAGAATAATTAATTAGAGGTACACTCTCCTTAACAATAAATATTGCCTCCGGTCTTTCACTAGGTGAAAGTTGCATTTCGGATCTTAATATTCGAATCGAAACTACAATATTTTGAAAATTTTTCATGTAAGTTAAGGACATCTCATCAATTTTCTTTTTATCCTGAATAGGAAAATCTTTAGACGTGATCGAGTCATCTTCGTTGTCTTTAAGCCTTGTGGATTTTCCTGCAAGCCTTGCAATCGACTGCCAAATTTCCTCAGTGAGAAAAGGTAAGAAAGGGTGAAGTAGCCTCAAGGATGATTCAAAAACTCTAAGCATGGATCTTCGTGTGGCTCTATTTAAATTATCTCTATTTATACTTAACTGTGTCTTGCATATCTCAAGATACCAGTCACAAAAATCATTCCATATAAATTCATAAAGTTCTTTAGAGGCTAAATCAAACCGATAATTCTCTAGATTATCTGAAATCTTTTGAAAAACTAAATTTTGCTTCGATACAATCCATCGATCAAAACGCGAAAAAAATAAATTTCCGTCAATCCCACAATCACCTCCGCATACGCCAATCCCATTATCCTTCTCCTCACATTGCATCAGAATGAAACGATATGCATTCCACAGTTTATTGCAAAAATTTCTATATCCCTCACATCTAGATAGGTCAAAATTAATGTTTCTCCCTGGGCTAGCCATACTTGCAAAAGTGAATCGAAGGGCATCCACACCATAAGCATTAATGCCGTTTGGAAATTCTTTTCTTGTCCTCTCACGCACTAGACTCGAATCTTTTGCAGTGAGTAAACCTTTACACCTTTTGGACAGAAGGTCTTCCAATGAAATTCCGTCGATTATGTCTAAAGGATCGAGCGTGTTGCCTTTACTCTTGCTCATTTTATTACCCTCAGAATCTCTGACTAATGCATGAATATATACATCTCTGAAAGGAATAATGCCTGTGAAGTGACTTGTCATCATCACCATACGTGCTACCCAGAAAAAAATAATATCAAACCCGGTAACTAGAACAGAAGAGGGCAAAAAACACTCAAGATTTTTATTCAATTTTGGAACACCACTATGTTCATTCCACGAAAAATCCTCATCCATCAACGTAGAAAATGGAACAAGTGCAGAGGAAAACCATGTATCTAAAACGTCAGTTTCTTGAAGTAATTCACCATACCAACCGTCTTTTTCAGCTAATTTTTTAGCGGCTATCTTAGACGAAGCTACATACACTTTTTCTTCTTCAATAACGTCACCTTTTGAATTAAGTTTATACCATGCAGGAATTTGATGTCCCCACCAAAGCTGTCTTGATATACACCAATCCTGTAAATCCGCAAACCAACTCCGGTAGGTATTTTTCCACATACCTGGAACAAAACGAAGACTCCCATTTGAAAGAGCTTCTAGCCCTTGCTCAGCAAAAGACTTTCCTGCGCTCGGCGTATCGTGTGGTGCTTTTTTGTTCACATTGATAAACCACTGTTTGGTTAACATAGGTTCTATAACAGTTCCACTCCTATCTCCCCTCTTAAGAGCCAATCTATGTTTTTCTTGAGAGACTAAAAAACCTTCATCTCGTAATTCTTTCAATATCCCTTCTCTAGCAACAAATCGATCAGATCCTACAAATCTGGCGGGAGCATTGTCATTAATTTTTCCATCTTTAGTTAATATGTTAATGCTCTCTAGTGAGTGTCTTTTACCCACTTCATAATCATTAAAGTCATGCGCAGGAGTAATTTTTACACAGCCAGTACCAAAATCCATGTCAACGGAATCATCAGCAACAATAGGCACAGTACGGTTAATTATCGGTACTCTCACTAGTCTCCCCACTAACTTTCTATATCGTTCGTCATGAGGGTTAACAGCAACTGCTACATCACCTAAAATAGTTTCTGGGCGAGTGGTAGCCACACTCAGAGTTTCCGTATCAATAGACTTTGATGAATTTTCTGTATCTACTAATGGATAATTTATTGTCCAAATAAATCCGTCCGTGTCTTCCGTAACAACTTCTAAGTCTGATATGGCAGTCATAAGAACAGGATCCCAATTGACTAATCTGTTTCCTCGATAAATCAGGCCCTGGTTAAATAATGTTACAAACGCTTTTTGAACCACCCTGGAGCGGGTAGCATCCATTGTAAAATATTCCGAATCCCAATCACAACTAGAACCTAGACGTCTCATTTGACTCGTGATGGTATCGCCAGATACTTTTTTCCAGTCCCAAACTTTTTGTATAAATTTGTCTCTACCTAAATCCTCTTTTGTAAAGCCTTCGGCTCCTAAATTTCGCTCAACAACCAACTGCGTAGCAATACCAGCATGATCAGTTCCAGGAATCCAAATAGTTTTTTTTCCAAGCATTCTATTCCACCTTACTAGAATATCCATAAGAGTTTGGTTAAATGCGTGGCCCATGTGAAGCGTACCTGTGACATTAGGAGGAGGAAGTTGAATACTAAAAGTTTTGTCGTCAGTATTATTACCCTTCGACATTGAGTGTAGTGACCGAGACTCCCATTCCCTAATCCATCTTTTTTCAATGTCAGAAGGGTCATAAACTTTTCGATTAGCTTTATTCATTTGTCAACTCTGTGGCCAAAGATTTCATAGCCTCGTTCCTTGTAATATTTATACCTCTCACGTCCTTTTTGTCGGTTGAGTTCGGTTTGATCAACGATCTCTACAAGTCTACAGTACGAGCTAAAAGTTATTTCGATTTTTGTATCTAAATTTATTAAAACGACTATGTCATCTGCCCATAATGGTATCTCCGAAACGGTCGATAAGATTATAGGAAATAAATCCGCGCTCTTGTCAGAAAACTCTGCGCAAGGTAAGAAATCTTTCTTTGAAAAATTCTGAATTGAATAACTCACCTCTTCACAGTGTGATTGATCTTTACAACGAATCACCAGTGGATGTTTGGCAGAGATAACCCTCTCATAATATAGCTTTCGGACCATTCGACTTGCAAACGAAAGTATGTCTGTGACGTCATAGTAAAAATCGATTCTGGTCAATTTTAATATTCTGAAATAAATTCCCACAACAGCGGAACAGGCCGGCCAGTTGCATTTTTCTTACTACCACTCAACCAGGCAGTTCCTGCAATATCTAGGTGCGCCCATGGATAACTCTTCGCAAATCGCCACAAAAAACAAGCTGCGGTAACACTACCAGCCTCCCGACCCCCAACATTAGCAACATCAGCGAACGGAGAATTTATAAGCTCCTGATACTCCTCTTCCAAAGGTAGACGCCAAGCCGGATCTAAAGATCTTTTCCCAGCCTCAGTGAGCGCATCCGCAAGTTTATCGTCAGCAGAAAAAAGGCCTGTATTGACACCTCCCAGAGCAATTACACAAGCTCCTGTCAAAGTTGCAATATCGATTACTGCCTTTGGCTTGAAACGCTCTACGTAAGTAAGAGCATCGCAAAGAATGAGCCTTCCTTCCGCGTCCGTATTTAGTATCTCAATTGTTCGCCCCGATTTCGAAGTGACAATATCACCCGGACGAGTCGCAGTTCCACTCGGCATATTCTCACAGGTAACAACAACACCTATGATATTTTTTTTAATACCACTCTCAGCTACAGTCTTCATGAGACCTAAAACTGTTGCTGCGCCGCACATATCATATTTCATTTCATCCATTGCAGCCGAAGGTTTAATAGATATTCCTCCTGAATCAAATGTAATTCCTTTGCCTACGAAAACTATAGGCGCCTCATTTGCTTTACCACCATTATGGGTAAGAACAACCATATAAGGTGGCTGAACAGAACCCTGAGCTACAGCCAGAAAAGAACCCATACCAAGTTTTTCTAATTTCTTTTTATCAAAGATCTCACATTTCAGTTTAGTACCTTTTGTAAGACGCTTAGCTACATCCCGAATATACCCAGGAGTACAAATATTAGGTGGCAGATTCCCGAGATCTCTAGTTAATTCAACCCCGTTTGAAAGAGAAACAGCATCTCTTATTGCCCTCGAAGATTCCGCCGTGGTCATATTGACTGGCGCTGAAATTTGTAATGATTTTAAGGAAATATCATCTGGTTTTAATTTTTTCCTCTCATCCTCCTCAACACCGTTTTG
>JAOINB010000016.1 GCA_028139135.1 Betaproteobacteria bacterium
AGCGTTAGAAATTTGAACAAGTGTTGTATGTTTTGTATATTGGTCTACCGTGTCCTTCAGCAAGATATATTGGCCGTCTGATGCTGAAATTGAAAATTGACGGTCTACCCCATTGGATGAACCATTAGTCAGTGCCGAATTCACAGACGATACAGCTTCGTTATTGGACAAGCCATTTAATCTGTTCTGTAAATAATTAGAAGCCAAAAAATTCGACTCAATGGACATATAATCACTTCCTCCCTTGCTCCCATATGTAGTCGACTCATGCTCAAAAATCTTTAAAAATTCTATTTAAAAAAACGGTTTTATGGCTATGGTATTATTTAACTTACAATCATCACCGAAGGAAATAAAATTGAATTCGCTTATCCTTACCTACGAAGGTTTTCAAGATCAAGAAGTTGTATATCCATACTACCGTTTACTAGAGGAAATTGAACAGGGTGAAGCGGTGCACCTGTTCGCTAACAAAACAGGACGGATTTTTGGAATTTTGGGCTGTCATGTTCCGGCTAATCGGCTCGTTGAGGAACTTACTACTAATAGCGTGAGAGATAAGCTTCTAAATGAATGCTCTTTACTTGTGCTTCCCGGAGGAGTTAAAGCGCTGGAGAAATTAAGACAGGAAAAACAGGTGCTTAGCTTTATTTCAGAATGGTATGAGAAAGGTAAAATTATTGCATCGACATGTCATGGCGCTCAATTAATGATTTCAGCAAAAATAACTAAAGGTCACACTATTTCTGGATATTACAGTATTGAGGATGATATCAATAACTCTGGTGCTACTTATTCTCGAGAGCCTTGTGTGGTCTCGGGAAATATTGTTTCAAGCCCTCACTACGATAATATGGCAGTTTGGATGAAGACTGCTGTAGAGAAAGCAAAAGAGTAAATAAAAACGATTTGAATTTAATGCAGGTACAAGCAATTCTGTTTGATTTTGATGGAACTCTCGCTGATACCATGCATAACCATTTTTTATGTTGGAAACAATCCCTTGAGGAAATTGGTGTTACGCTCAATGAAAGAGACTACTATCCTTTGGAAGGAGCTTCTTTAGGTAAAATTGCGGAAAAATTTGTCGGGTCAAGGGAAGAAAAAATTATTGAAAAAATTGTTAAGAGAAAAAAACAATTATATGTTGCTATGCACAAAAATACGCCTGTTTCCTTCTACCCTGGCGTTTTGGAGTTGATACAATTTTTAACTAGCAAATATCCCCTAGCAATCGTGACAGCCGGGCATGAAGATCAACTCAAAAAGACCGTTCCGAAGGAGTTTTTAGCTCTATTCAAATGTTTGGTATGCGGCGATGCAGTTGAAAAGAACAAGCCTTCTCCAGAGCCCTACCTTAAAGCCTGCGAGCAATTGAAGATGGATCCTAAGGCTTGCGTCGTAATTGAAAATGCACCATTGGGGATTACATCAGCAAAGAAAGCCGGTTGTTATTGTATTGGTATAAAGTCAACATGTGAAGAAAATCAACTGTTGGAAGCGGATGAGACTATTACTAAAATAACGCAGTTGCTAACTGCCAAAGTATTTATCAACTAGCAAGTTTGGCGAGTTTTGGGAACTCCGCCCTGCCACTGACCAAAAAATATTACTCCCTCTTTTTGGCCCTTAAGCATACCTTTTCCCTGTTGTTTTCCTTCTACCCATGTTCCAGAGTAACAGATGCCATCGGGCCCAACATAAAAACCTTCCCCATGAGGTTGATTGTTCTGAAACTCTCCTATGAATATGAATCCGTTTTTCCGTGAATGACAACCTAACCCATCCCGCTGACCATTTTTCCATGCTCCAACATACTTGTCACCGTCGGGCCATACATATGTTCCTTGTCCATCAGGCTTCCCATTTATTATTTCTCCATCATAATTACTACCGTCCTTCCATGAAAAACTCACCGAACTTCTAGTTTTTCTCTCTAGGTTGGGGATAGTAGTCATTTTTATTTCCTTCATGTGCATATTTCCTAAAAATTGACACATATTTTGCTTGTGTAAATACACCAACATTCAGTTGAGGTACGCCCTTGGCAGTAATTAACACAAATATAAAATCCCTTATAACACAGGACGCATTAAGTATTAATGACCGTAATCTTTCAACTGCCATGGAAAGATTATCGACAGGTTACAGAATAAATTCAGCGTCAGACGATGCTGCGGGCCTAGCAATTTCTACAAGAATGGAGGCGCAAATAAAGGGACTTACCATGGCAGTAAAAAATGCCCATGATGGAATTTCCGTTATATCCACTGCTGAAGGGGCTATGGAAGAAATTACTGCGATGCTTCAGAGAATGCGGGAACTTAGTATTCAAGCAGCAAATGACACTAATAGTCAAAAAGACCGCGAATATCTTCAAGATGAAGTAAATCAATTGATTAGAGAAATTGACCGAATTTCCGAGACTACCCAATTTAACTCAATGAATATTCTAGACGGTAGTTGGGATTGTAAAGTATTTCAAATTGGTGCGAATAAGGGCCAAATTATGAATGTATCAATTGGGAGCATGGGAACTGAAGTTCTTGGGGTTGCAAAATCAAATGCTGCCGCCGCGGCAGAATATTGCCCCCCTCCTGACCCTATTTTGGTTGGTACTACCGCAGAAGGGGTGCCAGCCATCACAACATCGATGCAACTTGAGTTTTTAAATACATCTTCGGAAGATTCATATACTTTTACTTTGATCGATGAGGTATCAAATATTTCAAAGTTGATCGACAACGTGTCAGTCGATCTCACAAATCAATTTAGCAAAGACAGTTTTGTAGAAAAGATAAATCTTTCTTTGAGATCCGCACAAACAGACACTACGATAACAGGTTCGACGCAAATGACCAGCACAGGTACAAACGTTATCGACATAACAAACAGTTCTAAATTTGCTAATACACAATTTTCAATCTCGTTGGATGCTGGACCATCTGTCCAGGTTGATATAAGACAAAGACTTACATCTACTTCCGGACTAGATACGACCAGTGTCTCTCAAACAAATATTATTACTGCGCTTCAAGACGAATTACAAAGATTGTTTGATGATAGGATAACTGTCAGCTCTGCTAATGGAAGCTTTATAATCAATGACGAAGAGGGTCGAAGAATCAAAGTCAGCCAAGGAATTGGAAACGGATTCCTCTTCGGAACAGATGCAGTAAACTGTGGACCTTTGATCGCACGCGAGACAGCAAGAAATAATCTCACAGTTGAGTGGGAAGACAATACGCTAATTGTAAAAAATTCGGCTGGGGGGAAAACCTCTCTTGAAAATTATCAAGCTAGTGCAGACAGTCAAGTACTCCTGAGAATTGAAAATGAAAATCAAGTTGACGGGCTCTACGATCCCATTCTGCTAACGACTGCAAACACAACAAACTTACCAACAAAAGCATCAGCGACCTTTACTGGAATTACCGAAGAAACCCAGATGTCAATCCGATTTTCTGATCAAGTAGGTAATTATAGTTCGGCTGAATACTCATTTAGGATTACCAATGGCGATGGAGATATTTATGCAGAGTTCCCGGGAAGTGGATTGAATGTCTATAAAACTATTTCAGAGGGAGAGATAAAAAGTGCAGTTCTTCAGGCACTATCATCAGGTATTGCGAATCTGAACCAAACAGACAGTAGTTTTGATATGTCAGAATGGGACGTAGCAATGAGTGGAGACCATTTACTAATCAAAAACAAAAAAGGAAGAGCAATTGCAATTGAGGATTTCAGTAGTTCAGTCGGATTTATGACTGCTACACCAATAAATGAGCCGGGCGCTGCCAACGTTTTAGCAGACAAAAATGCTTATTATTCTGAAACACGTCTAAAAATTAACACTTCCGCCTTTGGACAAGATTATTCTGCTACTGGCACTGACAGATTTTCTTTTACTGTTGATGGTGTAAGTAACTCAGCAAATTTGACTATTAATGTTAATGGCTCTGCAACTGATGGGGGGCTAACAGATGGTGTCCAATTTGCATCTGCAACTCAAGTCGCACTCAGGGCTGCAGATATAAGTTTGAGAGATCCGAACGATGGAAGTGCAATCATGGCTGCAGACCTAAGTGATATAACCGTTAGATACGATGCTGATACAGCGGAGCTAGTTATTCGAGATCCAGCTGGCCGATCAATCGGATTTGGGATAGACGCATCTGCAAATACTTTATGTAAGACCGGATTAATCTTCTTAAATGACTTTGTAACTGGCCCACCCAACAAAATGTACACAGTCGATACAAATTCCTCAACGGCACAGGGTGACGTATACAATTCAACTGCAATAACTATTGATTTTGGCACTTCCGATATCGGATTTAACATACAAGTTAATGGTAAATATTTAGATGGAGAATCTATAACCTCCGGGTCTGCCTTAATGAGCTCTAATATTATTAATTGGAATGCTGAGCATCCATTCGGCTCATCAATATTGAAAGGAAAACTCGATACTTTAATGAGAACCCTTAATGCGGTCCACCCAAGGGACGTATTCGAATACTCGTTCTTTGAAAATACCATTACTTTGTATCAGAGAGACGGTGGGGAAATAGTTTTAGGTGGTTATGTCTCTAGTGATAAACATAGGAACTTAGTTGCAAATATCTCTCCAGCACCCGGTCAAGGAGAAGCCACTTCCTTTTTATTTGAAGCACACACGGTAGCTCAAAATGCTACTGCACAAGGCACCGGAGCTTTACATACAGAGGCTGTACTAAATATAGAGGGAGATGACATATTTGCACTTAAACTATCAGACGGTGAAACTATATATGAGCTTGCGCCCACCACAGTGGATATTAGTAACAAACAGAGTGTTGAGAATTTTTTGCAAACACTTGAAGAATCTATCGCAGCGTCCAATATAAAAGTTAGTATGGACCTTGACGGAAACATAACTTTTAAGAGATTAGATGGAGGTCGCATAATTCTCCAGGAATTCACATCTGCGACAGGTAGGCAAGGTTCGTGGAACCCAAGTGCTGGTCAAGGGGATACAATCTCACTAAATGGAAAAGGTTCAGTACAATCAAAGGTCATAAATTATTCTCCAACAACCCAGATTCAAAATAATGAAATGTCTTCAGCCTATATCCCAATTGAAGGAGCGGATTTGTCGATATCTGCCCTATCAATTGAAACACAAGAGGATTCAGAAAAAGCTTTGGGGGCTATAGACTACGCGCTTGACTATGTCGCTGCCGAGCGATCAAATCTTGGCGCTATTCAGAATAGACTTACTCATACAATTGATAACTTAACCAACATCGTAACAAATACAGAAGCATCACAAAGTAAAATACTAGATGCAGATTACGCTAAGGAAACAACCGAATTAACGCGAACTCAAATAATCCAACAGGCAGCCACAGCAATGTTAGCTCAAGCTAATCAAAGCGCGCAAACAGTTCTAGAACTACTGAGATAACCCTGTTTTTGTTAAACCTTACGACCGTATTCATCCTCTAACCTAAAAATATCATCTTCTCCAAAATATGTTCCAGTTTGAACTTCAATAATCTCTAATGGGGTATCGCCTAGATTTTCTAACCTGTGAACCACTCCTTTTGGTATAAACGTCGACTCATTTTCCTCAAGATTAAAAACTTCCTCTCCTCGCGTAACTTTCGCTGTTCCACTTATGACTACCCAATGCTCGGCGCGTTTCTCGTGTCTCTGTAAAGATAACCTTCCACCTGGCTTTACAAAAATACGTTTTACCTGAAACCGTTCTCCAGAGTCAACTGAATCAAATGCACCCCATGGACGATTTACTTTACGATGACTATTCACTTGAGCAATATTCTTTTTTTCTAATTCATCTACCACTTGCTTAATAGATTCTGATTGATGAGAGTTTGTAATCATAATCGCGTCTGACGTTTCAACAATAATCATTTTGTCAACGCCTACTGCCACCACAGGTCGTTCGGTTGAAGAATAAATAAAAGAATCCTTCGAGTTAAAGAACTGTGCTTGGCTGCTATTGGTCCTGTTATTGTGAGCATTGGATTTAAACAAATTAGCCAAAGAATTCCAGCTACCAACGTCACTCCACTCCGTTTTCAATTCAACCAATTTCAAATTTGAATAATATTCTAATACAGCGTAATCGATTGATTCTGAGGGACAGTTGCTAAATTTTTCTTTATCTAGGAATACAGTTTGACTTTCTACCCTCGCTTTTTCAAATGAGTCTTTTGCAAATTTAAGTATGTCCGGTCTGTATGCAGAGATCGCCGAATATAAATTATCCACTCGAGTAATAAAACTACCAGCATTCCAAAAAATATTATTTTTTTTTGCAAGATGGGACGCAACTTTTTCACAGGGTTTTTCAATAAATTTTTTAACAGGGTAAACATGATGGTTCAAATAACTCTCTTCAACCTCAAGGTATCCATATGCCGTGCTGCCAAAACTTGGCTTAACACCGAGCGTAATTATTTCGGAAGAATTAACTGCATTGAATGCTTCCAGTAGTGACTGCAAATAACTTGCAGTATCCTCAATATAATGATCAGAAGGACAAAAAACTAATAAGTCAGAGTTATTGTCTGCTTTATAACAAGCAACGACCGCCATTGCTGCGGCAGTATTTCTCGAAACGGGCTCGAGTATACATTTCACTGGGATACCAATTGATTCTGCATCATCTTGGATCTGATAGCGGTGTATTTCCGAACCTATGCATATAGGTTTCTCAGCAAGATGGTAACCATTTTCTAAAAAAAACTTTTTTGCTGCTGGTGAACCAACTCTTTCCAAAGTTTGCTGCAATAGTGTCTTCCCATTTATGAGACTAACAAACTGTTTTGGTTGAGCTTTTCGGGAAACTGGCCATAGCCTTTTTCCGGACCCCCCACAAAGAATCACAGTTTGTATTGTTTTACTCATAAATTTCCTTAAAGATTAACGCTATTTCAAAGAAGAAAAAAAACTAACTGTTTCTCTCAAACCTTCTGGAAACGAAGTGCTCGGAGACCATCCGAGGTTTAAGCATTTCCCCGTATCGAGCACTTTGTAAGGTGCCCCGTTAGGCTTTGAGGTATCCCATAATACTTCCCCTTTATAGTTAACCTCATTTTTTATAAGCTGAGCGAGTTCGGCAATTGAAACACCCTTCTCATTACCAACATTGAAAATCCCCTTTGATGATTGGAAATTATCCAAACAATACACGATAAATTTAGCTAGATCTTTAATAAATAAAAACTGACGTACTGGAGACCCATCACCAAAAAGAGTAACTTCTGGTATGTTTTCGTCTTTTGCAATAGAGAACTTTTTTATCAAAGCCGCTACAACGTGAGACGATTTTAAATCAAAGTTGTCACCTGGTCCGTAAACACCTGAGGGAATAATGCTGGTAACTGAACAGTTATTTAACTCTTTATTGATCGCTTCCCCAACAGAGACACCACTTAATTTAGCCATAGCGTATGCAAAACTTGTTGGCTCTAATTGCCCTCTAAACAATAACTCCTCATTCATAGGAGTGTTTTGAGACCTGGGATACATGCATGAGGAACCAAAATAAATTACGCGTGAAATACTGGGTATCTTAGTAGCAGAAAAGAAGATCGAATTTTGAAGCAAAAGATTTTGCAATGCAAGCGAAGCAGGGTTTTTTTGGTTAAATATCACGCCCCCTGTCATTCCAGCGGCATTAAGTATAATTTCTGGCTCGCTTTCACTTAACTTATGTAAAGTATCAATCGTATTACTTAAATCAAGTTCTTTTCTAGTAAAAGTTATAACATTCTCAAAATCATTTTCTTTCAAGCAATCATAAATTGCCGTCCCCAAGAATCCTCTATGGCCGGCTAAATATATCTTGGTCTTCCTAGATATTCCCATATTTTCTATTATTTATCATTTTAAATCCCTTTATAAGCTCTTTGATTCCCGCGTCAATAGACCAATCCGGCTTGAACCCAGTCGACTCTATTTTGTCATTCGAGACTATATAATTTCGTTTATCTGGGTCCTCTTGTAAAGAATCTTCAAAATAACTAAACTGCGGGATTATTTTTTTTATTCTTTTACATAGTTCTTCTTTTGACAAATTTGCCTCAGATAAGCCAACATTAAAAATTTGGTTTTTCATTTTATCGTAGTTGTTAATGCCGTGGAGAAAAACTTTCGATACATCTCGTACATGAATATAATTTCGTTTAAAAGTAGATTCAAATAAAACGACAAACTTGTCATTGACTGCTCTATAAGTAAAGTCATTTACAAGAAGGTCTAATCTCATTCTCGGAGACATTCCGAAAACAGTTGCCAACCTAAAACTTATTGAATTCGGATGCTCCATTAGCTTTTGCTCAACCTCTACCTTGTCAATAGCGTAATTTGATAATGGATGTAATTCTGAAGTCTCATCACACATATTTTGATCATCCCCACTACCGTAAGCACTATTTGTAGTAGGCATAAGAATAAGTTGATTTTGTGATACCTCGCTGAGTAAAGATATTATTGAGTCGTAGTTTATTGTCCTCGCACCAACTTTGTTAAAATTACATAGCGGAGCGCCAACAAGAGCGGCAAGAGGTATAATCACGTCATGAACTTTTATTTCATTTCGTAATAAAGAAGAATCTCTGACATCGCCTTTAATAACATTAAAATTTCGATGATGACAAAGATGGTTTAAACTAGACTGCCCATAAGAAAAGTTGTCTAAAACAGTTACAGAATGATCTTCCCTAAGCAAGTCATTTGTAAGTATCGAGCCGATATACCCAGCTCCACCAGTTAGTAATATTTTCATTTAATTTATTCCCCAAATTATTTAATATTATTAATTAAGTGAACTAGTTCTTTTACCTCATCTTCAGACAAGCTTGGATAATTACCCAGATAAAAACCAAAAAAGTGAATGTGCTCTGTAATCGGATAATTTTTGTATTCATTATGATCAACATAATTTTTTAAATAAGGTTGACGAAGTTGATTACCCCCTCCGGCACTACCTCTTCGAAACTCTACACCATTTTCTTTAAGATGTTTCATGAGTCTTTGAACGAATTCATAATCTTTCTTTTTTAGGATGAGATTGAATGCGTAGTTACTTGATCCTTCAACAGCAAAATCAGTCTGATATAAATTGTTATCAATCCCCGATAAAAACAACTCTAAATTTCTCGTGCGAATTGATACATTTTCGGACAACCTTAATAGTTGACTCTGTCCCAATATTCCACCAATCTCAGTATTTCTCATATTGAAGCCTACGTGGGTAAATATAAACTCAGGGTTGAGTTCTGGATTATTTTCCTGAATCTCTCTTTTAAGCTCATCAGAAGTGCTCTCTCTCAACATACCGTGTGACCGCAAAATTCTCAGGCTTTGATAAGTACTCTCATCGTTAGTACAGATCATTCCACCTTCAATCGTACTCATATGGTGAGCATAATAAAAACTAAAATTCGACATCCAACCAAAAGTTCCAACTTTCTTTCCATTGTGTGTTGCGCCATGAGATTCACAAACATCTTCTATCAAAATAACTTTTTTCTCATCAAGTAAATCAATCAGCTCGTCACTAACTGCGTTAAATCCTTGCGCGTGCGTTATGAAAACTGCACGTGTTTCTTTTGTAATCTTTTTTTTAACTTCATTAAAATTGAGACCTAACGTTTGCGGGGCTATGTCACAAAACACTGGTCTAAATCCAGCGACTATTACACTGACGATATCTGACACCCATGTGAGTGGAGGAACAATTACCTCACCGCCCTCTGGGAAACGTTCTTTTAAAATAAATAAGCTCAGTAAATTTGCTGAAGATCCTGAGTTCACAAAAACTGAATATTTAACACCTAACCATTTTGACCATGCAGCCTCAAAAGCCCTAACGTTAGCCCCATTTGTAAGTATTGGGTCTTCAGTTTTTAGATATGAAATTACAGCATCTAAATCTTCTCTTGCTATATTATTTCTCATTAATGGAAATCTGGGTGAACCCACTATTTTTTCCTTTCAAGCATCTCTATAACTTTTTTTTCAATATCTGATTTATCTGGGGGTAAATTATCAACTTTTGCAGAAAATCCCGCCGTTCTATTTTTCAGTCCAATCACTTCCATAAAAGAACCGGTTTCTTTAGAAAGATCAAATGCAATAGCTTTCGCGACGCCGTCGCAATAATCGTCATCAAGAACGAGTCCTAGTCCCGAAACTATAAGACTTACTTTGGTTTCGGGTTCTATTTTAAACGGTTTGATTGTTTCTATATGATAGACAGCAATTTTATACCCTTTCTTCGCAAGACTGTCGGCAGCTTCCATTGCCGCAAATCTAGTTATTGAAATTGGAAACAAGCAAATATCTGGTTTAGAGAAGGTTATATTTTCCAATTCATTAGAATTTCCGTAAGACGCTCTGTGTTCTGAAACATAGTAAACATCCTCGCTTTTCATGAAATCGTTATAGCATTTTTCGTATTCCATAGGACTCATCGGGGACCTTATAATTACGCCTGGCATTCGGTAGTACAAAGAATGATGGGATGAACCTGCAACAGGGCCAATTCCTCCCTCCATAGCAATCGACCTTACAAACATAGGACAAGGCACGCCCCAGATCTCTTTTGATTTGCAAGCGTAGTTAATTATTATCGGAGCGTTAAACCAGTTGAAGCCCTGATAGCGAATAATATACATCGGCCTTCGGCCAGCAAGCGCCATGCCCACAGCGAATCCACCACCCGCAACGTCTGCCATAGAAACTTCAACCATGCCATTTTCTTCATATAGCTCAGGCAGCGTTCCACCAACCCACCCTACTGCGGTCAAACATTGACCTAACGCTAAGCCATTTGACTCAACAAGATGTTTCTTTGTAATTTCCTTTATTTTTTCTCTAAGAGTCTTAGACATTTGCTCCACGCATCTGACACTCTCCGTTTTTCTTGCTCAAAAATACTCCTGTTATCATTTGTTAACCAATTTTTATGTATATCGGGTATGTCTGGAGAATCTACACCCGCTCCTGCATGCCAAAACAGTCTATTAGTGTTTACGTTCAGTAAAAGAGGTTTTTTGATTGAGCTTTCCAATAACTTAGCCCACAACTCATATGGATCATCGGAAACACTAAACGCCTCCATCTTAAAAGCGGAAGCGATATCATGCATTTCCCAACTCCTTCTAATTTTTTTTTCTGTCAAAATCGATAGATTATTGTCCTCTATAATGAACCAAATAGGGAGTTTTTTTGTAGAAGCCCAACCAATTGCAGCTAAAAAATAATCCTCCTCAGCAGCCGCATCGCCCGCGAAGCAAAGAGTGAACTTTTTATTTCCGTAGCACATTCCAACCGATATAGGTCCATGAGAGCCCATGAGCCCGTCATGACCATAAATATTTTTCTCTCTGCACTGGATTGAAGCCGATCCCCCCATTCCGTTTGAACACCCACGACTATCTCCGAGGAGTTCAAAGATCAATTCAGTCAAAGAACCTCCAAAGCTCAAATAAGTTGCGTGTCCCCTATGCTGAATGAAAATTTGCTTTTCATCTACTTGAAATTCTTCCAGAAAAACTGCTATTGTTGCTGATATAAACTCCTGTCCGGCTGATAAATATACTGGAATCTTTATTTGTTTCTCTGATACTCTGCGATACACTTCTTCTTCAAAAGCCCGTGCGAGACATGCTTTTTTAAATATTCTTTTTCTTATTTCTTCGTTGAAACTCATTTCTAACCAGCCTAAAGACTAACGTACTGCTTGAGCATCTTGCTCAAGTATACGCCTCTTGAGAGCTATCTTTTTGGTGTCGTTCAACTCCTCTACTGCCTTTTTTCCAAATTTTTCTTCCATCAAACCCAAATAATTTGGGCTTTCGTGATAAGCCTTCCATGCCTTATCTCTAAAAGTCAATATCTCAGCAGCAGTCAAATTTTTGTTTCTTAAGTTCAATGTCTCATATGAGTGTTGACTAAACCCGGCATAGGACTTCGGTAATTGATAGCCCAATTTTCTAGCTTCAGCAAAAAGCGGGCTGCCTGGGTAAGCCATAGCACAGTAAAAATTTGCCATTTCAGTCGGGTTTTCTATGGCAAAATTCAAAGTCCTTTGCATGCTTTCATTATCATCAAAAGGTAATCCAAAAATGTAATTGCCACCTACATTTATTCCTTCGCTTCTGATGACACGGATTTGCTCTAAAACACTAACTTCCTTAAAACCCTCCTTGTGAATAACCCTCCTATTTTCATTGTCCGGGTTTTCTATACCCAACCCAAGCCAATTAACTCCAGCTTTCTTGAGCATCTCGAGATATTTCGGCTTGCACGTGTCAACTCTCGAATAAGCCCAAATATTAAATTGATATCCCCGTTCCACTATTAATTCACAAATACGTAAAAAATGATTAGGATTTAGAACAAATAACTCGTCTGCAATTTTTATATTTATGACACCTTGATTTGCAAGATAATCAAAAGTTTTAATAATAAAGTCGGGTTGCCACCAACGGAATATATTGCTTTTATCGCTAGTAACCGAAGGTGAATTGTCAGTTCTGTTTATAATATTGATCATACAAAATGAACATTTATACGGACAGCCTAAACTCGTATACAATGCCGCAAACGGCTGTTTTTCTGTATTGTTCGACCACGAATGCCAACCTGCTGTTCTGTATTTTTTCAGCGGTGGTAATAATCCCCATGCAATCCCGGGTAAATCTTTTTCTAAATCAGCTTTGGGTACAAGTTTTGAAGGAGAGTTCACAATTATATTGTTCGTAGAGTCTCTATATGTCAAACCGTCTACCCCTTTTAGGTATTCTTCCGATAACTTTGGTAGAGAGACCAGTTCCCGAATTGTGTAAACTCCTTCATTCTGACAAACTGCATCTATACAGCTCTCATTTTCAAGAGTTTCAACCGGAAGGGCTGCAACGTGCCCACCAACGAAGAGTACAAAAACAGAAGGGTCTAGTTTTCTTAATTCGATTGCTGTTGCAACTGCGCCTTCCATATTTTGAGATGATGCACTAGGTTGCTGACCATAAACTACAAAACATATAATCCTTGCTTTGTACTGGATAATCGTTTTAGCACAAGATAAAAAGTCAAGTTGTTCCACCTCAGCATCTAAAACCTCTGTCCTAAAACCACTCTGAAGAACACTGTTGGCCAGCATGCCTGCCCAAATTGGCGGTTCAATTGCGGAGTTTTTATTGGCTAATTCTTGATAAATTATCTTAGATGCATTCGGGTGGACAAATAAAATATCGATACTCATTTTTTTATGTGAAGAATAGAAGTTTCATGAATTATTTTAAACTTAGGAGCGATTTTGCTAAGCGTGTGCCCATCAACAATATCTCCTGCACACAGTATTTTTTTTTCATTTTCGGTAGCGACACCCCCTTTTGTAAAAACTAGTAGATCGTCCTCCCCGTATTGCATCAATTCATTCACGTCAGGAACAAGAATATGTTTTAAATGGCAACCATGCAAAACTACGTCATTTGGGTCTTTGCTAGGATTTTCTAACCAAAAATGATCGGCATTTTTTTCTTCAAAAAATTCTTTCCCTTCATATCCCTTTCGTTCTCTTCCGTAATTATCATCCAACCTTACTAAATCTTCCTTATCCTCTGGAGCTTCAACCTCAAAAAGAAAAGCATTAGATATTGCACGCGACGAATGAAACCTCGCTCGAAAAATATGAATCTTATCCAAACCAACTAAAGATAGTTTATTTCGAATGAATGAAAGCTCAATTTCCCCATCTAGCACAACTAAACCAGTATTTTTTGTAGGGTGACAGTGCATTGAGGTGGATTCACCACTTTTTATAAACAAAAACCAAATAGCCACCTCCCCATTCCTGTAACAGAGATATTCGTGGCCCCACGGCTTTTTAACCACAACATTACTATAATCTATATTATTCATCACGATGACTATATTATATTCATATCCTGCAAAAAAAATGCCAAAATAAACTAGTTAGTGTCGTTTTAAGAGAAGTAGGAATTTTATTCATGGTTTACTAAGCTAATTGGTAGAGCCATTTTAAACAAACTCAATTGTTAGGTTAAAGCTACAGCCATTATTATATGAGGTAACTTCAGAGCTAATATAATAAGATTTTACTGAATTTTAACCATATTAAGAGTTATGAAACACTCAGAATCTAACATATCCTACAACCCCTCATTAGGTAGAAATGACTTCGATTTCTTCATGAATTGCCTTGCATTTAAATCGTGGTCTGAGAGACTAAAAAAAAATGGTTGCAATATTCTTTCTATGCGCATAAATTCGGTTAACAGAAAAGAAAATGAGTTTTTTTCAGCCAGTATTCAAGTAAAAATTCAATATAAAGATGGAGAAATTCAAGAAAGAGGAATACTGGTTAAAGATCCCTCTGTGGTTATCGTTCCATTTTTTATTAGTCATGATTTTATACGGCTACTATTTGTGAAGCAGAATAGAATTTGTGTTGGGAGCAATTGCACAGAATTCCCAGCCGGAGGAGCAAAGCAAACTGAATCGGCTCAGCAAGCGGCAATTCGTGAACTGCGTGAAGAGACTAATATTATCAAGACAGAAAATGACCTAATTGTGCCAACTTACTGCAGTTTTTATTCATGTGAATCATCGATGACAGAGTTCGTAACCTGGTTTCTGGTCAAACTGGATGCAGAGGAAATAAATACGCTAAAAAACACCGAAAATTTCTCGAACTCTGAAATATCCCAGCTAGATATTTTGAGCATCGATGAAGCCTTAAAAATTCAATCACATCAAGTAAGAACAGGCTTATCTTTATTACTTGAGTACTTGAAACAGAAAGGTTAAACTCGAACAGATATAGAGTCTTCAGGAATTTCATTACTAAATGCCCGTTACTTCTTTCAAAAAATGCAATGACCCTTGCGATCTTGATTACCGTCATCATCGGGTAAATGTGCTTGCAAAGGAGTGGAACCTTAATGTCATCCGGCCCTTGATTCTCGAATACAGAGTTCCCGAAAAACTAATGGAAAGAATGCTTATTTCGGCAAAATCATATGTCTACAGGTGTCTTCAAGCCCAATTGAATTCAAATGAGGGACTTTCATGCTCAATGAACTTAGATAACTTCAGAGACTCACGAACAAACATTACACCTAATGGGGCTTGCGTACCAAAAGAAGAATTTCAATTTCTTTATAATGACGTGCTAAAAACTTGGTTCGAAATATTCCAGACAATGATAGAACCCAATGAGCAAATATTGAAACTTGTGAGAGTCACACCAAATATACGAATTAAATTTGGAAGGGAACTTTCCGACAATATAGACCGAGGTCTCAATACTCAACTACCACATTCGGACGCCTGGGTGGAGGGGCCATGGGGCTTCAATGTTTTTGCTCCTCTTTTTGGAGATTGTGCAAACAATACTTTACGGTATTTTAAATTGCCTAATGGACCACTTCCAAACTCTTTCTTTTCCCCCGCACCGAGTTACGAAGGCAAACAAATATTGTTGGGAGATTTTTTAGAGGACGAAACCTTTGTACCTAAAGCGGGTCACGTCTACATTTCTGATTATGCTGTAGTTCATAAGACATGGCGTTCTCCAGGGTGTGCTGCCAGAGTTTCTATCGATACCACCCTAATGGCAGGCGATCATGATGTCCACCCCGACAGGAGGAGTGAATATTTAAGTGCGATTCCAGAAATTGGGAAAAAATATTTCTTTCAAGTTATTCGTAGTGAGAATGAAGAAAGAGCACCAGGAAAGAAAACTGTGTATTCGCACTACACAACTGGGAATATTAAGCTTCATATGCTAAATGGTTAAGTTATGTTAAATAAAATAGCAAATAAGTCTGATATACTGCAACACTCTAAAAAGACTCGCCTAAATCGGATGGAGGATCTGCAAGCAAAATTATGTGGGGAAAGAGTTTCTAGCTTGGTACTACAGAAAGACTTGACTGCGACGCACTATTACAATCAGTTAATCTCGTGTCTATACAATCATTTGTGTACGTACATAACTCCCCACAAACCCTTGAAAACTTTATGTGCCGTTGCCCAGTATTATGATGAGCAATTTAACGAATTATCATTTATCACACCTAGCGGTGGAATTGTTCCAAAAAGAGAATCAATGATTACGTATAACTCCTTTCTCAGTGTTTTTTTTAAATTGTTAGAAGAAATACATTTAGCGCCACTAATTGATAAAATTTCAATCACACCCAATATAAGGTTTCAGTCCCCAAAGAGAGCAGAATTAATGAAGAAACGTGACTACGGGACTATCCAGCCACACTCCGACGCATGGGCGGGAGAGGACAGCACAGCCCTTACATTGCACATACCTTTGTCAGGTGATATAGAAAATAATTTTGTCGGACTGAAAGACGAAATGAGCCCATGGGAAGAAGATTTTTTTGAAGTAAGAGAAAGATTTTCTGATGGATCTAAATATTTAATTCATTTTAAAGACATAGATTACTTACCAAAACTGGGTAGCCTACTTATTTATGATACAGGTACCTTGCACTACACCCAGTTAAATAAGAGTGCCGGCTATAGACTTTCATTAGATTGTGTAATAACCACGACCCATGAAATTCACTGTCGTCGTCCTCATACCAAATTAAGGAACTCGGAAAAAATATCGATCAAGAGTTTAAAAGAATTTGGAACTACCAAACTATTAATATTTCAGAATTATATATCCTCTAACATAGAGCCTACTAAACACGGTCAGAACTTTTCAAAACATAATATTTTGAATCTAGAATAAAAATTCAATGGAGCAAAATTCGATCGACTTCATATGTTAAATGAAAATCAGTAAATATCTGGGTACATAATATATCCAAAGTTTAAGTATGCTCAATGTGATCACAAAAAGTAGAGGTGTTTTGAGATTTTTTTGACATATTTCATTATGTTAAACTCAGACTGGTTCAGTTTTTAAAGAGATTAAGATAAAAACCTGACAAATAAGTGATTAAGGACACTCAATAAAGATCTTTATGAAGATTAAAGCCCCAATAGGCATTAAACATAAAAGTTTATGGACGGAACTTCGTAGAGCTTTTCTTAGAAATAGAGAATATCTGAATACCTCCGAAACGTGGTTCATCAACATATACAATGGTATTGGAGACGCTTTTATTGTTCTTGGTCTCTTAAAAAGTTTTAGAGAGTACCACAATGCAAAATATATTGTTGTGGTTTTGCGAAAAGGTTTACTTCCAATCGCAAATCTTTTCAAAACGAGTTATGATGACGCACTGGTCCTGGATAAGGATTACCCAAGAGAGCCAAAAGAGAGATACGATTTTTATCCAAACGAGCTTATACTTAGTTCAAAACCGTTTGTACATCAAGCTGATTGGAGAGACCTTGTACAGTCAAACAATATTCCCCACCTGGATTGGTATAAGTATGGATTAAGACTCCCGATGAAAATGCCTTTTCAAAATCCACAGTTCAACACAAACATCGAAGCGGTAAAAATTAATGAGTTAAAATTAAAAAAAAACAAGTCGGTAATTCTGTTTCCTTACACAAATTTTGGTACGAGAATACGCGATGAAACTTGGATTCAAATTATAAAAATATTACATTCACGAGATTTTACTGTGTACACAAACTGCAAAAATTCTAGTTTTGACAAAGAAGCAGAAGAGAAATTTAATAACAACAGTGTTTCTGGTGATAACCATCGACCTTTACCCGAAACAATCCCTCTAGACGTCGAATTGGACAACCTTTGGGGAATCTTGGAGTACTGTAATTTTGGAATATTTGCTGGTGGAGGATTGTCACTTGTTTCAGCTTACACAAAGGCAAACATTTTGGTTATTCAACCCAATAAAATTATCGAAGGAGAAAAATTAAACTCACGATTTGCTCAAAAAACTTTTACTGCTTTACAGGTTTGTGGGTCAATCAAAGTGGCTGCACCCGATAGATCAAATCTAACGGAAATATTAGATGATGATCTGTTAATTGCCAAATTAGAACAGTTCTTAAAGAATGGTAACGGGGATTAAAATGAGAACCTTAGATATGTATCTTTTACATTTTTTATCATGCATAATCCAAAAAATTGAAATGTACGAAACTTATGGATAAGAGAATAAATCGAAAAAAACTTTTTGAAGAATTTACTTCACAGATTAAAGAAAAAAGTGATAGTCGATTCGAGAAACAAACTGACTACCTCGTAAAAATAAAATTGCTTGAAAGTGAGTTTAAAACTCTAAGAATAAATGTTTTACAGTTCTTGTCTGCGAGACTATTTGGAAAAGATTATGATATAAAAACTGAAGAAAAAATTATTGATCTTTTTCAAAAAGATAAAACAGATAAACTTTTAACCACATCTGGACTGATCTTACCAAAAAGAGATAGTCTTCTTGAATTTAATTTAGTAATCTTGAGTTTTTACAAAATTATGCAGCGCTATCTTTCGGTTTACGGTTGGTATGAAATTCTACCACTTCGCGTCAAAACGAACCGATCATCAGAGAAAGGTGGGGCTAGGAGAAATTCCTCTGTGCCACATTTAGACTCATGGACTGGTTTTTCAGATCGTGCTTATTTATGTTTTTTACCGTTGCTCGGAGATATAGAGAAAAATACAATAGCACTCTGGGACCCCCTTGTAGATATCGATGAACAATGGCATGAATTTAATATAACCGATGCTAGAGCAAGAGATATAGTTCAGAGGTACTACAAAAAATTAGATGTAAAACTGGAAACTGGTTATTTGTACGTGGCAGAGTCTTCGGTTATTCATGCAACTGAAGTACAGGAAGAAGCAACTGCAAGAGTATCAATCGACCAATTATTTTTGCCTGATTGGGCGCGTTATGTTGGTCTTGGAATACAGAACGAAAATAGACTTAAAGATTTTATTAAAGTTGAAAATTATGAATCATTTCCGCATGAATATATTTACGACTTCCATGACAGCCCAAATGTTAAAAGACCAACAAATGGACTGCGTAGCCCTGTAGGTAGGAAAAAAATTATCTTGTCTAAAAGGGTTGACTCTGAAAAGCAAATAACTGGAGAATAATATGCGAGATTTATTAGTACCCCTACCCTTAGGTGAAATCATCGATAGACTCGAAATTCTTCGAGTGAAAACAAAATCTCTTGAAACTCAAGAGTTGAGAGATCTGGCAAAAAAACAATTTATCAAATTTGATCAGATTGTTAGGGAACTTGTGTCATCAATAACGGATTCCATCGATGCAAATAAATTAAAGGAACTTCAAGAGAAGCTTTTCCAAAATCATAACGAAGCATGGGACTTGAGAGACTTGGTCGAAGAAGCACACTTTAAAAAAGATTATGAGCTTTTCTGGGAAAGACATCGAAAACTTCATAAATATAATGTCGATAGAGTTAAACTCAAAAACCTAATTTCTGCATTATTGTCGAAAGACGAAGAAGAGCTAAAAAACTATATTTTTAATTAAAATTAGACATTGCTATAAATTTAATTTCTAGTACTTAAGGGAAATTAGATAATCTACCGGAATAACTAATACTCCTTGAACCATATTTCGAGAAATTAAAAGGAACCCAGACCCGAACCTCAGGAAGTGCTTTTTTTATTTTGTCATGTTTGTTTGGGTGAGCTAAAAAATAAAAAAAACCTTGTCCTCCTGCTCCCATCAACTTTCCTCCAAGCGCGCCATTTGCGTTTGCAATCTCGTAAATATCCTCAAAATTTTTATTCTCGATTTTCGATGAAAACTGTTTTTTTAAATTCCAGGCATTTTTTAATAACTTTCCCAAATCCTCAATATCCCCTTCGTTTTCGATCATTTCCAGTGCCTCTAAAGTGATAGAGTTAATCTCTTGTAAAAGTTTTACCGATTTTCCTGCCTTGATGTTGTTCTTGTGTGTTTCCATTAAAGCTATACCATCCCTGGTGATCCCTGTAAAGCCGAGTAAAATTGACCTTCTTAAATACTCCTTATAACCAAATGAAACATTTAACTTTTGAATTTTCATTTTTTTTTTCGGTCCGACTTTTATTAAATTTATACCTCCATAAGCCGCTGATATTTGATCCTGAACTCCAACTGCTTCCTTAATCATTTCTTGCTCAACATAGATTGCTTCCTCTGCAAGCTGAGCCTTCGTCGGTTTGTTACCCTTTAGAGCATGAATAGCACTCAGTAGGCCCACAGTAAAACTTGAACTGGATCCTATGCCACTCTGAGCCGGCAATTCACCAACATGATGAACATCCAAACCGCCATCGAAATTAAAATACTTTAGACACTCTCTAACGGAAGGGTGTTTTATCTCATGGTTTGATTTTACTAACTCTATCTTTGAATATGCTACCCGAGATTTATAATCAAAAAAATTCGGTTGTTTCTTTACGGAGATATAACAATAATGATCCATAGCTGCAACTATAATCGACGATGGATTTGTCTTATACCAATCGTGGAAGTCAGTTCCACCCCCAAAAAGTGAAAGACGGTAAGGTGTTTTTGTGATGACCATTATTAATTAACTAAATTGGCAATCATTATTAAAGTAGTTCCATAAAAAGTTTATAGATTTTTTACTTAGCATTTTTTTGATCACAGTTGATACTTAACCTTATCTTCGGTGATACTCAATATCAAAATCCTTCTCTATACTCTCTAAAAAATCGTTAATTATAAACTGAAATTCTTTTTTCTTAAGAAGTTCCACTAATATATCGTGTGCGACCTTATCTTTACCAATTGATTTTGCATGGATGAACTTTGCCATTTTAATTCGCGGCAAGAAAAATTCTGGTCTGTCAATTTTCTCTTGATTCGTATTAAAATAATCTAACGATGAATCTAGCAATTCCAATATTTCCGAAAACTCTAACTCCAAATCAACACTCAAAATATCTTCATATTTAATTTTTTTTGAAACATATACCTCTAATGAGGACGCACGGCCCTCAATAATTTCGATCATATTTTTCTTGCGCATTACCTCTACCACTGCAATTATTGTTGATGACCAATGGTAAAAGAAATCCTGAAAGATAACTCGCGCACCCTCAACAAGAGCTGGAAAGTGGTTATAAAAAATCGGCTTGAATTCTTGATAACTTTTTGGAGCGTCGATGTGAAGTAGAGAGATATTTTCTATCTCGTGAAACCTAAACCTTTTTAATTCTTCTTTCTCCCACTTTAGTTCCACATTATTTTCCGGTTCAATTAATTCTTCGAAAACCTTTTCCCAATGCAGCATTTTCTCTTTATCAACATAGATTTTATCTATAAGATTCATACCTTTTACATGCCTGACTAAAGTTTGAGAAAAAGTATCACTTGATGGAATACAAAAGCGGTCAAAAACGAAAAATTTAATCCCCTTATTGCCTCCATTCACCCCGTCCAAAATAGCTTGAGTAGATCGTCCTAAGTAACAGCCAAACTCAACTATGCTGGTTCCTTCGGGAACTAACTTCCCCGCTTTAACGAGACCTTCAGACTCAACTAGTTCGATTAATCCCGGTATCTCTTTATGCTTCACAAAACTCCTCTTAGCAATATTATCAACGTTGTTTTCCAATAGGCGTAGGATTTAATAACTTCAGGTTACATATTAACAGGTAATGATTGCTGTCTAGTTAAAGTTAATAGATTTGTCGGAACGAGCATCGCTAAGTTACCGACATGAGAATTATTTTCGATAGGTGGCTCAATCAAGATCATTCCCCTAAATACACTTCGTAGCATCATTGCATTCATTACCCCTTTTTCCACACCTTCAAAATCATCCAAGATTATGACGCACCCTTCATTCATTACTTGAGCTAAAAGGTTACAATCCTCATTAGCGATCCTTCCATCTATAAAAATTAAGTCAACTTTTTTACCATCCTCAAGAATTTTTTTTAACATATCCGTAGACATAGTCTTGCCAAAATATTTAATTTGATCAATAGATTTACTTTTTTCTGTTGCTAATTTATCGCTTTTATAGTCAGTAAAATTTAAACAATTATATGTACCGTCACATGTATATAAATCTGTTATTGACGAACGACCACCAAAAGAAATTGCCAATGTTGATCTTCCGATATATGTTCCTATCTCGAGGACCACCTTTGGGGAAAAGTATTTTGAAAGTAACCACAAATATATGCCGCTAGTTACCGAGATCGAACCGGCAATTGACGGAAACTCATCAACTTTTTTAGCCGTAATGTTTGCAATAAAGTCTGAATCTGCGCTTGCTTCCCCAAAGTATATTGATGATCGTAGCGATTGCCAAAAACATTTCGATAGCATTTTTTCTGATAACCAAAGTTTACCCATCTTTTTTCACCCTGTAACAACCGTCTTGCGTTTTTTTTACATCGATACTATTTTCACTAAAATATTTTTCCAGTCTTTCTTCGAGGTCCCAATGAAATTGAGGCGTGATTCCATCATACCACTGAAAAAGCTGCCATTCTTTTGAGTTTTTAACACTCATAAAAAGATTACGTGATAAAAGGTTTGCATAAAACGCATCTACTTCGCGCCAAGAGTCAAGATAATCAGAAACAGACTCTAGTAATCTGTGACTTTTCTCTGAATTTAAATTTTTGCTGAATTGATTGAAATTTTTCCTAGCCCTATATGATTTGGAATATATAAATATCAGAATCGTCCCACCAGGTTTTGTTACCCTTATTAACTCTTCAAGACCTTCCATGGGTTTGTCCATATGATGAAGAACACCCCAGCACAAAGTGATATCGGATAGGTTTTCAACCAATGGCAAGTCAGTCCCACTGGCACGTACTAGTGTTATATTTTTGGACATCAGATAACCTGGGAACGCATAGACAGACTGCGATAAATCCAACCCTATATAATTTTCGCTAAGCGGAGCAATAAGCCGACCAATTCTTCCATTACCACAGCCAACGTCCGCGATTGTTTTACCAGCAAAAAAATCTTTTTGTAACATAAACCTTCCGAATATGTGACCGTGTGACATGGATTCCTTTCCAATAAACCCATCTATCATAGTCCATTCAAAACCAAATGATTCAACATATTCTTCGTTCCGTATTCCTGAATCAATTAATATTCGAGAATCTCTTTCGCAGGGTTTTACAGCTCTTCTAAAAAAATTATCCTTCATAAGTCATCTCTATCTGTTCATCGTTTTTATTAACTCTTATATTAAGTAATTCCTGAAAATCAGTTTTAAAAAGAGCATCAAAACATATTGGGCAATGAGGCTTTGCAATCAATAACTTTTTTTGTGAAAAATCGAAAGATGAGACCAAGTCTTTTCCGAAAACCTCAAATTTATCTAAGCTTTCTTTTCCAAATAAAGAAATCCTAGAAATTAGTTGATGGGTACCTAAAACGGTTATTTCAAACTTTTCTTCACTCAAATGTTCTAGTTTATTTTCAAGTCCATTGCTTCTCAAAAGATAAGCAATTGCATTACTTATGTATTTTGATGGGTTGTTGTTTATATCAAAAACGAATGGCTCAGTCACGAATCTAAAAAAAGGCCAATAACAGAGCGCTCCCTCATTGACTTGTAAGGTACTGTCTCCGGTTATTAGCTCCTGGATTGCCCCAAAATTTATCAGAAAAAAATCACTTCTTTCGTCTGCGTTTTGCAAACCTTTTTGTACAGGTACATCTTTTGTCCTCGTTACAAACGAATCATCAAGAAAAAACACTGTTTCTTCCCATGGTATACCCTTTGGTATTTTGGCAACTAAATAATTGTCTTTCTTTTTTAAAGGAAATTTTAAAGGCTTTCTCAAGATCTCAAATGTTGTAAAATCTTTACCGTAGCATGAAGAAATATAGTTGCCCAATAATATAAAAAAGAATTTCTCCGTCTCATTACTCAGATTCAATTTATATACCCCCAATGCTCTAAGCTTGTTATTAATCGTTTAATCCAACCTTTTCTATTACCTTTTAGATGTAAAACACAACACCTCTCTCTCAAATTTTGATCTACCTCCTGCTCACTAATTTGTGACAGGTTATATTTGCTACACGGTAAGTAAGCAATTCTGGCTCCATATTCGGTTTTCTCTACAGAGGTCTGATAGAATTGAAAACCTCCTGCAGCAGCATTTATAGCCAGCTGACCACCCCTCCATCTTCTGATATTCGAGTATATTTTTTTTACTTCATCACTCTCCTCAGCAGCAAGGTAAGAAGCTAAATACGAGTTGAAAAAAAGTTGTACGCTAGCGATATTCTTTACATTGGCAAAAATTACACCTTCGTTGATAGCCATCTGTCCTACAATATGGCGGTGAGTAAGACCAATATCAAAATCTTCTAAGAAAATATCATTTATTGGACGTATTAGAAAAGCATCGATATCCAGAAATATTGTTGAACAACTAAACAGTTTTGAATTGACGTAAGCCGCCATTGTTACGACTCTCTCAAACATTGGTTCCTCACCATTGCACTCTAATCTAATAATGCGAAGTCTGTCATCCGAAGGAATATTTGAAAACGATTTAAGATCAGTCAAAACAAGAATATTTGCATCAGGTTGTGACCAACGAGCAATTTTTACATTCAGATCTAATAACTTATCGTAATCTATTGTGTTGTGATCCCCCCCCCTTATGTCAGGCGTATCAATCTTCGAAGCATGCTCAGGAACCTTGATATGAAAAATAACAATATTTAAATTACTAGGGGACAAATGCGTATTTAGACTCTGAGCTCTCTCTTTAACCAAACGAGCATAGTCTTCAGGTAATTGCAACCTCTTGCATTTTTTTGCGGCATCAATTCCATCCCTGACTAGTTGAAAAGTTTGCTCAGTCCACATAATTTATTTGAAGTGACTCAAACCACTCTCCCAAAACAATGGTAGCCCATAACGAATTCATATTTGCCCCTGCAAAGGGTGCGAGTTTGCTACCAAGATTATGAATTCCAGAATTTACAATTGGATTCCCATCGAGTTTTTTGAGGGCTAAACCTGTCCTTTTTACTAACTCATCTTTACTATGACTCAAAAACTCAGCCGGCATCCCAAATCCTTTTTTAGGCAGATTGGCAACGTGCTCAAGACCAAGATACCTACATATATCTCGGAGGACGGGCTTCATCTCTTTACCACGGTACAAAAATTGATGAGGTAATCGTGAAGAAAAATCAAGTAATTCTGGGCTAAAAAATGGAGTTCGCACCTCTAAAGAGGCTTGCATTGACATGCGGTCGACCTTCGAAAGCACGGCACCAGGCAAGTAACTATTAAAATCAACAAAACGGATTGACTGCTCTATGTTTGCAGGGCCAAACATATTCGCCGAAAGAGATGACAAAAATGAGTGGGAAAAATTTTTCTCAAAGATTCTAAAAACCGAAAACCCAAAAACTGGCAAACCGAAACTTAAATAGGCTTTCAAACTCTCCTTCGAATTATAAAACTTGCCATTTCCTATCCTTTGGTTTAATCCAGGATATCTTGAGTAGCCCGAGAATAGCTCGTCACCACCATCTCCTCCTAAAGCTACTTTCACCTCTGTACTTGCATGTTTACACAAAAGAAACGTAGGCACACAACTACGGTCACCGTTTGGTTCATCTAATTTTGCAATCAACTCTATCGAATTGCTCATCAATTCACTGGGTTCAAATATTTTAACTACATGTTTTGAACCAATAATTTTAGCTGTCTGTTCAGAAACCAAATGCTCTGAGTTTGAATCCCCCTTGAATCCAATAGTGTATGTGTTGACCTCTTTTCCCATAAATTTCCTGATTAATGCCGCACATAACGTGGAGTCAACCCCTCCAGATAAAAAAAACCCTAAAGGTACATCTGCCATTAGTCTTGATTCCAAAGATTTGACCAGCAATTTCAACGTTCCGTTGACCACGGTATTATAATTTTCACTGTTGGGAGAAATCTCCGAGGCATGCGGATCCCATGAAAAATAAGGAATTTGTTCAAAAGAAGGATTACTTTGTTTGAAACGTAAGTAGTGCCCCGGTTTTAATTTCATAAAACCAGATAAAATCGTGTGCGGTGCAGGCACGTACCTTAGCAAAAGGTATAATTGAAGGCCTGTGTCGTCAATCACCAGATTATGATCGAAAATCGCAGTTAGTGCTTTCAACTCGGAAGCAAAGCAGAATCCAGACGATGAGTTGAAAAAATACAATGGCTTTTCGCCAACTCGGTCTCTAGCTAAGATAATTTCCTCACTAGATTGATCGAAAAACGCAAATGCAAACATTCCGTCTGCCTTCCTGAGAAACTCATCGATACCAAAATTCTGTATACCATGTAAGACTACCTCAGTATCACTTTTACCCCTAAAATTCACTGAAAATTTTTCCACTAGCTCTTTTCTTAAAGAATTGTGGTTATAAAGTTCACCATTGTAAGATAAAACTGAGTTTGAAGAGGGATCGATCATTGGTTGAGCCCCCGCATCAGAAAGCTCCAAAATTGAAAGCCTGTTGTGACCAAAAATTATATTTTTTGACTGATTTTCCCAAATACCAGAGGCATCAGGGCCTCTGTAACTCTGCAATTCCATAACTTTTCTTAAACGTTGCAGTTTTTCCTCGAAAAAGTCAGCGCCTAGCGTCGGTCGTCCAACCCACCCAGCTATTCCACACAAAATCAGACCTCCTTTATTTCAAGCGAGAAAGTTAACTTTCCTTCTTCGTCTTAGTTTTTTTGCAACCTCTGTTTTATCAACCTCTTTTTCGATAAAACCCAAGCAACGTTTGCCGTCAAATCTTACCACGTCAAGACAAGGGGTTACTTTGCTCTTAAATCCCATCAAGTCACAACCGTATGGAAATCTCGGATCCCAAGTAATAGAAAAAAAAGCACAGGACCAACAGTCCGGCCTTTTATCTTGCGACGAAGGTTTATCGGTCACTCCGGAAAAAATCTAGATAAATTCTTCGGACTATAGAGAAAAACAAAACCAGCAAGACAACTTTAACTACTAAATCTTGTGCATCTATATCACCGATACCAAAGTCAACACCCACCCAAAATAGAGCGAGGGTGGGTATTGCAAACAACAGATAGACTCTGATAAGTTTACATATCCTACAAGAAGGTTTTTTATTTGGCTTTCCCAGCGCCTCCTGGATTTCAATCTTTTTATGTATATCCATGCCTAATTCTACAATATTTTTTTCAGTTGATTAACCATTCAATAACTGGAGCACAACTTGCTGACTTGCGTTTGCCTGGGCTAGGATAGCTGTGCCAGCCTGCTGAAGTATTTGACTTCGAGCTAATTCCGTACTTGCTTTCGCATAATCCGCATCCATAATTTGGCTTCTCGAGGCAGATTGATTTGTAGAAACATTGGATAGATTATCTATGGCGTGAGTTAACCGGTTAATTACTGCCCCCATGTTTGCCCTATTTGCATTCACTTTGTCCATAACCGAGTCTAGTCTTTCCAACACGCCCTCTGCGCTCTCTCTTGAATTTATTCTATTGATCATATTTTCAAGGGAATCATCAACATCACCTGTCACATCGTTAGTTATGGGACCTCCTTTGCCAAAATCCCCCAAATCAATGGTTATTACCTGCGTAGCTCGGGAGCCAACCTGGAAGGTTAGCCTACCAACTCGTGGGGGCGATACGTCCACAGTTGCCTCTCCTCCAAATGTCCCTTGAACGAAACCTAGCTCTGTAAAACTCGAGTTGGTTCCGAACCCGTTATCACCTGGTTCAACCGTGAATTCATCGTTAGACACTAATTTAATATTACTGTAAACAGTTCGGGCTCCTTGAGAAGTAGCCGTCGCTCCACGTATAGCTGTAACCTCATTATTGCCTGGAGAATTTTCTACTACATTTTTGATTGTTAGATCAACAGAGGAGGCACTACTATAAGCACCTGAAATTTCAAATGGAGTGCCGGGATTAGTTGAGACCAAAGAAATTAATTTAGTATTTGGATCTATGCTGATGTCTATATTTGCAAACGCTGCGGGATTATCATTTGCCGCTTCATCAATTGCAAGTTTCAATGTATCGGAAAAAGCTTCATAACTTGAAGAAGCCGCAACCGCTTCAACCTGAACACCGTTTACGGTCAAAGCTACTGTTGTTCCACTCGATAGAGTTGCTCCAGCACTTATTCCAGCGAGGGAAACAGTAGAGTTTTGCGCAACTGCCCCTTGTTGATCAAGTCCGAAGCTTGCTGCAGAGAGTCCCTCAACAGAACCATCAAACCAAACAGACATATTTCTTCCATCTGTTGACTCCAACGTAACACCTGAATTGTTGTTTGAGGCAAATATGCCATGTGTATGGGTAAGTAAATTAATGGCATCAACAACATTATTTCTTCTAGTGTCGGCTGGTTCGTCTTGAGTAAGGCGAATTTCTACCTTTATACCATTCACGAATAAGTCATAGTCGCCTGTTGCGGGAAATACGCCTGGAAAACCTGTATTTGTGACGGAACCCGCAATTTTTCCTCCAACAATTTGAGCCTCAACTCCTGTATCTTCTTTACTTGCATTGATAGCAGTTGCGAGAGCAATTGCACTCGAATCTCTTCTACTGCTAGAAGAAATTTGTACTGAACGCTCATCATCACCTTCTTTAGCTCCTCTGATCTCAAATCCATTAATTACCAGATCCCCGTTATTGAGTTTTCTAGTAGGTGACTGAAAATTTTCCCTCACCACCTCAGCATCGATGTATGCATCTGAAGAGTCAGTGGAAACTGTAGCTGTAAATTCGATACCAGGATTTCTCGCCGTAACATAAACCTCATCAAGATCATTACCATAATTTGCTAACACTGTAATTCCTAAACTTGGGTCTGTTTCAATAGCATCAATCAAAGCTGCTCGAATATCTTGAATAGTATCGCCGGACTCCGTGGTGTAGGACTTACTTTTTCCATTAACTATTACACTAAAAGTTTCAGCACCGCCCGTAGACAGGGTACCTGACAAACTAAATTTACTAATTTGCGCAAGAGCTGGAGGAACTGAGCTGCGCAAATTGTTGTTTAAAGTGGAGATATTTTCCGAGTAAGTTCCTGCAACCAAACCAGATCGTTCTATTACTCCTGTAGTGCTCGATTCGAGCGTGATAGGATTATTAAATTCTTTATTACTAGCGTACTGAGGATCCTCCGAATACTTAGATTCAAGTGAATAAACACCTGACTTAACACCCTGTTTCAGGCCTGTCCTTGCTGCAAAAATACTATCCTCGGCAGTGGTGTTAAAACCAATTTCTATATTTCTGCCGTCGGAAGCCTCTAAACGTACTCCCTTATAATCGTCGTTCGTATTAATCGCTATAACACCGGTATCCTTCGTCATTCTATTTATGGCTTCAACTACCACAGACCTAGACTCGCGTATATTGTTATTAACAGTTTGAATCACTGGCGACGTAAAGCCATTTATCTCTAGAGTTCCTGTTACGACTCCTCCCGCATCCATCGATGTACCCGTCAATACTGTTTTACCCACAACGGCTGTCACCCCAGTATCGTTGGAAATTCGATTTATCGCCTCTGCTTTTGCAATAGCACTTCCGCTCCTGTTTCCACCATTTGGAGAGAATTCATCATCTTTTGCCAAAGATAAATTTACCGATTGACCATTCACTATCAGATCGCTTGAACGTAATGCAGTAAGTTCTCCAAATGAACGGTTAATATCCATAACAACCTTAGGACCTCGATGTTTAAATGACTCTGGCTCTCCATCACTTCCGAGTAAGTTTATTGTGAGATTTTCGGAAATTAAAAGTTGATTATTGCCGGCATCAACGTTTGCTCTGGTTGTATCACTTGAAATTAAACTTGTACTTGAACCAGTAGCTCTGGAGAGTACACTACTGGCGATAAATTTACTTCCCGGTTCACGAGCGGTGATAACCAAATATGTTTCATCATCATTCGTAATATCCATATCTCTGGCAACAGAGGTCGCAACAATCTCTGAAACATTGACATTTTCCGTCATCGCTTCAGCAATACTTTCTACAATATTTTTATTCGCAATTGCATTTGAATAGGTTCCTCCAGCACTGTTAACGTCTGCATTTGTCACAGTATAAGTGAATTTGCTGTCGTTTATTTTGAACTCAATTGCATCACCTGAAAAATAATCCCCAGATAACGTAAAGGTATCCTGTTGAGAAACCGAATCTCTGGCAAAAAAGATAGTGCCGGCAGAAAAATTTGGAGTTCCACGAAGAGAGATTTTATCGCCATTCACGAGCTCAAACGTTGCATCTAAATCGCCGTAACTTCTATTTTCGTTAACTGTCGAAGACACAGCTGGGTTTCTGGAGTCAGTAAACGATGTAACGTTAATATCAGCAACTTCACCATCGAGAGCCGAGTAAGTAATTGTTAACGCTCCGCTACCATTTTCTAACAAACTTCTACCTGAGGCGGTATTGTAATTATCATCTGCAAACAAGGCAGCCTTAACTTGGGCGGCAATGTTTGTAGAAGTCAATCCAGCTGTTGTTGATAGTTCTACCGAAACACCGCCAACCGTTATAGTTCCCCCTGTTAAAGTTGTCGGAGTAGCAGTAAAATTAATGCCTGTGGTTACGTTCGTTATACTAGGTGTTAACGGAATATTGTCAGTTGAAGCCCAAACAATTTTCACAACACCATCTCCCAAATCGGTAGCCTGGCGCAACACTCCAGCCGCCGAAAACGAGTCATTTAGTTGCGTAGCGACAATGGATGAAACATCAGCGGTAGTTCTGTTTTGTGGTAGAGCCGATGCTGCCGTTAAACTTATTCCAGAAGAACCGGTTGTTCCAGTTGTAATCGCTGCTGTAAAAGTAGATAGAGTAATAGAGGGTGAGTTACTGTAGATAATCTTTACTTCTCCTGCGCTAGTTTCAAAAGCGTTATAAGAAACGCCTTGAGCGGAGAACAAAGCATTAGCAGCGCTTACAAATTCACAAGCTACCGTTCTTGCAGAGTCAGCTGACCCAAAAGTAGAAGCAATCGCTACGGAAAAAGTAGTGCTGTTATGATCTGTTAAAGAAACCGTAATAGAGTCAGCGGAAGCTGCCGTTGGTGCGGTAAATTGCAACGTTTGTTCTACCGTTCCTAAGTTGATACTGGTCACTACAACATCTTGACTTGAACCACCCTTAGTAGTTATCGAGAAAGAGTTATTTGTTCCAGTCGAACTCCAAGCTCCAAAAGTTAAATTTTGAGTGGAAGCGGTCATTGCCGGACCGAAGGTTATGGTTCGCTGTAAGGTTGGATCTGGTGATGCACTTAAAGTAAGTTCACCTGCTTTTAAAAATTTTCCATTGTTCTCAAATGCCGTCTGTGTGTCGACTACCTGATTAACCTCCCTTGTAGTAGAAATCCCTACCAGTGAGTCTGCACTGTAACTAATTAGAGAAACCGAAGGGCTCTCATCAGGATAAGTGATTGTTATGGTTCCACTTCCCTCGTTAACAACGACTCTTGATTCGGTAGCGGAAGATGTTGCAAAGTTAGCTTGCAAAGCACTTTGGACCGCACTCGCAACGTTATGCGCACTTAACCCCGGAGTAATCGAAACGGTAACCCCTCCGACATAAATGTTCCCTGTTGTAATTGTATTAGCCGCTGTGAAGTCATCAAAGGCCCCTGTAGTATCGGAAGCCATAATTGTATTAAGTGCAACGCCATCGCTATCCCTAAAAGTTAACGTTACCCCTGCACTTCCAGAAACATTTGAGGCGGTTCTGAAGATTTTATTATCACTGAATGCCTCGTTTAATTTAGTCGCAACAACAGAGGCTATCTCAGAGGATGTATTGTTGATTGGCAAGGCGCTACCGGCAGTCATACTAATTCCGGTAGTTCCGGCTGACGCTACTGTTACAGAATGACTCGAAATTGAATCGGCAGATGCCCATTGTATAGTTACTGTTCCGTCCCCGTTATCGAGGGCATAATTTCCATCAGCAGTAAAGTTTGCAACTGCATTTATGGCAGATGCGAATTCTGCTCCAACAGCAGCTGCAGTACTTGCTGTAACTGAAAATGTCATCTGCGCTGTATAGTTTGCTTGCGCACCAGACGCGGACACACCTCTCAACGCAATAGCAACTTCTGCTGCAGATGCCGCCGCAGTAAAAGTAAGCGTTTGTTCTACGCTTCCCAAATGAACCGTCGTTGTCAGGGAATCAAGATTACTAGCACCTCTGGTAGTAATGTCAAATGTCAATCCAGTACCATCAGTACTAAAATCTCCGAAATTCAATTCCTGTTTTGCTGGCGCAGCGTTTGAAAAAACCAGTTCATGTTGCGCCACGTTTTCTGAAACTCTCTTAGTAACTGGACTGAAATTTATTTCAGAAACATATTCACCTGCCGAACTTATTTTAAAAACAGGCTCAGGTCCTACTTGATCGCCAGCTGTTCCATTCAACAACTGAAAACCATTCCACTCAGTCATATCTGCAATTCGCACTATCTCTTTTTTTAATTGCTGAAACTCTAAATCAAGGTAGCTTCTATCCTCCCCGGCATTTGTATCGTTAATAGCTTGTATAGCTAACTCTCTCATGCGTTGAAGCATGTCAGTGATTTCATTTGTAGCTCCCTCCGCGGTTTGAATTAAGGAAACTGCGTCACCAGCATTTCTAACTGCCTGTTCTAAAGCCCTGATTTGCTGTGTCATTCTAGTGGATATGGCCATTCCGGCAGCATCATCTCCAGCTGAGTTTATGCGCTTACCCGTCGAAAGCTGCTCCATTGATTTCGACAACGTCCTCTCGGTAGATATCAATGCAGCCTGCGTGAATAATGCCTTCGTATTAGTGTTAATTACAGCCATATCATTCTCCTAGTCAGGTGTCGTGGGTGGTACAAAAATATCCCAAGATACCCTTTACTTTTTCTTTCCAATGAGCATATTTGATGCCAAAAAAAACAATTAAACTTTTCATTTAATATTAAGTTGTAGAACAAAAAGAGCCCCTTAACTTGAGTTTTAAGGAGTAAACAGCGGAAGAAATTTGTTAATTTTTTCATTTACGGTAATTAATTGCCTAATAAAGACCTGTTTAAATAAATAGGACGATTGTTGCCACTTTATTCAAACTTTCTCGTTTGCTTCCGCCTTAGATTCCTTTTCTAAAGCTTCAGGCGAAATTACGTCTTCCTCATCTTTAAGGGACTCATCCTCCTCAGCAAAAGGTTTAAGGCCAAGAATCGATGTCAAAACCTTGAACTCAGCATCAATATCCTGATGATTTGGATGTTTTTCCGCAGCATCAATACAAACAGAAAGAGCTTCGGCATATTCCAGGTTACACCGCAAAGCCCTAACCAACATAATGTAAGAATAAGGCGTCGCATTAACTCCTTGCTGTTCAATTAGTCCTCGCAACAAGGAAGAGGCTTGACCCCAGTCTTGTCTCTGCATCGCCATTAAACTGGCAATTGCTAGAATATCTTCGCTCTCCGGATATAGTGCAAGCCCAGCCTCTACCAAAGCTTCTGCTAAAATTGTTTTATGTTCTCCAACAAGTCCGG
>JAOINB010000017.1 GCA_028139135.1 Betaproteobacteria bacterium
AACAACAGCATTGCGTAGAATATCCGAATAAGTGGAATAGCTTTTTGTTTTTCTGAACTGCAATTCAGCATAGGCAAAATCTTTAATTTTGTTTACTAGGCGAAGTTTTGTCTTCAGCTCAGGATTTGTTGTTTTTTCTTCCAAAATCATTTCAATGGGTTTAGCATTCTTGATAATACTCAAGTGATTATCGATCAACCCATAATTGTATTTGATTGAGCTACAGGAGCTTAGCAACAGACTTACTAACATTATTTGTAAAACATGAAATGAAAAACTAGTTTTCGTCCGAGAAAATTTCGACAAGATCCTTCCTAATTTCTATAACTGGTGTTTGTGGAGCATAGCGCTTTACTAACATATTCTCATTATCAATTATGAATTTTGTGAAATTCCATTTTATTTTTGTTGTGCCAAGAACCCCCGGTGCTCGTTTTTTCAAATATGTGTAGATCTTATGTTCATTTGCTCCGTTAACATCTATTTTTGAAAAAACAGGAAATGTAACTGCATAACGTTGAGTACAAAAATTTTGTATTTCTTTCGAGTTCCCTGGCTCCTGAGCACCAAACTGATTACAAGGAAAGGCTAGAACTTCAAGCCCCTTACCATTAAAGTCTAGGTACAATTGTTGCAAGTCTCTATACTGAGGAGTAAATCCACAATTACTAGCGACATTTACTATTAAAAGAGTTTTTCCGTTGTAGTCAGCCAAGCTTTCGACTTTTCCATCTATTCTAATTAGATCAATTTCTGGTAGCACTAAAATCCTCAATTAAAATTTTTTTGGTATTGTAAATAATGTTGGAGGTTTAAGCAATCTTGCCAGTTTGCTTTTTAAAAAGAAATGTTTTTGCAGTTTGCTTCGCACTCTATATGTAATCGTTTGTCATCCATATACCGTTTAAAATATCATCATTCACGATATTCATGTTTTCGGGGCTTTCAGAAAACCCAATTAGTGATGCAGCTCTATCCATCCACATTGGATCGCTTTCTGATCTGTTGAAGCGATCTATATAGTAATCACGTTCAAAATCATCGGGAGACCTTCCCAAAACATTATCGTATAATGCATCCACAAAATCAGAATCACTTAAATTAGAACCATATGTATTCTCAAATTCGGGTGATGCAAGGAAGTTCCCAGCAATTTGGTGCAAAATTAACCCATTAGATTCGATATCATTAACATGATAGCCAACGCCGATGGGATCCGGGGTTCTTTCAAATGCCGCCTGATAAAGCCTATAAGCCTGTCCAGCATTACCGTCAGTATCAAATGCTAAAGTACCGTCTTCAAACTCTAATCGTTCTACATCAGAAACCGTATCTGTTCCTTCGAGAGACAATTTATCTCTGACTGAATACGAATCTAATTGCTTCTCGATTTCAAAATCGTAAAAAGAACCCACATACTGTGCTGTGTCAAAACCCTCTCCACCGTTTAAAATGTCATCTCCTGCACCACCAATGAAAACATCCATGCCAGTCCCGGAAGTTATCTCATCATCTCCCGCACCACCATCAAAAAAATTGTTTCCAGATATGCCCGTTAAAACATCATTCCCACCTCCAGCAAAAATGATATCATCACCATCACCGGAATTAATATTCTGAACACCATCATCACCTACAAAATTTTGTTTCCCGTAACCGCCTCTAATTGAAAAGTCACCCAACAGAAGGATTTCGCTAGCAGACGCATTTAAATCATTGTGGATATTTACAAATGTTGCCTGACCACTTACGTCTTCGTTGGCTAACAAAACAAAACTCTCATCTTCTGCCAATTGAATTACAATCTCATCTGATTCTATATTAGAGGGCTCATTACCCGTAAAATCAAACAATCTCAATGCAGGAGATATTATTGCAGCACCCTCCTCATTAGTACCACCTTGGCTCTGCATAATATCTGTAAACTCAGAGATAGCCTCAAACGATTTTGCCGCTCGTTCTTTATCGCCAAGGGCAACAAAATGAACGAAGTCACTTGGCTCGGATAATCCTTCTTCTAAAGAGTACACTGAAAGTTCAACCTGCGCGCCAATAGTTATTTGTGTTGTAGACAAGCTAGAGGATATTTCGCCGGACGCAGGGTTGAGATTTAAAGATATATTCCCGTTACTCAAAAAAGAATTAACTGTCTCCTTTTTAAGACCCTCAGTTAAATTGCCGTATGAAATTGATTCGCTATGTAAACTAACACCTGGCATCAATAACTCTGAACTGGTATCAGCAATAGTTGGTGATGCTGGTAGCGTAGTAAGTTCGCCACTTACCATGTCCCTGGCTTTTTCAGACTCAAGCAGTTGATCCCTAAATATCTCGACTGCTGTATCACCCAAAATCTGTCTATCTCCAGTTAAGTCAAACCCCTTATCTGATTCGATAATAGATAGTTCATCAAAACTATAAATTACTGGATTTGCTGAAATCATATTAAATTCATATAACCCTAGTGAATTTGGTGTAGCATCACCTGATATAACAAATTCCCATAACTTAAAACTTGTGGCATTTGTAGTCAAAGTGGAGGAAACAGTGGTAACAACACCCAAAAAAGTATCTGCGTCTGTTTTAACTCTAAGTTGCGCCTCGACTTCCTCGTTACCTATATTTTTCGTACGGTCCTCAATAAATAAACCGGATATGACTTCATTACTCAAACCCCAAAGCTGACCATCAGCCCCATATAAACTGTAGAAGTGCTGGTCATTTTCCGTGGTTAAACTAAAAGCCGAATCTAACCCAATAGATTGGGTTTCAGTTTTGACTAATCTAAAATCATCTGGACCCGGGGAGGTCATAAAAGCAGGCATGAGTAACTCACGATTTTGAAAACCTACCTGATTATTATTGTTTAGATCGTAACCGAGTATCTCCTCTTTGGCATAAATTTCAGTCAATGAAATGGTTTGTAAATTCTTTGTTGTATCGTAATTTGCGAGAGTATCATCTGTAACATTAAAACTGCGCAAAAAATAGGCTTGTGATTCTGACTCTGAACCTTGTTGTATCAAATTCACATTGAAAGTGACCTGATTGGTTATATCATTAATATCTGCGCTACTATAAACACCCTTAATAGACTCGTCAGCCCCAAATCGAAAAAGCTGACCCCCTTGCTTGAGAATTAGTTTCGGGCTCTCGCCAAGTGATAGATCACCTGTAAAATCTATTGCTATTGATGAATCTGCTAATTTTGCTACTGCCGGGCTTTTCTGTGTAACGTTAAATTTGTCAGTATACGATTTTGGTGATACAAGTATCTCCTCAGTTCCTGGCCCTAAAACTTGATTAGTATCTAAGTTATATCCAATATCGAGTTCTCGATTGAAAAAATCTAGATCAGAAATTGAAACTCCATCTGACTGATTGTTTTTAATAAAATAATCGGTTGAGGTGATCGAAGATTGCGTGAAAGTGGTTACTCTAACATCTGGATTACCACTATTATCTTCTTTCACTTCATATAATTTTAAATCACCGTTTTCAATTTCTTCAATTCCTGAAATAAAATAATCCGACCCGTCTGCTGATTGGTTAGTAAATGGAGTCCATGCAGTGTTTGAATTACTTTCAATTTCTCTCAATAAAAAAGATCTTTCGTTACTTTCAGAATAATCGTTTCCTCCCTTTACTACCGCAAACTCTCCTGAAGACAGACGTACAATACCCGGGCTTTTCAGTAGCTGTCCGTTACCGCCAATAAATTCTCGACTCTGCAGAGCAACGGAAAAAATTCCATTGCCAATAATCTGATCACCGTTTAAATCAAATCCGACCTCTAATTCTTTCTTTAAAAGTAAGTTCTCTGTTATTGACTGACCAACTGAGTTTGTTGCTATGGCTTTATTACCCTGACTGGTGTCTGTAAATGTCCATGTTTTGAAATTTGGAAAATTGTTCGTACCAGACTTTTCAATAACAATGCTCTGATTCGTTGGAGAAGCCGTTGTTCCCCCTAAAGCAAGATAGACGCCAGTTACAGTTGTCCCCGTTGCTGGAACCCAATTCGTACTTGCGGTGGTGCCCAATATAATAAGCGGTGTAGAATCTCCCGTTACAAGATCTCCTTCAATATCTATTCCATAAGCCCCAGAGCTTAATTCAACGAGTTGAGGAGCATTAAATGTCATACCACTATCAGCAGACGGTGCTTGCCATATAATTTCACTAACATGATCTCCAACAAGACTGTCCGAG
Source organism: Betaproteobacteria bacterium (assembly GCA_028139135.1). Taxonomy (GTDB): domain Bacteria; phylum Pseudomonadota; class Gammaproteobacteria; order Burkholderiales; family Burkholderiaceae_A; genus UBA7377. The sequence goes on from JAOINB010000017.1 coordinate 4,213, forward strand.
TTTAAATCGAAACCAACTATTCCTTCATCGCTTAGAATTTCCGTTAATGAAACTGCGCTAGAAGTTGTTGCCGTTGCTTGAAAATTAGCTTGGCTACTTGGCTTTGAAAAAATCCATTTGTTATATGAAATACTTGAGCCGGATCCCGTTTGTTCAAAAATAGTAGCGTAATATTTTATTTGTCCTGTTGATTCCAACTCCTCTGAAGAATAAATTCCTATAACATTACTTCCCTGAGAGGGAGTCCAGTTTGCACCAGTACTTGTCTTTATATTTACTACCGACTTTAATTGACCAATTGATGCATTCCCATCAAAGTCTACGGCATAAGCTCCGGAAGCTAATTCAACAAGAGAAGGAGCTCCTCTTTGTGCTATTGGTAATTGGTGAGTCAGCCCGATAATTCTGTCTCCAACAACATCATCATTATTTAAATCAAATCCAAGTTCTAGCTCTTTGGTTAAGATATCGTCTAATGATATGGTGTTTGCAACACTGCTTGTGGCTGTTGCCACACCCGAAGCACTTCCTTGAATAAAATGCCATTTTTTATAAACAGAAGTTGGACCACTTCCCGACTGCTCGTATATAAAGGCAGAGGTCGTTTGCTGACTAGAAGTGTTTACATCATATGAAATAAATCCACCAATTACAGAATAATTATTCGTTGGAGTCCAGTTGACTCCACTCGAAGACTCCAGAAAAAGACTTGTTGGTGTATCACCTACTCTTCCCTGTCCAGAGAGGTCTAATCCGTATGCATTACTTTTAGTGAGCACAATACTCGGAGCTGTAACACTCCCATCTGTAAATCCATCATTGTCAGAATCTAATGGAGTTACTCCTCCACTCACAACTATTGACTTAATTGGATCTCCGATCACACCATCTGCTAACAGATCTATATTTTTCCTAGTTTCTAACGCTGCCAGTTGTGCGGAAGGAATGCTAATTGCAATAGTCGTAGATGCGGTTGCAAAAAAAGAACCATCTTGTAACGTAAACTCCCATTTTTTGTATGAAGGAGAAAAACTTGATCCCGAATTCTCGATAACAGAAATAATTTGAGAGGACCCACTTCTCTCTGCTAAAACGCCAGTAACAGAATTACCCCTCGTTGGAATCCAAGGATTACCAGAAGTTGTTATTAAAGTCGGCAATCCCAAAGTGTTAACACCTAAAACCTCATCAAAGCTTAACGAATAATTTCCGACTTGTGTCAGCACTAGCGACGGATGATTCGCAGCTAAAAATATGTATTGTTCTACGTCATCCCCAATTGTTCCATTGCCATCGAGATCAACCCCATAAGTTTGTTCTTCAGCAATTACCTCTGAAATTGTTAATCTAGTTGCGGTTGATGCGCTAGCCTGAGCCGTATAAGAAGCAGAATTATGCAAAAACTGCCACCTTTGGTAAAACGGATTCGAATCACTTCCTCCCCGTTCGATAATTCCAATAATAGATTGATTGTTTGAACTATCGCCCTGATACACACCAGATATTTGATAATTTAAAGACTGTGACCAGGATGCTCCGCTATTATCTTTTAAAATGATGAAGGGGTGGGAGTTGCCGATTCCAATATTTGGTACGTCATAATCTATCCCAACAAATCCTTCAGATGATTTGATCGCTGCCGGGATAGTTTTTGTGCTGTCAACTATTCCATCACCGTTAGTATCTTGCTGTGTAACAGAGGCATTTACCAAGATACTAGATATTGAATCTCCAACCTGACTATCCCCAGTAATATCAAACCCTAGACTCATCTCTTTACTTATCAAGTCAATTAAATTGATACTGACTGCTGTCGATTGATTTGTTTGCAGGGAAAGCAATGAGGTATCGGACGAAAATGTCCATGTTCCATAACTCGGGTTAGCATCTTGTCCGGATTTTTGTACTACAACATAGGATTGTGTAGCTGAACTACTATCGAGGAGGTTGCCGTATACCCCAACCGCACTTGCACCAGATGTTGGGCTCCAGGAGACTGAGGAAGAATTGACGAGTAATTTTCCGCTAGTTGGTTGGCCTTCAACTGGGGAATCGCCCCCAATTGCAAACTCGCCAGATTCGAGCTTCACTAAACTTGTGCTCTGAGCGGAATTCTCCAAAGATAGCGTCGTTTTCGTACTTAAAACACTTTGTACCGTAAGTCCGCTATTTCCTACAATCCCATCACCGGTTATGTCGTAGCCAAGACTGTTTTCGAAAGACTGAAGATCTCGAACTGCAAACGAATTAACTGAACTATTAAATACGGCAAATGAATCAATTGCAGAGTGTAGAGAGAAATTATAAACAGAAAATACTGAGCCAAAAGAATTCGTTGTTTGAGTGTCAAAAACAAGAGAAAAGGTGAGTTCATCTTCAATATTATGGCTAACGTTATTGGATACAACAGAACTATTAGAAGTACTAGTTATTGCAACTCCTGGTTGTTCACGATAAGCCCCTGTGAGAACTAAGCTTCCAGACGCAGACCACGTTTGAAGTAAGTTTAAAGGCAAGGCTTGTTCACCGAGAAGAAAGAATTCATTGTCAATGGATGACTCATTTACATTCGTACTATCGCCTGCAGACTGATTCCAGATTAAAAACCCACCTTGGCCTGAAAATAATGCTGGAGAATTTACAGTTGTTGATACCTCGCCTGAAGGGGTTATAACTTTTGTGGTGTAGGAGGTAGCAAGTAAAATTTGCGAAGCACTTATAACGCCTATTAACGAATCGTTGTTAATATCCTCACCAATATTTTTTTCTAAAACTGCTATCAAATCGCCTGAGTGATTATCCTGATAAGAAAGACTGAATGATGGCGCGGCAGTGGCCACAGAGTTGACAGAAGATGCAGAGGGGTCAAACTCAAAATAGTATGGATTTTCGAAAACACTTATATTAGTTTGTGTATTAGAGGCAGTCGCAGCTTGAAAAACGTACACATCATTATGAAAATCCGTTGCAAAAGTAATTCCGCCAGCTCCAGCGGCTGCGCTAATCGCTAGAACACCATGAGCTGAAGGAAGTGCTCCGAGTTTTTGCAATGTAGTGGTTGCAGAAACAAAGCTGAGCGGTTGCCACAAAGCATAACCATCTCGATTTTTTAATAAGACATCTGGCCCTATGATTGTCGAACTTATTTTTTGATCTTCAGTGGAGTATCGAGAGTATCCAAAAACTCCGGCGCCATCGTTTCCTAAAACAAGAAAATCTTTTTGATAAAAATTTCCATTAAATGAGACGATTTCTCCAGATACCTGAAAAAGGGTATGGTTTGAACTGTATGCAGACCCAAAGAGAAAGCTACTACCCGCACTTTTATTATTTTCTTGATAACTCGGAGAGTATGATGATGCGGTAATTGCAGTTCCACTCGTATCAGAGACCGCGTGTCCAATAACACCGTCTTGATTGAGATCATGACCAACGTTATACTCAAATGTCGCAAAATCTGCAGATGTGGCGGAGGCGGAGCCATATAGGGTAAATTGTGTTCCTGCGGAATCTAACACGAAACTATTTACAATAAACCCGTCGATAGCGGAAAAACCGCCAGTTACACTCGCCGATGGAACATCTGTAAGTACTTTTAATTCAAATGTTGAAGTGGCAGCTGACGATCCAGATATCGAGTATGCAATTGCAAAATGGACAGATTCGCTTGCGGTATTAACAGTCCAAGATGGCCCAGCGCTTGTCTTTAAAGGCGTAAATAAATGCGTAAGACCAGTCTGTGTGACTGGCTCCAAATATGAAAAATCGAAAACAAAGCCTGAGGATAACTCCTCTATTTGAAAATTCTTAGCTGCCAGCCCGTAATTTGAAATAACGCTATTTTTGTTTAAATCAGTATCGTAATACTGCTCTAGGGCTGCTAATCCAACTGGAGTAGTTGAAACCGCAGCGTCAATTTGCTTGGCGCTTAGCCGATCAAATGATAATTCGAATTCATGTACCTTTAGAAGATTATTAGAAGAATCGGTTGCTTTTTCAATAACTATGATTAACGACTCTGAAGGCCCAAAATTTAAACCCTTAGTATTACGTCCTTCAACGTAAACAACGTTATAAATAGAATGATTTGCTGTCTGTGCCCAATTAGAACTCGAATTAGAAATTAACGATACATTGTTTAACCCGCCTGTAGCGTTTGAGAATGATATCGTGCTTCCAGTTTGGTTTAATGTTATGTTTGTCGCTGAATATAAAACAGACATATTGCTAACTTTCCTTTAAATTGCCATAATAAATTCACGCACGTATTTTAGTTCAAATAGAACTTGACAATAAATAATCGGAATTATTAAGGTAACCTTTAATACGGTTACATTCAATCTGTCTTTTTATAGAGCCGAAGAATTGCTTGCCGGATGAATATTGATTTTGATGTAACTGTTATAGGCGCAGGCGTTGTAGGCCTCGCCACCGCTAGAGCTTTAGCCATGGTGGGGAAGAAAGTTATAGTCCTTGAATCTAACAATGATGTTGGACAGGAGACCAGTTCCCGAAATAGTGGTGTAATTCATGCAGGAATTTACTACGATAAAAATTCCTTAAAGGCAAAAACTTGTGTACGTGGCAGAAGTCTGCTTTATGAGTATCTTTTGAAACATAAAATTAGCCACAAAAAAACCGGAAAACTAATTGTCGCAAACCATACAAATTCCTCACAATTAGAGAAATTGTTTTTTAAAGGGATTGAAAATGGTGTTGAGGAACTTAAGATAGTCGAAAAACAATATCTAAGAAGTTGTATTCCTGATGTGCGGGCAGATTTAGCTATTCATAGTCCTGTTTCTGGTATCGTAGACGTTCATGGCTTCATCCAATCATTAACAGGAGAGATACAGGATCATGGTGGAGATATTGCAAAGCTAAGCAAGTTTATCAGCGCAAAGCAATCAAAGGGTAATGGGCAAGGTTGGGACATTCAAGTTTCTTGTGGAGGATTAGATAGTGAACGTATCGTTATATCCTCGAACTGGCTTATTAACTCAGCAGGACTTTTTGCTGAACACATCGCTTCCCGAATCGAAGGAATACCTGAAAAAAAAATACCTACTACTTATTTTGCCAAGGGAAACTACTTTACAGTTAATGGCTATTGTCCATTCAATACCCTAATTTACCCCCTTCCTGAAAAAGGAGGACTCGGAACACACTTAACCCTGGATCTAGGAAATCATGCGCTATTAGGTCCGGATGTTGAACCGATATCAGTGGATAAAAATGCTTTGGATTCCGATCAACCCTTTGATTATTCAATAGTAGAAACCAGGAAATTTAATTTTTACGAGAATACCCTTAAATGGTGGCCATCGCTTAAAATTGACCAATTGCAACCTGCCTATTCGGGAATACGGCCAAAGCTAAATCAAATTAACGAAAAACCTGCTGATTTTATTATCCAAAATAATGTAGCAAATAACAGCAGCACAGGTCTTATTAACCTATTTGGCATTGAATCTCCCGGTTTGACAGCTTCGTTAGCTATTGCCGAAATAGTTGAGTCGTATATTACAAAACATTAAACGAGAATTCATAAAATGATAAGTCGAAAAAAAAAATTCAATTTAAAGTATTTATTATTTTTTATACTCTCGCCCATAGCCATCAGTTTTGCAGGATTTTTACAAAGTATGTACAGATTAGCTTTAATCACTTCAGAAGGAAAACCCTGGAAAGAATTATCGGAATTAGTTAAAAACGATGCCGCTTATATAGCTATTTTTGTAAATGATCTTAAGGGTAGTGGCTTCTTAAATCGGGTTGAGAGACAAATTTCAATCTCAGAAGAGAAAAATCTTTTTCAAGGTAATTGGCTACCCAGCCCTGTTAATAAATTGTATATAGCAGAAACCTTTGTATCTAATGAGGAAGAATTTCTCAAGAAAAAAAAACAAAGATTAAAAATAGGCGTTATTAATTCGTTTAATGGATTTCCGCTTGAATTACCTAGTGATCTAAATTTAGAAGGTTATAACTCCGTATTATTTGTTGTGAATCTTTTTCGAAATTTTTTACCGCCGCTCAGCACAGAAACTAACTTAACTTTTTCATCATAAAAACATCATGACTAAGAGGTACTTAGGTTTATTTCTCCTTATCTTAGCCGGGGAATTAATTTTTTCGTTGCCGTTTCACATAACACGATTTTTTAAATCTGGTATTTTAGAGGTGTTCCAGATCTCAAATACCAATCTTGGGGATGCCTTTGCCTTTTATGGAATACTCGCACTTTTGAGCTATTTTCCTGGTGGTTATCTTGCAGACAGACTCCCTCCAAGGAAATTAATCTTCTACTCTCTTCTGCTCACTGGAATCGGAGGAATCTATTTTGCAACAATACCAAAACCAGCTATGCTTCCTTATCTTTACGCATTCTGGGGAATAACAACGATTTTGTTTTTTTGGGGAGCGTTGATCAAATACACCAGTGACTGGGGTGGAATAGATCAACAAGGAAGAGCTTTTGGTTATTTGGAGGGTGGTCGTGCACTGGTTGCTAGTATCTTTTCATCAATTGCTTTTTTGCTAGTCTATTTCTTTTCACAAGACTCGGAAAGTTTCTCTCGTAACAGCATTCAATTGGTTATCCTATTTTATGCCATTACAACCATTGTTCTATCATTCCTAGTTCTCTGTTTTTTAAAAGATAAAACAAATGAAAAAACCAGCAGGTCGCCAATTGGCGCTTCGACAAACATTAACATCTACCCTATTTTTCTTATTTCAATAATAGTTGTTTCCGCTTATTGTGGGTTCAGGTCTATTGATAATATTGGCTTGTACTTAGTAGAAATTGGAAATTTCACCCCAATCGAAGCATCGGGATTTGTAACGTCACTAAGTTATTTAAGAATTATCTCAGCTTTAGCAGCTGGATTTATCGCTGATAAAATTATGTCAGTTAAATTAATAATCCGTTTATTTATCGTGACTATCTTAGGACAATCAATTTTATTCAGTGTTCACCCGCAAACTTTTTATCATTCATTACTTGTAACCGGCACTTTGATAATTGTTTTTATCTCAATAGTAGCTTTACGAGCAGTATATTTTTCACTAATAACACACTCCTATGTTCCTTCACATCGCTTTGGTTTTTGTGTTGGTATTATTTCGCTTGTTGGATTTACTCCAGATATATTCTTTCACTCCTTAACAGGCAGAATTTTAGATGCAGAACCCGGAATTATTGGGTTTCAGAATTACTATCTCGTCACAATGCTTATTTCAATACTCGGTCTTCTTGCTAGTGTAAACCTAGGCCGTTGGATGTCATCGAAGAGGTCATTTAAAGAGGCAAGCACAACTAATCATTGATGTAAGTCTTCTTCGTAGAATAAATTTTATCAAAACATTAACGGTATATAAAAATAACCAAAGCCAATTAAAATAGCAACCGCTGATAGGTTTAGAAAAAAACCAGCTTTCACCATTGATTGAATTGATACTAAGTTCGATGCAAAAACTATTGAATTAGGAGGAGTTGCTACTGGTAGCATAAAAGCACAACTCGCCGAAATTGTAAGAGGAACCATCAAAATCAAAGGATTTAACCCGAGTTTTATGCTGATGGCATAAATTATTGGTATGAACGTCATGGTTGTTGCGATATTACTTGTTAACTCAGTTAGAAAAACAATAAGCGTTATCAGCAAGGCTAACAAAACAAACAAACCCAACCCCAAAGGAATTAAGTTCGCTAACCATTCGGCTAACCCTGTACTTGTCACTGCATATGCAAGAGCCATGCCTCCCCCAAAAAGAAATATCAAGCCCCATGGAAATTTTGTTTCTAAATCTTCCCATTCTAATAGTGACGATTTCCCGTCTTTACTACGAAAAAAAAACAATGATAAGCCACCTATCATAGCGATAACTGCATCCTCCAGGCCAGCAAAATTAGGAAGTTGATTAATCATTTTCCTGAATATCCAGCACAATGCTGTGAGAAAAAAAATCATCCCTACAATTTTCTCCTCATAGGACATCGGACCTAGTTGTTTTAACATGTTGTGAATAGGTTTTTTTGCCGGTTCATTTGCCTCGAAGCGTAAAGGAAATAAAAAATATGTAAGGATCACCCATAATATAGGTAACAGGCAAATTGATACTGGTAGTCCGATAAGAAACCAATCAGTAAACCCTATATCGATATTTTCTTTAGCTAAAAACTGAATCAAAAAACCATTCGGTCCTGTCCCAATTGGCGTAGAGATCCCACCTATTGATGAGGAATATGCAATACCTAACAGTACACATACTTGTAGATTTGTTCGCTCCTTCTCACTGATACCTTTCACTGTGTCGCAAATTACATAACACACAGATACAGCGATTGGAAGAAGCATAATCGTGGTAGAAGTATTCATCACCCACATGCTTAACAACGCACTGATGCCCATGAAGGACGCTACAATTTTTTTTCCGCTGAGATCCGAATACTGGAGAATCGTTAGAGCAACTCGTCGATGTAGATTCCACTTTTGCATTGCAATAGCAATCATAAAACCCCCTGCAAAAAGAAATTGAACTTTGTTCATAAATTCTTTGCTGATAACGCCAATTTCTGCAACACCAAACAAAGGAAATAAAACAAGTGGAAGAAGTGAAGTAATAGGAAGGGGCAATGCTTCAGTTGCCCACCAAATACCCATTAATACAAAAACGCAAAGTGTTATTTGTCCCGATCTGCTCAACCCCGATATCTCATCGAGAAAAAAAATCATCCAGAAGAAAACCAAACCAGAGAAAAAGCCAATTTTACTTACCAAACCTTTATTCATTTTCTGAAGATAATTCATGAAATTTTCCATGATCTAAATCTTTTTCAGACGAAGCAACTATCAGGGCAACCGTTCCGTCCCCTGTCACATTAACTGCAGTTCTAAGCATATCTAACAATCGATCTACACCAATAATAAGCCCTATGCCCTCAACGGGAAGGCCCACTTGACCTAAGACCATTGTTAACATAATCAATCCAACACCGGGAACTGCCGCAGTGCCGATTGAAGCCAGTGTAGCCGTTAAAATTACCATGAGAAATTGATCTGGTGTAAGAGTAATCCCATAAAACTGAGCAATGAAAACTGTAGCAACCCCCTGCATGATAGCTGTTCCGTCCATATTTATAGTTGCACCGAGAGGAACTGAAAATGAAGCTATTCTTCTTTTCACCCCAAGTTTATTTTGAACTGTCGACATTGTAATCGGCATTGTGGCTCCGCTCGAGGAAGTAGAAAAAGCAACAAGTAGCGCCTCTCTCATTTTCCGCAAGAAAATAAGTGGGCTTAATTTTGTGAAGGCAAGAATCAGAAAAGAATATACGACACAACCATGAAAAATCAATACAGCAACAACAGTAAAGAAATATTTTGCAAGTTTTAGTATCTCGTATAGACCAATACTCAATCCAAGTTTCATCATCAGACAAAATACTCCGTACGGAGCCAGTTTTACGATAAACATAATCAGCTCTAACATCACAGTATTTGCTGACTCAAATAATCCTAATATCTTTTTTCCTGGATCGCCGGATTTACTAATGCCAAACCCAAGCAACAAGGCAAAAACAATAATTTGTAACATCGAACCCTCAGCCATTGCGGCGACCGGATTATCGGGGAAAATATTAATTAGAGTTTCTTTTACGTCTGGGGCGGATTTGGGCTCATAAGCTGGTGTTTCAACTTTAGAGGTATCTCCCCCTTCTCCTGGACTAATTAGTAAAGCAAAGGTAAGAGCAACCGAAACTGCGATAGCTGTGGTAAATAAATATAGCGAAATTGTTTTCCCACCTAACCTACCAATAGATCCAGAAGCCCCTAGGCTCGCTGCGCCACAAGTCAGCGAAAAAAAAACTAAAGGAACAACCATCATTTTTAGCGATACAATGAATATCTGTCCTAACCCATCTATTAAGCCATCAAAAACCAAGTTGTTTAATTGTGAGTAATTTGTTAACTGGAAAGCCTGACAAAGAATCCCGATGATCATTCCAGCAATCATACCGATAATGATTTTAAAGGTAAGGCTCATAACCTATGACACAATCTCATAAAAAAAACTTAAACCTCCGAACCCGGCCCCCACTAAAATGATAATAGAGACTATTAAAGCGGCCCAGATTATATAAAATAAAACTTTTCTTAACATTTTTTTTACTCTACCAAACGATCAAGCTTTGAGCATTTAAAATCAATTACTGCTGTCTTTTCAGAACTCCTAATTATTTGCTGAGCAGCTAACGTAAATCTATCTAATGTAACCTGGTCATCAAAATTATCTTTTTTCAAATCGGTACACTTATAGATAAACTCCGTCTTCTCACATCTGTACCCTGACAATCCAACACCAACCGGTCCAAGACTAATATCAAGTCTGTTATCGTTGAAGTGAAAATAATTTATAACTTGACCCCTTTGATTTAGCGACTGTCCATCAATATGAGTTTTTTTGCACTCAAAAACCTGCTGCTTTACTTCAAAAAAGTTACAACCAATCAAAAACATAAAACTACAACCCATACTTGTTTTTATTAGTTTTAAATATCTCGCGTTATTTGGATAATCACACATTTTTCACCAGTTTTACTGTTTTCTAAAAATTGAAACTCTTGGTCTCTGGGAATAAAAGTCTCTCGCCCATATTCTAATTCTATTTGCCATTTTGTTTCCTCTTCTTTAGGAATTTTCTCATTCAGTGTAAGAAATAAAGACCTAAAGTCTTTAATTGACATTTTAGTTTTTTTCAACGGGAAACCTCACTTTCGAACACTGAAAAACTTCCTTCCACAAATCTTGTGACTTCTCAAATACAAATGATTGTTTAGACAAGATCCCATTAGTCATTTGCACCACCTCATAACCGTTAAACGCCCTCATGTTTTCATCATACCTGACTTTATTACACAGCCATTCATCTGCTGATTGTACTTTACAATCCTCGAAATGAAATTTTTCTATAATACCTTTCTCACGTTTGCTAATTTTTAACTCTCTGCTGTCAATAGAATAGCTAATTTTCCCGAAGGGCTTACATTTTTCGGAGCAAAGGATAGCCGAGACGGAATCTGGGCACACTAGTAACGAAAAAGAACTGGCTGCTAATGTACTTTTAAAGAAAAAAATAAAAAGACCAAAAGCAAAAAGTTCAAGAATTGGAGTTGTCAGACGACTACTTTGAATAACCATATATGAAAATCATAAAATCGACGATTAGACTTATCCTCCTTATAGCAATAACTAGCTTTCCCATGGTCACGACCTCGTCTACCACAAGGGTATCATGTGAAGGAAATATGGAAAAGTCCAATGTTTCCGAAACAATCATAGCAGACAAAAAAAGAACGAAAGATAATTTAACAATACTGTTTACAAACAATAAAGCGATACTCCCAGGGGCTGTACTATCCTGTCTACACGACAACAAGCAATCACATACAGTTTGCGAGTCCCGCACTTTAACTCAATTTAGAATATTAACACTCGACGATGAATCAGTAGTTTACAAATACATAGACAGTGTAAAACAACATACTGAAATATTTACCGGTTACTGCAAACTTAATACTCGCTCGCGCGCACAATAAACAGATACATCATCTTCACCATCTAACATTCGGAATATCTTCTTGCCGAAATATAACCCGGCTGACATAGAATGAGACTGCTCTTGGAACACCTCAATGGTCTCACAAAACCAATTGTTAGCATTTTGAATCTCACAATTTTTCAATGTTTCTGGAGCTACTTCATTCTCAGTAAACAAAGTTACGTTAACGTTACCGTCTTTAAGAACCCGTCTTACATCAAAAGAAATATTCCCGATTTTCTCGCATTTCTCCGAGCACACCTTCCCGGATTCAATCGAGGGGCAAGAATAAAAATCATACGACTCCCCGGCTGATAACACGCTGGTTACAAAAAATCCGAATATCGCTACAATTTTACATTTTATTACCATGATAAAAAAATCCCTACAATCAGAAATCAATTAGATTATTACCCATTTTCCTGACGAAAAACAATAATAATTTTGTACTTGTAAGCTATACTATAAATACGCTTCGCATTTTAAACAACTGGGGTAGCTATTGAGTTTAATTGTTTGGTTTGTATTATTACTTTTGTCTCTTTTGCTGATGCAGATATACAGAATAGCTAGGACTGTATTAATGATTTTTTTTGAACTCATTCATGATTAGGGAAAAAAATGAAAATTGAATTTAAAAATGTTGCCACGGTTGCTGATATAAAAAAAGCTTTTGAGAAGGCAGAAATTCCGGATGAAGCTAATATAATTGTTCACTATGAATACGACCTTACTTCTAGTGAAGATACACAACTTGTTCGAGATACAATTGCTAAGTCTCAAGGGAAGTTGAAGTTTCATATTCATGAAATAAGACAGGATCATGATAACGAATTAAATATTTATCTTCAGTTTGATTAGATGTCGTAAATGAAAAATCTTTTATCAAAAAACCATAATGCGTCATGTTATGTAAACATAGTTATAAAGACAGTTGCTCACTTAGAATACCCCGAAGAAGGAAGCAGAAACTTTGAAAAAATGTTCATTGATCATGGTTTACTTAATCTACAACCTGAACCCCTAGACCCTGAATCAATCCTGGCGGAAGTTCAATTATTAGAGAATGTCAGAGATGACTCAACCGAAGAAAAGGCCCAATACAGTGAATTATTAGAAATTTTTCATTCCTATGAGTTTGCGTCGGAAACGTTGGGCTTGTTTATAGATAATTATGACTGTCTGGCAAAACACAAAGAAACAATTTCAAAAAATGGCAAAAAGATAGCAAAATTTATTATAACTAACGATATTTCAATAGGATCAGTATTATCAGAAAATATGCTTATCGACAGCGTTAAAGGACATAAGGGAAATACAGTACACGAAAAGCTTCAAATATTACTAAATAAAATTTTATGTTGCAAACTTCCAAATCCAGACACCTTCAACGAAGAAAACATTGAAGTGAGACTGCTATCAAATGTAACAAGCGTTGAAATAGCTAACGATAACAAATTTATCAAGTTTGCAGAACAGATAAAGAGTCAAGATAAAAGAAGCTAAGAAAATTTTTAAAAACAGAAAGAGCTTAAAATTCGCCTAAAACTAGCCAATTTTTTAACAGTTCTATCTGTCTTTTACCGATTCCCATATCTGATTTACATTCTATCAGCCTTTTCTCATCGTCAGGAAACTCCTGAGATGCATCATCAATAGCTCTCCAATCTAAAATATTATTCTCTTCTGCATAAGTCTTGATCTCTAAATATCTAGCATATGGGCCGGTAATAGTATCGCCTGTAACGCCAACAACCCTATCACCTAGAGTTTTCAAGTTTTCTTTTAAAGAAGAAATATCATAAAATAACCTCCATGTGGAGGAGATAACAACTTCGAACGAAAAATCGTTAGCTAGCTCTTCTAAAAGATATAGCTTTGAAAATCGCTCTTCAAAGTTTGCTTGTATTACATGCAGAACACCATCAAAATCCAAAAATATCGTCTTCATATCAATTAAACTTTAGTAAAAGTTTTTATAACTATTATCATTACAAAATTAATCGCCTAAATTTTTTTTCAAAACCTCACGGATGTTTTATATCACTGGATGGACCATCATCCCACTCAATATTCTCTAATTTATTAAATCCTTCTTTTAAATGGGCACTCCAAATACTTTTTAACTTCTCATAACACTTATCTTTTTTATTTAAATGCTTATGCTTAAAATTGTTAGGTGATTCTTTTTCATATAAGCACATATCAAGTGGAAGGCCTACTGAAATATTGGACCGAATAGTAGAATCCATAGACAGTAACATACATTTAGCAGCAGCCTCGAGACTTATGTCATTCGTTAAAACCCTATCAAGAATTGGTTTTCCGTATTTCGATTCACCAATTTGAAAATACAATGAATCCTCGTCAGACTCAATAAAATTACCCGCGGAGTATATTTTGAATAATCTAGGTTCTTCACCCAAAATATGACCTCCTAGTATAAAAGAGCAATTAAATTCGAGACCCTCTTGAGAGAGATGCTTTCCATCCCTTTTCCTTACCTCTCTTATACAATTACCTACAACTTCAGCAACGGTGTATAACGAACTCGCTTCCCAAAATCGTTTGCCTTTGCTGTCAATTAAGAGCGTCTTAACACTCTGAGTAATCGCTAAATTTCCAGCGCAAAGAATAAATATAGTCCTGTCATTCTTCTTTTTATAAATACTCATCTTTTTTGTTATTGAAATATCGTCAACACCTGCGTTAGTTCGTGAATCACTTAAAAGAACTAAACCTGCAGATAATTTTGCGGCAACACAATAAGTCATGTTTTATTCCCTTGTCAACTATTCCGAAACAGATACTTTGACATACATATGCTCGTTTCCACCTCCGTGTCTAACACCCCTAATTGGAGCGATTGATAGGTAATCAGTACCAATTCCTAAACTGAGAAATTTTTCATCAACTAACTTTTTATTGGTAACATCTATACCAATCCATTTCCCTAACCAAACCTCAACCCAGGCGTGCGTCGCTTGACTAGCATCGCTTTCACCCTGCAGGTAACCACTAACATACCGAGCAGGAAGTCCTATCGTCCTAACAGCGGACAGCATTACATGCGCGTGGTCCTGACAAACACCGGCTTTCTTCTCCCATGCTTCGATAGCTGTTGTCTTTACCCCAGTAGCTCCTTTTGTATATTCAATTCTTTCTTCAATAGCCTCAGCGATAAGCAACAAGGAATTCACCTGGTCCTTTGTTTTAAATGTTCCGAGTGCTAATTCTTGTATTTCTTTATTCGGCATAGTTAAATTAGTGAATTTTTTAAAAAGATAATGAAACATTTCTTTTTTTTTGTCTCGAGATGACAGACGCTCTTCAAATCTAGTCCTACCTTTATACATGTCGACCAGTCCTATAACCTCTATACTGAGGGTTTTCGATGGTTTGCTCATGACAAGTAAGTGCAATTCATTTCCCAACGAATCAGTCTGACTAAAACAATCAAAATTAGACTTTATTTCCCAAGATATAATTCGAACTCCTCTCAATTGCCTGGGTGTCAGGTAAATTCGCTGAATAGCATAACTTAAATCAGTCTCATATTCGTATCTAGTTTCATGATGAACCTTTATTCTGTTTACCTTCTTATTCATCACTATCCCTAACCGTTCTATGATCATCGTAATTAACTAGTGGACTTATTGGAACTAAAAATTCTTGACTTACAATGGTACCGAGATGATTAACTCTCTTTAAAAATTTATCCAAGAATAAACGAATGCCCTCTACAAAATTGCTATCAACCGTTTCATACATTATATCTGCAACTAACTTACCAACTAATTTCACACTCAAAGAATTATCAGCAATACAAACCCTGTTAATGTTTTTCTGTATATTCTGTACACAAACTAACAAAGACCTCGGCATATCTTTCCTTGTCACTAATAATTCTGCTATTTTCTGAGGCGTGATCTCATCTCTATATACTTGCCTATATATTTCAAATGCAGATAAGGACCGTAAAACGGCTAACCAAAAATAATAATCTTTCCCCAATCTATCTATCGAATCATCTGGAGCAAGACCTTTCTTTTCCGAAAGTGGCTCATCTCCTATATTTTCCCATTCGTTTTCCATCTCATTTAGTGAAAAACTCAAGTCCAGAATTCTGGCTGTATTGTCAGCCCGCTCCAAAAACATACCGATTTTTGTAAAATAAAGAAACTCATTTCTAGGCATCGTTGCTTCCAAAACTCCACGAAATATATGTGATTTTTGTTTTACCCAATCTAAGGCTTTCTCAGGGTCTTTTATCCATGAAGAGTTTTTGAAAATAGTATCAAATTCAAGACCTGCCGAATTGATCATTTCCCATAATTCTGTGGGAATTCCTCCCCTGACACTCCTGGCATTATCACGAGCTTTTCTCAAGCAAGAAATAATACTAGACTCATTTTTTTGATCCTCAACCATGAATCTTAATACACTTTTCGGTAACAATTTTTTTTCGTCTATCGCGAACTGGTCTAACTCAAATAAATCGAGAACCGACTTCCATTGCCTGTGAGCATAGTCCTCCGCATTTAGTAACATTGAGGAATGGTGCTGTGCATTAAGCAAACGAGCGGTATTCTCAGCCCTTTCCATGTGCCTTGCCATCCAATATAGGTTATCTGCAGTTCTGCTCAACATTTTACCAAATAACCCAAGTATCCTTGGTTCCTCCACCCTGCGAGGAGTTCACAACAACAGAGCCCTCTTTTAAAGCAACTCTTGTCAAACCTCCAGGAACAACAACTGGGTTTGATCCGTGAAGAACGAATGGTCTTAAGTCGACGTGTCTCGGTGCGATTTCTTGATTGACGTATGTTGGATTTGTGGATAAAGAAAGCATGGGCTGAGCGATAAATTTCTCTGGACTTGTCTCTATTCTTGCTTTATATTTCGCGATCTCATTTCTTGTTGCAAGAGGGCCTACTAACATGCCAACTCCCCCAGCACCGTGGACTTCCTTAACAACTAGTTTATTTAAATTTTTTAACACGTAACTCTTATGTCGTTTATTTCTACAAAGATATGTTTTCACATTGTTTAAAAGCGGCTCCTCTCCAAGATAAAACTTGATCATCTCAGGGACATAAGGATAAACAGATTTATCATCTGCAATTCCTGTTCCGACGGCATTACATAAGACAACTCCACCGGACCTAATAACAGCTAACAATCCAGGAACACCCAACACTGAATCTGGACGAAAAAATAAGGGGTCGATAAAATCATCATCAATCCTTCTATAAATCACGTCTACCCGTATAGACCCGGCAGTTGTTTTCATGAAAACTCTTTCATTTTCAACGAATAAATCCCTTCCCTCAACAAGTTCTATTCCCATTTGCTGAGCAAGGTACGCATGCTCGAAATATGCACTGTTGAAAATACCAGGTGTTAAAAGAACTACGCATGGATCATCTGAAAAGGTCCTTGCCATTGACTTTAGATGTTTCAGTAGTAGATCAGGGTAATGTTCTATAGGGGACACTTTATTCGTTTCAAATACCTCAGGGAAAAGCCGCATCATTACTTTTCTATTCTCAATCATATAAGAGACACCTGACGGAACTCTTAAATTATCCTCTAAAACAAAAAAGCTATCATCCTTTGTTCTCACTAAATCTGTTCCGCTAATATGCGCATACGTACTATCTGGCAATGTAATACCATGCATTTGAAAACGAAATTGACTATTTTTAAAAATCAGTTCAGGAGGGATATCTCCCTTCGAAAAAATTTTTCCTTTACCATAAACATCAGCTAAGAAATAATTTAACGCTAAGGTACGTTGCAATAGCCCACGCTCGAGCAAGCTCCACTCTGTTTTCGATAAAATTCTCGGGATAAGATCAAAAGGTATTGTCCGATCAATCTCTGCCTCATCGCCAGTTTCGTCAGTTGTATGCATCGTAAAGGTTATGCCGAATTTTTTAAAAAGCAATTCAGCCTCTGCATTTGCTGACCTTAAGTCACCCGAAGACTGTTTCAAAAACCATGACCAATAGGATTTACAATGTTCTCGGGGCAGTTTCTTATTAAAAAACATGCCAAACATCTCGTCATTAGTATTTTTATAGGGCGACGGCTTTTGTCTAACCATACTTCAAAAATATTTTGCAAGAATCCGAATAAAAGCAAGTCCCTTTTTTTGGAAATCGGTCGTCCACCTTTTCATCATGACTCACCCGAAGAAAACATACTACTTTACTATTTGAAATTAAAACGGTAGCCTCAATGAGGCTACCGCAATAATTACGTTCAATTTGAAAACCTAACTTATAATCTTTTCGAACGAATTTTTTTTACTATTTGTATACTCCCTCATCCTTATAATGTTGCTTCATTTCATCAGGACTAACGGAACCATCTTGATCTGAATCCATATTTTGCCATTCTATTTTGTCATATCCAGTTGAACTGCTAGAACTACTAGAACTTGATGAAACAGAATCGTTAGAAGAAGTCGTCGCTTTATCACCGCAGCTAACTAATACAAGTAGCGAAAAAATAATAAGAAGTTGTCTCACAATACCCACCTTTCTTTTTTTTAGAATAGTTTTACACGTAAATGAAAAAATCTAAGCGCGCATCCATGATATTCCAAATCTCTTGACCACAAAAACTGGAGTCATTCAGCGACCTGGAAGCCTCTCCAATCCACACCCACCTTTATATCTTACCAAAAGATTAACCAACCAACTATATGAAACGTCCCATTATCTTTCAAAAGTTCCATATACACCCGACTTTAGTCAAATTCACCTATCTTTTCTACTTTTCCAGGTACCCCCGTAGTGATAGCGGTTATTATTTCTCTTAATATTTTCTAGACAATAGCTACAATAAAAAAACCAATCTTTTTTCCCATTAGGAGAAGCCCGATAAAGCTTGGTACAAAATTGTTTACAATTTACACACTGTTTTTCTCTGACTCTCACGAAAAAATACTCCCGTAACATTTGTTTTGATCAGATACTAAATGACCAAAAAGCAAGGTAGAAGCAGAAATTGTCTCTTTCCTTACTGGTATGAGATGAATTGTTAACTAATTCGCCCTTTTTATATTGCGGCGCGGTCATCACTACCAATTCTCCTGGCCAAAAAAAACATAATGATTAGACAGACTCTGCGGTGGTAGACAAAAAAACTCTCTTGACAACAACTGACCACTTTATTGGTTGCAGCCCAGCATCTGGGCTGTGCAAATTCATTTAATCTCTGTTAATTAAAATAAGAGTACATGCAAAAAACATTTTGCAAGTATATGTCTTAAACTATTTTGCTTTTTGTAATGGTGAAGGCCATCCTTGATTATTGCTTTTCATATTAAATTAAACAAAATCCTACACACAATTCTATTAAGAGACTATAAAAAGTGTTTGAACTATTTAGGATAAATTTAAGCTCAATTAGCACTTTTTATACACTTTTTAGAGTAAAATGCCGTTATTTACCATTGTATCAGAATTCTTTCGAGAAGACTCCTATCCTATTGGGAATAATTTTCTTTCGTACAACAATAAATATTAATTTACTACACCGCCGGGATGTTTTTGTCACATAAATCAACATTAAGATAGACTTGACTATGAAAGGCGCCATCCATTGTGTAATAAGTCCATACTATGGGTATCTGCCTCGCTAGTTTGTATAACTCATCGATCTCACAGAAAGATTTTAGCAAATCTTTGAAATGCAACTTTTCGTTTACTAGATCCTCATAATCAGGGGATATTGCAACTATAACTCGTATTTTTAAACTTTCCCCAGAACCATAACAGGCAGACCCCAATTCTGTTAAACCATCAGTGCTTGCCTCTAACCCATCAGTCAACATTGGAGCCAATCTGCACAATTGATCCGTATTGCTAGAATATCCAATTTTCACTACTAAAAACAAACTCAAAACTACAAAAAGGAGCTGGCTAAGTCGCCTAGACGCCGGTCTAAGGTTGATTAAATATGGTAGCACTTACAGCACCTGAAAAATTCTCTCAGGCGGCCTGGCAATTACAGCTTTCTCCCCTTTTATGGCTATTGGTCGTTCAATTAACTTTCTGTTTTTGAGTACAATTTTTATAATATCGTCATCCGTCAAATTCATGTTGTTTAAATTGTTTTCCAAATACTCTTTTTCTTTTACCCTTAATATATCGCGAGGTTTCATTCTCAAAAGACCTAAAATCCCCACAAATTCGCCATATGAGATTTCAGTATCTAAATATAGGAAGGTTTTATATTTAATATCTTTACTGTCCAATAAAGCTAAAGCTTGCCGAGATTTACTACACCGTGGATTATGAAAAACTATTACCGGACTCATCTTGTTTTTTTAGTAAATTAAATAAAATTTAAAAGTTGACAAAAGTGTATTTGCTTTTGGTGAGCAACTTCAGAATAACATAACTCATTCATTTAATTTTTTTTCAACAGCTTCTAGTAAGAAATTAAGCAAATCAATTTCATAAACAAAAGTTCTCACTTCATGCTCTGGATTCTTCAAGAGATGTTTCCGCTGGAAAACACCCTCCGCAGAATGCTCATAGTCTAGCAGCGATGTTACATACTTAATAAAATCGATATCTAGTCTAAAAATCTGACGGCTGTTCGCAAATTTTATTTCGTTAAGCTCTGCTAATATTGATGTCAATTTTTTCCGAAACTTTTCTCTCATTATCCACTCCCTCAAATGAACAATCTTTTTGGATGTGTTGTATCATTTCAAAGTTGGTTGTATTTTCCCATACATTATATATTCAATTCACCTAATTTGAGAAAGTAAAATGAATCAAGATTTTGAGGAAATGAAAAAACAAGTAACGGAAGCTAGTGGTATCCTTAAAGCCATCGCCAATGAAACTCGCTTGATCATACTTTGTTCCATCATCGAAGACGACTTCACTGTTAATCAACTCTCTGAAATTACAGGGACGGCACAGTCTGCGGTGTCACAGCATTTAAAAGTTCTTTCAGAACAAAATATCGTCAGCTCTAAAAGAATGGGTAAGAAAATTATTTATAAAATCTCTGATCCTAAAGTTAAAGCTTTATTAGTTCTTATGCACGCATTATTTTGCAAATAGCCTTAAAATATATTAGCAAAAGTTGATATTTTCATCAAAAAGCATATACTCTACCCATGAAAACTCATCAGGTTTTTAATGCTGGTTCAGTAAAAGATGCCTTAGAGCAAAAGTCTAGTTTTAACGGACTTCGAAAAAAAGCTAGTGGCCCTGCCATAGATAATTCGCTAACGAGCAGGTTTGCGGCGATAGATTTTGGCAAAATAAGGCGAGCATTCCATAAGGAATATAGGGTTCCTAAAGTGGAGTTACAGGTTGAGGAGGTAGGTACTGGCGATCATGACGGAACAATTGATATGGACTCCATCATCAATTCTGCCTTAGCCCAACATGAAAAACGCTTGAAGCAGAATTTTTTGTTTGACCGAATTAGGGCAATATCTAGTGAAACCAAGCGGATTAACGCAAATATTGAGCTTGGCAATAAACAAAGTTAGAATTTATCGCCTCTCAGAAATAATAAAGAGCTATGTTTTTAGCAACATCCCAATTTTAATCATTTGGGAAAATGAAATCCTTCTTTCTTATGAGACCGTGAATTCCTTTTGTCTTATCAACCACCTGCGAGACTTCAAAGGTAGTAGCTGCTGACATGTAAGCCAAGGCAGTCTGCTTCTGAATTCCATACTTCAGGGATAAAAAATTTATTCCTTGCCGCACGGAATTCTTCATAGCAATATCTAAATCCTCGTTCAAGCCAATCGGAATCCAGTATTCCTCAGTTTCAGCAAAAGGCGATTCTATGGCCATTCTTGCTAATACTGAGTCTGAACCTTTTTTTATGACATTTATTCTAAACAGAGCCCTCAGGGATTGTTCAAGAGCGGTTAAGGCAACTTCGCCATCACCTTGAGCAAGATGAGGATCTCCCGTATAAAACATAGCTCCAGGTACTTGAACTGGAATATAGAGGGTTGACCCCGCAACCAGTTCATTAATATCTAAATTTCCGCCATGCTTTCCAGGAGGAACCGAATGCACAGACGAACCGGTGTCTTTGGCAACTCCAATGATTCCCATAAATGGTTTTGCTTCAAAATTAATTCGTTTACCGGATGGATCGTCAATGAATGCTCCCACTTGATTATCCTTTGTAAATGTTTGAGAAAAGATTGAAACATTTTTAAAATCATTTTTAATATTTGGGTCGGGCTTTGGCCCCAGAGGAAACTCTCCTGGTAATGCTCCTTTTCCATGACGATTAGAAATTACACCGTAAGCGACACGCGGCACTATATCGATGATATCTATTTTCAAGATATCACCAGGCTCTGTATTTTTTATTTCAATAGGACCAATGACAACATGTGGACCGTCTTTGTGGAAATCATGATCTATATTTGAGAGAGCAATGTTAATGGCATCATTCAAAACATCTTTTTTCTTAACGCCAAAGCCGGCAAAATAGGTCAAAGGATCTCTTCCCTGATCTTCCAGTATTCCCTCATGCGACAAGGCATCAACAACAAGATAAGAACCCGATTCCATAGAAGCAACTGGAATATCATTCGCATTAGGCAAATACCCCCACTTAACAGTGCCCGGTGTTGCAGGAACATATAAAACTTTTTGCTTAATTTGAAATTCATTAAACTTAAAGAAATCTGGGCGATCAGATTTCGGTTGTAATGTCTTTAAACTACCCGGTTCATTACTGCATCCGATTAGGAATGCAGAGCATATTAACAAAAAAAATACTCTCATAACTTATTCCCAATAATTAAGTATCCTAATAATACAAAAATATATCTAAAGTGTTCATTTTTTGAATCAAGTTTTTTAATGATTAACTGATAAAAATATAAAAATTTTAATTGAGAAGTCACTAGATTTTAACGTCATTGCATCACTATGACTTCAAAGCAAGACGAATGGAACAATTTTCCTTGATAAAACATTTTGCCGTCTAACAGAAGATTAAAGTTTTTTAGCAACTGAGACAGCAATATTTGAAGAACTTTCAACAATTAATCGCCAAATAAACAAAAGTCTGGGTTCCCTGGAATTAGCAAGTCTTTCGGCCGACTCCTCTTTATGAGCGACCTCTTCTTCACAACATTTTCTTAATACAATTAAAAGGTCCATACATTTTCCGCCTTCCTCCAAGTAACTAATTTGTTCTCCATAGTGCTTCTCGACAAAAGTTTCTACGATATTTATCGTATGACAAAAAGCTTTAAACCCGAAAAGAGAAGATATAAAGCCCAGACCAAAACCCATTATTTTCCACAGAAAGATTAATTTCGACCTTTTTGAAATAGGGAGCAAATAATCCATAACCACTAAGTGCTGCTTTTCTGTCTCACCATGCTCAAACGCCATACTACGGATCTTTTGGGACCAGAACGCAAGACTGGCTCCTTTGTAAATCCAAACAGCCCCTGTTTCACCAGCATGATCGGAGCGAACCCACTCGACAAGGTCGTCAGTTACAACAACCCCAGTTGCATTATATTTCTCAATAATTTCAACGGAATTCACTCTAAATTTACCATTTAACGAGTAGATAAATGAAAGTTGCAAGCTGACTCAGTAATATAACGACACTTAAGGTATGTAAAACCTTAAATTTGCTATGCTCGCTCGAATCGGTCGCTTTATTTATAGCTGGTGTTATAGGCCATAGCGATAAAAGAAAAAATACAGCCACTACAATAAGAATAGATTTAGCGCTCTGGTCAAATGCCACTAAAGCAGCAACGATAGTAGTTGCAAACAATGTAATGTAAAGTCGTGGAAAAAAAGCTCTCAAATACCTACCAGCGTGTTCTGGCTTAAGCACTTTAAATACAATTGGCGTGACTATCCCAGAAAAGAAAATTATTATGCCTGCATTTGCGGCAACCAATGACTGTGCTAAAGAATTCAATTAAATCTCCAAAAATAGAATGGACTACTCTCTTTCGAAAATGTTTCAGCAACTGAGATTTTTTTTCGGAATACAAGCGCACATACTGACTATTTTGCTTTTTTAGGGTTCATTCTGATTGATAATAGACAGATTCATCACAAAAATCATGGTACATTATTTGAAAACTATCAAAATCGAGCGAAAAGGGGAAATCTATGAATGATGTTGCAGAAGCACTAAATTTTGCTGGCTTGAAATCGGCTGGATTAATCCAGGACACTTATGATAATTTTATCGGCGGCAAATGGGTAAAACCATTAGATGGGAAATATTTCGACAATCCAACTCCTGTTACAGGAGGTATATTGTGCAAAATAGCGCAATCGCAGGCTGCTGACATAGAACTTGCATTGGATGCTGCGCATTCTGCTAAAACTAAGTGGGGTGGCACCTCTGTCGCAGAAAGAGCAAGAATGCTTGAAAAAATTGCAGACAGGTTAGAAAGTAACCTTGAAATGATGGCTTTAGTCGAAACCTGGGACAACGGGAAACCAATTCGAGAGACAAATGCTGCAGATATGCCTCTCGCCGTAGAGCATTTTCGATATTTTGCCGCATGTTTGAGGGCTCAGGAAGGCTCGCTTTCTGAAATTGATGGATCAACCATTGCTTACCACTTTCACGAACCATTAGGCGTCGTTGGTCAAATAATCCCATGGAATTTTCCACTTTTGATGGCGGCTTGGAAACTCGCACCTGCACTAGCAGCTGGAAACTGTGTAGTGATTAAACCAGCTGAGCAAACGCCTGTATCTATTTCCGTATTTGTCAATTTAATTGCCGACCTTGTTCCTGAAGGAGTTTTAAATATTGTTCACGGGTTTGGTCCTGAGGCTGGCAAACCGCTAGCAAGCAGTTCCAGAATAAATAAAATTGCATTTACCGGAGAAACAACAACAGGACGATTGATTATGCAGTATGCGTCGAACAATATAATTCCTGTGACGTTGGAATTAGGTGGAAAATCTCCAAATATCTTTTTTGAAGATGTAATGAATGCTGATGACGAGTTTTTTGATAAGTGTTTAGAGGGTTTTGCGATGTTTGCCTTAAACCAGGGTGAAGTGTGTACGTGCCCTTCACGAGCCCTTATCCAAGAATCGATTTATGACCAGTTCATGGAAAGAGCTGTAGATCGAGTCAAAAAAATTACTCAGGGTGACCCTTTGGACAGCGGAACAATGGTTGGAGCTCAAGCATCCGCAGAACAGTTTGAAAAAATTATGTCATATCTTGATGTGGGTAAAAACGAAGGGGCAAAGTGTCCAATCGGTGGAGATAAAATGGAGCTCGATGGTGATTTAGCTGGAGGCTATTATATCAAGCCTACGATTTTCGAAGGACACAATAAAATGAGAATCTTTCAGGAAGAAATCTTCGGCCCAGTCGTCTCGGTTGCTAAGTTCAAAGACAAAGAAGAAGTTCTGGGAATGGCTAACGATACACTCTATGGGTTAGGCGCCGGAGTTTGGAGCAGAGACATGAATACTGCATATGAAATGGGCCGAAAAATAGAGGCTGGTAGAGTATGGGTAAATTGTTACCATTTGTACCCAGCCCACGCTGCGTTTGGTGGTTACAAGCAATCTGGCATCGGAAGAGAAACTCATAAAATGATGCTTGATCATTACCAGCAAACAAAGAACTTATTGGTAAGCTACAGCCCAAATGCTCTCGGTTTCTTCTAAAAATGGATACTCGCAGAGTTATTGCCACAGATCAGGCAGTTGAGCTGATTGAAAAGTTAAAGGTGGAGCAT
>JAOINB010000018.1 GCA_028139135.1 Betaproteobacteria bacterium
TACCCTGCTTCATAATTGCCCAATAAAGGTTTCTGCAGGGGATATGTTGAATGTACTATGGAATTTTAACTTGAATCTCGGCGTAGGAAAGTACACCTTGACTGTAGCTCTGCATTTAGGGCCGGATCATACTATCGAATGTTTACACTGGGCAGATGCGATTTGTACATTTGATATTGCTGAATTCGAAGGTAGTCAATTTATTGGGATCTGTTGTCTGAATCCCAAATTAATTGTAGAAAAATGAATATCGTTGTGAAAGAAAATGATGGATGAGAATTTTTATTTACGGTTTGAAAATCTTCATCGGGGAGATTCAAAAACGTTACTTGATAAGTTTCGAGTCTACGAACCATTAGTTTCTTTGATTTGTTCTGAAGTCAATAAACCTAAATTTTTGGATATAGGATGCGGAAATGGAGAATTTTTGACTTTCATATCCTCTTTTGGGGGAGATGTAATCGGCATAGAAAAAAACTCAGCTTACCTAAAAGGAGAAAACAACAAGATATTGCTTGAACACAGTGATGCTTTAACCTGGCTCAAACTTCAAGATGATTCTTCATTTGATTTTGTAAGTGCGATACATGTAATTGAGCATCTTGAGTTTATATATCTTTATGAAATGGTTGGAGAAATTAAAAGAGTATTGAAAGAAAACGGGATCATTCTTTTTGAAACCCCTAACCCTGATAACGTTACTGTAGCGACTAAAAATTTTTACACCGACCCCACTCATTTAAGGTTAATTCCTTCCAGTTTATTAAGTTTTGTCATAAAAGATCATGGTTTTTCTGTCACCTATAAATGGGGAGTCAATGAATCGGCCCACGTTGGAAAACCCACTCGTATTTATGACGTAATTGGTGGTGCGAGTCCGGACTATACAATATTTGGCTTGGCTAACGAAAATGCGTTTGGAGGCAAGTTAAAAAACCTTTTGCGTTCGCCTAAAGGGCGTTCTACGAAAGAGATGTGCGATCTTTTCGAGGAAAGATACCAACATGATTATTCAATGCTCTCTAAAGAGTTAAAGAAAATCGATAACAAAAATTTTGAGCAAAATTGCTATTACAGAGACCAAATGTTTGAGGTTAGCAAAGAAATGGTTCGTTTAAGACATGCATTTGAACTTGAATTAAGCTCGATTTATAAGAGCAAGTCCTGGAAAATTACCTCGCCGCTTAGGTTTGTAGCAAATGGATTACGAGTTGGAAAAAGAATAATCTCTAATGCGTTTATAAGCTTAAAAAATAATTCGATGCGTGATTTTTTTGCAATATATATAGAGAAGTGTCGAAGGTTTGTAATGGGTACGTTAGGAGACATGGAGAAAAAAAACTGGAATCACAGAGGTCTGAAAAGGGGCGCTTTCTTTGAGAAATATAAACGCATGCTCAACAAAGCAATAAGAAAAAAGAAATAAGTTGAAAGTATTAGTAGATTTGCAAGGCGCTCAAGGCTTTGGGTCAGGTAGGGGTATTGGTAGATATAGTCTAGAACTCTCTCGTGCTTTGTTTGAGTTAAATTTAAAAGAGTTAGATCTATTTTTCTTGATAAATCTGTCAACCACTGAAACTTCAGATGTTGTAATTAACTATTTAAGAGATTTTTGCCCTCCAGAGAAAATTAAAGGATTTTTCGTACCAGAGGTAGGCGATTTCAAAAGTATTGTTTGGAGAAGCCAGGCAAAGTTGATTCGGAGTGCAAAGATTAAAGAAGTAGGTCCAGACATAATTATTCTAACTAGTCTATTTGAACCCATTGGGACGACAGTGGTGTCTGAGTTTGATGAGCACGAATGTAAATACGTTGTCGTTTTATACGATTTAATACCCTATGAGGACCCAAAAACCTATCTTGAAAAAGAAAACGATCGTAGAAACTATGAAAAAGCGATTCAGCAATTACTCAGAAGCGACTTGATTCTTTCCATCTCAAACTATACAACCAATACTTTTCTAAAAAATTTTCGTGAAAAAAGCATCGCTCCAATAATTACCATAGGGGCGGCGACCAAAAAAAGAGAATTGCTCAAGACTGTACCAGATCAACTTCGGTGTGATCTATTGATTAACTTTCAAATTAACAGAGATTACATCCTTACAATTTCAGGACAAGACAAGCGCAAGAACTTAAAAACACTCCTCATGGCGTATTCAAACCTTACTGAAAAAGAAAGAGCCAATACCCAGTTAGTAGTTGTGTGTAATATAGAAAGCTCAGTCGTAAATACTTTTATGGATAACTTTGCTTCCGATCCTCAGTTGAAGAGCGATATTATTTTCACCGGGCCTGTAAAAGAAGATGATTTAGACCTTCTGTATGCCAATTGTAAATTATTTGTCTTCCCCTCAACGAAGGAGGGTTTTGGGCTTCCTGTATTAGAGGCAATGGCATTCGGGTGCCCTTGTATAGTTTCAAATTCTACAACTTTGCCTGAATTAGTTGGCGACTCCGCTTTAACATTCGACGCCATGGATTTTTACGATCTCGGAACAAAAATTTCTGAGTTGATCTGCGACTCGTCTAGATTAAAAGCTATGTCTTCCTTAAGTCTTAAAAGAAGTAAAGAGTATAGTTGGTCAAACGTAGCGGAAAAAGCCACTAAGGCTATATTTAACCTTTCTCCAGTGAAGGAGAGTAGTTTAACTCCCCAGAAACCTGGGGAGTTAGTAGCTCGGAAGAAATTAGCCTATATATCTCCGTTGCCTCCTGAGAAAACTGGCATTTCAAAATACAGTTCCGATTTGCTCTCCTTTTTGTGTGAATTCTACGATATTTATTGTGTCTCGATCTCCAGTTCATCTATTAGCCTGGCGGATAGTGGAGTGAAATATAGTTTGATTAGTGAAGAATATTTCAAAAAAACTTTTCATAACTACGATAGGGTTTTATACCACTTCGGAAACTCTGAGTTTCACTTACCTTGTTTTGAGCTTTTGGAAAATTTCCCAGGTGTTGTGGTGTTACATGAGGTGTTTTTAGATGGATTATCCGCATTGAGGAAAGATCATTTTCAACGCTTGTTTGATTCTCATGGCGCATCGAGCAACTATGCGCTCAACTCAAATGAGCTTTCCAAAAAAAATAATTTCGTAAGATATCCGTGTAGTCTTGAACAAGTGGACCAGTCCCTTGGGCTAATTGTACATTCTAGATTTGCAAAAGAGTTACTAATAAAATGGTTCGGTGGGGAAGTTTCTGAAAAGTGCAAACTTGTCCCCTTTCTAAAAGAGAGAAGGATAAGCGATACCGCTATAAAGAAACCAGAGTCTCTTGACGATGGTATTTTGATTTGTTCTTTCGGGTATTTAGGCTTAGGGAAGATGAACCTATTTCTTTTTGATGCATGGTCACGCTCCATTTCTATTCGATCTAAATTAGTTTTTGTTGGGCCTTCTGGCGATGAAGATTATGCCGAAGAATTAAAGAAAAAAGTGAATGAGTCTGGTAAAAGTGATCGAGTAATTTTCACAGGGTGGGTAAGTGAAGAAGATTACAAATATTGGCTCGGAGTTGCCACGGTTGCTGTTCAATTAAGAATGCATTCGAGGGGAGAGACATCCGCCTCTCTTTTCGACTGTTTTGCTCACGGAGTTCCGGTTATCGTGAATTCGCACGGTGATATGATCGATCTTCCGGAAGACGTTGTTTACAAATTAAAAGGCGATCCTAGCATTTCGGAGTTAGCCGAAGCTTTAGAGCTATTGACGGACAATTCAGTTGTACGTAGCAATTTGAGAGCAAAGGCTGCTAGATACTTAACAAATAGACATTCACCTAAGGATTGTGCAGAAAAATATTTTTCAGCGATTGAGGGTTTTTATTCACATAATCATCACAATTTGCCCTTAAAAATATCGCGTCTCAACATCTCAAATATTTTTCAAACGGAAAAGGAATTAGATTGTTTTATCGACGCACTTTTAAGGACTTGTCTTCCTTCCTTTAGAACAAAAACAATTTATATTGATGTTTCGGAAATCATAAGGGGAGATATTCGTACTGGAATCCAAAGGGTGGTGAGAAATATACTGAGGGCATTTGCAGAAAACAATATTGGTTACAATGGACTCAGAATAGAGCCGGTTTACACAACACAGAATGCGAACCAGTATTTTTGTGCTGGAGCTTTTTTGACTCGCTTTTTAGGATTACCCTACACACTTGATGACAGACCTATAGAACCAAAAAACGGCGATATTTTTCTAGGTCTAGACTTACAACCAATTTTGATACCCAGCAGGAAAAAACTTTTAATGGAAATGGATGCTAGGGGAATTAGAATACAATTTGTGGTTTACGATATTTTGCCATTAACCCATAGAGAATATTTCTCTCCTGGAGTTTATAACCATTTTTTTAACTGGTTTGAAACGATCTCACTATTTGAAAAGCTACTTTGTATTAGCGAGAATACAAGAAAGGAGGTTGAGCGTTTTCTACAGGTATTTTTCCCAGAAAGATTGAAAAGAATAAAGCTCAGGAGCTTCCTTTTGGGTAATGAAATAACAAAAACTGATGCAAGTAAGGGACAACCGGAAGAGGCAGAGATCATCAGAAAATTAATGAAAGAAGACAACCTTTTCGCGATGGTCGGCACTATTGAGCCGAGAAAAGGCCATAAGGAAATATTGAGAGTTTTTGATTTGCTGTGGGATAAAGGGGAAACAGCAGCGATTGTGTTTATTGGCAAAATAGGATGGGAGGTAGGTACCTTAATTAAGGAAATACGAAAACATAAAATGTTTGGTAATCGGCTATTTTGGCTGGACAATTGTAGTGACGAATTTCTCCTTGAGATTTATAGGCAAGCTGCCGGTTTACTGGTCTCATCATTAGCTGAAGGATATAGTCTGCCGATAGTTGAAAGTCAGAATTTCGGAATGCCAGTGTTTGCTCGCGATATACCTGTGTTTAGGGAGATTGGCTACATTTATAAAAACATTACTTTCTTTAATGGAGATGAACCCAGGGATATCGCCAAGCAGTTTCTAGTATGGAAATCTTCTTTAAAAGGGAGAAACCATCGTGAAAAGAAGGATTCAAAGACAATATGTTGGAAGAAAGCAACAAAAGATCTTCAGAAAATCATAATTGATTAACCTTACACTTTGATAGTAGCAGTAGCCTTGGTACACTATCTAAAATTGAAATTAAAGCGCATATTGGATGTATCGGCGCATGCAAGGGGTTTTTAAAGAGTTATTTGAAAAAGTTTTTTTGTATTTGGGCCAAATTTTTGTCAACTATTGCTTTTATTTGCCCAAATGCTAGGGTTCATGGAGTATACTCATGTATATTCATGTGTTTGTAAGTTGCAGATAAAGCTGCGTTTTTAGGAAAAAAAGGAAAAAACATGTCCGCAGAATTAATCCACCAGATGTACATTGCCTACTATCAAAGGCCTGCCGATCCCGCAGGTTTAATCTACTGGCAGAACCAGTTGAATGCGAACGGAGGGGGAGAAGCCGGCTGGAATGCCGTTGCCGCTGCTTTTGCTAATGCCGCCGAGTCGTCAGCATTATATGGAAGTCAAACTCTTGCTCAGAAGATTTCGGCTATTTATTTAGCTTCTTTTGAAAGGGCTGCTTCTGCTGACGAGATAGCTTACTGGGAGGCGTCAGGGTTTAACGCAGCTCAGATTGGCTTTGCTATCGTTAATGGTGCTCAAAATGACGATCTGAGGACGGTCAATAAGAAGGTTGATTATGCCGAGGCATTTGTAGCACAAATTGACCCTGCCGGTACGGGTGTAGGACCATTTGCATTCCAATATGTCGATCCTTCTCAGGGTAGGACTTTAATGGATGTTGTTACGAAGGATTCTGATGTTTCAGCGGCGACTGTTGCTAGCCAGGTGTCCTCAACACTTCCAACATTGCGAAGCGTGAGTTTAACTTCTGATAAGGATACAATCACACCTCAAGCGAATGCAGCTGAAGAGATTTCCGCCGCACTTGGTGGAACTGCGCCCACACTGGGGCGGACGGATGAAATTGATGGCGGAAGTGCCCAAGACACCATAAATGTTGATATGAACGGTAGTTTTTTACTCGGGTTTAGTTCGGGTTACATGAGAGATGTTGAAATTGTAAACCTTGCAGCAACTCAGAGCTCAGTTGTAGCAAAGACGTTCAATTTCACCGGGATATCTGGCGTTGAAACTATTAATGTTGGGGCTGCTAACGCGGTTATTAATTTATCGAATATTAACGACACAAGTCCTACAGTTAATCTTAGCGGACAAACAACTGGCACGTTTGAAATTGGATTTGCCTCCGGTCTCATTAGTGGAGCTGGATCTGCAATGACAGTTGGTTTCACAGAGACGGGTTCAATCGGCAGTGAAGTGTCACTTATAGCAAATGGAATAACTGATCTAACCGTCAACAGTTTTGGTACGCAAAACGCTGTCAATCTCGGTAATTCTCAAAATGATCTAACAACAATTTCTTTCGGTGGTTCTGGAAATCTTTATGTTTCAGACATTCCTTCAACCGTTTCAGGTGTTGAAGCATCTGGTTTTGGGGGAGATTTAACTCTGACAGTTGATACTGACACAAACACAGGTTTGCTCGCCTCTGGTCAGACTGTTACGGGTGGAGCTGGTAACGATGCCCTTAGAATCATGGGTTCAGGAATTGCCGCTGCTTCAACTACAAGTATTGAGGAATTAATTTTTGATAGCTCTTCCTCAGAGGCTATTGTAAGAGCAACAGGTATGGCTGGATTGAATACCTTAACTTTCTCAGGGCAAGGTGATAACGCCCCAAGCATTTCTGGACTTGGCGATCAAGCTTTAACTGTAAATGCGATTTTGGGCACTGCTGGAAATCAGGTTACCATTTCAGGCACTGGGGTTCTTAATGTAAACTTGAATTCTGACCCAACAAATAATGTCGCCGCTCAAGTTATGGGCGCAAACGCATTCGATTTCAAGGCTCACACGAGTGGTAATATTTCTATTAACGTCGGGCCTTACACGAGTGCTTCTGGAACATACAATTTAAATAACGCAGATAACGATGTAAATGTCGTTGTGGACTCTACTTCTGTCTTCTCCTCTAACATCAAGGCTAGTGGGGCTCAGACAATTAACATAACTGGGTCTGGAAAGATTGACACGGAGGCTGGTGGCGGTATTTCTGCTCAAGATGCTACTTCCATATCTCTGTCGGCTTCGTCTGGTGATGTTGTGGTTTCATCATCTGCAATCCAAACTTTTTCTCTAACAACGGCTGATGACTTTACTGTTACTGGAAGAGTAACGGGAGCCTCAACTGTTAATGTTACAACCGGAGGCACAGCGGATTTGTCAGGCTTGTATCATGAGGGCTTAACGAATGCTACATTTGCGGGCTCTGGTGCTGGTGTATTTGGAACCCACTCTGGTTCAGGTATTAATACAGTGTTTACGTTAACCGGGTTGGGAGGCGGAGGATTCAGCGCCTCTGAGATCCACAACAAATCTGGTGATGTTACGATTGCCGCAGAAAATATGTCCGGGTCCCTAGTTGTCAACACTATGAGCGCAAGCGGTGTTACCATTTCTGGCCCAACTAACGGGCAGGCCACGTTCTCTAGTATTGAGGCTGTCTCGTTTACATTTGATGGCGCTGCCTCGACAGGCGGTTCTGGTAGTCTAACCATGCAAAACTTAGACGTTTCTGCTAATGCATCAATTTCCTTGGGTTCAAATGCTTCAGGGGCAACTGATATTTCAGCGGCGGAAGCTAGCCAAAACTTTGTGCTTGATGCATCAAACTATGGCGGTACCCTAGATTTTGAAACCATATCGGCTTCTGGGAATGTAACTATATCCATGGGAACTGCCGGTGACTTCAGCGGCACCACTGTCGTTGCATCAAATAACTTCACACTTGATGGGTCTAAAGCTGCAACTGGACAGGTTGCCATAACTACCGTTACTGCTGGTGGCAACACAACGATATCAATGGGTTCAGGCACTGGGTCTCTTGCCGTTACCACGGCCATTGCTGCAGGTAACATCACAATTGACGCAGGAAATTTTGGGGGCACGATCGATATGGCAAACATATCTGCCTCCGGAAACCTCACAATTTCTGTTGGGTCTAAGGGTGACTTTAGTGGATTAGACATCAGGACCGATTCAAACTTTACATTGGATGCTTCAAATGCATCCACGGGTTCAATTACAATTGGGGGACTCTCAGCATTAGGAAATGCCTCAATAGTGATGGGAGCTGGTACAGGTGGTGTGGCACTAACAGGTGCAAATAGTGGAGATATCGGTGGAACGTTTACCTTAGATGGGTCTAACTTTGGCGGAACGATAGATCTTGACACGATTTCAGGGTCAGGAGTTATAACGGTCTCTCTCGGCTCGATTGGTGACTTGAGTGGTGCTCAAATGCACTCACTCGGTGGAGTTACAATCGACGGTGCTGCAGCGTTAAGTGGCGCTGTCACGCTAGGTGCTATCTCATCAGATGGCAACGTAAATGTGGTTATGGGACAAGGTACAGGTTCAATAGCTCTCACAACAGGTATTTCTACAAAAGCTATTGTCATGGATAACTCAACATTTAGTGGAACAGTCGACGTTGTGGATTTATCTGCGTCAGGTGTAACCGTTTCATTAGGAACGTTGGGAGACTTTAGTGCGGCGCAAATCGTTTCAAATGCTGGCTTCACATTAGATGGGGGAGCAGCTACAAGCGGATCGGTTACAATTGGAAATCTTGTTGCAACAGGTAATGCAACTCTTTCAATGGGTGGCGGTTCAGGTTCATTCGCTATTACAGCCAGCGCTGTTGGAAACAAAAACGTAACAATTGAGACAAGCAATTTCTTAGGAACCGTTGACGTCAAAGATGTTTCAGCTTCAGGGGCTATAACAGTATCTCTAGGAGCTGCAGGCGACTTTAGTGCCGGGAACATCCAGTCCCATGCTGGGAATTTCACGTTGGATGCGAGTAAGGCAACTACTGGTAGCATTACCTTGACCGCGGTTTCAGCAAGTGGTAATTCAACCATATCTATGGGTGGAGGTTCAGGTGCCCTCGCAATAGCTGCTGCTAACCAAAAAGGCACATTTACGCTTGACGCGACTAATCACAAAGGTGGACAGACCATCACTGCCATTAGTGGTTCTGGTGCTATAACTGTCTCAGTCGGTGGTGACAAGGGTGACTTTAGTGCAGGTGAAATGCACTCCCTGGGAAATATTACGATCGACATGAGTGCGGCTACTCAGGGTGATCTGGATATTCAGAGGATATCTGGAAATAATGTTTCGATAGTTATGGGTACTGGTACTGGGGATGTGATAATTGCATCTGCAATATCAAATGGTACATTCACTTTAGATGCAACTAATTACCAGGATATAGTCACATTGGATATGATGAGTTCTTCAGGGGCTATTACTCTTAACCTAAATAGCGAGAACTTTACATCTTCTGCCATAGTGACTTCTGGCGGACTTACTATAGCGGGCCATTCCTCTGGCGATTTAACCATCGCAGGTGCTGGAATCTCTGCCGGTGGAGCCGTATCGATTGTTCACTCCGGAACGGGAGAAGTGGCAATTTCCGCTGTTGAGACACAAAAATCGTTCACATTGGATTTGAGTGCGAGTACATCTATAGCAGACGGCGGAAATCAGATTGGGTTTATATCTGGTTCAGGGGTGACGATTACCTTAGGAACGGGTAACCACTTTACTGCCGGAATAATATCGAGTAATGGTGGTGCTGGTTCGGTTACGATTAACGGAGGCACAGGATCTGGTGACGTGTTTATAGGGGGTTCTATATCGGCTGGTGGTGCGATTACGATTACCGAACAAGGTAGTGGTACAACTACAATTTCTTCGATAAATACAGCTAATACCTTAACCATTGATGCGAGTAACATGGCTGCAGGTAACTCGGAGCTTGACTTCAATGACATATCCTCGAGCGGAGCAATGACGTTAACATTTGGGGATGCAGCGAATCTCGAGGTCTCTGTAATAGACACGGCTTCAACATTCACATTGAATGCCGCAAATGCCGTATCTGCTAATATTGTCAGCACTGGTATGATTTCCGGAGGTACGGTCATAATGAACTTAGGGGCAGCTTCGGGTGACCTAACCGTAACAGGGGTAGCTAGCCACAACTCAATTACGATAAGTGGGGCCGGTAGCAAGTTGGCAATGAACATTGAGTCATTGTCAGCCTCTGGTAACATTACGGTTTCTTTGGGACCGGTCACTACTGACGGAGAGGGTGCTAACATCTCGGCTATTTCGACTGTTGGTGGATTAGTGACGATCGACGGGTCAGCATATCGCGAGAAGTTTGATTTCGATAAGATATCAGCGAGTGGTGTATCCATTACGATGGGAGATCTAGCAGACGAGATCGATGGAAGCGCGATCGTGGCGAATACCTTAACTATAAACGGTGGTGATGGTTCAAACTTCAGTGCGAACATCACAAGTATTGATATTAATGGTGCGTCAGGCTGGTCAATATTGATGCCGGAGTTGGGTGATGCAACTACTATTGCCTCTATGGCATTCAGTGGAGGTGGTATCTTTAAGGGTACCCACGAAGTCGATAACATTAGTGCGAACTCGACATCTGCAGCTGCTGATTCAGTTACGCTTGACTTTGACTTCAGAGAAGACTCTGTAACTGATGTCCTTGACTATGTCAACGGTGCTGGTAAAGAGTATTTGATACTGAGAAACTTCGATGGGGGTGAGGATGATCTTGATCTTACCAATACATACGGTAGTGCAGGTGGACTGGATACCTCGGTTGGTGTAACTGCTGCAGCTTCTTTGATCGGAGCCGCTCTCGGTACGACAGTATCAACTGGGGACGTTGCTACCGCGGGAGGCATAACAGCTGTGTTTACCTATAATGGTGATACATGGTTGTTGGGTGACGGTGGACCTGGTGATGCTGACGGCACATGGAGTGCAGGTGAGGCTATCATTAGATTCGTCGGAACGGATGATCTAGTAGCGGGAGACCTAACGTTTAACGTCGGGTAGTGCCAACGGCAAGTAACGGAAAAGGAGACCTATCGGTCTCCTTTTTCAGTTATTACCAGGTTGATTTAGTAAATGTAGAATAAGATGCCCCCACAAAAAAAAACACTCAAACAGAAGAAGTCTAAACAAGCTCCACCTAAATCCAAGGTAGCTCAAAAATCCACTAAACCGACTAGTAAATCAAAAAAGGTCCTAGTCGAAATACCAAAAAAAGGTGACGAATTTATAAAATTTTTTGATAAGTTGGTCAATAGTGGGCAATTTCCCGAAGCAAGAGCTGCAGTAGATGCCCTAAAACTTAAAAGATGGCAGAGGCTTAATCTTTTATCCGTAATAGAATTTAAGATGGGCAATCTCTTTAAAGCAGAAGAGATGATGAAGCAGGCATTGCGTGAATCTGACGTAAAAGAAGCGGTATATGTTAATCTTGCTGCATTGCTCGTGACTCAGGGACGAATGGCTGAAGGTCTTACCTATGCGGCAAGGGGCTACAAAGCACAACCTACTCAGGTAAAAGCGATTCATCTTTATCTCAACTGTTTACTAGATCTTGGTAAATCAGATCTTGTATTAACAATTTGTGAGGATGCCTTAAAGCATCATCCTGATGATAAAACAATTTTAGTGAGCAAAGCTTCAGCATTACGATCTGAGTCAAAGCCAGATGAAGCGCTTATCCTTCTGGATGAATTGATAGAAAAATTTCCAGAGGAACCTGTTATCCGCAGAATTAAGGCGGATCTACTCGGCGATACAAATTCAACGGAGGCATTGAAGTTTTATGATGAGGCAATAAAGATGTCTACGACATTAAGGGGTACTCCTGATCCTGCAGTACAATGGAACATGAGCCTTCATTTATTGCGCAATAGAGATTTTGTTAATGGGTGGGAATGCTGGGAGCAGGGTTTTCATCCAATAGTCGGCACCATGGGGAGAAATCTTCCTGCCAGAATAAAGGCTATGGATAGAGCCGATGCCGACGGGAAGGAAATTGATCCGGACAAGTGGACAATAGTATGTGCTGAGCAGGGAATTGGTGATCAAATCTTATTTTCCCATGTGATGAATGAAGCAATCGATGAGTTTAAAAAAATCCTTTACATAACAGAAAAACGGATGTATCCGATTATTAAACGAAGTTTCCCTAAGATAGAAGTTGGGTGCTCGGGGCTAACATACGACTGGGAGAGAACTTCTTTAAAGAAAAATGGATATATCCCATTGGGGAGTTTGCCACGAAGATACAGAAAAAAAACGGAAGATTATACCTCAAAAAAAACCCCTTTCTTACTTGCCAACAAACCGCTATATGATAAATATAAAGAATATCTTACGAAATTAGCAAATGGGAGACCCATAATAGGAATTTCGTGGAAAGGTGGCTTCTGGGCGATCCAGAGAAAGACTAAGGAATTGGCTATACAAAACTGGGAACCCATATTTAAAAAGGATGCATTGTTTGTAAATTTACAATACGGAGATATCAGAAACGAGGCAGAATATTTAAAAAGCAATGGCTATAACATGACCATTTTTAACAAATTAAACTACAAAGAGCATCTCGATGATTGGCTAGCGATTGCGGGAGCATGTCACGGAATTATTTCTGTTTCAACCGCACTTGTTCATTTCGCTGGGGCAATCGGGCAAAAGGTTGCAGTTGTAATGCCGTCTCACCAGGGACCATGGCATTTGGGAATGAAAGATACAGAATCCATTGCTTATAAAAATGTAAATATTTTCCGACCTGATAAAAATGAATCTACACATGATTTAATTACCCGGGTTGCTAACCTCATCATCACATGAAATATTCAGATAAACACCTTAAGATTGAAGCGGAGCGGATATCCCTTTATGACCCTGATCGGCCAGCCCAGGCATTAATAGACCTATTTAATACACCCAAAAACCACCTGCCCGCCCAGTCATCAGCTTTAATAATTAGAGCGATAAATATTTTGCATGAGGCAGAAAGGGATGTAGCATTGGGTGTCGCAGACATTGATTTGCATTGTCTGATGCCAGCTGTAATTTACAGTAGAAAACAGAACTCATCAGATGAAATCTTCTCCTTGTCGAATAAATTGGTGATTCGAGAAAGCGAGCTGGCAAGAGACTTACTTATTTCAATGGCACCAAAGTTCTACAACGAACCAAAGCAGCTAGTAGCAGATTTGTTCAACGCGAGCAAGTTTGTTTATCTAGTTATTAATATTAAGGAGAAAGAAGCTATTGCGACCGCCATAGATCATTTAGCTTCTCGGTCAGGTGTTTTGTCAATACATAACCCACAATTCAAAGATACAAACGAATTCATGAAGTATTGTTTGGATAAAAATATACACCTTATCGAGCATGTGGATGGGTCTGCAGATATAATACGTATCTAAACTATGGAAAAAAATTTAAAGTTTACATTTGAGGAATTAATTCGAAGACATAAAAATTATTTCCTATCCGCAGTTTTCTTATCTTTTTTCTCCGCCTTATTACCAATAGCTCCCATTGTATATATGAGAACTATATTTGGCCCAGTGATAAACAGTGATAGCGTAAATTACCTTCTGTGGTTGACGACTTTGTTAATTTTTGTTCTAAGTGTCAATGCAATAATAGATTGGATACGTGACAGAATAATTTTCTCCGGTGTTATTTCTATAACAAGTCAAATTGAAGAAAGAGTATTTGCAACCACATTTGAGACAAAAGTAAAAAACTGGTCAAAAGGTTCGGATATACTATCTCGACTTAGAGTTTTTCGAAATTTTCTAACATCAAATGTGGCTACTTCAGTTTTAGATACCCCATTTTCATTATTGCTATTGTTAGCAATTTTTTTCATTCATCCACTTATGGGGGTTTTTTCCCTCTTAGGAGCCCTAATGGCATTTACGATCGGTTTATTGATTGAAAAATATGCGCAGCCTCTATCCGAAAAGGCAATGGGTGCACAATCAAATTCAAGAAGGTTACTCACAGAGTATTACAGGAATAGCTCCACTACAATGACAATGGGTAATTTCGATCGCGCATTTGACCGCTGGCAATCAGCCAATAAGGAATTTTTGGGCCACCACGGAAGAGCAACTACAATACAGGCTTTGGGAACAAGCATTTCTAAAGTTGTAATGATGCTACAAGGTTCAATGATCCTCGGTGTAGGAACCTTTTTAACACTTGTGGGTTTGATGCCTTCCTCGATGGCGGGAAATCTTATACTCGCAAAATTTATAGGAGCTTTAGCCATAAGACCAACTATGCAAGTGGTAATGGGTTGGAGCCAAGTAACAAATTTCCGGGAAGTTTATAAGGAACTTAAAGTATTTTTAAAAGATTATAAAATAAGTGATAGTGCCATGGAGCTACCAAAACCTACAGGAGAACTTGTAGTTACACGGTTAGAGTATAATCACGAAACGGGGAGAAAGATTCTTGACGATATAAATTTTTCAGTTCGTCCGGGAAATATAGTCGCCGTACTAGGAAGTTCTGGGGCTGGAAAATCCACACTTTGCCGCCTACTAGTTGGTATAAAAACCCCAACAAAAGGCTCAATAAATTTAGACAGTGTACAAATAAATAAATGGGATAAAAATTCAGTAGGAAAGCATATTGGTTATCTGCCTCAGGAACAACAATTATTTGAAGACGATATTGCTTTGAATATCGCACGATATGATCAACCCGATGATGAAAAACTCCGCAAAGCTTGTTCTTTATTCGGCATAGATCATTATTATTTCGCCTTCAAGGAAGGGAGGGAAATAAAAATTTCCTCTGATAGTTCTAACCTTCCAGGAGGGCTAAAACAAAAAATTAGTCTTGCTAGAGCATTCTATGGTGATCCGAAACTAATCGTTTTAGATGAGCCCACGAGTATGCTCGACTCCGAGTCGAAAAACCTTTTTGTTAGCGCTATAAAAAAGGCAAAAGATGAAAATGCAACAATTATAATTGCTACCCATGACAAAAATATACTTAAACTTGCAGATTATGTTCTAGCAATTTACAGTGGAAGGCAAAAATTCTTTGATTCAAAAGAATCTCTAATGAAAAAACTAACTAAAAAACCTTAATATGTTTGGCTTAAAAGTAAATCGAGAGGGTCCCTTAAATATAATTGAAAAATTAGATCAATTCTCTGTCTATAAGAAGTCTGAGGTTTTCAACTTCATTCTCAGACAAAAATATGAGTTAGGTTGGATATTCTTAGCAAGTTCGATTGTGAACCTTTTAATGCTAACGCCAATGCTCTACATGCTTCAGATTTTCGATAGAATCTTTATTAGTGAGAGTGTTCTAACGCTATTAACAATCTCAGGCGTGGTTCTTTTCTTTTACATTATTTCATCTATCGGAGATTATATTCGTACAGGGATTATGGTCTCGATAGGATTAAAGTTGGACGAAGCCCTAGGGAAAAGACTTATAAAAGCAACCCTTAAAGAAAAAATTGATAATAATGGTAACAATCCTTTTTCATTGACAGATGATTTTAATATTGTACGTCAGTGGTTTACTGGACCAGCTGTATTTGCAATTTTTGATATTCCATGGATGCCCTTTTACATAGCTCTAATGTTTATTATGCATCCGGTTCTTGGTTACGTATCATTAATCCTAATACTTATTTACGGGGTTATTGGTATCTTTGCTGTAAAATTCGTCGGCAATCAGGAAGATTTTATTAGGTCGGAAGAGAATGAAACCAATAGCTTTATTTATGATAGGCTAAAAAATGAAGAAATAATTGATGTGCATGGACTGGCGAGAAAATTTAAAGATATTTGGCGCATACAAAAAAAGAGTTTTTATCTTGCACTTAATAAAAAAGAAAAAAGTAGCCAAGGAATTTTTCATTTTATTAAACAGTTCCAAGTTTTTTCATCATCATTCGCACTGGGTACTGGGGCAATTCTAGTGATGTTTGATGAATTAACTATGGCTACCATGATCGCCGGAAGCATGGTTATGATGAGGGTTCTAGGGCCAGTCACGTCGATAGTATCTGCAGTTACTAAGCTCAGTATTGTTACGGAAGCACTAAAGAGAGTAGAGTCGTCATTAAGTAGCATGGAGAATGGAGATAAAAAAGAAAGTCATAATAAAGTAAAACGAGATAAAACAATTGACAAAGCAGAAAATGTAATAATTACCGTTCGTAATTTATCTTTTAAATATAAAGAAAATCAGGAATGTGTCTTGAGCAATTTAAATTTTGAAATCGGACCTGGTGAGAGCATTGGTCTTGTTGGAAGAACTGGGGCAGGAAAGTCAACGTTAGGAAGAATATTAGTAGGCTTGTATGACGACTTTGAGGGAGAAGTTTTAATTAATGGAGCCGATCAGAGAAGCTTTGCTAGGGAAGACTCTGAAAATTTATTTGGATATTTGCCTCAAGAAGTCATGTTGTTTTCCGGAACCATTAGTGAAAATATCACTGGGTTTAAAAGACCAGAACCAGAGCGAATCATCAAAACAACAAAAACGGTCGGAATTCATGAGTTTATTTTGAAACAGGAAAATGGTTATGATACGACAATTTATGGTGGAACAGGGGGGTTATCGGGAGGCGAGCGACAGCGCATTGGGATAGCAAGGGCATTTTATAACCTGCCAAAGCTTGTAGTGCTGGATGAGCCTAACTCAGCCTTAGATGAGGCAGGAGAGATCGCATTAAAACATGTATTTCTATATTTAAAACAAATAAAATGTGCATTAGTAGTTATCACACACAAGTTAAGTATTTTGTCGAGTGTTGATAGAATAATAGAAATGGAACATGGTACGATTAAAAAAGTAGAAGAACCTAATGCCGCTGAAAAGCTATAGTGCATCGAATTTAAAGGATAAAGAAAATAAATATGGATATTGCAAAGCGACCTCCAAAAAAACAGGAGGATTTAGAAGAAGATTTTGCTAGCTTGTGTGATCCTACTAATTATAAGAATTTAGCGAAATTTTTTTTGGTTATCTTGTTTGGTGGATTTGTCTTATGGGCTTCTTTTGTTCCCCTTGAAGAGGGAGTCCCGACAAGTGGGCAGGTTGTGGTTGACTCTAAGCGAAAAGAAATTCAACATTCATTAGGTGGCGTAATTAAGGAGATTTATGTAAAGGAGGGTGACTTCGTAAAAAAAGACCAGCTATTGATTCAGCTTGGGGATTCTAAAGCCAAGAGTGAAGTAATGATTGAGGAAAATAAAATTAACGGGTTAAATGAAAATTTAAAAGCTCGAGTTACCTCAATAGAAAAAATTCGAGATTCGGTTGCTGGTAAAGAGTTACAAATCAAGCTTGTTTTAGAGGAGTTAAATGGAATTCGCGATCTTGTTGCTGAAGGTTATGCACCGAAGGTAAGGCAGATAGCATTGGAGAAAGAGTTAAATGAGTTGGAGACCTCAAAAAAAGAGCTTAAGAACTTTTATAAACAGACTCTGCAAACAATAGATGAACTAAAGTTTAAGCTTAAAGCTGCTGATGAGCGTTTAGTTATGGCAAAAAGAGGCTTAGAGGAAAAAGAAATCAGAGCTTCTGTCTCTGGACAGGTTGTCGATATTCAAAGGCAAGCTATTGGATCAGTTATCAGGCCAGCGGAAACAATCATGGATTTAGTTCCGAAAAATGAATTACTTGTGATTGAGGCTGAGATACAGCCGAACTTGATTGACAGAGTTTCTATTGACGATGTTGTGGACATAAGGTTCACGAGTTTTTCACTAACGCCGTTCTTAGTCGTACCTGGTACTGTTAAGTCTATATCAAGTGATGTTTTATTCCGAGACAAGACTAAAGAGCCATATTACCTTGCGAGACTTAAAGTTACCGAAGAAGGACTGCAAAAATTAGGGAAACGAAAAATGAGAGCAGGAATGCAAGTTGGTGTAATATTCAAAACTGGATCAAGAACCTTACTTACCTACTTGCTTCACCCATTAACTCGAAGAATTGCTTATTCGTTAAAAGAGGAGTAGGTTTGAGAGAATTCCTAGGATCCCTAGTTCTGCCACTTTTTCTTTTCGGAAATGCGCACGCAATAACGCTACAAGAATGTATCGAGGCTGCACTAGTTAATAATCCTGAATTGAAAAAAGCAAGAGCAGAATTTAATAGTTTTAAAGAAAGGGAGGATCAAAGCTTTGCGGACTTATTGCCCTCAATTAGTCTATCCGTTTCTAGATCAAAGGTGGACCAGGATCGATCTGACAACAGCAGACCCACAATATCTCAAAAATATACAACTGAGAGTGACTCCTTAACGTTACGACAGCCCCTATATAGGCCAAGCTTACTGAGAAATTATGAAAAATCTAAACTCGATACGAATGCACAAAAGAACAATTTAGACTATCAGGAAGATTTGTTGGAAATGAAAGTGATTGAAGCTTATTTTCAATTACTTCAATCATTTGCAAGAAAGTCACTAATAGAAAAAAAAATTACCCTTCTAGAAGAGCAGGGGATTGCCTCAGAAAAGTCCATACAAGCAGGGGTGGGAACTATTACCGAGAAAGTCGAGTTACAAGCCGAGCTTGATAAAGCGCAGGTAGAGATCATTAGTATCGATCAAAATATTACTGTAGAACTAAATGAATTAAGTTTTCTAACTGGACTTAAGGTTAATGGGACGAACGGGTTTAAGTTTAATGAAAGAAGATTTAAAGCACTAGAAGAAAAAAATATTGAACAGTGGGAGTCAAGTGCTTTAGCAAATAATTACAGAACAAAAGCAATAAGAAATCAAATTCTAGCGTTAGAAAAGGATCTTTCTTCTCAGAAATTTTCGCGTTATCCTTCCTTAGATTTAACCCTACAAATGGCAAAGGGATCCAGTGAAAGTACTTTCTTTGTAAATT
The DNA here is from genome assembly GCA_028139135.1 of Betaproteobacteria bacterium. Lineage (GTDB taxonomy): Bacteria > Pseudomonadota > Gammaproteobacteria > Burkholderiales > Burkholderiaceae_A > UBA7377. The sequence continues at coordinate 18,898 of JAOINB010000018.1, forward strand.
CAGAGACGAAGTCAAATTCGATTGGCTTGTCATTATTTGTACCTATTTATCAGGGTGGCGGAATATCATCAAAGATTAGAGAAGCAGCATTCAACTTAGAGGCAGAAAAACAGGCTTTGGTTTTTGAAGAGGACGAATTAAGGAAAAGTGTTCAAAAAGCTTTTTATGGAATGCGGGAAAATTTAAAACTAGTTTCTGCGCTACAAACAGCAATCAGATCAGCTGAAATAGTTCTCGATGCGAACATTAAAAGCACTCAAGCTGGTGTTCGACGTCAGTTAGATGTTTTAATTGCGCAACAAAAGCTTATAAGGGTGGAGAACGATTTAATTCAGGCTAGGGTCAACGTCATACTATTTTGGTCCCAACTGCGTATGCTTTCAGGACTTCTTGATCAGGATTCAATTAAATTTCTAAACGATTTTTTAGACGGATGATGATTTAGACTTGACCTCTAACTTTAAACTTTTTCTTTTTGCGTGAATCAACTTTTTTCTCGTCTCCTGGTTCCATCTCTTTGAGCCAATATGCCCATGACAAGATTATTGCTACAGCAGTAAAAAGTTCTTCTGGTATTTCATCTTCAATGTCTAGCTGTGCCAGGGCTGCCAATAGCTTTGGGTCCTCAGCAATATAAATACCTTGCCTTTTTGCCTCTTGAATAATTATTTCGGCAAGTTCTGCTTCTCCTTTTGCGCTAACAACAGGAGTTGAGTACTTTCCATATTCAAGAGCTACAGCCTCTTTATCGGTGTTATTCATCACGCCTCAACATCAATGGTAGATCCAGAAAAGATATTTTCGCTCAGAAGATTCTTTTTCTTTTCGGGTTCTTCCTTCCCAGGTTTTTTATCATTAAAAATTTCAAATGATGATACATTCAATCCAGCTTCGCTGAGTAATTCTTTGAGTTTTTCGACACCTTCCAGCGATTTATTATATGTGCTACTTTTTGGCGCCCACATTTGCATATTTAAATTATTTTTTTTCTCTATGACGACTCTCAGCCAAACCTCTCCTAACTTTTCGTTATCCGTATGCAAATTGAACGTATATGTATCTTCTTTTTCATTTTCAAGATTTTTTATTTTTGAAAAAGAAAAGTCCCATGTTCCGAAGTCCTTAAAAGGAAATATTAAAGAAAAGAAAATTTCCCTATTTTGTAAACTTTGATTTGACTCTAGCTGTGCGGCTTCAATATCTAGAAAGGCACGTGAAACTGTTTGGGGGTCAATTCCTCTCTCATTTAAAAGTCTAATTAATTGGCCTATCAATAATTTCTGATTAAATGGGTTTAGTTTTTTTTTCTTTGCTAGAGTTGCTTCATTAAATAATCCAAAATTGAGTATAAAATTTTTCAATTCGCTTGATGTTAGACTGTTAATGCTAAGTCTAAGACCGAGTATTTTTGAAATAAGATCTGTAAAGATTCCCTGAGTGCTTAAAGATGATAAAAAAGGATTAGTATAAGCGTTTGTTAGATTTGCAAAACCTGATGAATGTAACAGCAAATTCATAAAATGTGGTGATAGAGGAACGAATGCACTTGAAGTGGTTGTACCACCACTAATCGAAACTCCTGCCGGAGTTAAAAGGGCTGTACCATTATTCAAAATTGAAACTCTAGCCTGAAATTTGGATCCCTCGCCAGTTTGGAGGTTTTTTGGCATTTCAAATTCTTTATTACCAATGAGAAGTTTTGTGTGATCGCCTCTATTTTCAATAACAGCTTGTATAATTTGTCCGTCTCTAAGACCTACTGACTTGGCTTCAGCCGCAGCAATCTTGAGTGTCCCTTCTAAGAATATTGGATTCACTTTTGAAACCGCATTTGCTAAATCTGCCGTAATTATCATTTGATTGCCTCAAAACTTATTACGTATACTTAGGCTAACATATAATTGTGCATCATAGTCTTATGCTTGACTATGGGAACCGTACCCAACCTTTATGAGGGTCCGTGCTAATGTAAGGGTTTTTTCTTTGCACCATAGCAGAGTTGTTATTGTTAGAGGTGTTTTGTAAACCCATTTGGCTAAGGCTGGGAATAATTATAGTTGCACCAGCCAGCATTGAACTGGGCTTACCATTCGGGAATGCTCGTTTATTGTTAGCAATTATAACTTCCCTGATAGCCTTCATTTTAACAGGATGCTGATTAAAAGTTGACTTGATTATTCCATTTAAGGTGTCACCTTTCTTTACAATATACCTGTAGGAATCATTTATTGATATCATCATACCTGAGGTCGGAGACCCTGAATATTGAGATATTGGATCAACTCCATCCACAATTTGTGTTTTTGACTGTCCTACTGGAATACCTCCCTGGATTAAAGTACGAACAGCATTTAATGCTTGAGGATCGTTAAGTCTATCATCACTAGGTAATACTTCAAGCGGGCTCATTCTTGTGGATGGTTTTGCTTCATCTACCATTGTCGGAGCAGGGAAACTAGGCACTGTCTCTGCGTTAGTACTTTGGGCGAGTATACCAAAAAAAATAAACATTATCCTGCAGAACATATTTTGATTGGCAAAATTTGGTAAATTATATAACTTCTTCATTATTTTTCCATTTTTTATAATTAAAAGGGAGTTACTTCGATATTGGTTCTTCCTTTCTTGCTTACAGGCCCTAAATCTGGTCCTGCAATTTTACGCGCCTCTGCCTTATAAGGAGTTACAGACTTAATCTCAACTAGAGCTATTTTCTCAATCGCGGATTCTTCTAAAATTCTGTGGGGTATCATATCAGAATCGGTAAGTAGTAACTGGTCACCTAGTTTGATACCACGTTCATAGCCCGCGTCGATATAAATAGTATCGTTTACGATTTCTGAAATCGGAAAGGAAATTTGGCGGCAATCAAAGGCAACAATGGTGTCCTTAATAATATCGGAAAGGCCCTCTGAGAATTTCTTTTCAAAGTGTGCTGAAAAAGCTTTCTGCGTATTTGTTTTAAATTTACCGATCTGATTGGCTTCATGGATTGCATACGCAATTTGAGCAATCCCGGATCGTGGTGTCTCAGGGGGAGGATCAGCCCATGGGCTTGGAAGAAAGCCTTCAGAGGATAAAACTAACTCTTTTTTATCCAGGTCCGAGATTTTCAATGATAGTTTGACCTCTACATGATTTCTCTTTTTTTGGAATGAAAATTTTTCAATCGGTTGAACATGTATTTCTATTCGATACTGAGGTTTATTTAAAGAAGAATCGGATAGGAAACGTTCATATGATGTTTTATAGAAAGGTTTTTGTTGCACAAAAACCCAGTTTTGATGAGTTGTAACCCCGACTTTGTACGTTTTCTCAGCTTTTTCACGGATTGTTTCCAAGTCATTGAACGGTAATTCTAAACTAGAACGACCTACGCTTACGAATAGTTCTGCGACTCGTGCGTAAGATGGGTTAGAAAATCTACAGTATTTTGACTTTCTATGAGGTTTTAGCTGGTTAATATTGAAATCTTCTTTATCAATGTTATTTCTTAAACTATTATGTTTTGTGCTGTAACCCTCTGATAAAACATATAAATTTTCGTGTAAACTACCATCGGTATCTATCCAAGAGCTTGCTTTTACCTTGGCTTTGGTTTTTAGTGCTTCGGATATCAGAATCTCTCTAATAGCATTAAGTTTTTCTTCATTATCTGTAATACTACCGTTTGGTTTTTTTTGAATACCGTTTCCTGGGTTATCTTTAGAGCTACTCTCATTATTACTTCCACCTAAATCCGCTTGGGATAAGGATATGGAAGGAAACAATCCAATGACGACCGAGATTAAAAATGCATACAGAGATCTTTCAAAAAACACCAATAACTGTCTTATTTTCTCTTCTGACTTTATGAACTTTATCATTTATATCTCAGTCGCGTAAATTTGCTTATTTAACTTATTCTGGATTCTTTACTTTTTGTTTAATAAGATGCAGCGAGTTGCTCAGCATAATATCTTCTCAGGTCCTCGACAATACTCCCATCGAGGGATAGAGTTGTTTCGTAAGTGTCGTCGCCAACCGGATTAATGCTCACAACTTTGGCTCCGTATATTATCCCTTCGACTTTTGTTCTGAAAACATCGCTTTTGATTACCATATCGGCAACTGTAGTTGTTGCATCTAAATATTGCCCGAATACTTGTTCAGATAGCCCACGATATGCGTCCAACTTAGACGCTCTTATCGCTAGAAGTCTCTGTTGTGCAGGTATAGTGTGATGTTGGATACTGATTACAGCGTATCCAGTCGCACTTATAGCAGCTCTTCTCTTCACTAATGGCTGCATTAAACTTTCGCCCCGCATAGTATCCTCACTCATGGAGGTTTTTTCATTAGATGCATCAAATTCCATCAATTTGTCATCAATTGCTTTTTCAGCCGCAGCCACAAGAAGATCGCGTTCGTTAAGCGCTCTATCTGCAGCTTTTTCAGCTGCTCTGCGTTCCATTTTGGCTATATCGGCTGCTCTTTTTGCAGCCTTCCTTTCGCTAGAGGCTGATAAGGCCGCTTTATCAGCAGCAAGTCTTTGTGCCATAGCTTTTTCCACAGAAATGTCTACCGAGGCAAGTTTAATACTGCTTTCTTGGCTGTGAATGGCGCTTGCTTTATTTTGTTTTTTAAATTCCTGGTCTGCTAGAGACTGAGATTTTGGGATTGGTATACTTTGTTTCCCCATGATTGGCATCCCAGCACAGCCGACAAGAATGAAATTAATGAATAGGCATAAAAGAGTTAGACGAGTTCTCATGTCACATCCTATGAAAAAATTAGTAGTATAAGATGGATCGGATCTTTTGGCGGGCACTTTAATTTTTCTGTTCTTTATGTAGATACTCTATAATGAATAACTAAAGTTTTTTGTCTAGAATCAACATGATAAATTCACAAATTCTCGGAAATAGCTCCTCAGTGATTGAGTTAAAAAAATTAATTGACACTGTAGCAGTTTCTGACACATCTGTATTGATTTCTGGTGAGAGTGGTACTGGTAAAGAGCTTATAGCAAAGAATCTTCACTCCCTCTCAAGAAGATCTAGACACAAATTTATAGCCGTTAATTGTGCCGCGATTCCCAGAGATCTTATAGAGAGCGAGCTTTTTGGCCATAAAAAGGGCTCTTTTACTGGCGCTATCGGGGATAGGCTGGGCAGATTTGAATTAGCCAATGGCGGAACCCTTTTTTTGGATGAAATTGGTGATTTACCGCAGGATGTACAGGTCAAATTATTACGAGTATTACAGGAACGTGTTATTGATCCGATTGGCTCAATAAAACCTAAACCTATTGATGTGAGGATTATTTCTGCAACACATAAAGATTTAGAATCAGAAATCTTGTCCGGCGGTTTTCGTGAAGATTTGTTCTACCGCTTGAATGTGTTACCAATAATTTCGCCCCCTTTAAGGGAACGAAGGGCTGATATTGTTCTACTCTTTGAGCATTTTTCAAAAATCCATTCAAAGAATCAAATGGATAATATTACCCTAGCGCCTTGTCTTGTAAATGCCTTCGAAAGCTATAACTGGCCCGGAAATATTAGAGAACTGTCCAATATTTCAGCGCGACTAACAACGCTGTATCCTGGTAAAAAAGGTTTAAGGGCGGTGGACGTTCCAGAAACTATGTTGCCGAGCGGATTGAGAAAGCTTATAGGTACGACACAGATGGAAAAAACTGAAAATAACAGGGTTGAGAACTTAATTTCACTCGCGCAGGGCAATGATGTAAATATTGTTCAGAGAACACAGGAAGAAGCTTTGGATAATTCTATAGGCTCGAGTAAATCTCTTAAAGAAAAGCTTGCCGAATTTGAAATAAAGCTTATCAAACAAGCATTAATCGAATCCGAAGGCAATGTAACAAAGACAGCCAGGACGTTGAATGTCCAAAGAACCACCTTAATTGAAAAAATCAATAAGTATTCTATTAATTTGACCTAAAAATGTAATTTGTTTAGCTTTCCCATCAGATACAAGCAGAAACGGCAGTTCAATTTTTTTCCTTTGCCAGCAGTAACCTTGGCCTTTGTAAGTGTACAGTGAGCAGGCAATGCCATCTCCAAAAATATGCCCATCTCTGCTCCAGTAGTGACCAATTTTAAGGTCTGGAAAAACTCTAGTGTCTAACGCTGGGTTAATACAATCTTTTCTTTGTAGTTCTCGTAACTGCCAATATCTGGCCACCTTCCAGGTCTCTCCTGAACTCTCTGAAAATTCCCTAGCAAATGACTGTGCATCAAGCCAATTGAGCTCTAAAGGCTCCCCATTGCAATTACCGTCTATAAACGTCTGTCCAGCATTACATCTATACCACTTAATTTTGGTGGAAGTGTCATACGCTACAGGTGAATCATTGGTAATCTGAAACCTACTTTGAGGTTTTTCCGTTAGAAAATCAGGACAAGACGGAGGGTTTTTTCTGAATTCGCAGGCTGAAAGAAAGAGATTCGAGGAAATTCCTACAACCAGGACAAAAAGGGCTCTATTTAGAGACATCTATACGTGGTGGTTACCAAATTTAAGAGTTTATTAACAAAATTCCTTCCATATTATAAGATACTACAGTGGGCAAAACCAATCATTAAGCTGTTTCAGGTTGGTATTTTTGGAACAGTTTGTGCTTTATATTTGTCTATTCAAAGGTAAGGTTGCACTTATGGAAGTATTATTGACTAATAATTCACTAATAAGTTTTTTTGAGGAAGATTAGAGTATGGATATAGCAAGCGTTGTGGGACTTATTGGGGCCTTTATTCTTATCGTTATGGCAATGGGAGACCCTTCTGTGTTTATTGATGTCCCGTCAGTTTTAATTGTGATTGGAGGGACTGCGGCTACCGTTTTGAATACTACAACAATTCCAGGGCTTATCGGTGCTATTAAAGTTTTTTTAAAGTCTATCTTAAATAGCCCAGAACCACCCGAAAAGGTTATTGAGCAATTGGTTGAACTTGGTACCATTGCTAAAAAAGACGGGTTCGTTGCGCTGGAAGGTCAAGAAATTAAAAATCCTTTTATGGCAAGAGGGGTTCGTATGCTGGTTGACGGAACTGACCCTGCTTTAATAAAACAATCAATGGAAACCGAACTTGATCAAATCAAAGCTCGCCACCAAAGTGGTAATGACTTACTGGGAAATGCTCAGGATTTAGCCCCGGCAATGGGTATGATTGGCACACTTGTGGGGTTAGTAATTATGTTGGGCAACATGAGTGACCCAAAGGCTTTGGGGCCTGCAATGGCTATCGCTATTCTAACGACCTTGTATGGAGCGATTATTGCAAACGTTGTTTTTATGCCAGCTCGGAAAAAGTTAGAGGCAGTAGATACTGCTGAGACAATTAATAATCTTATGATTACTGATGCAGTTCTATTCATCCAAGGAGGGGGTAACCCACGCCTGATTCCTGATTTGTTAATAGGATACATCATTCCTGGGAATAGAGCTAAAGTTCAGGCAGCTGTCGGAGGGTAATAAATGGCCGAAGAGACCGTTGAAGAATTAGAGAAAAAGGAAGGTGAGCCTGTAGCCGAAGGTCAGGGTGACTCCAATGAGGAAAAAGAAGAAGAAAAAAAAGAAGAGAAGGAGGAGGAGGAAGAAAAACCACCAGAGAAGAAAGACCCTGAACCTGATTGTAAATGTGAGGAGTGTCCAAAATGTGTGCAGTTGGTGCCGGCTTGGATGCCTACTTTTGCCGATATGGCTACCTTGCTAATGGCTTTTTTTGTGATGATTTTATCCTTCGCAGAAATGAATGTCCCGAAATTTAAGCAAATTTCCGGCACTATGAAAAATTCGTTTGGCGTTCAGCGTTTGATTCCCACGGTTGAACAGCCTAAGGCAACCAGCGTTATTGCTCAAAACTTTTCGCCGGCAGTAGCACAACCTACTGTACTTGATACGGTCAAACAGGATACAACTGATGAAACAAAAAAAGATGTTGAGTTAAAGACCGAGGATAAAACCCAGGAGGATGGTTCTACTGGGGAACAGACAAAGTCTTCGGACCCTGAAACGGAAGCTGAAGCAAAGAAAGTCGCTGAGGCGCTAAAGGAAGAAATTGCTCAGGGTAAAGTGAAAGTTTCCACTGAAGGAGAAAAAGTAGTTGTTGAATTACAAGAGTCAATTGAAGAAAAAAATGCGCCCGAGGGTGGAGGGGGATCGGGGGAGGCTGGTCAACAGAGATCTGGAGTTGTAAGCCAGGAGTCAATAGAGCTTTTTGCAAAAATAGCCGAAGTTCAAGCTTCGGTTACTAGACCTTTAGAAGCAAGGCAGGCATCCACTGGTCCGGAAGGAAGTTCCTCTGGTGTCAATCAAGAAGAGATTGACGCCAGGTTAGCACAAATCAAGGCGGATTTATCGGAAGAAATTTCTGAGGGGAAAGCCGAGGTTTTTCGTGATGGTGATAATGTAGTCATTCGTTTAGCCGAGCAGGGCTCGTTTGTATCTGGTAAAGCGGAACTGCAGCCCGGGTTTTTACCGCTGCTTGAGAAAGTTGGGAAAACTGTTGCCTCCGGTGAAGGGAATGTGAAGATTGAAGGACATACGGATAATGTTCCAGTCATTGAAAATCCCAGATTCAAATCAAATTGGGATTTGTCAGGCGCACGAGCCGGATCAGTTGCCGATTATTTCATCCAAAAAGGTGGAGTTCCACCTGGCAGAATTAATGTGTCTGGTCACGCAGATACGAAGCCTGTTGGACCCAATGATACTGCTACTAATAGAGCTAAAAATAGGAGAATTGAGGTTATCGTTAGTGGTTAGGTCAGGTTGAGCCGTATCTCCCCATCGATGCAATTCTGGAAAAGACAATGATAATGTTAGATATTAATAGCGCAGTATTGTGGTTGAGACGTTTTGTGTCGTTGCTGGGCGACTAATACTCTTTTGCGGGCATAGCTTTTCCCATTTTGTTACGTATGATGCGGAAAAACCAGTCAGTTAGACATGGCTATATCTTTTGTCTTTCAAAAGGTTCTTATCACTTATAGTATTTAAAATTCCACTAAATTTACAGAGTCTTTATAAAACCCTTCCTATTTTTTTTCGCCCTTAGAAGAAAGGGAACTAACTTTAGCTGGGTATTTGATCATTTGGTTGTCCCTCTGTCTTGGCTCGGCAGCCTTTAGAGCATCTAGATATTGTTTTTCTTGTAGTATTATTAGCGCCTCTATTTCTCGTTTGACTTTGGCAAGTTCCAGTGCCGTTAAATTAAGTCTTTCCGTTTTATCTAAAGCACTTTTTAAGTTTATTGAAATCTTCTTTTCAAAAGTTTTTAACTCTTTAGCTAAAGAAGCAGTAGTTTTTCTCTGTTCATTAATGCTTTTTTCTTGTGCTTTGATTTTACCCTCCAGAGACTTTTCTAACTCTTTAACTGAGGCTACCATCTTTTCTACTGTCTTCATGCTTTCTTTGTTGAGATTAGCTGCCTGATCAGTTAAAAGCTTGGTTTGTTCTTCTTTGCTTTTTTCTGATCCAGCAGTTAGAGCCTCTATGCCAGCTGACAAGGTTGTATTTACTTTCTTGAGTTGGTCAAAGTTTTTATTTATATCATTTATGTTTTTGGTTAAATCTTCAATCGTGGTTAGACTACTTTTTACCTCCGCAGATCTAGTTCCCAAATTCACGATCATTAAATCCATTTGCTCAATTTTTTTATTCATTTGATACATAACTAGACTAAATAAACCAGCTGTACCGATTAGTAAAGCAACGCATAGAGAAATCACGATGGTTGACCTTACGTTTCCATTTGACGCAGCTGAAATTAGACTCTTCGCGCCCATTGTTAAACTTCGATGGCTATTTGTAACAGCGCTAGCGGAACGGTTAGCAACTTCGGCTGCGTCTAAAACTGTGCTTGCGAGGGCT
>JAOINB010000019.1 GCA_028139135.1 Betaproteobacteria bacterium
AGTTGGTAATAATATACCCGATGAAATGCTTAACTCAGATGAGGTAAAAAAAGCAACACTCGATAATATGATTAACCAGTTTATTCTACAGAAGGTTGTTTCGACTTCTAGAATCGGGGTTTCAGAAAGCGATGTGAGAACTATAATTTTAGGAATACCGGAGTTTCATGATGGGAAAGGTGTTTTTAATTTAGATCAAGCGAAAAAAGTTTTAGGTCGCCAGGGAATGACTACAGTTGACTTTGAGAATCGCCTTAAAGCCGACTTATCTTTAGCTTTGATTCCAGAGATTTTAAATGCATCAAATTTTGTACCAAGGACTATCGTAAGAAAACTAGCTCGGGCAGAAAATGAAAAAAGAACATTCGGTGTGAAGCTTTTTTCACCTTTGTCATATAAGAACAAAGTAAAGGTTACGGACACCGAAGTGAAAAATTTTTTTGATGACAATGGATCAAGGTTCGTGATTCCTGCAACATATGACATAGATTTTATTGTTTTAGAAAACGACGATAAGATCGACGAAATTGGGAACCTGCTTTATGAGGAGAATTCCAGTTTAGATCCTGTCGCTGAGAAGTTTAACTTGAAGGTTCAAAGAATTACCAGGTTGGATTTGAACGCACCCGCCATAGGAGGTGGAAAATTTAATAATAACGCTTTGCGAGCTCTTAATGATAGGAAATTCAGGTCGGAGTTGTTTTCTGAGGATTTTTTGATAGAAAATTATAATACTGAGCTAATTCAAGTAGCGAAGGGACTTCATATTGCTGCAAACTTAGTTAAACAACATGCAGCTGTTCCTATGCAATTTGACGTGGTCAAAGATCAAATTAAGTCGGAAATTTTGTTGCAAAAAATGAATAAGTTGGCTAAAGAGGAGGCAGATACTGTTTTCGAAGAATTTAAGACAGATAGTCAATTGAAAAAATCTTTACGTAAGGTGGTGTTACCCTTTGGTAGCAGGGAGGATCAAAATAATGACGAGTATGTGCAACTTCTACAACAGTTCAAGGGAGAACTGTTTTCATATGAGTTGCAAATAAATCAAGGAAAAGTTTTGAACTTAGGTTCGAGCGGTGCTGCGTTAGTTTTTTTCCTCTCTTCTGAACTTGAAGAAGCTTCTAGTAAAAGAGTGGTAGAATCACTTCAGAATATTTTTGGAATATTCAATAGTGCGGAGACTGATCTTGTCGTTAAGGCGTGGCTTCGTGATTATGAGGAGCAAATGAAGGTTGATCGTTACCTGAATGTTTTGCTTACAGACTCAGCCATTGCGCGGTGAAGTTCTGGGATTCCTGAGTAATTCTCTGATTTAAATATTTGAGCCTTTTTGAATTGGGTGAAATTATTATTTATTGACTTCAGATAGGAAGGATCGTAGTGTTTCTGCAGCAGTATTTTCACGAATTCTTCCCAATGTCTTTTGTTGTAGGAGTCAACTAAAAGAGCAAAGCTATTTTTATCTAAATATTTTTCAAATTTTGCAATAATATTTAGGAACCTGTCCGGGTTTTTCACGAAGTGTGTATATTCTCTCAAGAGAAAATTTATTCTTTCTTCCATCGTCATTTGAATCCACAAACATGCTGAGCTTCGCATTTTTTTAATAATTGCTGTGGGAACTTGCCTGTTTCCTATTTTTCTACTTTCGGATTCAACAAAAACACGTTGTTTAGCATTGAGTTTTAACATAGCAACTAATAAGTTGGACTCGAATTGTTTTTGACCTGGTTGGTTAACTGACGGGTATTGACCTAGTAATGAGCCATAGTGCTTTGCTATTTCTTCCAAATCTAAGGTTTGTAATCCATACTTATTTAGTTCAGTTAGTAGTTTTGTTTTTCCCGAACCGGTCAACCCACATATAACTTGAAACTCCATTTTGTTTGCTAACTTTTCCAATTCGTTTATGACGTATCGTCGGTAGGACTTGTATCCTCCCCTCAAAATATAAGTCTTGAAACCTGTTCGAAGTAAAATTGTTGCCAATGACTTACTTCTCTCACCTCCCCGTTGGCAATATATCAAGGGCTGCCAATCTTTATTTTTGTAATTGAATACGCTCTTAAACATTTTGGATACATTTTTACATATTAATTCAGCACCTAATTTTTTCCCTTCAAATGAGTCTTTTTTGTAAAGTGTTCCAACAAAGCTTCGCTCTTCATCCGAAAGCACAGGTAAATTAATCGCACCTGGAATGTGATCATCCTGAAATTCGCCAGGAGACCTCACGTCAACAATTTCTGAAAATTGTTCGGGCTTTTCAAAAACTGAGTAAATATCCATGGCTTTAGAGTGTAAAAGTTGGTACAGTATCGACATAATGAAAGTTTATAACTTAAAGTGTCAGTATGGCCACTCTTTCGAAGGATGGTTTCGTTCGAACGACGAGTTTTTGGTTCAAAGTGACCAAGGCATATTGTCATGTCCAGTATGTGATGACAACGTTGTCACCCGATTGCCATCTGCTGCCCATATTCAAGCGCAAAAGACTTCCGCTTCTTTTAGCTCGAAGGCGCCTTCTGATGAAGGTAAGAATAGTGCTCTTCAAAGTGAAGTTAACAGGAAACTCGTAGAAGTTGCAAAACATATCTTGGAAAATGCGGAGAATGTTGGCAATCAGTTTGCGAAAGAAGCGAGAAAAATTTACAGGAAAGAGGCTGAAGAACGATCTATTTATGGGACTGTTACAACTGAGGAATCTAAAGAGCTTAGAGAGGAAGGTATAGAGGTTTTTTCTATACCAGTTGGCGTTGTAAAGAAAAAGCCGAAGTCCATTCAATAAAAGGCTTATTCTTCTCTTAATAAATCGTTGATAGCTGTCTTTTTTCTAGTTCTCTCATCGACCTTTTTCACTATTACTGCGCAATAGAGATGCACACCGCCTTTTCCAGGCAAGGATCCTGAGACCACGACGCTACCTTCTGGGACAGTGCCGTAAAGTATATCTCCTGTTTCTCGGTCGAGAATTTTCGTTGATTTGCCGATGAAAACTCCCATGGATATTACCGAGTTTTTTTTAACTACAACACCCTCAACAACCTCACTTCGCGCTCCGATAAAACAGTTATCTTCGATAATAGTTGGCGCAGCTTGAAGGGGTTCTAGTACACCTCCAATTCCAACTCCTCCTGACAGGTGAACATTCTTGCCGATTTGAGCGCAAGACCCAACAGTGGCCCAGGTGTCAACCATTGTCCCATTTCCTACATAGGCTCCAATATTCACGAATGAAGGCATTAAAACCGTATTTTCCCCAATGAAGCTGCCAAAACGGACCATAGCTGTTGGAACCACTCTGGTTTTCATTTTTTTAAAATCCTCAGAATCATATCCCGCAAACTTACTTTGTACTTTGTCATAAAAATTTAAATCACCGGCCCTAACCTGTGTGTTATCCGATATTTTAAAACTCATTAAAACTGCTTTTTTAAGCCAGTCATTTACTTTCCAGGTACTATTTTGAGGCTCGGCAACTCGAACTGTGCCGTTATCAAGTAACTTTAGTGCACTCCTTACGATTTTTTGGGATTCTTCGTTAGCCAGTTCACTTTGATTGTTCCAAAGATGTTCAATATTAGTTTGTAAATCTGGGTTCATTTGCATTGTTTTCCTTTGTCTTATTATTGAATTTTTCAATTTCAACAGTAGTGTAAATTCCTCCACGCACATTCCATTTCGCAATAATTTTTATATACCGCGGGCTTAAAAGAACAAATAAATCATCCATGATCCTGTTTGTTACAGCTTCGTGGAATCCTGCCTCATCTCTGTATGCCCAAAAATAGCTCTTCAGGGATTTTAATTCCACGTTCACCAGGTCAGGGACATATTCTATCTGAATCACGGCAAAATCTGGTTGGGCAGTTAATGGACAAATACAAGTAAACTCCGGAATCTCGAATTTGACAGTGTAATTGCTTGTTAAGTTTGGATTAGGGAATGTCTGGAGATTTTTTTCTTTTTTTAATGCCATAAACTGGTTTTCCGCTGACAGGATATTTCTAATTAGTTAAACTTACGGATAATATAATACAGAATCAACTTCTTTCGGTTGTTTTTACTTAAGTTATAAAAAAACTCGTGCTATTAACAAAAATTAGACTCTCTGGATTTAAATCTTTCGTAGATTCTGCGGAGATAAAATTATCAAATGGCTTGACAGGGATTGTGGGGCCCAATGGCTGTGGAAAGTCCAACATTGTTGATGCGGTCAAATGGGTGTTAGGAGAATCTAGAGTCTCTGAATTGAGAAGTGGAAATTCAAAAGAGGTTATTTTCAATGGGTCTGGTTCACGAGCAGCAGCCGGTCGAGCCAGTGTTGAACTAGTATTTGATAACTCAGATGGTGCATTGAAGGGGGCTTGGGGTGGTTTTAGTGAGATTTCTGTTCAACGAACTATAACGTCGGATGGATCCTCTAATCTTTCCATAAATGGACAACCTGTTCGCAAAAGGGATGTTCAGGATTTATTTTCAGGAACAGGTCTCGGTCCAAGAGCCTATGCCATAGTTGGACAAGGCTCTATAAAAAATATAATCGAGGCACGACCTGAGGAATTAAGATTTTTTGTTGAGGAGACTGCTGGTGTATCGAAGTACCGAACACGCAGGAGAGAGACGGAAAGTCGCCTCAGAGATAGTAAGGCAAATCTTTTACGGGTTGATGACCTTATTCAAGAGCTGGATAAGCAAATTGAAACCTTGACTACGCAAGCCGAATTTGCAGCAACCTATCAAGAAAAAGTTCGTAAAAAAATTAAGGTAGAGTGTGAAATTTTGAATTGTAAAGAGGAGGACATAAGCGGTAAAGTTCTGACACTGAAAACTGCACTCGATACAGATATTGCTAAATTGAAAGATCTTGAACAGGAGTATAAAACGAAAAATGTTGAATTAACTAACTACAAAAACAAAACCTTTCAAAAGCAAAGTCTACTTAACAAAGTAACAGAAAAGTTTCATGAGTTAAATTCTGAAATAATCAAGAAAGAAAGTGAAAGTAAGCTGATCCTCCAAAGCATCGAGCAGTTAAGCAGGCAAATTACTGAAATTTCTACGGAGCTAGGGAACTTAGACTCAGCTTTAAACGATGAGGCGATTGAATTAGCTAATGCGGAAAATCAATTAACAGAAATAGACTCATTGGTTTCTAAGTTAAATACAGAGATGACACTGCTGGGAGAGACAATTAAACCCATTGAAAAAGAATTGGAGGTCTTAGATGTCGCCTTGAGCGAAGGTAACACCCAGTTAGCTTTGCTAAAGGCAGAAAAAGCAAATATTGACCAAAAAACACGACAAGATCTCGATCATATTAAAGATCTCGAGGAGCGGCTGCTGGCCTCAAAAAATGAATTGAAGGGTATCAGCAAGCAGGAAACTCTTAAATTAGAGTCTTTAAAGCAGGAACATGAGAAATTAAAGATTTCTGCTGACCGTGACTTGACGCGCATGCGGGAGGAGAGACAGAGTCTTGTGCAGATTGAAGATGATCTTTCTGCAAAGAACAGTGAGCTTGTTGATGAAGAAAGCATATTACTCTCATCAAAAGCATCTCTTGAAGCTTTGTCTCACGTGCAAGAAAAAGAGTTGGGCTCAGAAAAGATTAATGATTGGCTCAATGATGTAGGTCTGGGTAAGTGTGAAAAGCTCATTTCAAAGCTGAGTGTAGATGAAAACTGGAATCTGGCTGTTGAAACAGTTTTAGACAGAAAATTAGCGGCTGTTGTTTTGGAGTCTGAACGACAAAATACTGCAGTATATGGATTAAATGCTCCGTTTGGCACTTATTTTGTTCCTAATGGTTTAAAGAGGCAAAACAAAATCAATCAAGATGATCGAGACTTGGGATCAGTTATATCTTCTGATTGTGATACTTCTCAGGCAGTAAAAAGTTGGTTAAAAAGTTTTTTACTCGCAGATACCGATAATTTTGCAAAAAATAACGTAAATTCCCTACCCCATGGTTCTTATTACATCACAAGGACCGGAAATATCTATGGGCAAGACTTATTCTTTTTAAATTCTAATAACCAGCAAGCCAGTATTTTATCAAGAGAAAAAGATATACATAGATTAGCTGAAAAAGTTGACGAATCAAATGAGAATTGTAATCAGCTTCGGATAGAAGTAGATGCTTTTAAGAGAAAATTTGATGAGAAAAAAGAGCTAGTGAAAGACCTTTCACATATATGCGAAAAGAATCAAGATCTCTTACATGAGAAGGAGCTTTCCTTGGCTGTTTTAATAGAAAAAAATGAAAATCTTATTTCTAGAGAGAAGGCGCTAGCGGACAATATAGAAAAACTTGAATTTGATAAACAGCGCATCTTTGATCGTTCCTTGTTATTAAAAAAAGACTTACAAAGGAATGAAGAAGAAATTAAAGCGCTTAATTATTTGAAAGAAAAAAAAGCACAGGATAGGCAAAAATTGTTTGAAGCATTAAAAGGCCACAAAGAGAAATTCGAAAGCAAGATTGCTGAAAAAAATGAAAAACAGTTTGAGCAAATTAGTCGGCAGGAATACATTGCTGCTAAAAATGATAAATTAAACGATATACAAGGACGTAAAATAGAGCTGCTAGAGCGAAAGAAAGAGTACTCCAGGACAAAATTGGAACAAGAAAATGCATTGAAAGAATCGGTAATAGAAGAATCCCTCAAAGCTAAGGCGAAAGTTGAAAAGGAACTGATAAGTTTAAGGAGTGACGCGGAGAGAAACAAAAATCAGGAAAAAGTTGTCGAAAGAGAAGTTTCAACATTACAAGGTTTGATTGATGAGATAAAAGAAGAAAGTCATAGCAAAGAAATTATTCTGACAGAAAAAAATAGTTTGTTTGAGCAAATAAAAAATGATAAAGAGTCAAAATTTGCGGAATTTGCTAGGCATGGAACCAGTCAGCTTGATAGTGAAGATCGAGGAAAAAGTTTGCGGCAACTTGAAAAAGAATTAAATAATCTTAAAAAAGAATTGGAAGACATTGGACCGGTAAATTTAGCAGCGGAGACAGAAATTACCTCTATTAGTCAGAGAAGAGAAGGATTAATTTCTCAGGTGGCTGATATTAGAGCAGCAGAGTTAGAACTGAGTCAAGCTATAAAAAAAATAGATGCCGAAACGAAAGATCTACTTGACAAAACAATGGAACAGATCAATAAGAATTTGGAATTCCTGTTTCCCAAAATGTTTGGGGGTGGGCAGGCGGAGCTTGTTCTTCTTGAGGAAGATATCCTAACCGCTGGTATGGCCATACAGGCTCGTCTGCCAGGGAAAAAAACGATGTCTATACAGTCGCTCTCTGGGGGGGAAAAATCAATGGCTGCCGCGACATTGATTTTTGCTTTTTTCTTACTCAACCCTGCACCTTTTTGCTTACTTGATGAAGTAGATGCCGCATTGGATGACGCTAATGCAACTAAATTAGGTACTCTGGTTGTCGAGCTTTCACAAAAAACCCAATTTATTTTCATAACACATAATAAAATTTCTATGGAAATCGCGGATCAATTAATTGGGGTCACTATGAGAGAGCCTGGGGTCTCTCGGATTGTCTCGGTAGACATTGAGTCAGCTCTTTCATTTACAGAGAAAGACTCTGTGCAACTGGTTTGATCTTGTTGGATTCGTTATGGGGGTTTTTTAGTGAGGCTGCAGCTTTTGCGTTGGGTGCCTTTGGAGCGTTGAGTGTTGCAACCATTTTTGATTATTTGCTTCAAAGAAGATGTGAAAGAAAATTAGCTCCCCGGTTTTTGCTCGCGAAAAATATAGGTGAGAAACGAAGCTCACCCTATGACTCACACGAGTTTGAACCGGACGTGAGGTATGAATGCATTGTAAATTTTCTTGTTTTGGGCAAGCAAGCGCTTAACACACTTCTAAGTTCAAAAAAACCAAAGAAAGAAGCAGACTCTAAACGGATTTTCTTATCGTCTCATTTCAATGACACCCAAACTACTAATTCACAGGTGTCAGTTTCTATCGTCTTAGCGGACCGTTTTGGTCAAATTACTGAAAGTGAGTACCATTATTTTGTTGATTATGTTGAGGCAGTAAGATCTCGATTGGGAAAGGATGCTGTTCTAAACGAGAGAATCCCAGTTTATTCAGAGATTCTTAAGTCATCAGAAGAGGCTTATCGTAAAATATTAAGTCTTGATTCAATACTTGAATTTTCTCTTAAGTCTTCTGATATCATTGATTTGAATTCATTTCGAAATCATATGGAGAAACTGGGTTACATGGAGACCTTACCATCGAAGTTTGTGCTATTTGATACGAATGAAACTAAGTTGTCTGTTGCCGAATTTAGTGATTCTAAAAATATTTTTAAATTTTTGTTTAACATAGCTATTTCCGATAATCCCGCTCAAGAGTTTAAGGATATGTTTGACGGTTTGCGATGGGTTGCAGAATATTTTCAGTGTCAGATTTTGGACAAAAATCTTAATGAGGTGGACAAGCAATCTTTTGAAAATATCTTAAACAAGATTGAAATTAGAGTGAGTCAGTTAAAAATGGAAGGCTTATTCCCCGGATGTAGATTATCGAGAGAAGTATTTAAATTAAGATGAGCAGTACGTTAAAAAAAAAAAGAAAAGACCTAGTAAGTACTATTAAGAGACATCAGGAGGCTTATTATTTAAGCGATCAACCCAAAATAAGCGATGAGGCCTATGATCAATTAGTAGCGGAACTATTTTCTCTAGACCAAAAATTAAATATTTCCCGTTCTTCCACAGAAAAAACTTTAGGAGTAGGTCACAAAAAACGTGATGAATTCCTCGCAGTCGAACACTCTTCCCCGATGCTCTCCCTTGATAATGTATTCAGTTTTGATGAACTTGACCTGTTTTTTAAGAAAGTCACAGATTTCATAAAAAAAAATGGGCTTGATTTTTCTCCAGATTATTCTGCCGAAATAAAGTTAGATGGCGTAGCGGTGTCGTTGACTTATGTGAATGGTGAGTTAAAAACTGCAGCAACTAGGGGTGACGGATTGGTGGGAGAGGATATAACTGACAACGTAATGTCTATGATTGGGGTACCACACGTTTTACATTTAAAAGGTAAACAAAGACGCACCGTTAAATTTTTCGATAATAGTGTTTTGGAAATTAGGGGCGAGGTTGTTTTTCTTAAAAAAGATTTTGAAAGGTTTAATAAGTATCAGGAAAAATCTTCAGAAAAACTTTTTGCTAATCCTAGAAATGCAGCTGCTGGCAGTTTACGACAATTAGATGCATCCATCACTATGTCCCGACCGCTAACTTTCATTGCTCACGGAGTTGGGGAAATAAATGGGGTTGTAGATGATACTTTTAAAAATCATTCATCATGTTTGGAATTTATGGAAAGTGTTGGTTTCAAAATAATCCGGCCTCGAGTAAAAGGCGGACAGCCAGGTGATATCAAGACTTACGTAAATAAAATTTCAGATATTAGAGAATCGCTACCTGTTGAAATCGATGGAGTTGTAGTGAAAATAGAAAACTATGAGCTACAGCACAAACTAGGGTCTACGGTGCGGGCTCCACGGTTTGCGATAGCTTATAAATTACCATCTGAAACTGCAATTACTGAGGTTCTGGATATTGATGTTCAGGTGGGTAGATTTGGAACATTGACACCTGTTGCGAGGCTAAAAACTGTAAGCATAGGGGGGGTAAATATTGCAAATGCGACATTACACAATGAGGACGAACTCAGAAAAAAAGGAGTGAAAATTGGTGACGAAGTGGAAGTTCGAAGAGCAGGTGATGTTATCCCAGAAGTAATTCGAACAATAAATACGTCAAACAGCAAGAGTAATAAAAATGTGTTTTTTGAGATGCCAAAATTTTGTCCATCGTGTGGAGGAAAAACCGAGAGGTTAGAGGGAGAAGTTGCACGTAGGTGCGTTAGCGGAAAGAAATGTCCTGCTCAATTGGAGCAAGCGTTTGTTCATTTTGTAAGCAAAAAGGCTATGAATATTGATGGTTTAGGTACAAAATTAATACAACAACTGATAAGGGAGAAGCTCGTAAATTCTTTTGATGACATATATAGGCTTAATTGTTTTCAATTGGAAAAATTAGATAAGTTTGGGACTAAATCTGCTCAAAATTTAATCGATAGTATTGATAGGTCAAGAGATACTACTCCGGCTAAGTTCCTTTACGCTTTAGGTATCAGGCACGTTGGTTTGCAAACGGCAAAATCTATTTGTGATGCGTTAAATCGTTTTGAAGAATTATTTTCTTTACCGTTAGAAAAGCTAGCTCTTATAAATGATATTGGCCCAGTTGTGATTTCTTCTGTCTCAAATTTTTTTAAAACCAGAGAAAATTTAGATCTTACTGACCGGTTATTAAATGAGATAAATTTCAAGAAAGAAGTCTTTAATAAAAGAGGAGTTTTTGCTGGGAAAAATATAGTTTTTACTGGAACCTTAAAAACGTTGAAGAGAACATTGGCTCAAGAACTTGTTCAAAAAAATGGGGGTACCTTTTCTGGGACTGTCAACAAAAAGACAGACTTTTGTGTAGTTGGGGAAAAAGCAGGTAGCAAAGCTAGATCAGCTCTTAAAATGAAGGTTAAAGTAATAACAGAAAATGAGTTTTTAGCCATGATAGATCAAAATATTCGGTGAAAGGAAGAAGATGATAAGAAAAGCTGTTTTTCCCGTAGCAGGATTAGGAACTCGTTTTTTACCTGCAACGAAAGCTTTCCCGAAAGAGATGTTACCGGTCGTGGATAAACCGCTTATTCAATACGCAGTAGAGGAGGCGGCTGATGCAGGGATAACCGAAATGATATTTGTTACTGGGATGTCTAAGAGAGCGATCGAGGACCATTTCGATAGGGTTCCAGAGCTGGAGAGAGCTTTAAGAGAAAAATCCAAACGGGATCTTTATGATTTGGTCTGTAATATCCCTCCTAAAGGTGTTTCATGCATATTTATTAGACAAGCTGAGCCTCTTGGGCTCGGGCATGCGGTGCGCTGTGCTAAACCTGTTATAGGCCAAGAAGATTTCGCAGTCATCTTAGCCGACGATTTAATGGTTCCTGCCGACGGAGGACAAGGGGTTTTAGCGCAAATGGTAAACAATTTCTCTAATAATTTCTCTGGAATGTTGGCTGTTGAGCAAATTGAAGGCGCGGAAATTGAAAATTACGGGGTTATTGGAGGTGCATCTGTTTCAAAAAAATTTACCAGAATTGAGCAGATTTACGAAAAACCGAAAGCAAGTGTGGCTCCGTCGAATCTCGCTGTCGTGGGACGTTATATTTTTTCTGATGAAATTTTCAAAGCGATAGACAAGATTGCTCCGGGCAAAGGCGGTGAAATCCAACTCACAGATGCAATTGCATTACTTATAAAAGAGAAAAAAGAATTTCATGGATTCACTTTTGATGGACGCCGTTTTGATTGTGGTTCAAAAGGGGGTTATCTTCAAGCAACTGTGGAATTAGGGATGAGGCATGACAAAGAGGGAGAGAACTTTTGCAAATGGCTTAAAAAGCAAGTTTTTTGATAATTTTGCGAATTGTTATCAGTTTTAGTTGAATAGTCTCTAAAAACGTATAGAATGTAGTGAAATTCTGAATTTTGGCTTTGAGGAGGAGTTATGCCCCGGCATGTTAGATATGGAGATTATGTTCAAGCTGTAACGGTTGATGAGGAAAAGATAAGTTATTCGAAACTCATGCCATCTGTTCAACTAGACTCGAGTGGCAACGAGGTTCCTCAAAAGCCTGACAAGCTTCGTATGAGTGGTATGGACGTTTACAACGTAATAAAGCCCTATGTAAGCGTTAGATTCATGGATCAAGTAAATGCAGTAGTTCCTCTTGCGGCATATTTAGCTCTGTTTCAGATACTTGTTTTAGGTGTGCCTATTCCTGAAGCGGCTCTACTTGGAGTTGGACTTTTAGCTGTAATGTTTGGACTGATGCTATTTATGGAGGGCCTCAAACTTGGTTTAATGCCTTTTGGTGAAACGATAGGATCGAAATTGCCGCTGAAGTTGCCATTAATTGGCGTTTTGGTTATTGCATTCCTTCTTGGAATAGGTGTAACTTTTGCGGAGCCTGCGATCGGGGCTTTACAAGCAGTTGGCTCAATAGTTGATCCAAATGACGCTCCATATTTGTATACATTGCTTAGCCCTCAAAGGGTTACATATACCGTACTATTTGTCGGCGCTGGAGTGGGAGTAGCTGCGGTTGTTGGTACTCTTAGGTTCCTCTATGACTGGAGCTTAAAGCCTTTGATTTATATACACCTCATACCTGTTG
Source organism: Betaproteobacteria bacterium (assembly GCA_028139135.1). Taxonomy (GTDB): domain Bacteria; phylum Pseudomonadota; class Gammaproteobacteria; order Burkholderiales; family Burkholderiaceae_A; genus UBA7377. The sequence continues at coordinate 12,289 of JAOINB010000019.1, forward strand.
TTATTTTGACTGGGTATTGCTTCTTTGATCCTGATCTGGTAACCATGATTGGTTTGGCGTGGGATTGTGGAGCCGTAACAACTGGCCCAGTTACTGTGCCACTTGTTCTAGCTCTCGGGATTGGAGTCGCTAATGCAGGAGGTCAAACGGGTAAGGAGAGTAAACTGCAAGGATTCGGAATTGTAACACTTGCCTCTTTAAATCCAATTTTGGCGGTCTTGTTATTGGCAATATTCTGGAAGTTTACAGTTCCAGTGGAAACCATTTTGGCCGAAGCGGAACTCAATATGGCAGCAGCTGCAGCTAGTGCGGAAGCCGCATGGCACACGCAATCTCCTTATGCTGAAGTTGTCGGCGGGGTTCGAGCCATCGTTCCTTTGGTTATATTCTTAATGATTGTTTTATTCGTAGTGTTGCGCGAGAAGCTTCCAAATGCAGGCATCGTAGTTTGGGGTCTTTTCCTTTCCGTTGTTGGAATGTGTATCTTTAGTATCGGATTAACCTATGGGTTAGCCCAGCTTGGCGCAGGGACAGGAGGGTTGGTTCCTGGTCTCTTTGTAGATATGGATGATAGCTTGATGCCAGCAGCACCTCTATACAACGCTGGTATTGGTATTGCAATAACAGCATTGTTCTGCTTTTTACTTGGATTTGGTGCGACATTAGCCGAGCCAGCCTTAAATGCCTTAGGATTAACGGTTCAAGATCTTACTAACGGTTCATTCAAAAAATCGATGCTTATGTACTCAGTTTCCACGGGAGTTGCTGTCGGAATAACACTGGGGATCATGAAGCTCATTTTTGGCTTTAGCATTTTATATATTCTTGTTCCAGGTTACATTCTCGGAATCGTGCTTACTTATTTGTCTACTGAAGAGTTTGTAAATGTAGGCTGGGATAGCGCTGGAGTTACAACTGGGCCAATAACGGTTCCTCTTGTACTCGCGATGGGACTGGGTTTTGGAAAGGCAGTTGGTGCAGTTGAGGGGTTTGGGATTCTCGCCGCTGCATCTATTAGCCCAATTGTGGCTGTTCTGGCGTTAGGTGTTTATGTCCAGTGGCGGGTCAAAAAAGATAATGAGCGGGCCGCTTTGGAGGCCGCAGATGATACTGCGAAAGCATAATCTGTTATTACTAAAGGAGAGATACACAAATGGCGAAGCGTAAAGTAACAAATTTGACAGATGTTTCAGAGATAACATGTGTTGTTCAAAAGGGAATGGCAGATGAAATCGTTCAATCTCTTCTCGATGCTGGGATTCAGGGTGCTACCGTTCACTCAGGAGTAGGCACCGGAATTAGGGAACGGATGGGTCTTCTCGGGGTTGCCGTGGAAGTTGAAAGAGAGATAGTCCAGGTCTTAGTGTCAAAGGATCAGGTCGACAGAATATTTGAGAGAATGTATTTGGCTGGACGACTCGATACTCCTGGAATGGGCTATATATACGCTGCTCCACTAGTTCAAGCTGCCACATACATTCCCGCACACCTTCTTGAGGATAAGGATTCCCTCTCATCCTTAGGAGTATAGTATGAGTGACGCTAAGATACCAAACATTGACTATACTAGGCTGTTAACCTGCATATTGTACGAGGGGGGCGCAGCTGATGTGCTTGAGGAGTTGTACAAACGAGGAATAAAAGAGGGTTACTTCGTATCGGTAAGAGGTGCTCCATTAGGAAGAGCTTCCTCTGTTCAGGGTTTGCCAGAGATTCCTCAGACGGAAATCCTGCATGTAGTTGTTGCTGCAGATCAGGCAGACTACATCTTCCAGATGATTTATGAGTTTGCTAAACTCGATCAGCCTCAAAAGGGGATTATTTTTGTGAAAAAGCTTACGAGGTCATCGCCTAATATTCTTCCTGAAGACACTGACATCACAGAGATGGGCTTTCAGCAAGAAGATGCAGCGTAAATTTCCTATTGATTAATTAAACTCAAGAAATGCAGAATTAAGGAGAAATAGATGAACGAAGAGTCCGCAGATGTAAAAATAAAAAAGAATAGGAGACGCATTTTTGATGCGGAATCTTTTGTGCAATATAATCAAGGACAGGTTTTTGTTGGGCGTTCAGTTATCGAAGAAAATAGGGCCCTTGCTCTTAAAAGCTTTGCCTCAGACGCACAAGGAAACAGAGAATTGTTATTGAGGACCGTTGACGATGTTTTGCGTAATCGGGAGGTTATGGTAGAACAACTTAACCCGGCTACTCCTGAGGAAGAGCGGTTCCAGAACTCCATGAAAAATAGGGTGAAAATAGAGGAGTTAGAGAAACAGGCCGAATTCAATAAGGCTATGTTAGAAATTAACCAGTTGATGGTTGATGCGAATAAGTTACTTATTGAGATAAACCTCAAGACAAGGCAGACTAATGAGTCCCTTGTGGAGTATTTGGATGATCTTTCAACATTAAACGCAAAATGGTTAGACGGAGACTTGGAAAGTGGTATGAAAGCTTCCACTGGCTCTGATAATGATGCAAGAGTGTCAGAAAATACTTCCCGCGCTGAAAAAGTTGCAGAATTGGCACAAACTAACAGGGATACTATTAACGCGTTGTATGAAAGGGCTACTCAGAACAGGGGTACGATAATGAGTGAGGCAGAAAAAAGTGCTGAGCTTAGAGAAGAAATTGTTACTTTAAGAGAAAAGATATCAGCTAACCAAAGAAGGGTCGCTGATAAAATTATTGAGGTTTAAGGTTACTGGGGTGGAGTAGTGCGCTATTCACGACAGGTTCGTAAGGAGATATTCCCTGTTACAGGATGTTTCTTTTACATGTGTGGGCGTGTTAAAGGTTCATAACTAATTTAATTTGAACCAAATGGTGTTAGTGGCAACTTGCCAGGTCTGCTCAGGTTGCGCGGGATAGCTCGTATTTCTATTAGGAAGATGATCTCAAAGCAGAGAGTATTTGAAATATTAGATGGCTCATCGAAAGATTCTGCCAGCAGAATTTGTGAGCTCGTTATTATCTCAGTTGTCGTTCTAAATGTTTTTGCTGTGCTCCTTGACTCGGTTCCTGAGATTCATCAAAAATATAAAAATTTCTTTGCATTGTTTGAACTTCTTAGCGTAGTTTTCTTCACGGTGGAGTATTCTCTTAGAGTATGGTCATACGGAGCTAAATACGACGAAAACAAGGGTGGTGCGTGGAAAGGACGCAAAGAATATATATTTTCTTTTTACGGATTTATAGACTTTGTGGCCACCATGCCATATTACCTTCAGTTTATATTTCCCGGCATGGATTTGAGGGTCTTACGAGTTTTGCGCATGTTAAGAATTTTAAAACTGACGCACTACAACTCAGCACTTCAAGATTTATTTATGGCTATAATTGCCGAAAAACGAGCATTTGGTTCTGCTGTTTTCTTAGTAACCATTGCCACCATTGTTTCTGCTTCCTTGATGTATTTTGCTGAAGGATCTTTGCAACCCGAACATTTCGCATCAATTCCTAAAAGTATTTATTGGGCTGTTATTACCATTAGCACAGGTTACGGTAACGTTGAGCCAGTTACCAACATTGGTTGGATTATCGCTGCACTGACTGGATTTACTGGCGTTTGTATGGCGGCAATTTTGACGGGTATCGTTGCATCGTCCTTTTCAAACCAGTCCGCTCGTAAACGTTCCGCCTTTGAAGGCCAGCTAAAACTTGTTTTAGTAGATGAGGTAGTAGACGAGTCTGAAAAAAGACTCTTAAGAATGCTACAACAAAAATATAGAATTAGTGACGAAGAAGTCGAAGAGATGTTAAGTAATCTTACCAATGGAGAGATTACAAAGTTATGAATCCCGGTAATAAATTACAAGTCAAAATTTTTAAGTTATTGGATGGGTCGGAATACTCAAAAATGAGTCGATTTATAGAGTTTTTTATCGTTGCCATAGTTGTTCTTAATGTATTAGTAATCATTCTGGAATCAGTTCAGACGATTAATCAGAGGTTTGGAAGAGCTTTTTTTTATTTTGAGGTATTTAGTGTAGTTGTTTTTACTGTGGAGTACATATTACGAGTATGGTCTTACGGAGTGAAGTATAAAAAAGACGAAGGGGGTTCATGGAAAGGAAGAAAGGAGTATATTTTTTCTTTTTACGGACTGATAGATTTTTTTGCTACGGCTCCATTTTACTTGCAATTATTATTTCCCGGTTCAGATCTCAGGTTTTTACGTGTTTTTAGATTACTAAGAATTTTTAAGTTGTCTCGATATAATAGTGCCCTACAAGATCTTGGTGAGGCTGTGGTTGCAGAGCGAGAATCATTTTACTCAGCCTTTTTCTTATTATTAATTGCATGTCTGCTTTTTTCGTCACTCCTTTACATAGTTGAGGGGTTGCAACAACCTGATGTTTTGGGTTCTATCCCACTAGCAATGAAATGGTTCATAATGACAATTGTAGGGGGATGGGGAAATGTTGATCCGACAACCGCATTGGGGTCAGTGTTGATCATAATTACTCAGCTTATAGCTATTATGTTGGCTGCAATTCTCACAGGTGTTGTTGCTACAGCATATAATGCGCAAGTTACGCGGCGTGAGGCAAAGTACGAAGCACTTGTGAGAGAAGTTCTAGCTGATGGAGTAGTGGATGAGGACGAACAGAAGGAGCTTGACATGCTAAAACAAAAATTTGGGATGAGTGATGAACAAGTAGAGATGATTGCTGAGCAGGTAAGGGTAGAGAACCAGGAAAAAGAAGAAAAGGCACAGCTGGAAAAAAATAAAGGGTAATTGATTATTTAGATAATAAAAAAAGATAATGAAAGAAAAAATCGAATCCGATAATGAAAATTTAGCAGATGCCTTTAAGCGAGGTGTTGATTATTCTAAAAGGTTTAGGGCCTTTAAGGAAGAGGTGCGTGAGGAAAAAAACTGGGGTTTACGAGTAAGGGTAACTGCCATTGTTTTAACCCTTATAGTTGGTGCGATTGTAGGTCTTGTAGCCTTATCTCTTTTGTCAGCAGTTGAGTTTTTTAATAACTTTTGGAAACCAAAAATCATTACTGATTTTGCTCAGGTAGAGTTCTCATGGAATATATATCTTGGAATCAGTTTATTAGTTTCAGCATTAATTGCAGGTCAACTTTTAAAACTAATTTCTGATGGTCGTCCTCGGGGCCCAGCAGATTTAATATTGAGTGCTCAACGAAATGAGCCTCCTGAAATTAAAAATGGTTTTCTTTCAGCTACGGTAGCAATGATCTCACTTTCTGGTGGAAGTTCTGTTGGTATGTTTGGTCCGCTCATGCACTTTGGAGGCTGTTTTAGTTACTTTGTAAAGAAAAATATAAAACTTATAACAAAGCTACCGCTCGAAGTGATTTTAGGAAGTGGTGCAGCCGCTGCTATAGCAGCAGTCTTTTCGGCTCCTATCGGGGCAGCTATTTTTGCTCATGAAGCTATTATTCGTAGATTCGGTTCCTTTGGAGCTGGCCCCGTGATTGCCGCTGCATTCAGTGCGCATTGGGTTGCTTTACTTTTGATGGGTGAAGCAACATTATTCAACATTACAACCTCCCCCGAGATTAATATACGAACTCTATTTATCGCAATGGGGGTGGGTTTTTTGTCTGCAGTAATTTCAATAATATACATTAATTCAGTTACTTATATGCCAAAGCTCGCAAAGAAGGTCAATATACCTCTGTCTTTTAAACCTTTGATTCCCGCATTTTTTCTTTTCTTAATTTCGCCAATATTTCCTGCTCTGTTGGGTCACGGTTTGTGGACCGTGGATCTAGCATTGGCTGGTCAGTTCAGTTTGACTTTTTTGATTCTACTAATCTTGCTTAAAATATTTTCGACATCTTTTTGTATTGGTTTTGGTTTTTTTGGAGGAGTTTTTGCTCCTGCTTTGTTTCTAGGAGTCTTGGTTGGTGGGGTGGTGGATTTAACACTAGTTAGTTTAGATTACGGATCATCGAATTTTGGGATACTAGGAGCAGCGAGTTGTATCGGGGCAGTTATAGGTGCTCCCTTGGCAGCCGTTGTGATTGTTTTCGAACTTACCGGTAGTTATGAATGGTCGGTGTTAGCTATGGTTAGCGTTGTGACATCTCAACAGTTCACAAGAGCATATGCGGGTAGGTCGCTCTTTGATAGGCAACTTTCACTAAGAGGTATCAAGCTATCTGACGATCATAAGTAGAGGTTATGTGGAAAGGTTTTTCATAAGTTCTGTTTCTATGTTAATCGTTTCTATCTCAGAAAGTAGTTTTTCTCTTTTTACTAGAAAGACATCTTCAACTTTTTCTCCGAGAGTAGAGATTTTTGCGGAATGTATTGATATTTTGTGAGAGGTTAAAACGCTTGCTACTTTGTAAAGCAGCCCGGGATTATCTGTAGAGGTAATAGATAAAATATAAAATTCTTCCTTTTCATCAGGAGTCAATTCTATCCGGGGAGTTAATGGAAAGTTTTTTTGTCTCCTCGATAGTTTATTTGTAGGTTCCGGCACAGATATTTTTCTTTCATTGTTCAAAATCTGAACTAGTTCACACTCGCAAGCTTTTTGAACTCTGAGTATGTCTTCATTAAGCATAACTGATTGATCAATTAAAAATGTGTCAAGAACATAGCCGTGATTAGTTGTATTTAATTTTGCGTCTAAAATCCCAAAACCTCTGTATTGAAAGTAGCCCAAAATATCAGCGAAGAGATCTTCTCTATCTTTTCCGTAAACAACAACTTTTAACCCAATACTATCATCGGTTGTTTTAAAAAAAACAATATATTTTTCTGTAAGATAATTTTTATAAAGTAGCTCTGAATGCCACACTATTTCTTCGATATCATGCCGTAAAAAATATGAAAGATTCAAATATTTCTTAATTTCTTCTCCGGCGTGACCATTAACATTATCTAACTTCCTATTTTTTTCTGCCTGAGCATGTCCCGATAGAACTTCCTCTCCCTGTTCTTTTTTTAGTAGATATCTGTTGGTTTTATAGAAAAGACTCGCGAGGAGTTTCGCTTTCCAGTTATTCCACACTTGTGGAGACGTTCCTCTAATATCAGCAACTGTCAAAAGGTAAAGATTAATAAGATTTTCACGGGATAAAACTTTCTCAGCGAATCGCGTTATTGTGCACGGGTCATCCAAGTCTTGTTTCTGTGCTACGGAAGACATTGCCAAATGTTCTCTGACTAAAAAGCAAATAAGTTCTGTTTCTCTAGCTTCGAGGTCATATAGCCCGGCAAATTTTTTCACCTCTATTTCGCCGAGAACGGAGTGATCTCCACCTCTACCTTTAGCAATGTCATGGAATAAGGCGGCTAAATAAAGTTGATAGGGTCTTACTAAAGTAATTAATTCGCTACATAGAGGAAATTCGTGGGCATGCTCTATTTTTGTAAAACGTTCAAGATTTGCCATAACTTGAAGCGTATGCTGATCTACAGTGTAGACGTGAAATAAATCATGCTGCATTTGGCCAACAATCTTTCTGAAGACTGGTAGCATCCTTCCTAAAATTCCGAGCCTATGCATCAAACTCAAAGTCTGGATAACTTTTTGTTCTCTCTTGAAGATATTTAAAAATTCTTTTTTTACATTTTCTTTTTTCACAAAGTTGTCTGAAATTAGCTTCCTATTATTCCAAATAACCCTCGTTGTTTCTGGGCTAAAGCCAGAGACCCCTGGAGTTTCTTGAAGTACTCTAAAGCACTGAAGAATCAAAAATGGGTCTTTTTGAAGTTTTTCTTTGTTCTCAAAATCTAGCAAACCTCTAAATTCGAGAAAGTCTGTGTTTACCCGGTGAATCCACAATTTCTTTTTAAATTGATCGAATTTTAAATCGTTATTTTTAGCCAGTAGTTTGAGTTCAATGCTTGCCAGGAACATTTCGAGTATTTGATATACAACTTTCGCTGAATTGAAATAACTTTGCATCAAACGCTCGCTTGCTCTTCTGTTTCCCTCAGTTGTAAATCCAAACGTTGTCGCAACTTTTGTTTGCAAGTCAAAGATTAACCTATCTTCGCACCTTCCAGCGGAAATATGAAGATGTCCTCTTAAAGTTTTTAGTTTCGCCTCATGCCTTTTGAGCTGATTTGTTTCCTCGTCAGTAAGAAGTTCACTGGCCAAGGTTTTTTGCCAATTTACACTTGTATAAAATTGAGCACAAATCCATTTTATGGTTTGAATATCTCTCAACCCACCTGGTGATTCTTTAATATTGGGTTCTAGATTATAAGGAGTATTTCGGTACCTGGCGTGTCGTTTTTGTAGCTCTAATAATTTTGCCCTAGTAAAAGCTTCTGAATCGATTTTATTTCGTCTTTCCTTTTGCAACTGATAAAATAGATCTTTTTCTCCCGATAAGTATCTGATTTCTAGAAGATTTGTTGAGACTGTCGAGTCAGTTTGGGCAAGTTTTATGGATTCCTTGATAGTTCGAACGCTTTGTCCTGCCTCTAATCCGATATCCCAGAGACTCGATACGAATGTACTTATTGCGTCTATGGAATTATTTGAAGCGTTATCGTAGGTGAGAATTAATAAATCTATATCGGAGAAAGGCGCTAATTCACCTCTTCCGTATCCTCCTACGGCAACAAGACATGCTTCATTGATACTAAAATTTCCCCAGATATTTTTTATTATTTCATCAATTTTTTTTGTATACCGAAGCATATTGGAAAGCGCACGCGTCTCTTTTTTCCATGAACCGCAAAATGTACTCCTAGCCTGTGTTAGCTCTGATTTGAAGGTACTTAATTCAATATTCATTATTTTACCGGGGTAATTTTTTCTTTGTCTGGGCTGTGGTCAGAGATTGTCATAACTTCGTAGCCATTTTCGGTAACAAGAATCGTATGTTCCCATTGTGCTGAAAGGCTTCTATCTTTAGTAACTATTGTCCACCCGTCAGGCATTTCTTTGACATGCCTTTTGCCCAAATTTATCATTGGCTCTATTGTAAAAGTCATGCCCTTTTTTAGCATTGTACCGGTTCCAGCCGTGCCATAATGCAGTACCTGAGGTGGCTCATGAAATTTCTTCCCTATTCCGTGACCGCAAAATTCTCTAACTACAGAATAATTGTGCTTTTCTGCAAAACGTTGAATTTTATGCCCTATGTCACCTAAAAACACACCAGGCTTTACTATGCCAATTCCTTCCCACATTGCCTCATATGCCACAGTTACGAGTCTCTTGGCAGCAATCGAGGGTCTGCCAACACAAAACATCCGACTCGTGTCACCGTGGTAGCCCTTTTTTAATTACCGTAACGTCTATGTTAAGGATATCCCCGTCTTTAAGTTTTTTTGGTCCCGGGATGCCATGACAAATTTGATGGTTGATCGAGGTGCAAATAGATTTTGGAAAAGGTTTATAACCTGGGGGAGCGTAGTTAAGAGGCGCTGGAATAACTTTTTGAACATCCACCATGTACTCATGGCATAGTCTATCAAGTTCCTCGGTTGTTGTTCCCGGGTTTACATAAGGTGTTATGAAATCTAGCACCTCAGAGGCAAGCCGTCCAGAATCGCGCATTAATTTTATTTCTTCTTCAGATTTGATTGAAATCGCCATAACTAGTAGAATAATATGTTTTTCAAAACTAATAAACTGGAGCGTTAAATGTCAGTATCAATGAGAGAGATGCTTGAGGCAGGAGTTCATTTTGGTCACCAGACACGGTTCTGGCATCCCGGCATGGCGCCTCATATTTTTGGTCATCGTAATAAAATTCATATCATTAATCTAGAGTCTACCGTTAAAAAAATCTCTGAGGCGGTTAAATTTGTAAAAACACTCGCCGCGAATAAGGGAGTGATTATGTTTGTAAGTACGAAAAGAGCGTCCAGAGAAATTATTGCTCAGGAGGCAGCTAGATGTAAAATGCCATACGTGGATCAACGTTGGCTGGGTGGGATGATGACAAATTTTAAAACGGTTAAAAGTTCTATAAACCGCTTGAAAGAAATGGAAACAGTTGTATCGGAGGGCGGACTCGAAAATTTTACGAAAAAGGACGCTCTAGTTTTCAACCGAAATTTGGACAAACTCAACAAAGGTTTAGGCGGGATTAAAGAGCTTTCAGCGCTTCCAGATGCCATTTTTATAATTGATGTGGGGTACCACAAGATTGCGGTCCAGGAAGCTAATGCTTTGAATATCCCTGTCGTTGGAGTGGTTGATACGAACAACTCACCGGCTGGGGTTGATTATGTAATTCCTGGTAATGATGACTCGAGTCGGGCAGTCAAGCTATATGCTAGGGAAATAGCAGACGCGATTATTGCCGGGCAGAAGAAGGCTGTTGAGGAAGTTTTAGATGGTAACGAAGCGGAGACAGGCGGAGAAGAATTTGTAGAGGTGGAGTCTGATGAGTCAAATTAAAGCATCTGAGGTAAAGGCATTGAGGGACAAAACGGATGCTCCTATGATGGAGTGTAAAAAAGCTCTCATTGAGGCTGGGGGAACGTTCGAAAAAGCCGAAGAGATTCTGCGCGTCAAACTGGGTTCTAAAGCAGGAAAGACGGCTGCTAGGATTACGGCAGAAGGTGCTGTAGCCGTGGAAATTACCGATACAGTTGGTACTATTATTGAGGTTAATTGTGAGACTGATTTTGTAGCAAAGAATGACGACTTTCTCGCTTTTGTAACGGATTTGTCGAAATTATTGTCGAACCATTCTGATCCGGTTTTAACAGTTGATGGGTTAAAAGAAATGAAAATTACGAATACCGACTCGGTAGAGGATGTAAGAGCTAGACTTATTGGAAAAATTGGGGAAAACATATCAATCAGGAGATTTAAACATATCAGTGCTAAAGGTACCTTGCACAAGTACCTTCACGGAACGAAGATTGGGGTTTTGCTCGATTTAGAGGGTGGTACAGCAGATGTTGGTAAAGATGTTGCAATGCATATTGCTGCCATGAAACCTAGGGCGCTAGATATTTCAGGCATTGATCAGAGCTTGTTAGAAAAAGAGCAGAGAGTGGCTCGCGAGAAAGCTATCAAGTCCGGAAAACCCCCCGAAATCATAGAGAAAATGGTTTCTGGGGCAATAAACAAATATGTCAAGGAAATTTCGTTGTTAGGTCAGGTTTTCGTAAAGGCTGAGGACGGAAAACAAACAGTTGCTGAATATCTCAAGAGCAAAGGAGCGAAGGTAAAGGCATTTCAGTTATTTGTCGTAGGAGAGGGATTAGAAAAAAAATCTGAGAATTTTGCAGAAGAGGTTGCCGCTACCCAGGCTGCCTCGAAAGCTTGAAGTACGCAATTAATAGTATTGGACAGAACTAGTTGGACTCATACAAAAAACCCTACAAAAGAGTACTGTTGAAACTTTCAGGCGAGGCTTTGATGGGCACAAGTCAGTTTGGGATCAATAAAAAAACGATTGACTCGATAGTGGAAGAAATAAAGTATGTTTATGATTTAGGAGTCGGATTAGCAATAGTTATCGGTGGAGGAAACATTTTTCGTGGAGTTGCTTTAGGTGCGACAGGGCTTGAACGTGCGACGGCTGACTATATGGGAATGATAGCTACAATAATGAACGCCATAGCATTGCAGGATGCTATGAGACAAGCAGAAGTTGAAGCTAAGGTGCAATCCGCGATTCGTATCGATCAAATCGTGGAACCTTATATGCGACAAAAAGCTATGAAATATTTGAATGAAAAAAAAGTTGTAATTTTTGCGGCAGGCACGGGAAATCCTTTTTTTACTACAGATACTGCAGCTGCCCTGCGAGGGGCAGAAATCGGCGCCGAACTTTTGATCAAGGCTACAAGAGTTGATGGTATCTATGAATCTGATCCGGAAGAAAACCCGAACGCAAAAATGTATGATTCAATTTCTTTTGACGAGGTAATCAACAAAAAACTCCGTATTATGGACGCTACTGCTTTTGCTTTGTGTAGGGACCAGAAGTTACCAATTCAAGTAATAAAAATCACAAAACATGGAGCACTCAAAGAAGCGGTAATGGGTAGGAGTGAAGGAACCTTTGTTTATAGTGACTAGGTAAAAAAAATGGAACAAAATTTTAAGCAGACAGCTGAGCAAAAGATGGGTAAGGCAATAAATGTTTTAAAAAGTGACTTTGATAAGATTAGAACGGGTCGGGCACACCCGAGCATCTTAGACCAAATCAGCGTTGATTATTACGGAACGATGACACCCATAAATCAGGTAGCCACGGTTACAGTTTTAGATAGTCAAACATTGAGTGTTGTTCCGTGGGAAAAAAATTTAATCTCATCTATTGAGAAAGCCATTCTTGAGTCAAATATTGGGTTGAATCCATCCTCGGTTGGAGATCTAATAAAAGTTCCAATGCCCCCCTTGTCCCAGGAGAGAAGGAGAGAGTTAATAAAAGTTGTTAAAAGTTGTGCTGAGGATTGCAAAGTATCTATAAGGAATATCAGGAGAGAAGCAAACGATGCTTCCAAGAAAAAGCTAAAAGAAAAGGAAATTTCTTCTGATGAAGATAAGAGGTTTCAAGAGGAAATTCAAAAATTAACCAACGCTAACATAAAAAATGTTGACAGCTGCCTGGCAGTTAAAGAACAAGAAATTATGACAGTATAGAAAGATACCGTTGAATTTTGTGAACATGAATACGATCGTCACCAATAAATTTATAAATTCAAGTCAGACGCTAACTCATATTGCAGTAGTAATGGACGGAAACGGACGCTGGGCGGAGCGCAGAGGTTATGTGAGAAATCAAGGGCATAAAATTGGTGTAAGTTCTTTAAAGCAATTGGTAAAAAACTGCATTAATGAAAGTATCCGATATGTTACCGTTTTTGCTTTTAGTTCTGAAAATTGGACGAGGACTGACTCTGAGATCGTTTTCCTCATGACATTGTTCGAGCGTACCATAAGAGCTGAATTACAAGAGCTAAATAAGCAAGGTGTTAAGCTTAAGTTTGTTGGTAACAATGAGAGTTTACCAGATTCCCTAGTAGGAGCAATGCGGGAGGCTGAACAAACAACAAAGTCGAATAATCTTTTGGGACTAAATATTTGTTTTAACTACGGAGGAAAGTGGGATATTGTTCAGGGAATTAAAAAACTTTTAGAGAATAATCCCGATGTGATCAAGGATTGCACGAAATTAACGGAACAGTCATTTTCCCAGTACCTCGCATTAGCTGACATTCCAGAACCAGATCTTTTTATTCGAACAGGCGGAGAGCAAAGACTTAGTAATTTTCTGCTTTGGAACTTAGCATATACAGAACTTTATTTTACCGATATTTTATGGCCCGATTTTGATAAAGGCGATTTGAAGGAAGCGATTAATTTCTACGTCGGAAGAAAGCGTAAATTCGGAGGCACAGTTGATTTTCCAGTTGGTGCTTCTGAAGACGAAAATAATGATCAGCTATCGAATATTTTATAGTTCAAAAATATCTCTCGCTTTTCGATTTAACCGGAAAGAAAATTGCTTGTTCGCAGAATAATCACTGCAGTCTTGCTAATATCTTCTGCCACGTTTGTAGCGTTTTTTGAAGGCGGCTTTCTATTCCCCCTTTTAATACTTGTTTGTCATTCTGGAATTTATATGGAATGGCACTCATTACTGAACACAAGTAGAGTTCAGAAAATTTCAGGACTTATGGCGTTAATCATTATTTTTGTTGCGGTTATAAGTGAGAAGTTCTCACAAAATTTAATCCTGGCGTTGTTGTTTTTAAGTTTTTTGTTTTGGTTTTTAGCTTCCCCAGCAATCGTTCTTAACAAATACCGGGCTTCAAAGGGAATGAGCGTGATTGTTGCTTTTATTATGTGTCTTGCCAGTATGATAGCCCTCTATTATGCATTTGTCGAAGGGCTTATGTTCTTATTCTCAGTATTATCCCTTGTGTGGATCATCGACACCGGTGCGTACTTTGCCGGAAAAATCTTTGGGCATAGAAAATTATCCCCAATGGTCAGCCCGAATAAAACGTGGGAAGGTGTTTATGGAGCTCTGTTTTTGTATTTTCTCTACAGTTTATTTATGGTTAAAATTGAAGGCACGTGGCAAGATTTAGTTTTTAATTATTTCGGAACGTGGTGGTTAATTGTTTTGAGTTCTGTTTTATTTTCTGTTTCAATCTTTGCTGATCTTTTTGAGTCAAAACTTAAAAGAACATCCGGGAAAAAAGATTCTGGGAATATCCTACCAGGTCATGGAGGCTTATTCGACAGATTCGATGCTACTCTTGCTGTGGGACCGTTAATTGTTTTCTTCAATATCACGGGACAAAGATTATGAAAAATCTTGCTGTATTAGGTGCAACAGGTTCTATTGGGAGAAGCACATTAAATTTGGTGAGGAATGATCCAGAGAATTTTAATGTTTTTTCTTTGGTGGCGAATTCGAACGTTGCAGATATGGAGTCTTTAACTCATGAATTCTCTCCTAATGTGGTCGTAATGAATAAACCTTTAGCAGCTAAGCAGTTAAGAGAAAACCTTAATATTGAAGTAATGGAGGGACCTGAAGGGATGCATGCAGCTGTAACAGACGAACGTATAGATATAGTTGTTGCAGGTATAGTTGGCTATGCAGGTTTATCGTCCATATTGCTAGCAATTGAACATGGAAAACAAATCTTATTGGCAAACAAAGAAGCAATCATTTGTGCAGGATCATTAATTTTAGAAAAAATAAAAACTTCAAAGAGTAAAATTGTTCCAATTGATAGCGAACATAACGCAATTTTTCAATGCTTAGGAAAAGATTACGAATGTTTTAAAAAACCTCGAAACATAAATAAAATTATTCTTACTGCTTCAGGGGGTCCCTTTAGAAAGTGGTCTGATGAACAAATGAAAGATGCTTCAGTTGAAAGTGCATTAAAACATCCAAATTGGAAAATGGGGAAGAAGATTTCAGTAGACTCTGCTACTATGATGAACAAAGGATTGGAGATTTTAGAGGCTCACTGGCTATTTAAATTACAAAACAAAGAAATTGACGTAATTGTTCATCCCGAAAGTATAATACACTCAATGGTCGAGTTTGAAGATAAGTCAACACTTGCTCAACTATCAAATCCAGATATGAGTATTCCCATCGCGTTCGGTCTTTCATGGCCTGATAGAAGTCCAAATCAAATAGAAACGATAAATTGGAATAAAATCCATCAACTCTCTTTTTACTCTGTTGATTCTAAAAAGTTTCCTTCTATTGATATAGCAAGGAACATTCTAGAAGAGGGTCCCACTGCTGGAATGATATTAAATACTGCTAATGAAATTGCTGTAGAAGCATTTTTGTCAAGAAAGATTCATTTTTTAGAAATTACTGATACAGTGCAAGAAATTCTCGAAATGATGGCCGAAACATTTACCTGTGAGATAAAGTCATTAGCGGAGCTCCATGAATTGCACAAAGATATTCATCAGCAGTTTTCTCATTTGTAGACTTAGTGATTATGTCTTTTTTTATACTTCTGATTACTCTTACGGCTTTGATTTTTATTCATGAGGTGGGACACTTAATTGCAGCCAGATTAATTGGAGTGAAAGTTCGAACGATCTCGATAGGTTTTGGACGCAGTTTGTACTGCTATCAAGATAGAACTGGCACAACATGGAAGCTATCTATTTTTCCATTAGGTGGCTATGTTCAATTAGACGAGGACAATAGGAGTAACTTAAATTTTGGTGATCAATTGTCAACAAAGTTTTTTAATTCATGTACATTCATTGAAAAATCATTTGTCGCTTTAGCTGGTCCTTTTGCAAATATTACCTTTGCTTTTCTCTTGATTTTTTCTATAAATTTTTTAACCGGATACAAGTTATTACCTATTTTAGGAACTATTGGAAGTAACGCTATTGTTGGAT
>JAOINB010000002.1 GCA_028139135.1 Betaproteobacteria bacterium
CCCTTGTTGTGGGAACACTTGATGAAAATTTAAAAACACAAAGAATCGTCACGAGTTTTAGGGTTTTAGACACACTGCGGGCTGTCGACCTAGGAGGTTTGTCGCTTCAAAGTCCTCAAGGAATCAATGAGGCTAGAACGGTCGCACACAAAGTTTCAGATTTTATTTTTGAGTCACTGACTGGAGAACCTGGTTTCTTTTCCACGAGAATTGCTTACGTCGTGAGAAAAAATACGAGCAGCCATACCCTCATGATCTCTGATTCAGACGGATTTAATGAAAGACCTGCATTAAAATCTGTCACTCCAATTATATCTCTAGCGTGGTCCCCAAAAGGAGATAAATTAGCTTATGTCTCCTTTGAAACTGGAAAGCCTGTAATTTTCATCCACCGGCTAGCTACTGGTAAACGGACAATTCTAGCCAACTACAGAGGATCAAACAGTTCCCCTGCCTGGTCGCCAGACGGCAAGACACTTGCATTCGTTCTTACAAAAGATGGTACTTCTCAGATATATACTTCTTCTGTCGATGGGAAAAATCTTAAAAGGATTACTAGAGTTCGTGCCATTAATACCGAACCTAGTTTTTCAGCAGATGGTAGTCGAATATTTTATACTTCGGATCAGGGAGGAAGCCCCCAAATATACTCAATTAGTTCTCGAGGTACGGGGAAGTCTAGGCGTATCACCTTCGAACGAAGGTATAATGCGAGACCCGTAGCGGGTCCGAAGGGTTCATTCTTATCATACGTAACTCAGATTGATGGTAAATTTGTAATTGCGATTAAGGATTTGATCAGTAATGAAGAGAAAATCTTGAGCAGAGGACCTAAAGACGATTCCCCGAGCTTTGCGCCTAATGGAAATTGGCTTATTTTTTCAAGTACAATAAGAGGAAAAGAGATACTTTCTGCCGTGTCAGTCGATGGAAAAGTTAAAACAAGATTGTCTCTTGAATCTGGGAATATTAGAAGCCCAGCTTGGGGAAACATACCTTAACAACATTTGGGAAACTACTTACACGTGAAAAAGCTTGTTTCCATCAGAAAAATATCTGTGCTACTTCTTGTAGTATCGGGATTCTTTTTTGTCAGTTGCTCATCAGTTAATTTAGAAGAGAATGAAGATAATCTCTTCTCTGCACCGATCAATGAGTCGCAGAATAGACAAAACGCAAATGGAGTAGGAAGTGATGGAATACAAGATTCTGTAGAAATCTCATCGCAAAATCTCTCGCCAAAAGCTATATCTGAAATTTCTTTAGGAGAATATGATGGTTTCGAACCTTCCGTGTACTTTGATTATGATCGATTCGATGTAAAACCTTCGTATGTCGAAGTAATAAAGAAAATAGCTCAAATAATGAGGGAAAATCGAACATCTAAGATCTTGCTCGAAGGGCATTCAGATGAGAGAGGCACCAGAGAATATAACGTAGCTTTGGGTCACAAAAGAGCGGAATCTGTTGCAAAGGCACTTGAGGCAGAGGGAATAAACCGCCAACGCATGGATACAGTGAGTTTTGGTGAAGAGGATCCAGCAGATAACACTCCAAATGAAAAGGGCTGGGCAAAAAATAGAAGGTGTGACCTAATCTTAAAAAAGGGGGGAATACGTTAAGTGAATAGAGCTTATCAGAGTTTAATCAGAACATATATGGTGTCAATCCTTGTAGTTCTTCAAACCACAGCCTTTGCTTTCATTGAGGATTCTGAAGCAAGAAGAGAGATTCTCAAAATGAGGATGCAAATAGAAGACTTAGAACAGTCGCTTAAGGAGGCTAACAGTATCATTGATGGGTACAAAGGTGGGCAAATAATATTATTGAACCGGATAGAAGAACTCAGCAAGGAATTAGCTAGATTCCGTGGGTTTTCGGAAGAGTTTACGGAAAAAGCGAACCGTACAGAAGAACGAATAACAGAATTTGAAGGAAGATTTGTTGAGATCATTGATAGAATAATTCAGCTTGAACCAAAAACTGTTTCACTAATGGGCCAGAAATTACTGGTGAAAGATGAAGAAAAACTCTTATATGAAAAGGCTACTAAGTCCATTTCCGATGGTAATTTTAAAAAGGGAGTGAGTCTCTTTTCACAACTTCGGGAAAACTATCCATCTTCTCCACTTGTTGCATTTGCCTTACATTCAGAAGGTGTGGGTTATTATGTTTTAAAAAACCATGGTGCAGCTATTAAATTACTTAAGCTGCTAAAAAAAAATTACTCAGAATACCCCAAATTACCTGAAGCAATGTTGACTCTGTCGGCTGCACTTGTCGAAACGAAAAAAAACAGCGAAGCCACAAAAATATTAAAAGAAATCGTTGAAAAAACACCATCGACAGATGCAGCCTTAACGGCGAAGGAGAGATTAAAAGCACTATCGAAAAAATGATCTATGGATACAGCATCGATTGAGCTAATAATTCTACTTTGTGGACTTTTATTAGGAGTAATTTTCGGCTTCGCTTGTCAGCGTTCAAGGTTTTGCTTTTTGGGAATTATATCTGATATATATATTTGTAGAAATCCGAATAGATTGTCCTTATATTTATTCACTCTAATAACTGCGGTTATAGGGGTCCAGCTTTTAGCAGGGCTTGGTTCAATAAATCCTGCCGATTCCACTTACATGAATATTAGTAATAAAACGATATCTTCTGTGTTTGGAGGACTATTATTCGGGATTGGAATGACCTTTTGTTCCGGCTGCACTACCAGCACTCTCATTAAGTTTGGAGAGGGAAACATAAAATCATTGGTTATTCTAACTTTATCTGGTTTAGCTGCTATATCAACAATGCGAGGCTCTCTCGGTAGCATCAGAATACATCTATTTGAGGATAATTTCCTCGTAAAAAAAATTAATACTTTTTTTGAATATAAAGGTACATTTGGTATTGATATGCAATGGCTTTGGCTCATTTTATTGATAACCTACCTAACGTTTTTGTTATTTAAACAATTAAAAAATTTAGAAATCAGAAAAAATGCAATTTGGGGATGCGTTATTGGAGTATGCATAGTCGGAGCCTGGTTTGTATCTGGTAATATTGGTTTTTTTGCTGAACACCCCGATACTCTCGAAAGTAAATATATACTTACTAATTCCGGAAGACCAGAGTCATTCAGTTTTATTGGTCCACTAGCATACACACTCGAATTCTTTCTATATCAAAGTGATAGTAGTAAATTTATCTCATTTGGAATTATTGTTCTTTTCGGACTATTACTTGGTTCCTATCTTTCAGCTCGTTTACAAAAAAGATTTAAGATAGAATTTTTTACAACTAAAAATGATATTGTCTATTGTTTCCTCGGCTCTACTTTGATGGGATTCGGTGGGGTTACTGCATCTGGCTGCACCCTAGGGCATGGGCTTAGTGGCCTTTCACTTGGTTCGTTAAATTCTATTATTGTCGTGGGCTCAATAGCCATTGGTGCTGTTCTAGGTATACGTCATATGGAAAATAAAGTAGCTTAACCCATTGACCTGAGCACTAATTACAGATTAAAGTTACACTTTGGATGTGCGTGGGTCGGTAGCTCAGCTGGTAGAGCAGCGGACTTTTAATCCGTTGGTCGTGGGTTCGAACCCCGCCCGGCCTACCATTTTTCTTCCTCAAACCACCGTTTTGGAAATAGAATTATCGGTTCCTCGACCATTACCTTTGGTTACTCAGATACAGAAGATAGACTCTGGATACGTTGTCTCAATGATGATGGGTCAGACAGAAAAATGTGGCTTACTCGAAATCTTTGTGAGAAGATATGTCAAAGTTTAGCCTCTACTCTCGAGAAAACAATGATTGAGAATATAGATAGAGAATCAAAATCACCAGAGGATATCCATAAATTGCTTGCAACTGAGCACCAGGTTGCGATTAATGATCTTTCAAAAAACAACAAAGTAGAAACACGTCCTGACTCCATAAAAACTAGGTACAGTACCCCAATAAAATTATGTAGCTCTATAAATATTAGTTTTGGAAAAGTTTGGAAATTGCAGTTTTTTTGCGCAGAAGAAGAAAACTCCTTTGAAATTAAGACGGACCGCCAAAACATACATCAGATAATGTCTGCTATTGTCAAAAAGTGTTCGCAGGCTAACTGGAATATTAATAGCCTCCCTGCTTGGAGGGTAGATTAAAACACTCATCTACTTTTTAAACTGATCCTTCCAGGCATCCACAGCCTGTCCCGCGCGTTTACCAGCGTCTTTTCTCATAGTACTTGACCCACGGTAGGCTTTTTTACGCTCATATTTTTTGCTCTCTACATAAGCTTTACGTTTTTCAAATACATAAACGGCTGAAATGCCAGCCCCAGAAAAAGCAACTAAACTCAATAATACGATAATAATCTTTCGTCTTAAGGAATCCATTTAAGTTATATTCATACTAGTCGATGCATTTACTATAACTATAACATTTTTCTTTGGAAAAACATTCATGTTCTCAAGTCTTCTGGCTACGCTGATCGCTACCCCTCTGGAATTTTCCCCTCGTCTAATGTGGTGTGCAAAAGAATCGATTCATACGCACATAAGCTATTGTTTCGAGAAAAAGATAGATTGTAATGCCTATTCTTTCAAAAAACGGAAAGCATCGCGTAATAAAAAGATTTTCCCTTGTCGCCCTACTAAGACTTAAGAAAAACAATTCTTATCATAATTACGAGAGTTATAATCGAGCTAATCATCGGAAGTGCAAATTTGCCAGTCTCAAGAAAAATACGGAAGAAGAAATAACCTAGCTGTAAACATAGTATTACATTAAATGCTTTTAATCCAAAACCGCTACGTGTAACTAGTAATATCAAGTACGTAATCCATGTAAGACCTGCAAAAAGGCCAGTGTAGTAATCCAAATCATTAATCGATATCTGATTGTGAAAATACCCTCTGTCTGCTACATAGAACAATATGGCTAAAAGCGCCATGTGAATATAACGTTCATATTTTTCTAAAGGAATAAAGTTGTTTACATTAATTAATCTCTTCACAGAAACGGTGTCTGACGAAATTAAGGGTACAGGCGTGGGCACTGAACCACCACTATTCTCAGAAATTTCCCGAATGTGGTCTTTAATTTTTTCGATCTTCTTTTTAGTTATTGTATCGTCATATATATTTCTCATCCCATAAATCGACTTATCGAGATTATATTTTTTTATTTCCGTAGCATTTGAAGCAAATAATTCTTCCAGAGCAAACGAAACATTATGAAATATTACAGATAATGGCGATTGTATTCTTTCAACATTTAAATTCTCAGCCCAGTAGTTTTCATAGTTTTGTCTAGATACTTCTATAATCTCGTTAAAATTTTCCGGAAAATTCTTGTTGAAAAACTTGAAAAACTTATTCCAGTCCGCGCTAATTGCATCTGCAAAAACTTTATGTTGTTTATCAAATCTTGGCAATATCCAGAGTGGTTTTTGGAGCTTAAAATTAGAACTTGTCGATACAGTAAAATCTATAACATATACGCGAGATCCTTTTCCTAATTCATTATCTTTAGATGTAAGGTTACGAAGCGCTATGTCATAATGTAAAATTCCTAATTCATAAATAAAGTAAACCGCTTGAATCAAATCTAGTGAAATAACTAATTTATTTTGAAATGATAGAACATTCCTCTGATCGTAGAGATTTTCTCCAACAAATTCCATCGTTATTAGTTTCTCTTTCGCGGAGCCCTTCAATAAAACAGGAACAGGAGCATTGCGTTGGTTTAGATACGTAAGTATTTGTATTTCTCTAAAATAGGAATATGAATTATCAAAACATTTCTCGAAATTCACCTCATTCATTTTTTTCAATAAAGACGAGACATATGGACTTATCGTCTTTACTTCCTCTATCTTCGGATATGCCCAGTAAGGAATAAACTATATCTTGTAAATTAGTTTGATCAACTTTTTCTGAAATATTTTTATCCAATAAATGTGTTATGTCGCTATTTTTTATGAAATCACCGACTCCGTCTGACATAAGAAAAACGCAGGTCATATGGTCCTTTTTAAATCTGTGATAATGTACCAACTCAAAAATATCGGATCCAATAAGCTGCCAAGGATAGCCCTTGTAATCGACATCCCTAGGTATACTAATGGTTTCTTCCCAACCCCCACCTAATTTTTGTATAAACACCTTGCAGTAACTATCTCCAATACTGATTATCTCGTATGAGTCGTGTAAAATATTTAAGCTTAGTAGTGTTGATGCTCCAGGGTTTTTTTGCGATGCATAAGCCTCATGTATGTCCATAACTATTTTTGATATCGCATGCTCTCTATCAATAGTCTCTGAGTCCAGAAAACTAACTTTTTCTGAGAATAAATGGGCTAACTCTGTAGCTAATTTTCCGCTACTTTCACAAGAATTTGCGCCATCACATAAAGTAAAAATGTCGGCTACCTTAGCAAAGGCATCGAAACATTCATATTTAGTTTTCCCCCAATTAATTGCAGCCGCATATTCGTATGTCGTTTTCATTAAACTACTGTTGGACGTGGTGTTTTATCTGCAACAGCTCTCCCTTCGTGGGAAAACGGTTGGATTTCCAAAACCGGAAATTCGGCAGGATTCACATTTGCTGTTAACGGCCTGGAATTCTCAGGGGGGACACCTAAATAGAGACGTTCTCCACTCCTCTTTATTGAATAATTTTTACCGTGCTCTAGAATTTCACCTTCTCCATTCCTACATGTTAAAGTTGCCTCATCGGGGACGATGTAGAACATTTTATCTAAAATTGAGTAAATAAAAATCTGATGCCTTGATACATACTTCGCTCTGATGTATATTGGGGTGATTCCGAAGTCAATACAGGCATTATCTGGGTTTTTTCCAATAAGCGTCGGTAATGTTACATCTTCAGACCTATGTCCATCTTTATCGCTGATTAATAGCTTCACAACAACTTCATTTTTTATTTTATTAAGCTCAGACTTAGCATTGATATTTAAATGACTATCACCTTTTCTGTAACTCTTTTTTGGATTACCCAAATTAGCATGACTTGAAAAAAGAATCTTCCTGCCCCTAATAGAGATCAAATACTTCTCATCTTCCGATTTTTCCTCTAAACTACTGACATCGATTTTAAAAATTGGAACAAACTCATCATCTATAATAACTTTCGCCCCACGATCAGAAAAGTATTCTTTTTGTAAGAAAGATTTACAAAATACTTTGCGGAAATCTGGATTTATATCCTCATGCACCCTAAAGAATTCTTCAAGGGTGCGGGCTACCTCAATATCATTTGGAACAAATGTAAGAGACTGTAAAGGAAAATAAGATTCTTCTAGTACACTTTTCATGTATTTTCCCTCTATCTTATTTACAGCATTAGTTATAGCGCTCGTTGAAGAAGCCTTTAACTCCACCAGAAGTGTGTCTGCAAAGTTATCGGTATTATTTGAAGATAATATTTTTTCGTAACTTACAAATATTTTTTTGAACCAATTAAACATATCTATCCACTTTTGACGCGACTCTAATTATTTCAAAAAATTCTTTCTTGTCTTCCGATTGGGAATTTTTCATTTTGACAATTGTAACCTCTAACAAATATTTATTAAAATCTTCTATTTCATTTATTTGATCATAGAAAATCTCTTTGAATTCTATATTTGAGATTTTACTGTAAATACTCTCAGAAATATTCACCTTCAATGATTCTTTATTTTCAAGTCTTTTTTTTAACTCAATAACAAACGCTAATAAACACGCTTTAGCATTCATGTTTTCATCCGAATATTCGTATAGTGTCAGCATCCTAAAATAAAAAACCGGATCGCATTAATCAAAAAAAATATATTTGAGTAATTTCATGTGTATATCAGCCGCTCTATTTGTGACATCAGAGGTTCCTTTTTCAGATACAATTACTCCTATTGCAACGCTTTTATAGTCGTGTATTTTAATATTACCGTCAACTAGGTCTGCCAATTGTTTGATATTTGTAAGCCCTCCAAACAGAGTCTTGCCCTTATGGTTTTTGTCTTGAAAACTCACTGTGCCGGTCTTACCTTTAACTGGGCAAGTTTTTCCACATAGTTTATCAAATGTTCTAGCAAATGCGCTACTAGCAGTTCCGGGGCCCTTCCAATCGGCTGTTTCGGGTAAAAGTGTTTTTTCTAAACCATTTAGAACTATTTGTGCAGCCTTAGAATCTTCCTCAGGGAGAAAATTCTCTTTTTTATATATTGGTGTCTGGTTATTATTCTTTTTTAATAAAAATGGTAATTTAGGGTACATATTGTTTTTTAATTGAGACAAATTTGCAATCATTGATGCAACGCCCAAGGCACTAACTCTAGAGTTTCCTCCTCCTATAGAGGTCTGTATTATTTGAGAAGTATTCCCTAACCTACGATCGTTACCAACAACCGACTCATTAGAGTCATCCCGATACTTATTGTATCCGTCCCATGAAAGAAATTCTGCAATACCTCGTTCATTAAGATAAAGACTATCTTGAGTAGGCAAATATCCTAGAAACGGAGAAATATATGTGTCTAATTCATGCCCATCCGCAATAATTGAAACCCTTCCGCAGTTAAGATCAAATACTTTATAAAATTCCTCAGCTATTCCAAAAACTGAATTATTTGTGCAAGCAGTCGAAAATCCAAGCATGTTAGCAAAATAACTGGTATGCACCAACGTCATACATGTTTTTTTTTCGACTAAACCATCACAAATTGCTGCTCTTTCCCACCATTCATTTCTTTTTCCTGATAAATTCTCATTACTACCAGAGGTTTTTAATTGATTAGTCAACTCAAAAGAATCAACTTTTCCCTCAGAGGCAATGCCTAATGCAAAGAGTATTTTAGAAATTGATGCTGGCGGAGACCTAACAATTAATGCTGCCAGATCTCCTAAACGATCCATACCATTTTCTGAACAAAAGGTACCAAAACATTTAATTCCTAATATACTACTGTTTGTTGGATTAATCAGAACAATAGATAATCCCTCTAACCTATCAAAGCTGAAATTTTGTGATTTGCAAAGTTCTCTTCCCTCAAAACATTCTTCAAGAAAATTTAAAGATGTTTGAATCTTGGGATCTAAGGTTAAAATATAATCAAAATCTTCGTATCCCACCTTCTGCAATATGTTCTTGTTTACTTTCTTGATTCTGATAGTTTCTCTTAAACGCATCGCATTATCAATCAAATTGTCTAAACCTGGAAAGTTATAAGCCAAAGAAATATTTTCTTTTTCGATAATGCACCTTTTTACGGGACCTGCCAAATAAACTAACTCTTCAGAGAATAATTTATGATAAATACATTGTCCCCTATCTTGCCAATCTAAATTTTCAGTTAAAAATGTTTTGACAATCTTTCTTGTGTCTAATTCCTTACCTGTAACTCTAAGATTGATACGATTAATGATATCAAGATCTTGTATTATTTTTATACATTCACTTCGAGCAAATGGATGATAATATCTTCGTATGGAATCAATAAATTTTTCTTCCGTTATCGAGGAATACGTTTTTAAAGTTTTTATTGAGGAAGTGTAAATAATGTTTTTTACTCGTTGACTGCATGAGAATTGATCTATGAAATGAATAAGACCTTTTGTTTTTGTGTTGCTCTTGTCCTGAAGATTCATCTTATGATCAAGAGAGGATTCACTTATACTCCAATCTTTTATTAATACGGAAACTCGCTCTACTTTATCTTTCGGAATATACGAGACGGATGAAAACTGCTCAGTTTGCAGAGACTTTGAGATGAGAATAGTGCTAACTGCTATAAACGTGCACAAGACGACTACAATGAGAAACCTGTTGACTAATACTTTGCTATAAATCATTTGGAATAGCCTACTTTTTTTATCTTCATATTCATTCCTACGAAAAGGCCAAATGTAAGACAGGGTAATATCATCGCGGTGAATCCAATACTCATGAAGGGAAGACTTATACCTGACAAAGGAATCAATCTCCAATTTCCAAAGGTACTTAATATTATTTGAATAATACTACTGCATGACATATAAAAAATAAGTATGGACGGCAATCTATTTTCTTTCTCTCCTGTTAGGAATATATAAAATGATTTAGTAGCAACAAAGCAAAACAGTGCTGTTAAGACTGTAAGTAAAAATAGAGCTCCTCCAAACCCAAATACCTTCTCAATAAGTAGGGGCATATAATCGCTCAAAACCTGCAAAGGAAGACATACCCCATGATCATTACACCATGAGTTTCCAACCAAAATATCATCTGACTCTGAATTCGTGAAATTGATCAATCTTGCAAAATCACTAACCGATGCGTTCATTGGCTCCAACATTAACTCTATTCGTTGGTTAATTTTTTCAGTGAATGATCCAATCAAGCCAAGTATAACCATGATTACAATCCAAAAGAAAAAAAACCGTAGACCAAACACAATAGAGACTAAAATCATCACTAAAACTAGCGTAATAAATACCCCACCAATATCATTAAAGATAAATAAACTCAAAAAAATAAAGGTAGAAGTCATTAGTACAAAATATAAGAATCCTCTAATAACGTATGAGTTTAGGTATTCTGATACGATAATTTTCTTGTTTGAATCCTTTTCCTTGAAAAGGATTTTTTTGAAATTAATTTTATTAAATGCATAATTACAATATTTTTGTATTAAAAATATCTCTCTAGAATAGCGACAAGTCATAAAAGAAGAAAATAATATTACAAATACTTTCATGATCTCAGACCCCATTGCAGCCGAAAAACTTGAATAACCGGCAACAACGAAAACAATACCGAAAAAAACTAACTTTTCCTGATGCAGATGCATTCGTCCGATAAGAGATCTAAAGTAATCAAAATAAAATACTGAAATAAACAATAATGAATATCCAACCATACTAATAACAATTTGTCGTTCAAATATATCTACAAACGGACTAATAATAAATTTAGAAGAAGTGAGTCCAAAATTAATACTTGCATCGAGTCCGATGTATAGTGATATACATATTGAGGAACATAATGATACAAAGTAGATGAGCATTGTTTTTGATTTATACTCGATAAAAAAGTAAACTATAAACATTAAAGGAAAAATGGCAACCAACGATAGGTATTTTTTAAATACTGTAATTCTTTCATGAGTGGCTGCAAAATTATCTCCTTGCTCAAGTATCGTTCCCACACCCCATGAGACTTTTTTAAACTCACCAGTAACTTGTGAGTATATATTTCCATCTAATTCCAGTGATACTAAAAATAATTTTTTATATTGATTTTTCCTTTCTTTTGGATCGTCCAAAAGATCCTCTCTAATCTTTTGGAATTTTTCTACTAAGGAATTTGTGCGGTTTGTAAGTATTAATATAAGGAAATGATAATGTTCATTTTGATCAGCATTTTCTACCAAATTGTTTTTAAGGGAAATAAGAAACTCTAACTTTTCCTTCTTTTTTTGGTAAACCTGATCCCAAACTATATCATAAGGTTCCCCGGGATGGGTCTTCTCATCCTGATTCGAGAATATACTTGTAAAATAACTTTTGTACTTTCCATAACCGAATTCTTCAAAATTTCTGGTAATAAGTTCCCCAGTGAGGCAATTAATTTCCTCTGCTTTGACTTGCCGGAAGGAAGAACATAAATTTTCGCTATCAGATATGTCATTTGATTCTTCAAATTTATTTTCGTTAGGATGATTATATTTTTGTTGAATGACTGTTTTCTGGTATGCTGTACTTAAAACATCAAAACGGTGCTCATTTCCTGTAAAGTCAGTATTTATCAAATAAATAATAACTAATATCAACAATAAAAGAGAAATAGTATTTATATTCTTTATATTTAAAAAGCTTCGCATAGATAAGCCTTAAGAAAAATGAAGTCTAACATTTTTACTTTAATAATATTTACTATATCATCACTCATATTATTTGGTTGCGATCAAATTTGGGATAGAGCCCTTGGAAAAATAAACAAAACTGGAAGCAATGACTTAACACTGACTAGCGAAGAAAACTCCCTGAAATCCTTGGATGGCTCTAGTAAGGAAAGTATTCTTAAGAAATCAGAGGAGGAAAAAGAAAGCATAGAGGAAGAGGATATATCTAGTGACAATAGCAAACCATTGAAAAAGAAATATGACGTAATAGGAACTAACAAAGATGGCCCTTACCGTTCCGGAGAAACTAATCGTATTCGTTCTGCAAAATAACTAGCCCCTATAAGAATCATTTTTTCTCTAAACGGGAAACAATGCCCTTTAGGGTTCCGTCAAATTTTCCAACGTCGTCAATAACTTCGTCAAGCGTCATAGTTCCCCACATCGAAACTCGTCGCAAAACATAAGAAGAAGGACTATGCGGCTCTATCGCTCTTAGTTTCTCCGATAAAATCCCAATGCTCTCATAAATCTGATTCCGAGAATCTTCCTTGTCACCTGACGACAATTTATCTTTTTCCGTTTCTAACCCAGGTCTTTCTCCTGGCTTCTCATTTTCTATCTTGTTAGTGTTTTCTTGGACATTTTTATCAAAAGAGGTTTTCACTACTTTTGAATTATCTTTTCTAGTCTTATCATCATTAATTTTTTTGGCGCGAAGCAATCCCTGTTTAAATGATGAAACCTCTTCAATAAAGAGAGTTATTTTGGAAAATGAAACTGACTCTTTCTTAAGTTTTTTTTCTAAGAATAAATCTAACTTTTCTATAATAGCTATCGCCTCCAACGCATTGGACTCTAGCTCCTTTAAGTAATTCATATCTTCCTTGCTAAGACCTATTTCCGATATGCTCTTTTTGGATTTTTTATTCTCTAAATTATTAGGAAGAGTAATTGATTTAGAATCACCGTTCTTCTCTATGAGATGGTCCAGATACGTAAGGCTCCATTCCCTTTGTTCATTTCTCGGAAGAAAGACTATTTTGTCTTTAAAAAAATCAGGCCCTTTTGTTACCAACCATTTGTAAGGAGATATTCTTGCATCTGAATCGGAAATTTTATATTTTGGCCATAATGTGTCCCAGTATCTTTCAGTAAGTTTATACATCAGCAATAACCCACATCGTAATCCGTTCATACCGTAAAGATATGTCCATCCCTGTATTATGAATATACAGATTTCCAGGTCCTTGGTTTCCTTTTTTAATAAATCCTCAGCAATATCAGTCACCCGTTTCCAATCAGTTTGCTTCAAAGGTCTTTCCCATTCTCCCATTGGAAGATTTGGATCGTCCGCATTCTTTTCAGCCACTATTGCTAAATATTTATTTTCGTATCTGATCCATCTTCCAGAAGGATTTTCTTTTTCAATCGGTTCTAATAAATCCAATAGGTTTTCTGCCGTAATCGAAATCTTCTCACTCTCGGATGTCATAGTTTCGGAATCTCTTCAGGGTACAAAGATGGCATCGTTAGGGTCTTCCCATCACTCTTTCTTTTTAAAATAATCTTCAAGAAAACCCTTGCATTAGATAGAGTTTTACTTTTCGAATTGATTTCGTCAAAAATTTGTACAGGAAATTCAAACCTTAATACTTCGCCAATCGTTTTTTGATCTTCTGTAATTTTATGCAGATTAATCATGTCAAACAAACTCCAATTACCAGAAAACTTAAAAACCGAAGTCTTTCCGGAAACTCGGTAAAAAGGATTTTGTTTTTCTCGATATGGAGAAATATCAGTATCCGCAGCAAACCTCATCTCAAATTTAACAGGATCACCATACTTCCATGTTAATTTTTTATTTTCGTCAAAAAGACTTATTGAACTCTCCCCAGAATAAAAAACCCAAGATATGATCCTACTCCCGTATAGCTCTTTATCCTTATTTTCACGAAACACTACCTCGATATCATAACCCGTTTCGTCTTCTTTGCTTTTCATCAAATACGGAGAGAACAACGCCTCTAATTGATTCAAATCAGAGTAAAAAGTATTAAGTCTATCAGTCAAGACCTTTTTTTTAATCAGAGGAAGGACCTTCTCTCTTTGTGGAAATTTTGAGAAAGTATTAATTACCTCAAATAAACTAGCGTCTTCCAATGCCTGATAATCCGTTACTGAGATATTATTATAAACTTTATTTGCAAATGGCTTCTTCTTCAGCAGCAAGCTTTCAAGGTCGATTGATGCAGAAGCCCATCTCTCCTCAATACTATAACGCCTTAAGTGATCACAACGGTTAGAAATTTCAGAGAAAACTAAATTGTACTTAATACTAAAGAAGTTATTAGCTGGCTTATCTATTCCTTCTTTATCTAGTATGTCTCTACAGTTTTCAATCGAAATATTTTTATAAAGAATCTCCAAAAAATCCTGCAGTCGTATCATAGCACTACCAGGTTTATTATTTGTATAATCAACAACCTCAGACTGCAATGATCCCCAGAAATTTTTTTCCTTCTTGTAAAACTGTGGAGGGAGCACATACAAGTAAGCCTTTGCTAAGTCACTTATTTTTTCTAGCTCGGTCATTTGAAATGAAAATAATTCCTTAAGACCCATAAAAGACTTTACAGAATAAGACGATTCAATCAGGTCTATCCCCCCATCCCAATTTTTTACCTTTTCAAAAGACGGAGAGAAGAAATCCTTTTTATTAAAGTAGTCAGTTAATATTCCTAGTCTACTGGCCGCATCAGAAACTAGAATATTATCAAGCAAAATAGCTTCATCATTATGATTCATATCTTCTACTAAATCTCTAGCTTTCTTTACAAGAGCGATTGTTTCTGCATATTTTTTGGGATCCTCATTCTGTATATCAAAGAAGGGTATGTATTCCTCAACTTTTGTTTCTGAGTATGCTTTCTCTAATATAGATAAGGTCTGAAATACGACATTTTTATTTATTAGATTTTCAATTACTTCTCTTTCATATATCTCAAAGGATGGCATGCTTGATACAAGCTCTGGATCCCTAATTTCTTTTAAAGATTCAATCTTCTTAACTATATTTTCGTCCCAGAAATTTATTGAATCATTCAGTATGAAAGCTGTTTTAATTTCATCCAAGCTAATCTGTAGCATGTCATTTCTTGCAGAAGCATCATTCAATATAAGCTTTTTTAATCTCTTTATATCAGCATTCTGACCCATCGACTGCATAAAAACAATTATCTCTTTTAACTTAGATAGGGACTTGATGTACTGATAGAGGTTTTTGTTTGCAGAATCAAAATCTATAACATATGAATCCTCGCCCGTACTATTAATTGACCTTCCCACTAAAGATAATAGCTTTTTCTCAGTTTGACTATCGATACTCTCTAAAATCCGTTTTCTATACTCTTTGGGAAAAAGCATTAAGTCCTTGTCCAAATATTTCTCTCTAGATTCTTTTAGAGCTAATGCATTGTCTAATGAATCAAGATTCCATTTAATAAAAGGCCTGTCTCCATCAATCTTGAATTGATAATCATTAGAGATTGACATGATTGGATCAGATAACAAAACCTCAATTGCTTTCTTTAAATTTTTTCTCTTTTCAGAAGTGGTAAGTATTTTTTTTCCATCTTCATTACGACCTATCTCAATACCCTCCTCTGTTCCTCTTTCAGAAACTAAAGATTCATAGTTCACTCTTAATTTGGCAAAATCTTTAGCCACCTTAAGCTCGATATTAGATGATAAACTAGGACCTAGAAGAGAATTGTTTTCCACTTCCTGTAAAAACTCTTTATATCTATCTCCAAAATCTAGCTGCTCCTGAACCATCCATAAGCCTCCACCCTTTGCTAAAAGTATTTCCTGGTCTTTGATGTTAAGGAGAATATCGTTAAGAAGATTAATGATTTCCTCGCCGCTAAGTTTTATGTAATCTGCCCTTAAGAACTTTTCCTGTGCCTCAACTATTTTTCTTTCATCCTCAAGTAACGAGTTATAGGCAAATAACTCATTGGTTAAGCTAATAATTCCCTCGGTAAGAGAACATATTAAAGCTTTAGAAAAAATATTCGGATCTATAACCTCTGCATTTCTATTAACAGCCTTACTGAATAATGTGGTTACCCCCGATAAATCTCCGTATAAGTCCGCTTGTAACGCAAAGCTTGCTAAGTATCGGAAGTCATCATTACTGGTTCTCCTAGCATATCGCAAACGATTCATTGCTAGAACCGCTCTTTCTATTTCTTTTGCTCTAACTAAAAACTTTTCCAATGATATAAAATTTGGAGAATCAGAAAGTATTAGTGATCGACCTTCAGCAGGAGACAACTTACCGTTAGCAGTTGCTGGAGCTTTGCAAGCATTATCCCTGTATACCAGGTTGCCAGTTACAGTATCATAAGGTAAGCCTGTTAAGTTAGCTGTCTTGAGCTCGAGCGACCTCCTAAAAGTATTGATAACCAATTCCCCAAATCCTTCCTTTACTCTAACATTAGCTCTTAAAAATACATCATCGAAAATGGGCAATGACCCTGGCATAAAAACTGTACCATATTCATTTAACTTTCCTTTGAATCGTATCCTATCTAACTCCTCTAGTCCGATAATCAAAGCTACAGCTGTATTCCTATACCAATCGAAGTCTAGAGTATTACCTAACTTACTTGCCTCATACCTCTGCTTAGCATCCTCATTTAATCCTGCAATTCCCTCCGTTAGACGTGTTACGATTTGGTGCCCCTTTATTGCGGAAAAAACCAGCCCAATCGACCAGATAGAAATAAACGAGAGAAATATCCACTTCAAGAATCTGTTAGGGGCTGAGTTTTTAAATCTTTGATTGTTTGATGGCCTAAGTAGTCCAAACTCGCCAATAATTTTTTTCTCGAATAGATCTTTACAAAAGTTCGGTTTTTCATGGTTTGTCACCATGTATATTCCTCGAAAGAAGAATGGTTCATAGAACCCACTAGACTGTACGAGCGCTTCCGTATAGTCCATCAGCCCTTCTTGTAAATGTTTAATTTCTATGGGTAAAAGGAACTCACTTACCCTATTTTTTTTCTTTTTGGTGGCGGTTGCTACATCTACCACCAAACTAGCAACTGTTTCACTAATTCCGTTTATTGCCTGAACAATCCACTCTTTCAAAAATGTTGAAGAGAGATCATTCGGATTCGACCATCCTAGAATACTATCTCGCATAGATTCGGGTAAGCTCTTCGAAAAAGATTCAAAGCCGGGAATATCCTCGCATCCGGAGACAATTAGATAAATCGGAACCCTGACTGAAAAACTGTTTTGCACCATCCATATTCTCTGGCTAGCGGCTTTAGCAAGATTCAGTAATTGTACTTTGGCTGATTTGTCGTTAGCAGACTTAGAAAGTAATTTAGCGGGAACACTTACAACAATAGAATCGATAGGTCTTCTAGGTCTATACTGATTACAAAGCTTTAGAAATTCTGTCCATTTAATGTCCTCTTTTACTGATTCATCTTCCTCTCTTAATGCACTTGATGAAAATTCCAGCACTAATCCCTTACTGAAATAATGCCAGCAAAAACTCTTACTGCCATCAAGATTCTTTGAAGATCTAGATCGCATCAGATTAATTGATTCAATCGGTATACGATCATCCTCTTTCCCTTCATTTAATAATATAATCCACGGATAATCATATTTCTTCGCCCCGGGAAGTAACGTTCTTTCTGATGCTCTAACCCCCTTTTTAAAGATCTCCCTAATCTTTTTTTTGCTAAGAGTAAAATCTATTTTCTTTTCTTGTTTTTTTAAGCCAAAAAAGATAGATAGCGAAAAAATAATCAAAGATATAAAGATAATTAAAAATAACCAGAAAAAAGATAAGTTACTCATTACAATTCTTTCAATTTTCTTTTGGTATTTTTTACAGAGATAAGGCTTGCTAATTGCTGATGTTTTGATTTTTTAATCAGAACAGTCTTCTGGGAATTTAAAATGTCACGCAGTGGCTTTGTCATTACTACATATGTAATCTGGGAGATAATTAAGAGCAAGGCAATTATTACCAATGAAATGAATACTGGCTTATTAACTCGAAAAAATTTGACGGGCTGTAAGTTAGACAATATTCTCTCATAATGCACGCTATCAATCTTCTGCTCTCCATTTACTTCCGATTTTTTATTATCTAATCCTGGTTCTTTTCTGTTGATATAAACATAAAGTGAACGTATGTATTCCTCAAGTTTATTTTCCGAATCCCTACCTCTGTATTGACCTTCGAATCCGATAATTAAAATTTGCAAATACAATTTGGCTAGTTCGATCATCTGTTCAGGTTTCGAATTCAATACTTCGTCTATCCGATCAAATATTTTTTCTCCAGCTTCACTCGTCAAAAATATTTTTTCTTCAATTAGATAGTTAATAAATTCTTTTTGCCCAGACCATGGTTCACTTAAAAATATCTCATCTGCCAATGCTGCGTAAATATACTTGACTTCCTCGTATCTTTCTTTCTCAGATGGACTAGCAATTTTTAAAAAATCGATTTGTTTTAACTCCAGGATTCTACACACTCTATCTCGAACCTGTAATGCTAATAACATCTGTGGATTTTCTTCCACTGGGCTTGCATCAGATTTTAGAGCAATATTTTTTTTGTTAATATGATTGTTATGAATGGATAATTCAATCTCGCTGATTATAGAAAAAATTTGTTTAACAAATTCTCTGAGTTGCGTTATAGCAAAACTGGATTGGCTGGTATCCTCACGTAGGCTTTTGACCGATTCGTGAATTGTGAAAGGGCTAGTCATTTTTGGTTCCGAATATGTATCGTTTGGGTCTTTCATTTCGTTCGTCACTTATATTACTTTTCTCCTTGAACAAAAAGAATCATCCCTTGAGGAACCATATGAACAGGATTACTAGAGGATGGGACCACAGTTATGCGATATTCCGAATTTTCTAGATCTTTTGGACAAATTACTTCAAATAACTCTATACCCGGGATAGCCTTCAGTTTCAGTTTAGAATCTGTCTGGATCCGTCTTCTTTTCATTCCGAGAATTCTTTTTTCTTTACACTTCATAACCTCGTTTGATTTTTCAATTATTATGGATTTGATCCATGCTTCCACAGCTTCTTTAGGTATTCCCTTAACGCCAAAAACTAATGATTTGTCTACCCATTCTGGCCTTAAAACTATTTCAAAACTGTCTCCTACTCTTGTAAACGGAACTTCATGGTAACTTTGACTTACACCTTCTAGGAATTTTAATAAATTTGTAAATAATGATGAGAAAGTACTATGCAAGTCTTCGTGGAGATACTTAGGAGGTAGATTAGGAATCCCTCCAAATTTCAACTGGCTTAGGGGTCCCAAAATTTCACACAGCACAAGATATAGTTGACGAGGTGAAACATCCTTCATTTGCATCAAACTTTCTAGTTTTGGTAAAGATAATGCCATAAGACCTAATCTTTGAATTGTGGAGACTTGATCTGGATCAGAGAAATCGCCCTTTTGGGAATCAATTTGTCTGGCACAAAAAGTAGCCTTTGCTCTTAACTCCTCCGACAAATGCTTAAGCTCTTCTCTTAGAAATTTAGAGACACCAATATCGATCAATGGGGGAATATAATCACCAACCTTGATAACTCCATCTACATTGTTTAAAACACATAATTTGAATGAGGAGTATGACCCAGGAGGTCTTTCGTTTGCAAATATCTTAAGGTTATAGGTTAATCTAGGTATATCGATAGGCTCTCCATCTTGAAAATCATCTAAAACAGGATCGCTCACTTTTTCTTCAAAACGAAAATTTCCTTCCTTATTTTTCCTTGTTCCCAGGGGAAGGCCAATATAAATATCAATGGTCTCAGACTTTTTAACATTATCAGGTAGATCCTCTAGATTAATTTCCAGAGATGACGATTCTAATTTTCCATTCCACTTCAGAGCAGTACCGTCAGGCATAAATACTTCTAACGTCAATATTCGAAACTTACCGCCAGCTAGCATTGCACTATCGATTTCAAAAGCCTTTATGCCCCATGCATCACAATGTCTACCCATAGAATGAAACGCTATTAGTTGATCTACCCTTGATGATTCTGTTTGAAAATGTTGTGGCGATAACAACATTCCTTCATGCCATTGGATTCTGTCTAAAATATTCATCAATATTTCCTATCAATTGGGTTTAATTGCATATGCGTTAAATTCATCAATATCAAAATCAATAACCACTATTCCTTCAAGATTATCAATTCTCGCTTTGTAATCTCCATCATTAAAATATTTTGCAAAGACCAATGCACCAAAAACTCGTTCATCTTTGAAAAATTCATTGGGTACTGCTACACCATCTCCTGGAGCTAATTCCCAACTTCTTACAATGATCTCCTCAGAGAATGTCTTCAATAACGTATTTTTCTGTTCAAACCATTTTTTTGAATCTAGTTCTAAAATTTTTTTCAAAAGCGCATCATTTTTAATCAATGTAATATCAATCGCGATAGGATAATCCATATTTGCATTTTCTCTTATCAAAATATCTAGGGATTTCCAATACAGTTTTTCACCTGGTGGGAAAACATAGTTTTTCGCCGATTTATAGGCTTTTATTGGCGCATCTAGAACCCCACAACTTGTTAAAAAAGTGACTACGAATAAAAAAGATAAATTCCTGAAAACTTTTTTTAAGGTAATCATTTCTTACCTTCAGTCGACTGATCAAGCTGTGTATTTTTTTTCTTATCCAAAGATATTCTTTGATTTTTTTCCTTAATGGTCTCGATGGCATGTTCTTTTCCTAACTCATAGACAACTATCAATGAAACTATAAAAAAAATTAAAAAGCTCAAAAGGGCTATTATTGTTAATCGAGTAGTAAAGGAAAAAGTTATATTCATTTTATTACCTGTTATTCCTTGTCGACGGTAAATTGACTAGGAGCTTCTACACTTATTGAACCAGTCCACAAACACTGAAGTTTAGATTTCTGAGTAACAGAGGGTACGCCCTTTATTTTTACTTTTGTAGCAGTATCACTCCAGGGGAAAGGAGTGACTGGAATACATGGCATAGGCGATCCTCCGGCAGCTGCTACCGTAGGGTTAGCTGAGGTTGTACACATTCCAAAGGGGATTATATTTAGAAAAGGAACAGTGTCGAGCGCATTTCCAGCAGGCAAACCTGTCGTGGTCACACCATTTATAGGAAGCACTATAAACGGAGTCGGTACTGTACCACATGAACATTTTAAAAGACTGAGCGCACAAATAGCTTTAGGCATCATTCCCCCCGAAACACTTTAGTTAATGTACCAACCATATTTTTTTCTTTTTTATCTGAGATTCTTTTTCCTCGCTCATCGTACAATCTCGATTCTCCAATAATTTTTCCTTTACTGTAATCCGTTTCCTCCATGACGTTTCCATTTAACCAAAACCGAACCAATACTCCGTCCAGTTGACCTCGCAAATAAGTAGACCTTTGTATAAGAATCCCATCGGCTGTAAAATCTTCAGCAAGTCCCTCTAATAATCCATCCTTGTAATTCGCTTCTCTGACGCACTGACCCTTATTCCAGAATCTAGAAACCCCTTCACGTAAATCTTTCTCGAAGTTAATAATCGCGGATAACTCTCCAGTTTCATCAAATAGCTCTGTCGGTCCATCTAAATACCCCTGTTTAAAACTTCTTTTAGAACTGAGCTCTCCCTTAATATAAGTCTCTAAAAACCCATCTAGATTGCCTTCTTTAAAATTAACTCTTTGTTCAAGATTCCCTTCCATATCATAAAATTCACAAATACCATCAAGTTTAGATCCTTTCATATGGGACCTTTGTTTTATCTGCTTGTTACTGTAAAACTCTTCTATTACTCTCGTCTCCATACTAACCCAGCCCTATCTGTGGGGAAGACACTGAAACATTAGCTCCGCCATTTATTTCTACCGAAGTCCCTCCTTTTAATTTTGAAGTGGTACTTCCTTGTAGTTCCAAACTCATAGCTTCAATCTTCAAAGATTGAGCCGCTTTGATTTCACACTTATCCTCAGAATTTATTTTAAAAGTCTTTTCTGACTCCTGTAAGAATTCTTTTTTTGTGAGAATGCTAATTGAATCCTCTGCTTCGAGTAATACTTTCCCTTTAACTTTTATCGATAAGTCACCTTCAATATTAAGGGTATAGTCCCCTTTAACATTACACTCAAAGTTCCCATCAATATTTTGCGTAAAATTCTGACAATTATTTTTAATTTCATCTCCATTTATCGTCACAACTCTATCTTTTTCAACAAGATGATCTTCGCTACCCTCTAAAACCTTAACTGTCCTGTTACCCTTCTCTACTTTATGTATTTCATCACCCTTGAATATAGTGGTGGTTAGGTTATTCTCAATTTCGATTTTCATATCCTTATGGGCATGCAAGTAAAACTCTTCCTCATTCATTTTGTCTTCAAATCTAATCTCATTTCCAATACCCCTTCCGGCATTATTTTCTGAAACAATGGAATTAACAAACCCAAATGGATCGTTGCTAAAATCTTGAGCCGTATTTTTCAGGTTTGATAAATCGGTAACAAAATTATCAGCAGTATCCTCCCTTGTATTTTTCGTGAAAGGCTTACTTCGAATAACGCTTTGTGTCTGTTTTGAAGGAAGATCTACCGGACGATCTCGTTCAGAGTTATAAACACATCCAGTAACAACTGGTTTGTCTGGATCTCCATCAACATATGTAACCAAAACCTCCTGGCCAACTCTAGGAATGAACAAATGGCCCCAACCTGTATCTGCCCATGTTTGGGAAACTCGTAACCAGCAAGAACTATTCTCATTCCTTATATCAGATCTGTCCCAATGGAATTTTACTTTTATCCTACCGAGATTATCAGTCCAAATCTCCTCACCCGGAGGGCCAACTACAAAGGCAGAATGTGTTCCAGAAACTCGAGGTATCCTTGTTTTCTTTATTGGCCTGACAGGGTGGTCTATAGGTATTGCCTCGAATGAATTTCCATACTTCTCGTTTTTAAAAGAGTGAGTGACTGATTTTATAATGTAGTCCTGATTAACATCCTCGTTTCTGTACTCCTGAAGTGAAAAAAAAGATCCAGCCTGCAAGGAAAAACATAAGCTTTCGCCTCTGTTAACTTGCGATTCGAGTCTAAGTTGCTCCATCTCTTTTTTACTCTTTCCTTCAGAGGGGATTCCGTCAGCAAAACCTCCAAAGTATTTATAAATTTCCCCAAAGTCTTTTTCAGAAGAGTACGAGGCACTTGAGAGAACTCCTGCATTAAGATAATCGTAACCTCTCAGGGAAACAGATTTTGGGCCAATTTCTGTAATGGATTCAAACTTTGTTACCGTATCAGAACCTACTCTTTCACTCTGATTAGAACGATAAAAAAGTTGTTTTTGGTCGCACAGCTCATGACACTCTACAGAGTCACCTAAAACGAATGTGTGGTTGCCATTTTTGAACGTAAAAAAATAAAATATTCCTTCATCTTCCAATAATCGCGAGATAAAATCAAAATCAGACTCATCATATTGGACACAGTATTCCCTTTTTTCATAAGTATTTGTTAAGCGTGTTTCAAACTCTACCTTGTTTGCGTTAAGTAACCCAACGATAATTTCTACTGCGTTTAAATTTTGAAAGATTCGCCTGTTTTCCGTATATTTTAAAAGAGAAACCCTAGGGATCACTTTTATTTCATAATACGAAAACTCAGTATCTAAACCCATTTGATTTATATATGAAATAATTCCATGAAATTCTTTTTTCGTTTGGCTATCATCAAAAATAGTAATTGATGCATCCGTACCTAGTAACTTTTCAGTTTCGATGGAGATATTGGAAGATCGTAGCTTCAGGTTAAATACAAACGTATCTGAAATAAATTCTTCTCCTAAAAATTCGTACAATAGTAATTCATCTTTGCCCAAGACTGTCTCTAGATGAATTAATAAGTTCCTTTGACTATAACCTGTTCTCATCTAACCTAAACTCCAACATTACACTATCCGGATTGGTCTTCGTTAAATCGCCGAGCCATGTATTCCAGCCCAGTCTCATCGTTGATTGTCTCGATAATTCACAATTTTTTATTTCTTGCTGACCAAGATATAATTTTAGTAATACAGAAATATTTCGTGGTAAAAATCTGTAAATTAGCTTGACTAGTTCTGCATACTTCTTTCCAGTGGGAAGTAGAGATAAAAACGTTCTCATATCTAACTTTTTTATTTCAATTAAAAGACCGGAGGAAATATTCCAGGACTTTTTTCCTAATACGGCATTTTTTCCTAATACGGCATTTTCATATCCTGTGCTTAAACTACTTCGCTGCAAAGCAATATCCGACCAAGAGCCGTTAAACTCACAGCAGGTAATATTATTCAAATTCATTCTGTTTTTAATTAAGGTTAGGAGATTAGACGAAGATCGCGGAGCGCCTCCAAAAATACCTGCATGCCGCAACCATTGAACATCAGAAAATGTTTTGAACTCCGTCGAAGACCTTCCAAGGGATGCCAGGCTATCAACAATCTTTTCAATGCTTGTCTGAGAACCCTTCTTCCAGGTCAAGGATGGATCGCGCTTCTTTTTTCCTAAGTAAAAAAGAGTAACTAAACGATGCAAAAAAATATCCAGGAAATCAGATGTAGCACAATCTTTTTTTCTCTCTCTATCAAGAATTAATTCACAAAAGGTTTGAGGTAAAGGTCCCGAATTTGAAGTAAAAGAAAAAAAAGGTGTAGCTAAAGTAATGAGGTTTTTTTTTGTCTTGTCATATTGAATTGAGTAAACATCACTAGACTCGAAATTTAACGTGGTAACACCTTTAATATGAATGTGCTTTCTAACCTCTTCTTCATCTAAATTTTTCGTTTTGTAACTTGCTATCCTTTCAAGTAAATAAATAGCACGCAAGAGGTCATACTTCTGAGAATTAGTCATCAAATCCTCTAATCGTAATTTTACATGTTTTTCCTCCATTGATTTTCGATCATTAATTATCTCCTGGTTCATTTTATATATACTCCTGCGTACCAGACATGGGCGGCCATTCTATAAGCTTTTCATTTTCACAAATCACAGAAAGACAAACAAATGAATTAATTGTTGTATATAACGAAAAGAATTTTGCCAAGACTAGGGTAAATAAAACCAGGGAAGAACCAACAAATGCATCTCTTTCAACCTCAATCGTTACGGACACGCCGGTACAGAAAGTCCTCCACGAAGCTTTTCGTAATCTTCTCACAGACTCCTTTGCGACAAGTTTCTTAATACCTCTAATTTGCTCAAAATCTCTAAGGTTACCTGTGGAAAATAAAGAGAGCATTTCCCGAATTTGTTGAATTCCAGTATCACCTGCTACTAACGAGTAATGATTTAAAGTTAATAGAGACGTTAGCTGCCAGATAGAGCCTCCATCAAATGAAGGATCCCTCTGTGGTGTTGGCTCATAAAGTGATTTTATCTGAATTCCATCCGAGATATTTTCGGCATCAAATCGGGAGTTCGCAGGAATTTGTTCACAAAGTCGTCGGTTTGTACATAGCAAATTTGCGTATGCGGTAGCGTTTTTGACAATTTCTCCTGAGAGATTTCTTTCAACAATACTAAAAAAAATATCCGAACCAGTAATATCTTTCCTTAAACTTTTTTCTCTTCTAGCTACCCAATATAAATTGCTATTTTCTTCCTCATCTGAATCCTGATTTTCTGTAACAGTGGAAAAATCCCTAATTTTCTTAGGTTTGCTTCCTCCAGGCTCAGAGATAGTAATGCTATCTATCGAATGTATTTCTGTGTACGAGTCTTTTTTTTTGTCTGCAATTAATAATTGATCCACTTTCTTATCAGATAACTTTATTGGCTCGCTTATTTTTGTAAAGAGATTTATTATTGGTACACAATTAAGCATTAAGTTGTGTTGCGTCATTGTTCTAAGCTTTTTGGGAAGAATGGAGAAATTGAACTTTAATATTAATTTTCTCCCCGAAAAATTCCTCAAATCTATGTTCTTTAATGTTACAAAATTAAATTTTTTTTCAAATGCGAAGTATTCTTGCAAAAGACAGTATGCTGACTGGCCTCCTTCTGGCAAAGGAAGAGCTAATTCTTCCTCATCAAACCCTTTATACTCAATGTTATTTTTGGAATATTCTCTGATGTTACCTTTTTGATCAAGAAGAGTTACTCCTTGCAGTTTATTTGTCAAATTTTCTTGAAATAAAGAAATCATTTTCCAATCAGCGTTAATGTGAAAATCCAAAGATGGAATGACTAACTCAGACAAGTCGGAATCCTGGATTGTTTGGATATGTACAAAAAAATTCTCATCATCGTCGAATGAGACTCTGGCAATCTCTAACGGAACAAAGAATAAGTCCCAGACCGTTCTAAATGCGCAAACCTGGTTGGTATCTGAACATGCCAGTAACTTGGAATGCCTAGGAATTTGTAAAGGTTTCGTTAATTTGCCCAATCTTTCATTTGATCTAAGATTGACAATAGTCAACGATGGAATAGGTTGTAAGAGTGACGGACAGAACTTATCTAAAACATGATTTGCAATTTGTGAATAATCCCTATCTATA
Organism: Betaproteobacteria bacterium; assembly: GCA_028139135.1. Lineage (GTDB taxonomy): Bacteria > Pseudomonadota > Gammaproteobacteria > Burkholderiales > Burkholderiaceae_A > UBA7377. The sequence goes on from JAOINB010000002.1 coordinate 26,512, forward strand.
TCTCTACGTACTCTAGCCGACAAGAAAGCAAACGATTCGATAAGTCGCTCAACATGAGGATCTAATGACTCGCTTTCTCTTAGATCTAATCTCGAGGCAACCTGTGGGTATTTTTTCCCAAAATCTTTTCCCTCTCTACGTAAATATTCGAGCTCTCGAGTAAAATAATCCATTAAATCTAATTCTCGATTAACCGACAAAGCTTTGCTCCTCTATAGAGTAATCTGTAAATTCACTTTCTGATGATATTAAAAAAGAAACCGGTTCTGTAGACTGATCAGTCTGTAAGTCTCCTGAAATCTGAAATTTCAGTTCTGCTTTATTTTGACTATCGACAATGTGCTCGATATTTATATTTTTTAACCTTGGTTCGAAAAATAGAAACGCCTTCGTCAAGATCTGATGAATTTCACTTCTATTTTCGGAATTTTGAACAGATTTCCCGTAAAAATCCGGTAATCCGTAATCTAAAACTGTGAGAATTTTCTTATTCAGAAATTCTGAGGACGTGAGCCTCGACCTTGTTTGCGTAATCCTGATAAGTTCTTTAAATACGGATCTTTCAAGTTGTTTTACATCTAACCAATGAGCTACCTCCCTCTTTTTATCTTCTACTTTCGCCAATCGATCAAAAAGAGGAGCGTATCCACCGGTTTTTAAACGAGACATTTTCTATCCCCAGCATTAAGCTAATCTTTAGGCTGGCAGATTTAAACTTAAATCCCATCCAAAAGAATCATTCCCTGGGCTTACAACGTCAACGCCCTGCTGTTTGTATTCAATTTGAATCTTCTGGAAATTAAGCTTAAAAATGTCAGTCGGAAATTGCCCTTCGCCACCCGCTTGAGTTTTAATATCCGAAACCATAGCGTTTTGCATAGTAATTACAAATATGGGCATAAAGGCACCAGAGGCTGTACGCCCAACCCTAAGAGTCGCAGAATGTACAGTAGCATTTGCACAGGATGAAAAGAGCGCTGGTGTGGACAGGTCAGACATTTTTGTAAGTATCATATCTGAAAATGTAACTCTCCCCGCAGTCCTCTCAGTGTTTGCAATGTCCATTTGCATTGGCATCGTAGCCTGTATTTGCCATGTTTTGCATAAAATACCCGCCTCATCATCTAAAAGAATTGTGTCATTACCCTTAACGTCAGACAAAACAAGATGGTAAATATCATTCGAGCTCATGGCTTATACTCCACTAATGTAAGTTGTTTTAAAAGTTTTTATGTTTTGATGATGCATTCTAACTAGCAGGAGGAGGCAACTCAGCAACCAACCTTATTGACGCTGTGAGTTCTTCCATCTGAAAATGAGGCCTAATAAAAACTACTGCTTTATAAGAGCCAGGTTTGCCAGGAATCTCAGAAACATCGATCCTAGCATTTCCGAGTGGTAAGCGCGCTTTCGTTTCCTGAGGAGCACTATCATTCAAACAAACGTAATCAGAAATCCATGTGTTAAGGTAGGTTTCAACGCTTTGCCTAGTTTGGAAACTTCCTACTTTGTCTCTCATAATGACCTTAATGTAATGTGCAAAGCGTGACGAAGCCAACATGTATGGCAACCTAGAAGATAGCTGAGCATTCGCATTTGCGCTATCCAAATTATAAAGCTTAGGTTTATTAACTGTTTGTCCACCAAAAAACGCGGCGAAATTAGAACCTTTTGAATTTACAATTGCTATAAAACCTAAATCATTCAGCTCTTTTTCCCGTCTATCAGTGATAGTAACCTCTGTGGGACATTTCAAAACAATATCCCCTTCATTTGTTTTGTATGTATGAGCGGTCATTCCTTCAACCTTGCCACCTCCTTCAACCCCTCTAATTGCACTTGTCCAACCATATTTTGCAAAAGCATCTGTAATTCTTAAACCCAGTTGGTATGATGAGTTTGCCCACAGATATTTAGAGTGATCTTTACCGTCGACATCCTCTTCAAATGAAAACGATTCAACAGGGACAAATTTTGCCCCGAACGGTAATCTGGCAGCATACCTAGGTAGGACTAATGATACATACCTTGAATCTTCAGAATCCCGGAATGCCTTCCATGTAATTAATTCTGCACTTTCGAATATTTTAGACATATCCCTAGGTGTGCCTAACTCAGTAAAGGCTTTCATATCAAATAATGCTGGATCAGCCGCCGCGACAAATGGAGCATGTGCGGCTGCGGCGACTTTTGAAATTCTCTCCAAAAGAGAAATGTCTTGTGGATGTCGACTAAAATAGAAATCTGACAGTAGCATAGAATAAGGACTACCACCAAAAGTACCGTATTCATCTTCGTAAACTTTTTTAAACAAGTTACTCATATCATAATCAACTGCTGTTTCTAAATCCTTGAGCAACTCTTTCTTCGAAACATTCAACAATCGGAGCTTTAGTTTCGGACCGGTCTCCGTTCCGAAGACCATGTCTCTCAAACCTGTCCACGCAGCTTCCAGACCCTGGAAGTCGGGATGGTGCATAATCGCATTCAAATGATCTGATAAAAGAGAATCAATTGATGAAATCCTATCGTTTATCATAGCTACAACATCCTTATCAGGACTGAATTTCATGCCCTCATCTAGAAGTTCTGTAGCGAACTGTCCCAACATCAATTTGGCGTAAGACTCTTGCGAGGGGTTGCTCACCATACCCCCTTCTTCAATGATTCGCTCAATTAAAGACAAGTCGGTCTTAATATCTTCTCCTTTTCCGCTATCAGCCATTTTTTTACCCCTAATAATTCAATTAATATTTACTTCTTCCCGACGTCCGATGATTTTTTACCGCCAGCTTCGTTTTCTCCAGAAGAATCATCGGTCTCCGGCAGTGCCTCTGTTTTGAGCTTTTTAACCTCATCCTGACTAGCTGCAATTTCGGAGAGAACTGAGTTGAGTTCGTCATTTCCGTCTAGCTTGGTAACCAAATCCCTTAAATATTGCCTTGCACGAAGAAGTTTTTCTAATCTAGGGACTTGCTTTACGATACTCTCTGGATGAAAATCGTCAAACTTTCCAAACTCTAAGTCAATTTTTAACTCTCCCTCCCCTTTTAATACATCTGGTATCTTGACACCCACCTTCGGGGATATCTTCGCCATGACTTCATTAAAATTATCCCGGTCGATCTCAACAAATCGCCTATCCCGCAACTTCGGCTGTGAATCTACTCCGTCCCCCGACAGATCTGCCAATAGCCCTACTACAAAGGGAAGTTCTTTTTTCTCCACCGCATCGCCGATTTCCACGTCGTATGTAATTTGCACTCTTGGTGGCCGGTTTCTACCTACCCATTTTTGCAGACTATCAGCCATTTAAACCCTCCATTTATTGGTTTATACTTTAGTATATATTATTATCATACTTTAGTTTAATTTCAAGTTTTTTTTTACTTTAATTTTTTCAACAACTTATCAGCCATTACGGTTGCTAATCGGCTCCTCATTTTTACAACTGTAAGGCGTTCCTGCTCGTCGTAAGCCAAACGTTCTATAGTTTTAATTAGATCTTTCCTACACGAATTTATTTTTTCTTGGGTCGAAGTGAGTTGCTTACGCAAATCCTCCCTCTTTTTTACCTCAGAAGATAATTGGTCAAATGCATCAGAAACGCTTTCCCATGGGGATACTGCAGTCTGAGGAGGCTCTTTGTACAAATCAGAAAATAAATCAGATAAGCTCGTGCCGAGCTGATCCAATTTCTTTACAGAATCGGTGTCCTTTTTGGTATTATCCTTCCGATTCCCCAGAGCTGAATCAACGAGTGAATTAGTTTGAGCTACCTTTCTGGCTAGAGAGTCTATGCTGGCATTATCATTAATATCTGTTAGTTCTTGCTCTAAAAAATCTTCCTCTAAATCCGGTGTTTTTTCCGTATCTTCAACTTGAGTATTTGGAATAGGCTCATACTCATCTGCAAAAAATTCATCTTCCTTTGGCTCGTTTGCTGAATCTTCTTTTTTTTCTGGACCAAGCTCTTCCCACCCCTGGTTTGGGACATAACTACGTAAACCCTCCATCATCCCCAGAGATGACTCGCTAGCTGTCGAAGTTTTTTCAGGCATGTTAATACTAAAGAGTAATTTTATAAATAGTAATGCTATCCATACTTTAGTATAATTAAGGATGCATTTTTGTCAACACTTAAGTATTGTTAATTGGTGCCTCATGTTTAATAAGCATAACTTTAACTGGCTGTTTTTTAAGACAGCAATACATCCCAACTTCCACCTCCTCAACATATTTTTATGTTTATTTGGAGGATTTTTCACGGTTGCTTTCAGTTCTCATGCGATAGATTTCATGCAAATTTGGACTGGGGTAGGGGTATTAACAAGTACTATTGCCATGCTTTTTGCCTCTACTTCTTTATTTTTATCCTCATTGACTATCCTCTATTGGTTATTTTACGGTGGTTTCTTATTATTAGATTTATATAACAATTCTTTAGCGTTTTACATATACCTACCATGTGTAATGTCATTAATAGTTATTTTTGATTCTGGAAATAAAATCACTCTCGCACTCACGCGTTTTTTCCTACTAGGGTTAATTAGCCAACTGGTTTTCGCATTTCAACAAAATTACAACACAAAAACTGGTATTTTCGTTGTTGTTGGGCTGGCGGCGGCTTTCATATTTTTATTTAACCAGAGCAAAAAACAAATAAAGCTAAAAAACACGGAACTGGCAACAATTCGTTTACGAAATTTATTGAAAAAAATTCACGAGGAAAAAAAAGAAATTCTAATTGAAAGAAAAATAGCATCCAACTTCCTAGCATCATTTGTTCACGACCTAAGACAACCAATTCACGCTATTAATCTCTATATCTCTTCAATGGAAAGAATCTTAATCAAGCAAGAATTAGAAACTATACACTCAAGCCGGCTCGGCTATTCTCTCCGACGATTAAAAATGAGTATTAGATATATGAATAATATTTTGGATGGACTACTCGAAGCAACCAAATTAGACCAGGGAATTACTACGCCAAAAATTCAAACTATAAATCTAACCAACTTTTCGAAAAAAATTATTAATCAATACAGCGAAGATGCCTCTGAATTAGGATTAAAATTAAGTTTCAAATCTAAAATTTCAAAAGCTTTATACATAAGCACAGATCCACGGCTATTGGAAAGAGTTTTAAGAAACCTTATATCTAATTCACTCAAATTTACTGATGAAGGGGGAGTGCGATTAAGACTAAACAGTTCCAGTAACTCAATAATTCTTTCAGTAATTGATACCGGAAGAGGTATACCAAATAAACTTCAAAAAATAATTTTTGAAGAATTTTCCCAAATACCCTCAAAAAGTGAAATCGCAGAAAATACTGGATTAGGACTAGGCTTATCTATCGCAAAACGGTTAACTAGCAAAATTGGGGGGGAATTAGTAATACGCAGCACAGAGAATCTAGGCTCCATATTTAGCATAAGGCTTCCTGCCAACTATACGAAACCACATCAGTTAAGAAGTACTGAACTAGAACAGGCTCTAGAGCAAACTATAATCCCTCAAATCACACTTACTGATCCTCTAACAACCATTGTCTTGTTAATCGACGAAGACCGCTCATCTAGAGACGCATTTAATACTCTAGAACCCGAACTCAGTTTGCGTATTGTTTCTGGCTCAAATTCTCAAAATATTTTAGAGTCGTATAAGAATTTAAGTACCCCTCCCAGATTGATAATTGTGAATAGCAGTAACCAAAAGGAAAAACCTTTAGATTCAATCGATCGGCTAAGATTTGAATTTAATAAAGATTTCCCGGTTATATTTTTATCATCTGACGTAGAACGGGATAGCATGTTGTACAGAGGTATGAAAAACTCTGAATTTATTCAAAAACCTGTGTCGATAAATGGAATACAAAATATGATTTCAAAACTATTTGAAATCAAAATGTAAACTAGTACTTTGTCGACACAATACCCAATTTCTGAGCGACGAGAACAGCTTGAGTCCTGTTAACAACTCTCAATTCTTTAAAAATACCCCCAACGTGAGATTTTGCAGTAATTTCAGTTATCCCTAATGCTTGAGCTATATCTTTATTCATCTTTCCCTCACATATCATTGATAAAACCTGAATTTGCCTATCAGTCAGTTGAATCTGTCGGATATCTTTAACATTACAGTAACCATTTGCAGAAAGCCAACGGCTCTTTGGTTGCTGATTATTAACTAGAGTTTTGATTAAATTCATACTCTCAGTAACTGACGCTCCTTTACTTATAAAGGCGGTTACTCCGGATCCAAAGCAAGCCCCAACTTGAAGCTCATCATCATTGCCTGATACTGTAATAAGTTTTATCTTCGCCTCAACTGAGAGTATTACCCTAATGGCAGCTAGACCCGTTATACCCTTTAAACCAAGATCCATTAAAACCCACCATACTCCTTCTGGCTCAGTCATCATATTTGAGCCATTAAAACAACTGAGAGACTCTTCCAAAGACGAATATGCCTTCACAGTAGAATTTGGGAAAGTTTCTTTCAGAGCAGTTTCCATTGACTGCCTAACCAGGGGGTGATCATCTATGACAACAAATTTAATAATTACAACCTCCGTCTTTACACAAAATTAAGTAAATAAAAAAATATATACAAAAACATCAGTACGATGGGTCCTATTGATTCTACAGATTGCAAATTACCGTTTGCCTTTTTTCTTTCATCCATCCGATCGTCTTCTTTCCAATCCGAACCACTAAATTCACCTACTCTAAACTTAGCTATCTCTTGTTTTACTTCGTTAAACTCATTTGCTAGATCTTCTTTATGACATATTTCCACATTTTTTTTTGAACTGGACATATCTTGACGAGGGAGGATATATTCATTACTTGATAAAAATTGATCATAGTTTATCCCTAAAGCCTCTGCAACTCTTTTTACACAATCAATGCGATGTTCATACTCCACGAAAGAATTCCCCTCTTTGCCATTCTCTAATTCATTAATTTGCTTCTCTGTTAGCCCAGTAATAATGCTTAGCTCAGACACTGAAAGTCCATGGTCATATCTCGCGTCTTTTAGTCTCCTAAAATTAATTGTTGTATTTAACATATTAGTGATACGTTATCCTATCTATTGAAGTATATGTCTAGCGTGCAAATGGTAAAAGAGTCTCTTGTCCGGGGAGTAAATTTTTTCTAGTGTAACAACAAATGCATTACCGGTTCGAATAAGCAACCAACCTGTTGCACGCTTACTTGTACTAATTGTATTCTCGAGATGCGTTATCTCTGAATTACCCTCAGAAATAATCCTAAGCTTATCCCAAATAACACCGGAATGAAAAAATTTGTCAAATGGACTAATCAGCGTTCTCCATGTGTTGGACATCCTATAAATAGCAAAATTATGGTCTAAAAGACCAGTTATTTTAAAACTATCTCGATTATTAATTATTGATTTACAAAATATCTCAAAATCGAAATCGATATGCCTCAACATCCAAAGCATATATTTGGCCTGCTTCTCATCTAATACTTTTTCTGTTCGTACGGCAAACATACGCAACGTATTGTTTGGGTCTTTGTATGTAAGCCTAGATAAGGTAATCGCTTCCTCGATTCTGTCCATAAAAACTGAATCAAAATGCCTCTTTTCTGTAAAACACGTTCCTAATTTACTGAGGGCTATTTTATTAGCGAAAATAATATTACCATCCTTGTCAGTTAGAAAAAGAAAAGCGGGAAAGTTATACAAAACAGTCTTTATAACTGAAGTCTCTGCTAAGGTAGTTTTTAGGTCTTCGATAACGCTAGCCCGAGTAGTTGTTCTTCTCGCTTCATCAACTACATAATTGAATTGGAAAACGAGCGCGATTAAAATAGTCTTCACGACCAACCAGGCGAAAAATAGTCCACTATGTGTTACAAAATATAATTCATTGTGTATTTGAGATACTACCCATACTGACCATAAAGTAATAGCAATTACTGTCACCAAATTTAAATTTATAAAAAATCTACCCCTTACTGATCCTCGTTGAGAAAAAGGGATACATTGATAAAGAATAAATCCTAAAATAATTATAAATGATAAAGATAGTAGGATATTTAGTTCACGTATAGCACTCCCCTCGGAAAATGAAATATAAGCTATTAAAAAAAACAGAGGTAGAGGTGTTAAAGCTATGGTTACTATTGTCCAAAACTTTTTTTTTGCTGGATACGACAAGATTATACATATCAACATTAATGCAAAAATATCGAAAAAAATCAGTGAGTCATTTAAATCGTGCAAAGGTGTATTGGTGTTAATTCCGAATTTATTTTCTTCGAAAAAAAAAATACTCAATGGATGAATCAAAAAAGACAATCCAACGACAGCTTTAATAGAAAGCATCTCCTTCGAGAATCTTTCATACGTAAGTTGCAATCCCTGAAAAATAAAAAAAATGCTGCAAGCTAAAAAAAAAGAGGTGAGAGAAAAACTGTCAAGATACATAACTATCTCTATCTCCTCTATAACCACTAAGATAAATTACGGGAAATTTATTTTTCGCAGAAGAATAAAAATTTCGTTTTAAGCAGTCGCCGGCTATAGGAAAAAACACTTTCCCTGAAGAGCTGGCATTAATTATTTGGAGAATTTTTGTTTGCACCTTTTCTTCTAAGCTGAAAATAAACCCAACTGCTAATAGCAATACAAAAATTATCTTTATTTTTTTCGACCTATTTTTCTCAGTTTCTGTCGACACTTCTACTTCTTTTTTATCTGAGGGAATGTCTTCTACAGTCTGATCAATTGGTTTTTTTAAATCATTAGTGCGAGATAAAGATACATCGTCCGTATCTTCTCGGATTTCAATATCTTGAGCATCATATAAAAAGAATGTATTTCCAAATGTGTCTATCTTCTGCTTTACTTTTTTAGAGGATATACCAATGTTAAAAAACAGTATCATCTTATTTTTTTCGGGCTCAGCCTTCTCCGAAAGAGATCGTAAAATGGCTATCTCATTTTCATCTAGTTTTTCTCCATTTTTCAACATCAAAATAGTTTTAGCGTTCCTATCTGCCTCATTATGTTCCTCATAGTTACCGACTAAATCGGAAAAAGCCTCACCATAATTATCAACCAAGGAATCGGCGATAAACTTTTCTAACTCGTTATTACCGTAAAAAACGGCAGTAGGATTCTTTTTAACTAAAGACTTTTTCAAGCTTGAAGCGAGTTTGTTTAATAAAAACAAATTATTACAACAAACAATAGTATTTCTTTTGTCTTCTTCCAGAAAAGCTAATAACTCTTCGCCTTTCATATCTCTAACTCTTTCCGAAGGCTGCCCCAATTCAGGGTCAAATTTTTGCACACGGTTCCCCAACAGACTTATAATCTCAATTATTTGGAACCAATCACAGATTCCAGAATTTTCGACAAACCAGAGAGGTTTTTTCGTCCTTTAGCCACAGTATTGCCCTCAGAGTATTCAGATTTACCGATCGGTGCGTCTCTTCCTGAAAATCGTGTTCCTGGCTTCTCAGCCATGTATCTACTGAGCTTTGTATTATGAGTATCAAGAAATCTCCTATCGGAAAACTTTACTTTTACAGCCCTTGCTGTCTGTTTATGTATAGTTCCTGCCTGTTGAATTGACTGCGCACAGCGACTGTATGATTGGCTCGCCAACGATTCATTTACATCAAATACAAATTGTTTTTTAAATAATTGCCTGACAGAATCGTCGTTATAAATTGGGGGTAAAAGCATGAACGGTACAGAAAAATCACGCGCGCTGAAAGGGTCAGTGGCAAGTTCTGCTTCGGATACCCTTGATGGACAAAGAAGTAAAGTTGGAGAGATACCAACTTTAGAATTGAAAACCCAATCAATTGTTTCGATAAATCTGGTTGTAGCACTCAACTCGATGCTTGAAACACTGGTTGGAACAACAACCAAATCAAATTCATATAGAATTTCAGGGTCCATCGCAGCAGTCCATGTCAAATCACAGATTAAAACCTCGACCTTATTTAGGTATCGCCTGACTCTATTCCTGCAATCAATTAACCACCGCCTAGCATCAAAGTCGTCTAGGACACAGTGTTCTGTAACTACGTCCGAGGAACGAGCTTCCCTAACCCAAGTACTTGAGGACCCGTGTGGATCCAAATCAAGTAATACTGTGCTTTTGAAAGCTTTTTCCGAAAACCATACTGACAAATTGGCTGAGAGAGTACTTTTCCCCACGCCACCTTTTTGACTAACAACCAAAATTCTCAACGTATCCATATTTACATCCGCGTACACTATGTATACTAAAGTATTAGAATAATACGCCATTCATACAACTATGGCAAGCTATTGTTTAGAAAATCGGTAGAACGAATTTATTCATTAACGGTTTATCCGACCGAAAGAACACATGCATGTTAAAAAGTCTTAAGTAAGCCGGTAGAGCCCCGGCGACTGCAAACTCTCATTTTAGTCACTGGGGCACAAAATTTCTATTAAACTATCGCTTATTTACAGCGTCTTTAAAAGCTTTTCCGGCAGTAAATTTAACAGTTTTAGAAGCGGGGATTTTAATTTCCTCTCCTGTTCTAGGATTTCTGCCCATCCTGGCTGCCCTTTTCCCAGAGCCAAAAGTACCAAACCCGACAAGTTGAACGTTTTCTCCTTTGGAAACGGCCTTTATAATGCAATCTATGGTGGTCCCTAATACCTCATCAACTTTCGATTTTGGCAGGCCAGAGGAACTAGATATGGAATCAATTAAATCAGCTTTATTCATGTATACCTCGAGAAGAAAGAAACAGTTTCAATTCTATCAATTTCTGTAGGCTTTTTGCCTTTTTTTGCAAATTTATGTCAAATTTTTTCAATTCGAATGTTAAAAGTTTTGTGTTGCGGAGCGGAAGAGTTACAAGCGCCCAAAAAAGAGCGATCCGTAGCTATTCTAGATTTTTTTGCGTTCCGTTCTCGAAAAAGGAACTACTACCCGAAAAAGTCTTTGGAAATAATAACCCACTTGTTCTTGACATAGGATTCGGAATGGGTGAAGAAATCATTGACTTTTCGATAAGGAATCCCACGAAAAACATTTTGGGAATTGAAATGTACAAGCCCGCTATCGGCAATCTTCTCAAAAATATTTATGACAAAAATATTAAAAATATAAAAATCGTAGAATACGACGCTTATCTCGTTCTAAATTACATGATTCCGGATGAATCAATCGATGAAATTCACATATATTTTCCCGATCCCTGGCCTAAAAAAAAACATATTAAAAGGAGATTGCTTGATGAGGAGTTTGCAGAAATTATTGCTAGAAAGTTAAAAAACAACGGGGAAATAAAATGTGCGACAGATAATAGTAATTATGCAGACCAAATCTTGAGCGCCCTTGATAAACAAAAATGCATGCAAAACAGAAACGATCGATATGGCAATCGGCCAAAAGATAGGACAACTTCAAAATTTGAACAAAAAGCTTTTGATAATGAATCCAAAATTTACGAAATCTCTTTCCAAAGATCAAACTAAGGTGCCAAAAAAATTATCAATATTCCGGCTAAAATACGGTAGACAGCGAAAACTATCAAGCTGTGACTCTTAAGGTAAGAGATCAAAAATTTAATGACTAAAAAAGCAGATAAGAAAGAAGTAAAGAAACCAACGACGAAAACCTGAATATTTTCTAAGTTAACTTCTTCAAATTTCAAATAAAGAGAATAAATTGTTGCTGTTAGGATTACTGGTACAGCAAGCAAAAATGAAAAGTTGGCAGCTGTGGAACGGTTTAGACCAAAATACATTCCTCCAATGATAGCCGCACCTGACCTGCTAAATCCCGGAATTAAAGCTAAGGTTTGAATCAACCCTATTTTCAGAGCATTATTTTTTGATATATTTTGAATACTTTCAACCCTTTGTTTTTCGTGCCGATGCAAAAATTCAACGTGGAGCATTAGTAATGCGCCCATTATGAACGCCAACCCCACAAACAGAGTGTCGAAAAGATTTTCTAGTATAAATTTACCAAATAACAACCCAAAAATGCCTATAGGAAAAAATGCTATGATGAGGGAACGAAGAAGATTTCGGTTTCTAAACGTCACAAGATCTATAAAATCCCTTCTATAGTATAAGATGACTGCTAAAAGCGCTCCGGATTGAATTGCAACATCAAATACTTCCGAGTACACCTCATCGAATCTAATTAAATCTCCAAAAAAAATTAGATGTCCCGTTGAAGAGACAGGTAAAAACTCGGTAGCTCCTTCGATTAAACCAAGTATAAGCGCTTTAAGGGAACTACTAGTATCCAAAAAAATCTCCTGAATTAATCTTAATACCCCTGAATATACTTGAAAGACCCTAACCTAACAATCTATAACCAGGACTTTAAAACCCATACATGCAATAATAAATTTTGTTAACATCTAAATAGAAATAATTGGAAAAAAGATGAATAAAGCCTTAATGATATGCGTTGTGCTGACATTTACTACAAATATATCAGCGATGGACCTAATCAGTGCTGTTGATATTGCATTCAAGAGTGATCCTCAGTTTTTAAGGGATAAAAATTTACTCGATAAGCAAAAAGAATTAGTTAACCAGGCTCGGGCTCCACTTATGCCGAATATTTCCATCTCGGGTTCATATGCTGATACAGAAAACTCAACGAGCATTGATACAAACACACAAAATGTTGGCGTCACGTTATCACAAACAATATTTGATAGAGAGAAATTTTTAACTTTGGAGCAAAGCCAACTTAACGTTATGGTGGCAGAACTAAATTTTTTAATATCTAAAGAGCAGACAATTCTTAGAATAGTTGATGCTTATTTTAATATTTTAATTGCTCAGAATAATTTAAAAACAATTCAATCGGAAAAAGATGCTGTTAAAGAACAACTAGAGTTTGCAAAGAGAAATTTCGAAGTGGGAACGTCAACAATAACTGACCAACAAGAGGCACAAGCAAGATTTGATTTAATCAGAGCCTCTGAAATTAGAACGAAAAATAATCTGGCTATTGCAAGAACAAATTTAGAAAAATCATTACTTGTATCATTGCCCGAAAATTTAGTAGGTATTAACAAAAGGGTAAGATTGGAAAAACCTAAGTTATCTAAGCCAGAAGAATGGATGCAAATTGCTAGAGATAACAATTTAAAAGTCAAAATAGCAAAAATTAGAACAAAGCTTGCAACCCTTGACCTAAAGAAAAGAAAGATTGCGAGGATGCCTAGCTTAAATCTCAGTTTAAGCGCAAACAACTCAACTGTAGATTCCACTACCAGTATCACGCAAGACATTAAAACTGCAACCTTAAGCATTTCAGCCCCGATATACAGAGGCGGAAGCATCTCCGCATCCGAACGTCAGGCTATTTCCGAGTTGAAGAGGGCAGAAAATACTCTCGAATTCGAAATGCTAAATGCCGACCGTATCGCCGGTAAATCCTTCCGAACCTTTATCGCAGGACTATCTCAGGTCGAAGCATTAGAAGCGGCTGAGGAGTCTAGTAAGGTAGCGTTAGAATCAAACAAACTAGGTTATGAAGTTGGTGTTCGCATCAATATTGATGTGCTTAACGCCCAAAGACAACTTTTTTCCACTCAGCGAGACTTAGCTATTGCTAGGTATGATGCCTTACAAGCGAAATTAGAACTACTCAGCGCTACCGGTAATTTAGATGCATCTGCAGTAAAGCAAATGAGCCAATTGATTAGCGATTCGAATTAAATCTTTGCCAATCATTTACGATGATATCCGCATATTTTTCCGAGGAACCACCTCGCCTTACAATAAAATCAAAAGCATTGTCACGGAGACTATTGCTTTTATTTTTGTCGTTCAAGATTTTTTGGCCTTCTGAAAACCATTCATTGTATGTTTTTATCAGTACTGCTCCCCTTTCCTTAATTAGATCATTAGATATTTTTTCAAAATTAAACATATAATTCCCAAAAAAAATAAGCTTCTTTTGGATACATGCTTCTAGAGGGTTTTGACCCCCCTTTCTTATGACACTCCCTCCTATCAGAACGATGTCCGAAGCAGCCAAATACATTTGCACCTCACCGATACTGTCTCCTATCAAAATGCTAGGACATTCCTTCAGGTGGACACTTTCCTTCCTTAGAAAGTTTGTTTTGGTATCTGCGATACATCCAGCTATTTTAACTTCATTAAGAACTTTGTAAAATCGCTCGGGATGCCTTGGTACTATAATCAACACTTGATCTTTTTCAGAAAACATTCTTTGTTTCCATAAAGTGGAAATTTCTTTTTCCTCACCCTCCCTTGTACTTAAGGCTAACCAGATAGTTTTTTTTGCTAACCGACTGCGTAGTGCAGCGCCATTATGCAGGTGATGCTTTTTGGGGCGAACGTCAAATTTCAAATTACTAAGTACAGGCACCTCCCTTTCAAATCCCAATTCTTGAAATCGGGCACTGTCCTTATCAGATTGCGCTACTATTACATCAATTTCATTTAAAATTCTACGAAAAAACCTTTTACCTATTTTGTAAGCACGAAACGAACTTGGAGATAATCGTCCATTAACAAGAATGACCCTTGTTTTGTTTATTTTGCAAGATCGAATTAAATTGGGCCATATTTCAGTTTCCATCAGCGCAAGAACAGATGGTTTCAAATTTTTACAAAATCTTTCGGTAGCCCATGGAAAATCAAAAGGTAAGATCTCCATTCTAAATTTTTGCGCATTCAAGGAATTAACTGTGTTCAAATACTGCTGCATATAATCCCAGGCAGTCTTAGTAGTAACAGTAAGAAAGATCATACAATCAGGGTCCCTTTCATGTAGCTTTTCTAATAATGGAGTTACTCCTTGAACCTCTCCTAAAGACACAGCATGAATCCAAAAGAGGTTTTTTTTTAATTGCTTGTTACTATTTTGTATTATATTAGAAAACCCAAAGAACCGAACCATGAAGTGTTCTTTGAAACCTTTGATTTTTTTTTTACATAGGAACTGTACAAACAAAAAAGGTATCAAAGACAAAAGCACAACCTGATAAAAGATATAAAAAAGTCGAAACATGTCTTAATAATCTGTATTTCAAAATGGTAAGGAAATATTTTTCATAATTGCCATTAATGAATTTCGAAAATCCTTCTTTATACTCTCTAACGCTACTTTTGAATCTCCTTCAAAGCGAAAGACAACAACTGGAGTTGTATTAGACAGTCTCGCTAATCCGAAACCATCCTCATACTCTATGCGAATCCCATCCAAGAAATGAAAATTCTTGGCGCGAGGGAAAAGTTTCTTATTTTTTAATCTCTTTAATAGATCGTCAGCCGAAAAATCCTTGATCTCAAGTTTAATCTCAGGGGTGCAAAACGAATCCGGAAGGTCTCTAAAAAGGTGGGTTATATTCTCTTCATCAGCTAAAATTGAAAGTAATCTTGCACCAGCATAAATGGCGTCATCAAATCCAAACCAATGATCGTTAAAAAAAATATGACCACTCATTTCTCCCGCTAAAAATGCTCCAGTTTCCTTTAATTTAGATTTCATGAATGAGTGGCCTGTTTTCCACATTATAGGGCAACCGCCATAGTCTGTTATCCATTTATGAAGGTTTCGCGAACATTTAACATCATAAATAATGGGTGCTCCTGGATTATCTTTTAATACATCTTTGGAAAAAATCATCATTTGTCGGTCGGGCCAAATAACATTTGAATCGCTGTCAACCACCCCAATCCGATCTCCATCCCCGTCAAAGGCGATACCGAGATCCAGTTTTTTTGATCTTACGAGTTTAATTAAGTCCTCTAGATTTTTTGGGTCGGCAGGATCGGGATGGTGATTGGGAAAACTGCCATCAGGTTCGCAGAAAAGGCTGAACACTTGACAACCCATAGCTTCATAGATGGAACATGCAATGGGTCCGGCGATCCCGTTCCCCGCATCCACACCAACTCTTAAGGATCGGCTTAAATTCTGTTTAGCCAGGACTGCATTTTTATAAGAATCTATTATTGGAGTGTTACCATGATCTTTACTTGCTTTGATAGTTTTAAAATAAAAATTATCTGATTCTATTTTTTTATATAAAAGCTGTAGATCATCTCCCCAAAACGGCAAGCTCTTGATCATAATCTTCAATCCGTTGTATTCCGGTGGATTATGACTACCGGTGATCATGACCCCCGTTTGTCCTTCCTGAAAAAAAGAGCCAAAATATAAGACGGGCGTCGGAACCTCTCCGTAATCTTTTACGATAATATTTCTTTCTTGAAGGGCAGACTTAAATATGCTTGAGAATTCTAAACTTGAATCCCTCATATCTCTCCCTAATCCGCAAATTTGAACTTTCCGCTGATTCAATATTTCGCCTAAGGCTAATCCAATAAGATAGATGGATTCATTAGATAAATCTCTACCAACTACCCCTCGTATATCGTAAGCTCTAAATATTGATTTGGAAATCTTCATTTTTGCTAAATTGTTGTTAAAATTTACACATGGCTACATACGTTATCGGAGACATTCATGGATGCATCGAAACCTTAGTCTCCCTGGTTGATCACCTTGATTTAAAAAAAAATGACGAACTATGGTTTTGCGGCGATCTAGTAAACCGTGGCCCTTCTCCCACTAATTGTATTAGATTTATTAAATCTCTCAAAATAAAAACTGTTTGTGTCTTGGGAAACCATGACTTGTATTTACTCAGGTTAATAGGTGAAAATTCAAGAAATAGTAGGGATGTAGGAATCAAAGCCCTATTAGAAGCTCCTGACAAAAATGAATTAATCGATTGGTTAAGGCATCGTCCATTAGCTCATGTTTCTGGAAAATATATTTTGGTGCATGCTGGGATATATCCTACTTGGGATATCAACACTATCAAAAAACTATCACGCGAAATAGAGACAGAACTACAATGCGAGAACTGGCAGAGATTTATTTCTAATTTGTGGGGAAATTGCTCCAAGGTTTGGCACTCTGAGCTAAAAGGGGAAGATCGTAATCGAGCCATAATCAATATATTTACTAGGATGAGATATTTAAAGCCTAGCGGAGATTTGGACTTTTCGGTAAAAGATGCACCCTCTTCACAGAACTCCGACCTAATTCCCTGGTTCAATTTTAAAGGAGCATTAAAAAGAGAAGAAAGAATACTCTTTGGTCACTGGTCATCTCTTGGTCTAATTATACGGAAAGAGTTCGTTTCACTAGATACTGGTTGCGGTAGAGGAGAACTGCTAACTGCAATCAGACTAGGTGACAATCGTGTATATACTAAAAGAGTCATTGATGATATAGTTCCAGCATCTTGATTCTGATTTGAGAAGCTAGGTATTTTCTTCCCTCACTCGGTGTTCCATCGCCGGTATTTTTTATAGCACTTGCTGGCATTATCTGCAACTCAGCCGATAAGTTGGAATTCTTAATTATTCTAACTACAGACTGTAGTAAAGTCATATCCCCGACATATGCACATGCCTCAGTAAATACATCGTCCTTCTTGTATTTGATAAGGACCGGTAGCAAAGTCAGTTTCTCATTGTCTAAAAATAGCGAGAATAAACCCGAATGAAATTTCTGTATTGTCTTACCAGGAGAAGTCTTACCCTCTGGGAAAAAAGCGTATGACTTCTTTAGATCTAAAGACTTCTGAGTAACTTTCTCCGAAACTTCCTTTATACTTTTCCGACGATTTCTATCAATAAAAATTGTCCCAGCCATTTCTACTAAACCACCAAGAAAAAACCACTTTTTGATTTCTTTTTTTGCTATAAATGACACCGGTAGAACGGAAAGTAAGACAAAAATATCTACCCAAGAAATATGATTAGACACTACGATAAACGGGTACGCAGGTAGTTCGTTTTTTTTTCCTTTGCATATTACTCGAAGACCGATTAATGAAAGAAGAATTTTCGACCAATAATTGATAACTTTTTTTTTTATATTTGACGTTCGAAGCGGAGACATCAAAAATAACACGAGAAAACCAAATACAACCCAAATAATTAGAAAAGTAAATCTCAAAAGAATTTTTAAATGGACCATCCGCTAATCCTTCGAAAAAACTAAACGTCCGTTCATTATTGTCGCATGTACTTTTCCATACATCTCGTAGCCCAGAAACGGTGAGTTTTTTCCCTGAGATAACAGTTGCTGCTCTTCTATGATCCAACTGTCATTCACTCCAAAAACAGTCACGTTTGCTACAGCTCCTTCCTCAACTCTAGGAATTTTTTCGTTCAAAATGGCGCAGCATTTAGTACTTATAAGATTTAATGCTTGATTCATCTCTATTTTGTGCCTTTTAGCCCAACTTATAGTTAACGGTAGCAATAACTCAGTACCGATTTGCCCCTCTGTAGCTTCAGAAAAAGGTAAGGTTTTTTCTTCTATGTCAACAGGCGTATGGTCCGAGCAAATAAAATCTATCGTGCCATCAAGCAATCCCTCGGTAAGAGCATCCCGATCTCTCTGTCCACGAAATGGTGGGTCAGCCTTACAATTCGTGTTAAAAAATCCAACATCTAAATCAGTAAGATGTAAATAATGTATTCCCACATCAGCTGTAATTCTCAAGCCCTGTTTCTTCGCCTTTCTAACAATCTCCACACTTTCAAGAGAAGATAAACGACATAGGTGTAATCTTGCATTTGTCATTTCAGCTATTTTAAGCAATGTTATTAAAGAGAGTGTTTCGGCACAATCAGGTACACCTTTTAAACCTAACCTGGTACAAGTCAAACCACTATGCATGTCTCCGTCTCGTCCGATCCATGGGTCTCTGGGTGATAACCAAATTGGAAAATCAAAATTTGATGCATATTGAAATGCATTGAGTAATACTTGATTATCACGAATAGGTTGATTTGCTTGCGAGAAACCTATACAACCGGCTTCGAATAATTCTCCCATTTCTGTAATGTGCTGCCCCCCCAACCCTTGAGTAAGTGCTCCCAGGGGAGTTACTATAGCTTTTTTAAAATCTATAGATTTATTAATTAACATTTTTACTAATCCTGGTTCATCTAGCACTGGATCAGTATCTGGCGGACATACCAATCTAGTAATTCCCCCTCCAACAGCAGATTTTAATTCTGAATACATAGTCCCCCTATATTCAGAACCCGGCTCTTTGATTCTTACCGCACAATCTGTGAAAGAACTTGTCACGATACAATCTTTCGCGTCTATTTTAAGAGAAGATGATGAAACAGGTCCCGAGGTAGTATTAAGGTCTATTCTTTGAATTTTTCCTGAAGAAATCGTTATGTTTTTAGGGATAAATTTTTTAGCTGTATTGCAATATACGAGTCCGTTTAGAATTTCTATCGTTTTAAACTCTTCTTCCTTATCCATTGTCTCTTTCTAGTCTTTCCTGATGTAGTAAATCCATTACCGCCATTCTGATAGCTATTCCAAAAGTCACCTGCTTCAAAATAACTGAACTAGCAGAGTCTGCTACTTTCGAATCAATTTCTACGCCTCTATTCATAGGTCCAGGATGAAGAATAATCACATTTTCATCACAATTCTTCATTGCGTCTTCAGTAAGTCCATAAAACTTAAAATACTCTTTTGCACTCGGTAAAACGGGACTTGATATTCGTTCATTTTGTAGTCTTAGGACAATGACTACATCTACATCTTTTAATCCCTTGTTTAAATCCGAAAAAACCGTAACACCCATCTGTTCAATATCCATAGGCAATAGCGTCTTGGGAGATATGACTCGGATCTCAGGTACTCCTAAAATGGACAACGCCCAGATATCTGATCTAGCGACCCTTGAGTGAGAGATATCCCCTATGATTGCTACCCTTAAATTACGGAAATTCTTTTTAAAGAATCTTATAGTGTACATGTCAAGTAAAGCCTGGGTTGGATGAGAGTGACAACCGTCGCCGGCATTCAATACCTGTATATTTGGAGAAACCCGATTTACGTGATTTGCAATAAGGTGTACAGCTCCACTACATGAATGACGAACAATAAACATATCGGCTTGCATTGCAACAAGATTATCAACAGTATCTAAGAGAGACTCCCCCTTAGACGAACTTGAACCAAGAATATTTAATTTCATTACATCCGCTGAGAGCCGTCGTGCAGCAATTTCAAATGTCGAACTAGTTCGGGTTGAATTTTCAAAAAAAATATTAAAGACACATCGCCCTTTTAATACTGGATAGTTTTTTAGAGCAATATTGTCCCCCAATGAGAGAAATCTATTTGCACGATCAAGAACTCTAATCAAATAATCTCGCGGAATACCCTCTATAGTTAATAGATGATTCAAACCACCATGTTTATTTATTTGCGTAGAATAACTCATCTAACACCACTTGTAATATCAACGCCGCCGCCCTTGCGTCATCTTGCCCCTTACCTTTTGACAAGACAGAAGTATAAGACTCGTCCACTAACCGTACTTTTTTACCGGTTTCAAAGCTAATATTTCTGGCGAATTTTTTACAATTACTTGCCAAAGGATGCATACTTCCATCAAGATGGGAAGGGAAACCAACCACTATTAACTCAGGATCCCAAGAAAAAACCTCTTCCTTAGCTGCCTTGAACCCTTCAATTTTTGACTTACTATATAAAATTTTAAGTGGAGAAGCGACCCCACTAACTGTATTCCCAATGGAAACACCTATTTTTTTGAGTCCGTAATCAAACCCTATAAGTGTCGAATTAATCTTCTCTTGCAAAAGTCTGCATTCTCATTTTAAGCGTGTCCAATAAAATTCGATAAGTTATCTGGATGAATGCCTAGTATTTTAAAAGCCTCTGCAAACCTCACATCAGCTGGTGTATCGAAAAGAAGCTTATTATCCTTTAAAGGAATAGTCAACCATGAGTTTGAAGCCAACTCCGTATCCAGTTGACCCGGACCCCATCCGGAATACCCTAGAGACACCAGTATTTTCTCAGGACCGACTCCTTTCGCTGTGGCTTCAAGGATATCCTTCGATGAGGTCAGGGCTAACGCCTCATTTATTTTTAAGGTTGATGCCCAGGTACTAGCTGGCTCATGCAACACAAAGCCTCGGTCCTGTTGTATCGGACCCCCATAATACACAGGCTCTGAAGCTCCTCGATTTTCTTGACCATCCTTACTTCCTAAGTTTAATTTTGTCAGAAGTGCCCTTAGGTTTAGTTCACAGGGCTTATTTATGACTATTCCCATAGCCCCTTCTCCACTGTGCTCAGCAAGGTAAACAACGGATTTAGAAAAAATCGGATCTAAAAGTCCAGGCATTGCAACTAAAAGATGATGGTTTATGTACGGAGAACCTGTAGTATTATTAGACATACGATATAGTGTACTGCAAATTTTATTCATCGCAAACCGTCCTAATATGAAATGCAATTTATATGGAGGTTCTCTTATTTGGTTACGTAGAGACCTACGAATCATGGAGAATGAGCTCGTCAAGAACGCTCTTTTAAAAAATAAAAAATTGGTTTTCTGTTTTGTTTTTGATGATGTGATTCTCAAAAACATAAAAAGAAGTCCCTTTGCCATCCTGGATAGTAAATCATTGCATGTGGATAAGAGATTAGGGTTCATTTATCTAACCCTGAATGACATCAAAAAAAAACTACAAGAGTTAGGGTCTGATCTCTTAATCTTAAAAGGTGATCCAGTCAATTTAATCCCCAAAGCCGCCAAAGCGGTCAATGCAGGTCATGTATTGTGGTCAAAGGACTATGAACAATACGCTAGAAAAAGGGACAAAAAAATCTCTCAGTCACTTGAAAATCTCAACATTAAGTCATCACAAATAAAAAGCCAATGTGTTTTTGAAGAATTCGAGGTTTTAACTAATGAAGGTAATCCCTATACGGTATTCACCCCGTATAAAAAAAAATGGTTAATGAAATTTTCAGACCTAAATAATCCTTGGCGAGATTACAGCAAGAAACAGCTAAGTGAATGTGTGGGAAAAGTCGATCATCTAAATGAAATGCCAGAAATTGAAGAGCTAGGTTTTTCATCAGATAGCAAACAAATAAAACTGCACTTTGGTTCTGACGGGGCTAAAGAATTAGTCAACAATTTTTTTAAAGTAATTAAACATTACGATCATTGCAGAAATTTTCCCGCAAAAATGGGGGTTTCGTATTTATCTACTCATTTTCGTTTCGGGACAATTTCTGTAAAAAAAGTTGTTCATTCAATTTTTACAAAAATACAGGGGTGTAAACAAGATGGTATTGACACAGAAGGAATGCAGTCATGGTTATCAGAATTAATCTGGAGGGATTTTTACATGCAAATCTTATTCCATTTTCCTCATGTAGAAACTGGATGTTTTAAAAGGAAATATGACAGGTTGATTTGGGATATAGATGATGATCTATTTATCAAGTGGACAGAAGGAAAAACTGGCTACCCGTTAGTTGATGCTGGTATGAGACAGCTAAATGAAACGGGATATATGCACAACCGCTTACGAATGGTCACCGCAAGTTTCCTAACTAAAGATTTAGGGATTAATTGGCAGGAGGGTGAAAAATATTTCGCGAATAAATTGTTGGACTTTGATCTTTCTGCGAATAATGGAGGTTGGCAATGGGCCGCTTCTACCGGATGTGACGCGCAACCTTACTTTCGAATATTCAATCCTACAAGTCAGGCGAAAAAATTCGATCCTGAAGGTGAATTTATAAAAAAGTACGTTCCTGAACTTAGTAATCTTTCCTCCAAGCTGATACACGAGCCCTGGAAAATAGAGGGATTACTAGGGGGCGAAGCTGACACAAAATACTACACTAGGATTGTTGATCATGAGAAAGCAAGGAAAAAAACTTTGGATAGGTTTAAGGCAGTTACCGATAACTAGCGTTTATACTTAGATTTCCACCATATCAAAATCAGATTTTTGTGCTCCACACTCAGGACAGGTCCAGGTGATAGGGACATCTTCCCACTTGGTCCCTGGCTCAATACCCTCATCCGGAGAGCCATCCTCCTCGCTATAAATCCATCCACAGATAAGACACATGTAACTCTTCATTT
This sequence comes from Betaproteobacteria bacterium, assembly GCA_028139135.1. Taxonomy (GTDB): domain Bacteria; phylum Pseudomonadota; class Gammaproteobacteria; order Burkholderiales; family Burkholderiaceae_A; genus UBA7377. Next base: position 49,530 of record JAOINB010000002.1, read on the forward strand.
CACTCTCTTAAAAATCAAGTTGCTGGTTATCGCACTTGTAGCCTGGAAGTAAGCGGAAATGTATAGGGTAAAATTTAACATACGAATAAAAAAATAAAAAACTATCAAATAAAAAGCGGTTTTAAAGCAACAAGTATACTAATACTGTGTCCACCATAGCGTAAAATACAAGGATTAGGAAAAAAATTATAGAAAAATGCAAAATATTTCAAAAAGCCAAAACTTTTTTAATAAAGCCAAAGACTTGATTCCTGGCGGAGTCAATAGCCCTGTCAGGGCTTTTAATTCTGTAGGAGGAATTCCTCGATTTATTCAGAAAGCTTCTGGACCTTATTTGTTTGATGTAGATGGCAACAGATATGTAGATACGATTTGCTCCTGGGGACCAGCCATCGTAGGGCACGCAAATGAGGAAGTTATTTCGGCGGTAAAGAACTCTTTATCAAATGGGTTGAGCTTCGGGGCGCCTACTGAAGGGGAAACGATCCTCTCGGAAATGATAAAAGAACATGTAAACTCTGTTGAACAAGTGAGGTTAACATCATCTGGTACTGAAGCTACAATGTCAGCGATCCGACTTGCAAGGGGGGCTACTAACAGAGACAAAATTGTGAAATTTGAAGGTTGTTATCACGGTCACGTAGATTCTCTTCTCGTAAAAGCAGGTTCAGGCTTGCTAACATTGGGAAACCCAACATCTGGAGGCGTTCCAAAGCCTTTTGCTGGCGAAACTATTGTATTGCCGTATAACGATCCTCAGGCATTAGTCGAATGTTTTGAATCCTTTCCGGATGAAATTGCAGCTGTCATCATTGAGCCAATAGCTGGAAACATGAACCTTGTAAAACCTAATAAAGAATTTGTTAAGTTACTACGAAATACCTGTGATAAATTTGGTTCGTTATTGATATTTGATGAGGTTATGACCGGTTTCAGAGTGAGCCTCGGTGGAGCCCAGCGAATACACGACATCAGCCCAGACTTGACTACTTTTGGAAAAGTAATTGGAGGTGGTATGCCAATGGGTGCCTTTGCCGGTAAAAAGGAAATCATGAAACACCTCGCTCCTTTAGGGCCAGTTTACCAAGCCGGTACTCTTTCAGGCAATCCTATAGCGGTAGCCGCAGGAATTGCGACGCTAAAGATTGTCTCACGACCTAATTTTTTCAGATCACTTGAGTTGCTCACTAAGGAACTAATTGTTGGATTGAGAGATATTGCAAAAGATCAGGAAGTTGAAGAATTTTCCTCTGATTACGTAGGTGGTATGTTTGGAATATATTTTAGACCCGAGATTCCAAAAACGTTTAATGATGTTTTAGACTCAAATATAGATCTATTCAAACGGTTCTTTCACGAAATGCTAACTCGAGGTGTTTATCTTGCTCCTTCCCCATATGAAGCCGGGTTCTTATCTATAAAACATGAAGGAAAACCTGTTCAGCAAATTCTAGAAGCTGCCAAAGAGTCCTTTGACGCAATAAATGGAAAAAACGAACGATAAAAATGTTCGTGGCCGATTTGCTCCATCACCTACCGGTCCTTTACACTTAGGTTCTCTAGTCACTGCTCTGGCTAGCTTTTTAGACGTAAAATCTGAAAATGGCAAATTTTGGCTACGTATAGAAGACAGCGACAGTCAAAGAAGTAAATCAAAGTTTATCGGATTGATAAAACAACAGCTAATTGACCATGGGATTGTATGGGATGTTTGGCCTAATCTAGGGCATGAAAAGGATGGCGTGATTTATCAAAGCGAAAGACAACATATTTACTCCAATTTTATGTATTATTTGAGCTCGGTAGACCGGACCTTTCTATGCAAATGCACGAGAAAGTCATTGTCACAAAAAAACCACCTTGTTAAATATCTAGAATCCGGAGAAATTCGATACCCTCAAATTTGCAGAAATCGCAAGGGCACCTGTTTATCGCAAGTACAAACCTTACGATTGAAGTCAACCAATCGTGATGACTTTGTTATAAAAAGGTTGACTACGGGAGACTTTTCTTATGCTTTTACTGTTGTAATTGATGACTACCTTCAGGGAGTAACGAGAGTCGTGAGAGGGGATGACCTAAAATTTACTATAGAGCGAAATCGACAAGTGCAGACAATCCTCGGATTTCCTTTTCCAACAATACTGCACGTACCAGTGGTCAGGGATTGTAATGGCAGAAAGTTGTCAAAAACAGACGAGCACTCAAAATTACTAGGAGGAAAATTCATCAAAAAACAGATTACACAAAGCTGGACGCATCTTAGGAAAAATATGCCTTCTTCATGGATAGAAAAAGTTACACCCGCTTATGAGACTTTTTTTTTCTAAAAATACCCTAAATATGTAAATAAAACATATATAAAGAATATCGATAGACCCGTCCATCCAATAACCTCAGAATATTTTCTTAATTTTTTTTCTAGGTTATTACCGCCCTTTGAGACAATAAAACCAATAAGAAAAAATCGCATACCACGCCCTAGGAGTGATGCTATTAGGAATGGTATAAACGCTAATCCAGCAACCCCAGAAGCTACAGTAAATACCTTATAGGGGATAGGCGAAAAACCAGAAATTAAAACAACCATAACACCCCACTCAGTCATCCATTCGATTGTCATCTCTACACTTTTTTCATCGAATATCCAACTTAAGGTGCTTAAAAATAACTCTGAGAAATAAATACCAATAAGATATCCAATAACCCCACCAAGGACAGAGAAAGTTGTTGTAAGCATAGCAAAATAATAAGCTTTCTTGGGATTAGAGATACTTAGAGGAATCAACAAAAGATCAGGTGGTATTGGGAAAATAAAGGATTCAGCAAAACTCACTGTAGAAAGTAAACTTACGGCATGCCTGGATTTTACCCAAAGCATGATTGTATCGTACAACCTAGTAAATAAATTTCGCATTATTAACATCCAATTTATCTAATTCAGTGATAACCTCATTTAAATTTTGACAAATTTTTGTATTTGATAGCTGCTCTTTTGATAAAAACTCTTCGTCAACTACATGCCTGAGAAATAAAAGCAATTTAGAATAGTAACTATTGAAGTCCACTAATATCAAAATTTTATTTTCAACACCCATTTGTATTTTTGCCCATAAATCGAAAAGCTCATCAAGCGTTCCAATTCCTCCGGGTAGAACAATAGCCACGTGACAGTTTTCTATGAGTTTTTCTTTTCTTTCACTTAAGGTTTTAACTATAGTAACTTCGTCAATATTTTTTAAAATAGGCTCGGTCTCAGCAAGTTTTTCCGTTATTATCCCGTGCACTCTTGCTCCACTTTTCTTAGCAGCCAGAGCTACGGAGCCCATTATCCCCTTACTGCCTCCTCCGTAGAATACGACATATTTATTTTTCCCTAGAAAATTACCTAAATTTCTAGCAAAGTCTACCCAAACTTCTTTTTTACCTGTACGGTGACCACAAAAAATGCAAACTCTTTTGGTTACTTCAGTATTCATCTAACATTCCACTACTATTCAGATGACTGGTCTCAGCCCACTTCATTATCTTAAAATCGTTTCTGCATCTTTCTATCAAAAAAAATGCTCCGTTTGGTATTACCCATTTTCTTTCTGAACTCAAAGGTTCATTCATGATTATCCTGTATAGGATATCGAGAACGCCGCCATGAGTCATACACACGACAACCCCTTTTATATCGATAGTGGAAAGAAAATCTAGAAATTTTTTTACTCTAATGTAGACATCGTATAAGCTCTCACCACCATCAGGTCTGTAATTTTTTTCAGCCGTCTTACATAAGATCAATTTTTGTTCGTAGGCTTTAGCAGACGTGACATTTCCCATTTCAAAACCTTCAACTACCCCTAACCCTCTTTCAATCAAATTTTTTGAACATATAATTGCTTTTTGTTTTCTCCTAGCTAACGGCTCTATGGTGCTATATGCTCGCTTTAATGGACTCGAAAATATCAACTCTACACAATCTTTCTCCAGAGCCTCACTTATTGCAAGAGCTTCATTATGACCGTCACCGTCTAAATCAGTATTGATATGACCTTGGATTTTTTTTTTTATTCCAATCTGTTTGCCCATGCCTGATTAAAACTATTTTCATGCTCGACTTTCCCCCTGAAAAATTACAATACTCGCTATAAGTATTACAGCACAACCTATACCTATTTGCCATGTAATAACCTCTCCCAAGAATAGCACGCCCCATATCGTTCCGAACATAGGTACAGAATAAGTAACGCTGGATGAAGCAGTAGGACCAAAAAATTTTAATACCTGAAAATATAATAGGTATGCAAAGCCTGTACAAAAAACCCCTAAAATCGCCAACGAATATAATCCCTCTAAAGGAATCTCCGGAAACTCATCTAACGTAAAGTAATTAATTGGAGTAAGAATAATGAAAGCACTTATTAATGACATGAAAGATAAAGCAATTAATGATTTATTTTTAAAAAAATGAGTAACAAATATACCGGATAAAGAATAACAAATCGCTGCACCAATAGATGCTAAACAAGATATGAAAATCTCTCTACTAAATGACACAGGGCCAAGCCCAACAACCAGTACAACACCTAACGTCCCAATCAAAACTGCAAGCCCCGTTTTCTTAGTCGGAATAGTTCCAAAAAATGCTCTTCTAACACAAACTGTTATTAATGGTACTAGGGAGTTTATCGTTGCTAAATAGCTTGCCGGTAAATGCATCGCAGAGAAGCTGGTCAACGCAAATGGTAACGCACTGTTTAGAAGTCCTAAACCAAATAAAAAAAAAATTTGGGACGGTATCTTGCTAAATAAAAAAAATGGTAGCAAAAAGATACAGGCGAAAAAAATTCTTCCGTTAGCAAGACTTATAAAATCAAAATGGGAGGAAGCTAACCGCAAGAAGATGAAAGAAAGTCCCCACAAAGAGGCGAGCAATATAAATATTGTTATATTGAACAGGTAATTTTTTCCTAACACTAATTGGTAAATTGTAAAAGTTGAGATCTGGTAAATCTTGCGATATTTCTTTCCGGATCGTTTGCTTCAATAGAATACTTTTCACCTTTTATCCATAAGAAAACATTTTCTGGATCTCCTACAACAACATAAATTGGGTACTTTTCTATTAAAACCTTTTCATTTTCTTTTACAACAAATTCGTTAACAGACTGATCTGCAAACTTTATCCACAACCATGTTGTACTTCTCACGTCGAAAATTACGTTAGGAACATCTTCGTCAATACCTAACATTTCAGGATTTATATCTTTCGCAACGATGAAAGGTTTAAACTCATCAAATTCTAATTTTTTATTTGAAAGGTTCTCATTTGAATTATTAACGCTTTCGCTAATCTCATTTAAAAGATCCGCATATTGTTGAGATTCGTATATGTCTTTCTCATTAGCAGTCTCACTACTAATAAACTCACTTTTTTTTTGCGTCATTGATGTTGGGGAACCACTGTTACTACCGATTTTTTCATCTGAGAGGCTCGCTCTATTATCTAAAAAATACACTGCTGTAACTGCAAGTAAGACAAGCCCATAGGCATATCTGAGTAGGATGCGGTTTTTTTCCAATAGCTTATTTTTCTCTTGATGCTCCATACGAAGCTGCGAATAGGACATTGGCGTGTATCTAGAAAAAATCTTTGATTTCCTAGCATTCCCACTTGCGGGTTTGGTATGGATTTGGCTGGAACTTTCCCCTGAATTACCAACTGCAATTTTTTCATCCGCGGGAGCATCTTTTTCCTCATCCTGAGCTTCTTGGTTAGTAACTCTTCGCTCTAACTCTTTTATTTTTAGTTCAGAGAAATTAAGGGCTAGCGCATAACGTCTTAACAGATCTAAATAAAATGGAGGTCCATAAAAAATTCTTAACTCGCCCTCCTCGATCGCATTTATGTGGTGCTTTGTAGTTCTCAAGTCAAGAACAAAGTCCGTGCTAGTTTTATTAAATGCCTCTCTTGCTTTTGCAAGCTCAATCCCAACATTTTTTATTTCAACCTGAGAAAAATCATCAAATGTCATTAGAAAACCGTATTAGAATATTATTTGGAAGCAGGACACTTTAAAGTTTAATGGTAAAAAGCAAAGATAACCATATGGAATGTGAAATAAAATGGAATGCCGGTGATGGAATATCTTTTGCCGCTAGAACTGGGTCGGGTCATGTAATTCCATTAGATACGGCAAAAGAGGTTACTGGAACATCTATAGGGCCTCGTCCCATGGAAACGTTTCTTGTTGGGGCAGTCGCTTGCACTCAGTATGATCTCGTCGCAGGTATTAAACAAGCTGGGGGAATTCTGCATTCCTGCAAAGCTTTTGCTAGCGGAATTCGAAGTGAAAACAGTCCAAAAATATTTACAAAAATCTCAGTACATTTTTCCATAGAATCGGACAATATTTCCCGTGAAGCGGTCCAGCAAATTTTGGATGCCTCTAGGGAAGTACACGGGTCAGCAATGAAGATGCTCGGGCAAAGCGCAAAAATACTATTCGAATTTGAGCTTTTGACCAGTAATTCCCCACCTACGATTAAATAAAACTAGTGAATCATAGAAACAATTTTTGATTACCTTGATATAAGGTCTGCCCTGCGGTTTACTGAAAAGCCAGCTTCAGAATTAATACTATTTCGTGGCCTCTCTTCGCCATAGCTGATACTCTCGATTCTATCACCATCGATTCCCATCGATACAAGAGCTGCTTTAACCGCATCTGCCCTTCGTTGTCCGAGAGCTAAATTGTATTCGATAGTCCCTCGCTCATCACAATTTCCCTCTATCCGTAGCCTCGAACCTGGAATAGCTCGCATGTACTCGGCAAAAACCTCAATCGTAAGGGCAAATTGTTCCTTGACTTCAAACTTATCGTAATCAAAGTAAACTGATGGTTCTGTTGAAGCTAACTTTTCGGCAGCTAACATTCCAGGGGTAACTATTTTAGTTTCAGCGAAGGCATCTCCCGTTTCGCCAGATGATTCGACAACCTGAGAACCCTGGTCTACCGGGGCATCCTGCCGAGTCGCACAACTAGCTAAAAACATAAGTGCGATAACAACAACTAATCGATTGATCATAATGTATCCCCCTGAACATCCATATGATAACTCCTCTATTATAAGCAGTTTAGCCATGCGTTTAAAGCGAAACAGATGTAATTTCAGGATAATTATTTTTGAACTGTTAGTCCAAAACGCCATATCCCATTGCAGTTGAAAGGAACAATCATCAGTATGTGCTCCAAAACCCCCAGGGTCATTAGACTTGCAAGAAGTATATTCCCAACATTCTGGCTAGTTCCCAACGACATAAATGCGTTGTTCCAAAACAACAAGTTAATCGTAAAAGCTAACGCGAAGAGAAATGGAAATAATGCATTGCATGACTTCTGTCTGAAATAAGTTGATAAGTAGGCTATTTTATCTGGCAAAAAATTAATATAAAGGTTACGTACACCAAAAAATAAATTCAGTTTCGAACTCGTACGCATGCCCCACAATATTAAAAATGCGTAAAAACCCACATAATTTTCCCCATCTTTGGTTACTAAGAATATTCCTAGTGCTAACACTAGTATATGTATCTCGTGATGGAGAACTGCTTGAAAGGCTTGTTTAGCCCTCTCAAAACCTTTCAAATTTGGTGAGCACGATACTTTCCTCGGCCCAGTCACCCAGCCGACAAGAAAAGAGGATTCTAGCCAAACCCAAATAAGAATTGTGGATAAAAAAGAGCCATATGCAGCATAACTACCCTCTGAATGCTGCGAAAAATAATACAATCCAAAAAAACCTAGTTGCATTAATATTGCTGAAAGGAACATTAATCCTATTATCTTAGAAACGTAAAGCTTCCGTGTTACAGCCAATAGAAGTATAGTTCCCAACCACCAAATCAAAACAGCACTTGCAAAGGGGACTATGAACGCGACGTGCCCGGCTTCGCTCATAAATTAGTCCATAAGATTATCGTCACCATGACGGCTTCACCCGAAAATCTTCTGGAAGCTTATTCACTAGTGATTTCATAAAGAACAACCTAGCAAAACATACTCCTAACTTTACAAAAAGAATCATCCGTCTAATGGAAAACATCCCTTTAGTTCCACATTGTTCTATTTGCTCATTTAAGTAGCTTAGCTTTTTTAAACTTTTTAAAAAATTGGGGTTTTTAATATCTAATAACAATGGAAACACCTGCTTAGAAATCTCAGTTGTAATTTCAAAAACTTGAATATCATACTCAGTAGGACTAAGATTCAAAGCCTTATGAAGCTTAGGCCTTTTATGGTCTCTGACAAACATAGTTGCAAAAACCGCCAGTAAAAAGAATTTAATCCATAGCAAATTGACTCCTTTTAATAAAGATGGGTCTGACCGCATGAGCAGCGCAAAAGCCTCACCATGCCTGAACTCATCGTTGCACCATTTTTCAAACCAAAGGAAAATTGGGTGAAACCTGAATTCAGGGTATTTCTCAACTTGCCTGTATATTGAGATGTATCTCGCATAACCAATCTTTTCTGAAAGGTACGTAGCGTAAAAGATAAATTTTGGTTTAAAAAACGTGTATTTCTTCGCTTTTGTCAGAAAACTCAAATCAACACCTATATTGAAATCCTTCAACCACTGGTTAATGAATCCAGCATGACGAGATTCGTCTCTTGCCATATAACCAAAAAGTTTTTTCATATCATCATTTTTAGCTCTTTTCTTTATTTCTGCATAAAGAACACATCCCGAGAACTCTGATGTTATAGAACTAATTAAAAAATCTACAAACTCGTCGTAGACCTCCGGTGAGATTTTAGAATAATTTTCTTGCATATCTTTTGGTCTTTGGAAATGATCTATATTGGAGTCTCTCTCAAACTCACACATCAACTTATCCCATTCTTCACGAACCCCGTCGATGCTAATTTTATCAATCGCGGCAAAGTCTGTTGTATAAAAGCGGGGGGACAGCATTGTTTCCTCAAGTGCTTTTTCCGTGGACAAATTTATCGATAAGTCTTTTCCGGGAGAACCCAGGGAATCGCCTGTTACTGCCATATTTGTACCTCCATTTATTAAGTATCCCTATCCTCAATCAATTCAATGAAAATCCTTGAATTTGACGCGCCGAAAGCCGTTAAGTCCAGATGTAAATCTGAAATAGGGTCTCTTAGCGACAACAAACCATCCTTTCTGGCTATTAACTCGAATGGCTCCTCTGGCCCAACACCCATTAAAATCCTCTCCTTAACTAAATTTCGCAATAAAACTCGAACGAAAGCTTCTCCTTCAATGACGTTTAATATCTCTCCATCTATATCTGTGATTCGAATGGAGCCGTCAGGATGATCATAAAAATGCAGTTTTTTAGATATGACTATTTCAGATAAATCTATTGAATTATCATCGGACTTAAAATGGTTTTTAAAAATCCAAGTGCTTATAAGCACCAGAGCAAGAATTGAGATCACCACTTTAACAATGGGTAACATCGGGTCTTGTTTTAACTGTGTCATAAAGCTTTTCCTTTCCTAGAGTAGTCCTTTTTTCGCGTTTGCTCGATTTACTAAGAGTTTTTGTTCTTCCCATGAACTTGTGAGACGGGAAGCAACAACCTCTACGTCTTTGAGACAAGACAACCGGGGTCTTGGAGCGGAAAAAAACCAGGGCCTGCAATGAGGCCAAAGGTGAAGGTAGGCTATTTTATTATCGGGAACCAGTTTTATCGAAATATCTCCTGACTTATCCTGATACTCTTTGCATGCCGCTGTTTCAATTTTGCTAAATGGGATATTAAGACTCAAATTTAAAACAATGCCTATGCGCATGACCACACGCTTATCAGTGATACTGTAAACAGTGGTAGAGGATATTAAATGACTAATAGCCAAGAGAAGGAAGATAGCGACCATACCCAACGACATATAAGACATGAATTTAATAATTACATCTTTCAGGGTCAGCGCTTCGCTATTAAAAATTAAAGCCATACATGAAAGTATTAGAAAGTAAATAAACAAATGTGGCAGAAAAAAAATTCTCCTTGCAATTAACCAGGCACATGGACTTCCCTGCCATAAAACTTTCTCGGAAGCAGGAAGAGACTCAGGAAACCCGAAAGTTGGTTCAAATTCGTGCGTGTGTCCGTTCATATTTCTACCCTTTTTCTTAAATCTAGAAAACCGATTCTCTTCGACGTGGAAACGCCATTAAAGTACCCGCTCCGTAGTATCCCATAATCTTCTCCTCTTCTAACAAGCTTATGGTGTTCGCATTTTTCAAACCTGGTACGTCATCGAACTGTGAGCTCATGATTGAATTAATAAAAATAGCGTTCTTTTTTATTACTGAGAGATTAAACGGAGCCAAAACCGAGTTACCAGATAGAGTTTTAATTTCTAGATAACGAATAATATGTTCCGATCTGTCGACCCACACATCGACACATGTTCCACCAACCTTTCCTTCGAGACCAAAGACCTCTAGACCTCTAGGGTCCGTGTCAGAGGCAAGAATTTCAAAAGAATTTTCTATCCTCATTGGAACAATCTTAAAATCTCCCTCAGCCGTTAGATCAGGATGATCTATTCTTTGAGAAAAACTACCCGGGCCAATATCATCGAGCATCGGACTAGATCCTGATGGTTCTAGAGGGGCTCCAGGAAAAAGGTTTATGGGAGATCCAGCTGGCGAAGGAGCTGTATCATCGCGTGCGTGAGGTGCCTCAAAATTGCCGTGATATTTTGTTTTAAAAATCTTTTTTGTTGGCATAGGCAATAAACCAGTTGCCTTTTTACCCGACCGTTTACCAAACCCATCAGATTCAAGAGGAAATCCTTCTCTCTTGCTTTCTATGGTTAAATAAATTACGAGACCAAAGAAAAAAATCCAAAATAGATACAGTACCAGTTGAGCAACGTCAACATACTGAGTAATAGCTCCGCTTTCCATATTTTTCTCCTTTAATTTGGAAATCTCGCCAAACCAAATTTTTTGGAGTTTGGCGAAAAAGAACCTCCTGGTTTACCTGCAAGAGGACCAATTACAACTAAAACTAAAAATAGTAAAAATATTTCGAGGTGATAAACACCCAAGTAACCCGCTAAGTTGGGAGGTAAAACAGTTTGTGATACAGTGCCGAGGGATAAAATATATTCTGTAAAATCTCGCAAAAGTCCTCCCAGGGCAATACCTGCTCCCATTGATAGTGCCTGGATAGCACCCCAGGTGCCCAAAACTAAGCCCGAAAACTCCCCAAAATTAATGTGCATCGCTGCGGTTAGACAAGATATGGAGAATAAACCTCCTCCAAAACCAATCAGAAACACACCAACAATAAAAAACTCAATTATTTTAGTAGGTTCGGAGAAAACTATAAATGAAAATCCTACGATCCCAACTAATGCTCCAAACGCAGCAAGTCTGTTTGGATTTATACTTTTGGTTAAAATATAAGCAGCTACACCAAATGCTAAAAAAGCTCCTGAGGAAGAAAAAGTTGTCAAAAGGGTTGTTTCACTTACGGACATAGCTAAAATCTCACCACCGTAGGGTTCTAAAATTACGTCCTGCATACTAAAAGCAATTGTTCCAACAGCCAGCGCCAAAAAAAACCTTCTAACATTTAAATCTGATGTCAATTCTCTCCACGCACTTGCAAACGAGGGATAGACTTGATGTTTAGCTGTTTTGTTGGGGCTACGAGCTTCTTGTTTCCATAATGCCAACATGTTAAGACAAAAAGTTAGAACCGCGACTCCTTGAATCACCTGGATTAATTTTATTTGACTGAAAGGCTCAAGCATGGAACTTAACACGATGCCACTTACCATCATACCTAACAAAAGCATTGTATACATTAGCGCAACAACTCGTGGCCTTAAAGGTTCATCAACTATATCTGTAGCTAATGCTAGACCGGCAGTTTGCACTATTTGTGCTCCACTTCCCACAAGCAGAAAAGAACAGGCTGTAGCAATCACTGCAAAAAATTTTGGCCAGTGAGTATCCCCCGATAGCAGAATTAAGGCAAATGGCATCGTAGCCAACCCGCCGAACAAAAGCAAACTTCCCACCCACAAATAAGGGATCCTTTTCCACCCGATTGCAGACTTATGTGTATCTGATCGAAACCCAATCAAGGCGCGAAAAGGAGCAAAGACTAGGGGTATCGCAACCATTATCGCTACCAAAGAAGATGACACTCCTAACTCGACAATCATTACACGGTTAAGGGTTCCAACGAGGAGAACGAACGCAATTCCTACTGATACTTGAAAAAAAGATAATTGAATAAGTTTCTGGAGCGTATTATTCTTTGATGCTACGTCTGAAAATGGCAAAAGAATAGGATTAATATGTTTCCATCTTCTTGAAGCTGTGATAAGTTTTTTTGAAATGTCAAACACGACGAAGCTCCACCGCCTGAGATGCATAAAAGTAGGTAGAAACTCTTTTCATACCCGAAATTTCCCACCCATTCAAATTTTGCGAAATTAAGTTACAGATGGCATCCTCTGATGACGGTTCAACAGCGGGAGCTCTCTCACTTTTAGGAAAAAATTTACCAAGAGCGAATTTAACAGCCAATAAGGGAGTAAGAGGAACAAACGTAAAAATAATTGATTCATTCGCCCTTTTACACAGTTCATTCACGAGAGCAATGGCATTTGCGGACTTATAGTGGATAGTAGAGTCCATTAGTACAATATGGTCAAAGTCACCAAAAGATGGATCTAACATGTCGCCCCAAACGAACTTTAACTCTCCATCATGTTTACACTGATCGTTTCTTGAAAATCGTTCCCGAGCTATCTTTATAAGACTGGGGGAAATGTCCACAGCAACTACATTAGCATTCCTTGTTACTAAATCCATGGCTAGATTGCCAGTTCCACAACCTGCATCTAAGACAGACTTTCCTGAGAGATTTTCACCAAATCGCTCTAAGATATGGTGCTGCATTCTTTCCCTGCCTTTTCGAACTGACTCTCGGATAAAATTGAGGTTCTCATCGTTTGACGTCAATCGATCCCACGCCTTAACAGCAGTCTTGTCAAAATACTGTGCGATTTGATGGCGTTTATCTTGGTACTCCTGCTCTAACAAAGGCGCTCTTTCTGGTTTCCACAACATATTCAATTCCTAATTTTAATCAAAACCTAACAAGTCAAAAATCTCCCTATCTTTGAGTGAATTCGGCGCGATTGGATCCGTACCATTCCACAATGATTGGGCTAACATCATATACTCTTTTAAAACCAATTCGATTTCGGGCGTCTTGTCCATCTCAAACAATGTAGCCTTCTTTAATCTACTTTTTCTAATCTCGTCCAGATCTGGGAAGTGTGCTAGCCTGTTAAGCCCGACCTTTTTAGCAAATTTATCAATCTGATCAGTATCCTCACTTCTGTTTGCTATAACGCCGCCTAACCTCACTTTATAATTTTTCGCCTTTGCGCTAATCGCTTGAACAATTCTGTTCATCGCGAATATGGAATCGAAATCATTAGCGGCAACAATTAGAGCCCTTTCCGCGTGTTGCAGCGGAGCGGCAAATCCACCGCAAACCACATCCCCGAGCACATCGAAAATAACAACATCTGTGTCATCTAATAGATGGTGTTCTTTTAATAATTTGACTGTCTGTCCAACAACATACCCCCCGCATCCAGTTCCAGCGGGCGGTCCTCCAGCTTCTACACACATCACCCCGTTATAACCCTCATAAACAAAATCTTCCATTCTCAACTCCTCACTATGAAAGTCCACAGCCTCCAGACTGTCAATTACAGTTGGAACTAACTTTTTCGTAAGAGTGAAAGTTGAATCATGCTTGGGGTCGCAGCCTATCTGTAATACCCTTTTTCCTAACTTTGAAAACGCCACAGATAGATTTGAGGATGTTGTGGATTTTCCTATACCACCCTTCCCATAGACAGCAAAAACCCGCGCACTACCAATCTTTAACTTTGGGTCTTGTTGAACCTGTACGCTACCCTCCCCATCAGGTGGCCTGCTTAAATTTCTGATTTCTGAAACATCTACGGTAGCTGTATTCATGTTGATACTCCCTCTGTAACACCTTCTAATTTGTCCTCTAAATCCTGACTCACCTGTTCTAATGATGAAATTACCTTCTCACTAGGATTCCAATATTTTCGTCTTGAAGCTTCAAGCAATCTTTTAACTACCCTAGAACAGGCTTGTGGATTTAGCTCTGAAATTCTTTCTCGCATCTCATCATCCAAAATAAATGTTTCGGTCATTTTCTGGTAAACCCAAGGCTGAACATGACCCGTAGTTGCCGACCAGCCTAACGTGTGAGTTATTTGAGCTTCAATTTGACGCACTCCCTCACAACCATGGCTAAGCATTCCTTCGTACCATTTCGGGTTTAACGCTCGTGTTCTAGTTTCAAGGGCAACTTGCTCTGATATTCCCCTTATTGAGCCTTTTCCTTGAGTATTGTCTGCAATATAAACTGGCAGACCATCTGGTCCACTTACCTTACTTTGATTTAACTTTCCTTTCGCTTTTTTTACTGCCCTGGATATGCCCCCTAAAGTGTCAAAATATGTATCAATGGTGGTTATTCCAACTTCAACAGAATCAAGGTTTTGGTAAGCAATATCAATCCGTTGCAACACATTTTCCATCACTAACTCATTTCGGACTGGTTTTCCGTCAACGCCGTACGCAAAGCCTTTTCTTTTCGAATAAACATTGGCAATTTCGTCCTCATCTTCCCAGCAACTATTCTCAATGAGATGGTTAACATTCGCGCCATACGTTCCTTCACCATTTCCAAAGACTCTCAGAGCTGCAGTTTGTAAGTCGCAGTTATTTTTTTTACAATCCTCCAATGCATGAGCTCTTATAAAATTTTTCTCAGGAGGTTCGTCTGCACTTGCAGCTAGAAACGCAGCCTCTGCAATAGTTTTTATTTGCAAGGGAAGAAGGTCTCTAAAAATTCCAGACAGAGTCACCATCACATCAACCCGAGGTCTACCCAATTTTTCCAAATCTATCAAACTAGCTCCAGCCAACCTACCGTAACTATCAAACCTCGGTTTAGCACCCATTAAATGTAAAACTTGGCCTATTGGACTCCCTTCAGTTTTTAAGTTATCCGTTCCCCATAAAACCACAGCGATTGTTTCTGGTAGTGAACCCGAGTCAGAGACAGCTTTTTTTAAAATTTGATCAGCTTGCCTGGCTCCCTCTAAAGTCGCAAATGCACTAGGTATTCTGAAAGGATCAAAGCCGTGAATATTTCTACCAGTTGGTAGAACATTCGGATTTTTTAATAAGTCCCCTCCTGCTGCAGGTTCAATAAATTCTCCCTGCAAAGCCTTGGTAATACCAACCAGTTCAGAATCTTTTGCAATTAAATTTCTTGTTCGAACTAAAAGTTTTGCCAATAAACTTAGTTGATTTATTGTGGCAACTTTCTCTGCTTCTTCAACTTGAATTTTTCCGAATTTTTCATCCTTGATCCAGTCTAGAATATTTTTTAACGCATCATTTCTCAAAATATTTGAAACTAAAATTTCTCTCTTGCTGTGAATAAAATTGAGCACCTCCTCACTTAAGTTCATGTCTCTTAGCGTCATGTTGCTTTCGATCCAGTTTTTACTGAATGCGATCAGAATATCAAAAATCTCTCTTTCACCTTTTATTTCTCCAACAACGTGTAGGCCATTTGGAATTAAGGTCTGTTGATACTCTACTAGTCGCGAGCGAAGCCTTCCCATTTCATCGCACAATTTGCTAGTTGACATAACTGTATGATCAATATCTTTTTCGACTAAATCTAATTGCTTCGCTTTATCAAATATCATTTGAATTAATGAATTTTGCTCAAATTTTTCTCCCCGATTATTTTGTACATCATTATAAAAACTGTCGAGAAGAGAATTTAGCTCGTCCAATCCTTTGTACAAGCCGGCTTCACACACAGGAGGAGTCATGTAACTGATCAACGTCGCACCTATTCTTCTTTTAGCAAGCGTACCCTCTGATGGGTTATTTGATGCATACAAGTAGAAGTTAGGTAAGTCGTCAATCAGACGATCTGGCCAACACTTCTCCGACAATCCAACTTGTTTTCCTGGCATGAATTCTAAAGCTCCGTGGGTTCCATAATGTAACAAAACGTCAGCTTGAAAATTGTCCCGCAAATATTTATAAAAATTGCAAAACGAATGAGTAGGAGCATGACCTTTTTCGAGAAGCAAACGCATCGGGTCACCCTCAAACCCAAAAGCTGGCTGAACACCAATGAAAACGTTTCCGAGAGTTAACCCTTGAACATATATGGACTCTCCATCTGTATCAATCTTTCCTGGAGCAACTCCCCATATATCCTCAACCTCGGATAACCAACGAGATTGTGAAACATAATCATCAACAGAAGTTCTATGGGCTACATTCGCATCGGAAGAGTACTCTTTGGAATTTCCCTCTAATAATTTCTCCTTTAGTTCTTGAATATTGTTAGGAATATCAACGGTGTACCCAATTTTTTTTAAATGAAGAAGAGTATTGTACAAAGAGGAAAAGACATCGAGATGGGCAGCTGTTCCAACATTTACTGCATTAGGAGGGAAATTGAAAATCACTACCCCAACTTTCTTATCCCTGTTTTCCAATTTTCTTAAATTGATGAGTTTGAGAACTTTCCTTGCCAAAAGGGACACTCTTTCACTTGAAAAGGTCATGTTTCGGTCTAAATATCCTGGCTTCTTCGAATGATCTTGTTCTTCCCACGTTAACTCTCCATCTCCTTTGACCAATCTTCTACCACCAAATACAAGAGGTGATATTGCTCCATCAAGTTCGGGAATCGCCACCATAATGGTATTTTCTACCGGTAGTAAGCCAGCACTGGATTTTTCCCATTCATCAAGAGATTGGAATTCTAACGGACTTGCAGAAAGGTATGGAACGTTTAATTTTGCCAGAATAGATTTTGCTGCCTCTGAATCATTGTATGCAGGCCCCCCCACCAATGAAAAACCAGTCAGTGACACAAGCGCATCAATCTTTTTTTCTTCTCCCGAATAAAGAAACTTTTCTATCGCAGGGCGGGCATCTAAACCCATGGAAAAACAGGGGATTACTTGAATATCTAATGACTCGAATGCAGCAATAACTCCATCATAGTGACCTGTATTCCCCGCTAAAAGATATGATCTCAAAACTATTAGACCGACAGTACCTTTTTTCTTTTTCTCGGGCACAACACGCGGCAGTTTATTCAATTCGTTAGAAATGTTTCCTCTCATCTTGGGATGGTAAACACCAATGTCTGGATACTCTTTAGGAGGTTTGTAGAAATCGTTGAATTCGTCCAATGATTTCTTTGTCTTCGAGTATGTTAAAAATAACATGCACAACAAACTATAAATATTTTCTTTTGAGCCAGAAAGCCAGTACTGTAAACTCAGAAAAAAAATACGCAAATCCTGCGCAGTACCGGGAACATATTTTAAAATTTTAGGCAAACTTCTTAGCATTCGCATTTGAGCTTCCCCAGCTGGCTTTTTTTCTTCCCCGCTTTTTCCTTTATTTCTGAATCGCTTTAAAAAAGATACAACACCAGAAGCAGGTTTTGACATGTCGAGACGACCCATTTTGGTTAATCGTGTAACCTCTGGCGATGACATGATACAAACTAATGCATCCAAATTATCTCTTTTACCTTTCAAATCTTCCAATATTGGTTTGAAATGTTCTTCCATAAACAACATTGAAACAAAGATCAGTCTTGCATTTTGGATAGATTTTTTACATTCATCAAGAATCTTCTCATCATTAGCCCAATCAGATGCCGCGAATATTCGTAATGACAACCCAGGACATCTTGCAGACAATTCGCAACCTATCTCGGTTATTACCGATGTTAAATGGTTATCCATGGTAAGCACTACTAATTGCTCTTTATCTTTTGAAACCAACGCCTTATCGGGTTTTTTATTATTACTGACCGCTTTCACAGGGTTTATTTTCCTAGCTAGCATAATGTGCTTTCGCATCATACAAAGTATCTAAACTTATCCGGGTAAAACCATGCTCTGCAGCAAACTTTTCTGTGTTCCTCCTTGCTTTTCCTCTCACGAAAAAAGGAATTTTTTTTAATTCCTTCTCAGCATCCTGCTCCCAAAAAACCTTAGAATTCGTTGTATCTATCTCACTGACAGCCACAGTACTCTGACCCTCAGAAGCTAAGTGGGACGGAACAACATTTTCGTTAAACTCAACGTCATCCCTAAACATTGTCAACAGATGCTCCTCTAAACCCATGACTAAAGGGTGAATCCATGTGTCAAATAATACATTCGAACCTTCAAAACCCATTTGCGGAGAGTAGCGACAGGGGAAATCTTGTACATGCATTGGGGCTGAAATAACCGCAGATGGTATATTGTGTTTTTTGGCTATATGGCGCTCCATTTGTGTTCCGAGAATCAATTCCGGTTGTAATTCAACTATCGCTTTTTCTACCGCTATATAATCATCTGAGATTATCGCTTCTAGCCCAAACTCTTTTCCTAGCTCCCTAATCTCTCTAGCAAACTCTCGAGAATATGTGCCCAAACCCACAACATCAAAACCAAACTCGTCCCGGGCTACCTTAGACGCCGAGTAAACGTGAGTAGCATCACCAAAAACAAACACTCTTTTTTTTGTTAAATAATTCGAGTCAACAGACCGCGAATACCATTCAGATCTATTCGAACTCACACTGAAAAACTCTTTTTTCAAAATACTTTCTGAAATGCCTGCTAAACTACAAACTTCTAAAAGAAATTTTTTTGTTCCTGCAACACCATAAGGAAGGTTTTTTGTTTGCGGTTGATCAAAATTTTTCATTAAGTAATCAGCCGCCATATTTCCAACCTCGGGATAGAGCAAAACATTGAAGTGAGCAGAGCGGAGTTTTTTTAAATCATTAACGCTTGCCTCTAGAGGGGCTACAACATTAATTCCTACACCTAATTCCCTCAGTAGACCGCTTATCTCTTTCACGTCGTCAGCATTTCTAAATCCTAACGAAGATGGTCCCAAAATATTACAAGTAATATCTTTTGATTTCTCAAGTTTCTCGTCCCTGGGATTAAAGAACCTTACTAACTTATAAAAAGTTTCTGCTGCTCCCCAATTTTCTTTTTTCTGATAAGCAGGAAGCTCAACGGGAATTACTGGAACAGGAAGGTTTAAGGATTGGCCCAAGCCACCTGGATCGTCCTGAATCAACTCTGCTGTGCAGGATGCTCCTACGAGAATTGCATTCGGCTTAAACCGGTTGTAAGCCTCTTGCACAGCCTTTTTAAATAAAGTGGCGGTGTCTTTACCTAAATCCCGCGCCTGAAAAGTAGAATAGGTAACAGGCGGCCTTTTAGGCAATCTTTCAATCATTGTAAATAGCAAGTCGGCATATGTGTCGCCTTGAGGCGCATGCAGAACAAAGTGGAGATCCTTCATTGCTGTTGCAATTCTCATTGCCCCAACATGTGGTGGGCCCTCATAAGTCCAAAGGGTCAATTTCATGAAACAACCTCATGTCCTGTGTCAACCTTAAAATTTAGTTGTTGATTTCTGATGATAGGTTTTGCAAATATGTTCAATAAATCACCAACCTGGTCAAAACCGTGAATTGGGGTGAATACTAACTCGATCGACCATTTGGTTGTCATACCCTTCGCCTCCAAAGGATTAGCCAACCCTAATCCACACACGGTCATATCCGGCGATGCATTGAAACAACGTTCAATCTGTTGATCAACATTTTGCCCTTCAACAATCAATGTACCTTTAGGTAAACTTGCAATTTCTTTCGCAAGCAATCTTTTGTTCAAATATGGAGTACCGACCTCGGACAGAGAAACACCAAGCTCTGTTGACAAAAACCTTGCTAATGGAATTTCCAATTGACTATCCGGAAAGAAAAAGAATTTTTTCCCACAAAAAATTTCTTTGTATTTTTCCACCGTTTTTACAGCCCTTCCATAGGCAGGCATAACCGCACTATAAAATTTCTCATCGCTTATTCCAAATACCCGGCTTATATCTTCATACCATTTACGAGTGCCATCCGCACCAAATGGAAATACAGAACTAACTAACCCGAGGCCCAAAGACTCTAGATTTTTTGTGGTTTCAGTCAAAAACGGCTGAGCAAGCACAAACTTTGTTTTTGCGGAAATCCTAATCTTTTTTTCGGACGATTTCGGCGGGAAAAACTCAACATTTTGTATACCCAATTTTTCGAAGATCCTTGCCATTTGATCTTCCACTATATCTGCTAAAGTACCGACAATCAGCAGATTGCATACATTCTCAGAAGAGGTTGATGGAACCAGAATTTCATGACACATTGCAACCAGGCATTGATCTTCTCCCTCAGTGAAGGTTGTCTCAATGCCACTACCTGAGTAATTTAAAACCTTAATTCCAGATTTTCGGTATTTTTCTGAAAGTTTTTCTGCTGCGCGGCCTAAGTCTAATTTAATCACCTCAGAGGGGCACGAACCGACAAGAAATAATGTTTTTATGCCAGAACGGACCTCTAACAACTCAGAAACAACCCTTTCTAACTCATCGTTAACATCTGCTAAGCCAGCTAAATCCCTTTCATCAATGATTGCAGTGCCAAACCTTGGTTCAGCAAAGATCATAACGCCAGCCGCAGACTGTATCAGGTGCGCACAAGTTCTGGATCCTACGACCAAGAAAAATGCATCCTTTATTTTTCTATGCAACCAAACAATTCCTGTTAACCCGCAAAAAACCTCTCTCTGCCCGCTTTCCGCTAACAGTTTGATCGGGTAACCTTCCTTTACTTCCGAATCAATCATATCGCGTGGAACCACACGGTTAATACTAATTGGTGAGTCCACATTACCCGTGCCCAGACTCATGACAACACCTCAGGAGATAAATTCTTGGGGTTTTGGTCTCTTGCCTGTTTAAATTTAAACAAAAACTGTACCGCATTTACCAGGTATGCAAAATATGCTAAGAGAGCAACGTAAAGCTGGTTATCAACCGACAAGAAATCAAAGAAATAAACAAATAAATACAGAAGATGCAAAAAAACAACAAAAATACTTACGACGTCTTCCCAGTAAAATGGCTTTGCAAAAAGATATTTATCAAAAACAGCTTTTTCCCAGATAGAGCCGGTAACCATTATTGAGCAGAGAATAAGCGTTTTTATAACGACTGAAATAGAAGCTGCATTTTCATATGTGCCGTAGAGCAGATAATTAAATACAAAACCTAGGCTGACCAGGAATACTACAAACTGGAATGGAGCCAAAACACCCTGGACCAAAGTCCATTTTGTGTTATCCCGCCTTATTCTTTCTTCTTCGTTGTATAGCATAATCAGTAGAAACTTTCCTCCTAGATTTACCACTCTACGGTTATGAAAAAAGGATGTCAACTTTAATTGACAAAAAATTAATGTCAATAGTAAATTTAATATTACAGCCAATAAAAGATTGAAAATTGTGGCTATTTTTAAAAAAAAAGAGCATGATAACTAAAGGGTTCGCCACAACAATCAAGAAAGATTTTATGGGTAAAAAAGAAAAAGAAGGACCTAGACGCAAAAAAGTAATCTCTGCTCCTATACCGTCGACAATACATGAGGAAATAATTCCTCGGCTTTTGATGGCTCACAGACAAAAAGCAGATATTATAAAAAAGACTGGATTCGAAAATGGTTGCAACATCCCTGCGATTACAGCGGGGAATGTCGAAGAGCTCAGTCACATGATGGTAAATGAAGAGCTATCTGTGTCCAAATCTTATCTGCGGATACTAATCGAAGAGGGCATTAGCATAGAACAGATATATCTAGACCTGTTGCAGCCCACAGCCAGAAGACTAGGAATTTGCTGGGAAAATGACTCTCTAGACTTTGCTACGATAACCCTTGCTGTTTGGCATATAAATCAATTGATGTATTACCTAAGCCCGGAGTTACTCCAAAATACAGTTGACCATGGAAAGTCAAAAGGAAGGATTTTACTATTTCCCAGTCTAGGCTCCCAACATACTCTAGGTCTATTTATGTTGAGCGAGTTTTTCAGAAAATCTGGTTGGGAGGTTTTTGCGGATCCCGCCCTCAGTGAGCAGGACATCTTCAACACTATCGAAAAAAAGGATTTTCAGGTTGTGGGTATCTCCATCGGGTCCTACGATCAAAAAGAATCCACGAAAAAACTAATTTGTGATATCAGACGAATGTACGGGTCAGCACTCAAGATTATTATTGGTGGCCCTTTAGCCTTTTGTGAAAACAATTTGTTTCGCGAGGTTGAAGCTGATGGACAGGCGGCAGATGCAAGAGAGGCAGTTTTACTGGCTAACTCCTTAGTTAGAAAAAAGAATATACCTGTCAAACCCTAATAAAAAAGATATTCACGCAGTAATTGTACATTTTCATTGACTGTTTCCTTCGTCAAGGAGAAAATACAATCAATGAATACGATCTTTGATTGACAAGGTTACCTTTCACAACTTTAGCAATCGTTTTTATATGGAAACTGTAATTGACCCACAACATGCATTTTCTCAACATGTAAGTGCTGAGCTGACTGATACGATACTAAGTCTCTCCTCTGACATAGTTCTTTACCTAAGTCCGAAAGGCATTATAAGGAAAGTTATTGTTCAAAATGGAGAATTAAGCCGTCTTGTAAAAAACTGGGTAGGCAAATCCTGGAAAAGTTGTGTAACAACCGAATCTCAGCTAAAAATTGATCAATTGCTCAGATTTTCCAATAAATCTCTAAAAAATGATAGTCGTCATGTTAACCACCATTTATCAGATGGTGGTTATTTACCAGTTTCTTATGCAACGCTTAATTGTGAAAACGAAGGTTTTGTAGTTGCAGTAGGACAGGAATTAAGCCAACTCACGGCATTACAGCAAAAACTTGTTTCAGCTCAACAAACATTGGAGAGGGACTACATTCAGTTACGACATGTTGAGACTCGCTATAGATTTTTATTCAATCTAGTTGAAACACCAGTTCTTGTTTGCAAAGCAGATTCAACTGAAATCTTGGAAATTAACCCTGCGGCGATTCGATTGCTCAATTGTGAAACAAATGGAGTATTAGGAAAAAAATTGGACTTTTTTTTCAGTGAGGATGAAAAACTAAGAGTTAATAACTTTTTGAGAAAAACTCAGCTGGGGGAGAGAAACCTGTTCGAAACTAAGCTCACAAATGACAAAACTGTTTGTATGAACTTATCGTCTTTCAGGCAGGAAAATGAAACCTACTCGTTAATACAATTTCAGCTTGAAACTAAAAATACCTCAGAAAAAAAACACTCGCCAGAAATTTCTCTCCAAAGCGCAATAGGAAAGAGTCCTGATGCACTAGTTATTTGCGATACCAACGGTGAGATATCATATAGCAATGAAGCCTTCTTAGAGTTGACCGCTCTGCCTAATAAAGACTATGTCTCCGGTAGTAATTTAATGACCTGGCTGGCAAGAGGCAAAGTTGATTTCAGTATCATGAGCAATACTCTTCAAGATAATGGTGTTCTAAAACTTTTTACTACGCAAATCATTGGGCAAGGCAGTTCGATCGAGGTGGAAATTTCTGGTATTGAGTTAGACCATAGAACCCACAAAGAAATGGTTTTTTATTTACGAAATATTAGTCGACGAATAAAAAATAAGAGTACGACAGGGCAGTTGTCAAGATCAGCAGAGCAACTATCTGAGCTTGTCGGGCAACTTCCATTAAAAGATATAGTTAGCGAAACAACAGACCTTATTGAAAAACTTTGTATAGAAGCAGCTCTAGGTCTATCTTTGAATAATCGTGTCTCTGCTGCAGAGATGCTGGGGCTTTCGAGGCAAAGCCTGTATGTCAAGATGAAAAAATTGAATATACAGGACGGTGGCGAGCGTAGTTAGCATTACTAAGATATATGGCTCAGCAACAAACAACAGTAATCGCATTAGTGAAATTTAGACGGGAATGCTTACATTGGGGAGTCCCGCAGCTAGCATTGAGGAGGTATTTTATTCCAGAAGTTCCTGGTCTAATTTTTTTTAAGGTCTTAGGTAGTGGCTATAACGGTGGATTCGGAATGCTTCCAGGGCTTAATTATCAAGGTCTTTGTTTTCACTTTGACGAAGAGGAAAATGCAAAAAAATTTTTGAATCATAGTAACTTGTTAAAGCAATACGAGTTGAGGTCAGATGAGTTTTTCGTCTCTGTCTTAGTACCTTATGATTCTAGGGGTAGCTGGAGCGGAAAAAAAATTACTGTTAGTGAACAAGCAAAAAACTTTGAGCTAGACAAACAACCTATAGCCTCACTTACCCGGGCTTCAATTCGTATACGAAAAATGATGAGCTTCTGGTCGCATACGCCAAAAACTGAAAATGCGTTATCAGATGTACAAGGTTGTATGTTATCTGTAGGATTGGGAGAAGCTCCACTCCTTCGTCAGGCAACATTCACAATTTGGGAAAATCTACAGAGTTTGGAATTGTATTCAAAAAAAGGGGTACATTTAGATGCATTAAGGAAGGCTTACCAGGGAAACTACTTTAGTGAATCAATGTTTGTCAGATTTAGAGCGAAGTCAATGAGAGGGACATGGAAGGGGAAAAGTTTTGACTAAAGTGGTTGTAATAGGAGGTGGTTTTGGTGGGTTATCTGCAGCAATTGAATTAGCTAACAACGGGTTTGAGGTCGATCTGCTGGACCCGGAAAATGAGTTAGGAGGCAAAGTAGCCAGAATAAAGGACAGTGAAGGTAATAGCTTCGATTGTGGACCGACTGTAATTACGTTAAAAGATGTGTTCTCAAATTTGTTTACAAGATCAGATGAAAATATAGATGAATATGTCAAATTCAAAAAATTGGATATCATAGCTCGACATGCGTGGTCTCCTGATGAGACTCTGGATTTGTTTTCCGACCCTCGGAAATCCTTTGAAGCCGTTGCGAAGTTTGCTGGGATTACCGAAGCGAAAAACTTTCAAGATTTTTCAATACTGGCTCACCAACTTTTCACAGTATTGGAAAAAAATTATATGAAATGTCAGAAACCAGGAATGTTAAAAATGATTAATACAATTGGTTTACGTGGGGCAAAATGTTTATTGCAAGCAGGGGCCTTTAATAGCCTTTGGGAAAAGCTTGAAAGGACATTTCGGGATGAAAGGTTGCGTCAACTCTTTGGTAGATATGCGACATATTGCGGATCTTCTCCCTGGGAGGCTCCTTCAACGCTCATGTTGATTTGGGATGTAGAAATGCAAGGAGTGTGGAGCGTTGAAGGTGGAGTAATTAACCTCGCTAGAGCATTAAAAAAACTCGCCATAAAAAAAGGGGTGAAGATATATAAAAACCTTTGTGAGGAAATACTTTCATACAACGGAGAAATAACAGGAGTTAGGCTTGATAATGGCGACCACATCCTCACAGACAAAATCATATTTAATGGAGATTTCAATGATTTAGACAATTATCTAATTAATCGAAGGATTCGTAACAAAAGGGTTACGAATTATTCTCGGAAAAATCGTTCATTGTCAGCAATAACATGGATGATGAGAAAGAAAACGACCGGATTTGAACTTTGTAGGCACAATATATTTTTCAATTCACCGTATCATAAAGAGTTTTCTGATATCTTCAAGAAGGGTAAAATCCCATCTAACCCAACAGTTTATGTTTGTGCACAGGACAGATTAAACAACAGTTCAATTATTTCAGGTGAGGAGGAGCGTCTTTTTCTGTTAATTAATGCGCCGCCCAACGGGGATTTTGCCAAAATATCAAAAACGGAGATGAAAACATGTCAAGCATCAGTATTTTCCCTTTTAAAAAAATGTGGCCTGGAGATAGACGCCCCACGGGAGGTGCCGGTTTCGATGACTCCTCAAACGTTTTACCAGAGATTCCCTGGAAGCGGGGGAGCTTTGTACGGAAGACCAACCCATGGATGGTTAAGCCCCTTTACTCGACCCTCCTCACGCAGCAAGATATCGGGTCTTTACCTTTCGGGTGGGACAGTTCACCCGGGACCGGGGTTGCCGATGGCGACAATATCAGGCCAATTGGCGGCAGAGGCATTGATGGAGGACCTAGGTTTGATCAACCAGTGACCCCTGGAGGTTATTTGTGGTGGTATATAGACGGAACAAGTGAAAATGGCACTCACGCGTTTTCTCTCATTATTTTCGTGGGTAGCGTTTTTTCTCCATACTACTCATTAGCAAAAACAAGAGACTTAGAGAGCGCCGATCCCGAAAATTTTTGCTCATTTAATTTAGCCCTATACAATCAAGACAAAAAGATTTGGACCATGACGGAGTTTAGCAAGAAACATATAAACCGCACACATGATTGTTTTGAAGTAGCCAACAGTAAAATTGAATGGAAAAATAACCGTATAGAGATCGAAATAAATGAAATTGCAACGCCCTTTCCAAAAAGAATTAATGGAAAAATTACTGTATCGGCTAACAAATTTTTTCTATACAGCACATGGCTGGATGATGACAAGAAACACCGTTGGGGACCGTTGGCTCCACATGCAGATGTAACTGTTGAGTTTCCGGAGCTAAATCTAAATTGGAGTGGGCATGGATATTGCGACTCCAACGAAGGCGATGAGCCATTAGAGAATCCTTTTTATGGTTGGAATTGGGCTAAAGCGCACCTTGAAGATGATACTGTGCTGGTGTTCTACGACATAAAACAAAAAAAAGGAAGAGAAAGAGTTTTGCCGTTGCGTTTTTTCCCAGACGGAAGCGTAAAAAGAATCGCTCCTCCACCTCGAGAGGACTTGCCTGCGACAAAATGGTTTATTCCAAGATTTATGCGAGCTGAACCAGCTCGTCCGGCTCACATACTTAAAAGCCTGGAAGATACACCTTTTTATTCGCGAAGTATGTTATCCGCCGGTCTTCTAGGCGATAGACAACTTGTGATGCATGAAACTTTGAACTTAGATAGATATTCTAATTCTTTAGTTAAAACTTTATTGCCTTGGCGGATGCCGAGAATCGACTAGTTGATATTTATCTCTTTCTGCTTGTTTCATTAGAAGGTCAATAACCCAGTCTAAACGCTGCAAAAAATTCAATGGTCTCGTTGAGCAGCGCCTGCCTCTAAATTTATTTCCAATCGGGTTCAGCATGAAATAGAGGTTGGACTGCAATGGGGATTTATCGCTAAATTCTTTTTTAAAATATGGTGACAACATAGATTGAACTGCTTCATTAGCCGATTTCATTATTAGTAAAAGTTTTTTTGATAAAGATACGTGCGCCCTGTAGTTAATGGAATTAAAAGAATGCTTTTTTAACTCATTCCCAATTTCTTCATAAATATAGCGTGCGGACAATATTGACACTCTGCAATCCTTAGGAAGTAAAAAAATAGCTTCAGCGGAAACCTGATAGTAGGAAGAAGCTTTCTCCAATAATTTTTTTATTAATGACTGAATCCTTATGTCCCCAACCGGTTCTTCTAACCACCTGTCAGGATCTAAGCCAACCTGTCTCATCCAACTTTCGGGAAGATATAATCGAGAATTTCTCGCGTCTTCACCAACATCTCTCGCAATATTCGTGAATTGCATTGCTATCCCGAGTTTACAAGCGGCTGCTAGTACTTTACTGTCGCGAACCCCCATCAATACAGATATCATAGCTCCGACTGATCCAGCAACACGAGCAGCATAATCTGTTAGATCTTCTAGACTCTCATAACGTCTTCCGTTAAGATCCCACTCGAACCCTTCCAGTAGAGCTGATGGCAATTCTTTAGGGATATCATACTTCATAACTACTTTTGCAAATTCCCTATCAACTCCCTCATCATGCGGTTTTCCAAGATAAATTCTATCTAATCTTTTCCTCAAGGATTCTAAAGTTTTTTTTGTACCTCCTTTGTCGATTAAATCATCTGCCAATCGGCAGTAGGTGTAGATAATCGTTGCAGCACCCCTTAATCTTGCAGGAAAAAGTCTCGACGCAGCGTAAAAAGATTTAGAACCCACAGCCATAATTTGACTACAATTTAATGGTTTATAGTTTTTTTGCATTCGATTCATATTACGCACTCCCATAAGCTTGTTCTCCGGGGGTTTTTTCTACGCCCGTACCCTTAGCAAAACTCTCTGGTATAACTTTATCCAAAAGCTTAGCTGAGGTTAAGACGCCGGGAATACCCGCTCCCGGATGAGTACTTGCCCCAACCATATATAAACCTTTTATGTCTTCGCTTTTATTGTGTGGTCTGAACCAAGCGCTTTGCAAAAGTAGTGGCTCCATTCCAAAAGCCGCTCCGTTAAAAGCCAGATATCTTTGTTCAAAATCATCTGGCGTGAAGACTTTTGATGTAACTATGGACTTTGTCAAGCCAGGTAAAACTGTATTTTCCAAATATTTTTCAATTTTTTTTCTGTAACTTTCTTTTTCTTTTTCCCAATCAATCTTCCCTAGAAGATTTGGAACTGGAGATAAAACGTAAAAAGTATCGTGGTTTGGAGGTGCCATACTTTTATCCGTTGCAGTAGGTCTATGTAAATACAAACTAAAATCGTCCGAGAGTTTTTTCTCTCTAAAAATTTCTCGCAACAAAGGCAAATAGCTTTTTCCTAAGAGAATAGTGTGATGTTTCACATCTTGATAAATTTTTGATGTTCCAAAATACCAAACAAACAAGCTCATCGAAAATGAGCTATTCCGTATTTTTTTATCATTCCATTTCTTGCGATAAGTTTTATCCAAAAGATGGGTATATGTCCACGCAGTATCTCCGTTAGAGACAATAATATTCGACTTGAAATACTTCCCGCTCTTTAAAAATAAACCTTTAGCATATGACTGTTGGACATCAATTTTGGCAACCTCAGAGTTATAAATTATTTCACCACCAATATCTTTATACAGGTTTACCATTTCACTTATAATCGCCCCCGTTCCTCCAATCGCTGAATGAACACCATGCCTTTTTTCCAAGGCTGCAATCAAACTATAAACACAAGTAACCGCAGAAGGATCTCCCCCAATCAATAACGGATGAAAACTAAAAACTTGCCTTAATTTCTCATTTCTGAAATATTTTGAGACTGACTTATAAATGCTCTGCCATGCTTTCATCCTTATCATAGAAGGAATCGATTTTATTAAATCTGTCAGAGTGTTGTAAGGGAGATTTCCTAAATCTTCATATCCTAGTTGATAACATAACTCAGCCTTCGTCATAAAATTGTCATAACTTTGAACTTCGTTTGGCGAAAATTTACGGATTTGCTCTCTCATTCTTTCAGGGTTGCCTGAATAATCGAAAAATGTACCGTCGTCAAATCGTATTCTATAGAAAGGGTTCATTTCCTTTAACGCAACTGAATCGGAAAATTTTCGACCGCACAAGTCCCACAGTTCCTCAAGCAGAAATGGAGCAGTCACGATAGTTGGGCCAGCGTCGAAAGTGAACCCGTCCTGTTTAAAAACACTTGCTCTACCCCCAGGCTGATTAAGTTTCTCGAATATAGTCGTTTTGTAACCTCTTGCCTGTAGGCGAATTCCGGTTGCAATTCCCCCAAAACCACTTCCAATTATTAGCGCTGTAGGTCGATTTTGCTGATTTATACCCATTTTCCTCAAATATGCCCTTTATATTTATATATTTTACACTATAAGTGTAAATTGCAATTGACTGTTTACACTGTCAAGTAGAAAATACAACAATGGCTACTATATACGCTAAAGATATTGGAGAATTACTTAAGCCGATCACCTGGTTCCCCCCAATGTGGGCGTTTTCATGCGGAGTTGTTGCCTCAGGAAGCAATTTTTCTGATCAGGTAGGACTAATAGTTATAGGTTTATTATTGACCGGCCCGCTTGTATGTGCTGCGAGCCAGGCTGTGAATGATTGGTATGACAGGCATGTAGACGCCATAAATGAGCCAAATAGACCAATTCCATCTGGACGTATTCCAGGAACGTGGGGCTTCAAAATAGCGGTTTTTTGGAGCTTTCTTTCAATAATTGTTTCTTTTTCGCTGGGACATTGGGGAATTATTGCAACTTTATTAGCCGTTCTTTTAGCTTGGGCTTACAGTATGCCTCCAATTCGTTTAAAAAATAATGGGTGGCTAGGTAATGCAGCCTGCGGCTTTTCCTATGAGGGATTAGCATGGATAACTGGTGCGATAGTAGTTGCCAACGGTAAATTTCCTGCCTACGAGACTATTTGTTTAGCTATTTTATATAGCATAAGCGCTCACGGAATTATGACCTTGAATGACTTCAAATCCATTGAGGGGGATAAGCAATTTGGAATCAATTCTCTACCTGTAAAACTCGGAGAGAAGCTAGCTGCAAAAGTTAGCTGCTTCACTATGATCGCTCCACAAATAATCGTAACGTTCCTACTCTTCTCCTGGCAGTCTAATTTATTGGGATTGTCTCTGGTCACATTGATACTTTTGCAGCTAGTTTTAATGTCATATTTTTTGAAAAACCCCCGACAGAGGGCCCTTACATACAGTGCGTTTGGGGTTCCGCTATTAGTAACAGGCATGATGGTTTCTGCGTCAGCTCTGCGTTTCGTTAATGTCAGCGAAGGGAATTCGTTTATATGAACAATCATCAGAGTCAGAAATTATCATGGTTTCAAATCTTTCGACTTGGAATTGTACAACTAGGAATTGGTGGAATGGTTGTCATAACCACTTCAACGTTAAACCGGGTTATGGTTGTTGAACTTCTGTTACCAGCGGCGGTTCCCGGGCTTTTAGTGATGGCTCACTATCTCGTGCAGATGCTCCGCCCGAGGATGGGGCACGGAGTTGATAAGGGTAGGAAAGCAACTCCGTGGATAATGGGCGGCCTTTTGATTTTAGCGACAGGAAGCATTGTTTCGAGCTTTTCCATAATCCCAATGTTCGAAAATAGGCTGAGTGGGTTATTGATTGCAACAGTTGGTTTTTTACTAATTGGAATTGGAGTTAGTGCAGCGGGGACCTCTTTGCTAACACTTCTAGCCAAGAATGTTGACGAAGAAAAGAGGGCTGCCTCCGCGGGAGTGTTGTGGATTATGATGATAGCCGGTTTTGCTATTACTGCAATGATAACCGGTTCATTATTAGATCCATTTACCCCTATGCGACTCTTCATAGTCTGTAGCTCTGCGACTTTCTTCTTACTATGTTTAGCTCTCCTATCTGTTTGGGGACTTGAAAACAAATTGGTTCGAAAAACAATTGCACAAAAACAAATCGTTTCAGGAGGTTTCTTGGGAGCTATTTCTGCAATCTGGAAAGAGAAGGAAACAAGATTATTCACGTTATTTGTTTTCGCCTCAATGTTTGCATTCAGTATGCAAGATTTAATTCTAGAACCTTTCGCTGGTTCAGTTTTTGATTTGACACCAGGTGAGACAACAAAGCTCTCAGGAATGCAACACGCCGGAGTTTTTTTAGGAATGATCTTTGTTAGCATAATCTGCTCAGGTCGTTTTTCTACCAAGAAAATTGGTTCGTTAAATCTGTGGATAACTACAGGATGTATGCTTTCTTGTCTTGCTCTCCTAATAATTGCCATTTTAGCCTCAGGAGCTACATCCATCCACCTTCAAAGTATTGTGATCTTTCTCGGTGTGTCCAACGGAATATTTTCTATTGCAGCAATAGGGCTCATGATGCAATTGGCAAAAGAAGGCGGAAAAAGAAAAGAGGGTATTCGAATGGGCCTTTGGGGTGCCTCACAAGCGATCGCCTTTGCACTCGGATCCCTTATGGGGACTATTTTTAGTGATCTTTTTGGGTATTTATTTCAATCGGCAAGAGAGGGTTACGCAACAGTATTTTTATTGGAGTCCGCGATATTTGGACTGGCAGTATTCATTTCTCTAAAACTAAAATTTGTTAAACAAAAAAGCGGTAGTAATGAAGAAGTTTTTCCAGAAGTTCCTCAAAGCCAACTGATACACGAGATAAGGGGTTGATGGTATGAACCAGATAAGAGCAGGAAAAAATGGTACCAGAAGTAATTATGAATATTTTGATGTAGTAGTAATTGGTGGAGGTCCCGCCGGAGCAACTACCGCAAATGAACTTGCCAATTCTGGGTTGAAAGTAATGTTACTTGATAAGGCAGGTAGAATAAAACCGTGCGGGGGTGCAATTCCGCCAAAAGCGATAGATGAATTTGAGATTCCTGATGAGCTTCTCGTTGCTAAAATAAAAAAAGCCCAGATCGTTTCTCCCGCGAAAAATAAGGTAGACATACCTATAGAAAATGGTTTTGTAGGTATGGTTGATAGAGATGAGTTTGATGAGTGGTTAAGGAACAGGGCAGAAAAAAATGGGGCAACGAGAAAAATTGGATCCTTTAACTTTATATCTCGTAACAAGTTAGAAAATAAAACTGTTGTGCACTATACAGCAAGACGGCACGTTTCTGACACAAAATCTTACCCCGAGTGTGTTTTAACTTCCTACGTAGTAGGAGCGGACGGAGCAAATTCGGAGGTTGCAAAGCAAGAAATTAAGAATTCTTCATTAAAAAAGCTTGTATTTGCGTACCATGAAATCATTCAACGACCGGAAAAGGCTTCAAAAAATTATGAGCCCAACCGATGCGACGTTATTTATTCATCTAAATATTCTCCTGATTTTTATAGTTGGGTGTTTCCCCATGGTGATACATTCAGTATTGGCACAGGGAGTGCTCAGAAGGAGTTTTCTTTTAAGGGAGCAATCTCTAACCTGAAAGTAAAACATGAGTTAAATGGTTGTAAAGTTATTCGAAGAGAGGGCGCCCCGATACCTTTAAAGCCCCTGGGAAGATGGGATAATGGGGCTGATACTTTGCTAGTAGGAGATGCAGCTGGAGTCGTAGCTCCGTCATCCGGAGAAGGAATTTACTACGCCATGCTCAGCGGCAAACTAGCTGCGAGAGCATTAACAAAATGTGTACACGAACAAAATTCTGATTACCTCAAAGAACCACGAAAAGAGTTCTTAAAACTACATGGAAAGGTTTTTTTCATACTCGGACTATTACAAGGTTTTTGGTACCGAAATGATTCACTTAGGGAAAGATTTGTGAAGATATGCGAAGACAAAGATGTACAATATTTAACGTTTGAGTCTTACA
The DNA here is from genome assembly GCA_028139135.1 of Betaproteobacteria bacterium. Taxonomy (GTDB): domain Bacteria; phylum Pseudomonadota; class Gammaproteobacteria; order Burkholderiales; family Burkholderiaceae_A; genus UBA7377. The sequence continues at coordinate 82,696 of JAOINB010000002.1, forward strand.
TGAGAAAAGAAATAGTCAAACGAAAAAGAAAAGAAAAATTGAAAATTTTCTTTAAAGACTTAGCTCATTTATTTGGATTCGCAAAAGTTTGAGGGTTAAATTTTACTTAATAACATTCACGGTAAGTTTTTTAACGGCCTCGATTGGTGGAAACTTTACAGTTTTAGATGACTGGTATTACTCCTTAATTCAGCCATCATGGAAGCCTGATGATTTAATATTCCCAATCGCATGGACCATTATTTTTACTCTTTGCGCCATATCAGGCGGGATGTTACTGAGCAAAACATCAACCCAATCACTTAAAATCAGGGTGAGCGCCTGTTTTTTGTTAAATGCTTTCCTTAATGTGTTGTGGAGTTATTTATATTTTTTTATCAAAAGGCCTGATATGGCACTTTTTGAAGTTGTTTTTCTTTGGGGGTCAATTGTTGTGTTGATAACATTGTCGAAAGCCATCAATAAAGTAGCGTCAATTCTTCTGATACCGTATCTTGCATGGGTGACACTTGCTTCAATGTTGAATTATGAAACCGCGAAACTAAATGGCTTTTTGTAAACCATCTCGCATGAGAGGTTCCCAGGCACCAGCCATCAATGTCACATCGACATACACGTTAGTTAGTGTTAACGAAATTTAAAAGTAAGAGGAAAAACGCGTGATTAATTGAAAGGCAATCCAACGTTTCTCCTTAACCTTACGTGTATAAAAAACAAACGGTTTTTCTTGTCCCCCACTCTTATTAGGAAACTTCCAAAGTACCCCTCATTACAGCATAATGACCGGGAAAGGAGCAGATAAATTGATAGCTACCGCCCTTTTCAAGCTTACTCGTATCTAAACTCAGAGTAGCCTGGCTACCACCTCCAATTATCGCGGTTTTTGCTAAAACCTCAGGTGTTTCGGGTAAAAAGCCTGCTTCAGCACCCAACTTCATGTCAATTTTCTTAACAACTGTATTAAAATCTTCCGTCTTAATTATCACAACGTTGTGGCCCCCGGCTGCTATGGGCATCTTCCCGGTGTGTTCAAAATTTATGACAAATTTTTCACAGCTAGAATCCACCGAAATTTTTCGCTTATCAAACATCATATTATCTGCTGCTGATAAGTTTGTCTCGCAAGCTGCAAAACAAATTGATGAAAGAACATATAAAACAGGCAGTAATAAGATTCTTAACATTTTTAGTTTCCTTTCAGAAAAATAGTTAAACCCCCACACTCCCCGAAAAATATTTTTGTTTGTTACCCCCCAAAACTATTTGGGTAATATTTGCGTGCCGACGGGATTAAAATTAATCCCGTCGATGCATAGTTTAGCTTTTATACCAGCAATATAATTAAATTATCACTGGGCATAATACGGCGTTACGGGCCAGACAGAGGGGTCTGACGGGATAACGCTATGTTTCACTGCCCAGACGTACCAACTATCAACAACAGTTCCTGTTAATAGGATTCCTATTCCTCCAGTTATGCAGACCAACGCTGCAAACCACCATAACCACCTGTGAACAGATTCCATGGTTGCATTAAAGCCCATAGTCCATCTCCAGAATAACGCAGCGCGTTCAGATGCCGTTCCTCTATCAACTATTTGCTCAATCTCCCTATCTCCTCCAAACCTACTAACGGCAAGAATTGTTGCACCGTGCATTGCAGCGAGTAATGCTGCCCCGTAGAGAAATGCTATCGAAAGCATATGGAACGGATTCCAAAAAAGGTTTCCGTATCTTATCGAAAATGTTTGTGTCCATTCCAGGTGAGAAAAGATACCATATGGCACTGCTTCGCTCCAGTTTCCCATTAATATAGGGCGCAAAAGCCCTAAAACCAGAAAAAGCCAAATTGCCGCGGCGAAGCCCCATGCAACATGTGTTCCCATACCCATTGCTAGAGCCCTTCTGTACATTCTAAACCACCACAAAAGAACTGAAGCCGTAAGAAAGAATCCAGTCATTAAGAACCAACCGCCTTCTGCTAGAGGCGGAAAACCTAATCCATATTTAGCATCTGGGGGATTTAGTGAAAGCCAAAACATTTGTCTCACAAATTCGATAACATTGTAATCGACCTGAGCTAAGTAGTTCATTCCAATAATCGAAAACGCTATCGCAAAACAGATTGCCGATCCTACTCCCAAAAAACCAAGATAAATCGGTCCGATTTGGGCGTTACCTATCCAACCCATCAACGATGAGTGCCATGGGGTAGTAACCCTCTCTCTAGTATCTCTGTCCCTATCCAGCGGCACCCCTGGATACGCAGGAGCCTGAACTTGGACTTGTGTAAATAAATTTTGATATTCTGCCATTTTGATCTCCGTTTGTTCCCGTTCAAGAACTCTCGTATGGTTTCATTGTTGGATAAAGACTTCCATCAATTGGATAATTCCAAATTGGTAATTCTAACCACCAACCCCACCAATCTTGCCAATTACCAACCCAGAAAGGACCGCTTATTACTATACAAACCGCACTAAAAAAGCCGGATGCAAGTGCTAGATACAGCAGTAATCTGTGTATACCTAGCGTACCAATCGAATAGCCAATTGAATCTCTAAAAAAAGTATCCTCGTGCTCTGGAGTTTTTACCGGCTCCCCTTTCTGGGGATTAGTTGCGGATAAAATCAAACCTCCATGCAAGGCTGCAGCTAGTGAGGTTGCAAAAAAGAATGTTATCGCCAACATATGGGCTGGATTCCAATGAAACCAGACAAATTGATAACCAACGTTAGATACCCATTGAAGGTGACTCATTATCCCGTAAGGAAAGCCATGTCCCCAAGCACCTAGCAACAGTGGTCTAAAAACTACTAGTGTTACATAAGCAAATATAGCGAAACCAAATGCCACCGGAACATGATATCCAATCCCTAACTTTCGACATATCTCAACTTCTCTCAATGCCCATGAACCAAAAGCACCTACAGCACACACGGTTATTACCTGCCAAAGGCCACCCTCTGCCATTGGAGCAAGACCAAGACCATATTTGACATCAGGTGGATTAATACTTATTTGCCAAAGATTCCATGTCGGGCCCATAGCCGCACCCCACAAGATTAACGCAGTACCGAGGAACGCGAAAAATATAGTTGTTACTCCAAAAAAACCAACGTAAAACGGACCTACCCAAAAATCAAATAGATCTCCACCTACGAGGGTTCCACCTCGAATCCTATATTTTTTTTCAAAACTTAACATTGCCATGGTTTTTCCCCCAGTCTCAAAAATCTGTAACCGGGCAGGGGCTTAAAGCCCCTGCACAGCCCTTTCCACAATAATTATCGTTTTTCAGAAGCTTGAGCAACAGCTGCTGGCTGATTTAGCCCAGCTTCGCCCATCATGATTTCCGACTGGCTTTTTCCATCTAACCAGTTAAAACGAACGGTACTTAACAAAATAAAGTGAATCATTGCCGCCAAAGCGAACAAGAACACACCCTGGATCACCATTGCCCTCAACGGGTCAAATAATTTCCATACTCTCCACATATTTAAACTCCTTCTATGTTAAATGAGACATTAGTGTATAAACTGCTGATCTAACGTCGCTCAATAACGATGAACTTCCTTCTGCGCCAGGCAACCAGGAACGCCACGGAAGCCGTAAACAAGTCGACAGAACTGCTATTAACAGAAATACCAAAAATGTTATCCAGAAAATAATGGAAAATCTAAATGCATCTCCACTCGGCTGTTTATCGGCAACCGAGGTAATTGAGCTTTGACTAGATAATGCTTCCATTTCATTCCTCCTTTAGCAAAATTAATTAAAGTTCTTCACTATTGTTAATAGAACCATGGACGCCAAGCCCATACGAGTATGTGGGCAACAACGGCAATAGCCGTAAAGCCAACTAAGCCCTGCATGTAAAACGTATGGAATTCCTGGGCTTCTTCATCGGTAAGTCCTGAGATAGAACCTGAAGTCTCACTCATGATTTACACCTCCTTGAAATGGCCAATAGGCCGTCGCCGCACTGGTGCCCGCGGCATGGGCAGTCGCGACCCCACGTCGCGGCATTCTTTTTAAATACTGACAAAAGATCTTTATGCCTTACAAACTCCTTAAGATAATGTGCCCTCATACTTTTTCCTCTGCATTTTGGACCGCAGATCTTTCGCTATTTAAATTCAAATATTCCATCACCATAAATTCTGTAATTTCTGATAAACCCTTTGCTTTACAATCCATTTCTAATTTTTCTCTCAATTTTTTCGCTCTAGAGATTTGAACCAATATTGGTTCTTTTTCAAGATATTTATTCAAAACACTTTCTGCATTTCTTTCCCAGCGGACATTTGAATGAGCCTCTCTAGATTCTGGGCTTTTTGTTTTTGTAATTGGCGCCGCTAAATCAAGTTCAGTTCCTAAAGGTAAAACATGGAACAAGGAATCGAAAAGCGAATTACAAAACTCCTGAAGGATATATGTTGCACCAGCATATCCTACGAATGGCGTTCCTGTATGTCTCCTTACGATTGACCCGGGAAAGGATGAAGGTATAAAAGCATTTTTAGAATTAATTTCTGCAAGGTACATTCTTTCGTTAATACTACCGAACGTTACTAAGGGCGTACCATTATGTATTAAAGCCCTTATCTCCTCATTATTACTTTTACCTCCCGCTTTTCGTGATCGAGCAAATTTACACTGAAAACCAAGTTCATTTTGTAAATAATTTTTAATCCCTCTCGTATATGTCTCATTAGCAACAACTGCAAATGTTGCAGTCCCAAAAAAATCTTGAGTTACCGACCTCCAGAGGTCCCAAATCGGCTTCAATGTTGTGTGTTTCTCGGTTTCGATGAATTCGTTTGCATCTAACTTTAATATTGATGCTAATTTCTTTAAAAATAACGTTGTGCTCTCCATTCCAATAGGAGCTTGTAAGTAAGGTTTTCCGAGAAGTTCGCAAAGGCCTCGCCCATATTCACGATAAAGGCAAATATTTATATCTGCTTCTGATAATTTATAAATCTCCTTTAAATCTGTTCCTAATGGAAACACTAAATTGGTTTTCACTCCTAAACCATCTAATAACCTTTTAATCTCTGCTAAATCGCTATTTTGATTAAACATCCCATAAGCAGGACCAATAATATTTGCAGTGGGTGCATCTTCCGGTTTCTTTTGTACCACTTTCTTTACATTTCGCGAACCAAACTCTCGCCACAACCATACTAGAGCTCTATCGGCTGCCTGCCACTGATCTTCGTCTATTGTCCTTGGTAAAAATCTTTTTAAATTAGTTCCCTCAGGAGTCACACCACCACCTATCATTTCAGCAATAGAACCTGTGACAACTACTGATGGTTGTTTTGGGTCAAGTACTTTATGTGCTCTCTTCATAGCACCTTCAGTTCCATTTTTATTTAATTCATCTTCAGATAATCCTGTAACTACGATAGGTAGTTCATGGGGTGGCAAACCATCCGTATAGTGTAAAACAGAAGTTACAGGCAAATTCTCACATCCAACTGGTCCGTCAATTACAACCTGAAGACCTTTTACCGCAGTAAAAACATATACAGCACCCCAATATCCGCCTGCTCTATCATGATCGATAATCAACACTTCACTTGCTCCCTTTTTTTACTACTTCCCTGCAGTTTCTTTTCCGAAATCATATCTTTAAATTTCCCACTCTTCTCTCCATAGGGATGCCAGACGCCAGAGGATTGACCTTCCCCAACTCCAGAAAAGAATTTCTTCATTTTTTTGAAACGCTCGCCATTGTTCATTGCCCCCTTAACAACTTCCATGACAGACCCTATTCCTAAATTTCCCATGAGAGGGCGAGCCGAGATCAAGTTGGTAAAATATAGCGAGGGGATTGCTTTTTCCTTCGCATGCTGAACTACCGGTGTAGTACCTATCGCAAGATCAGGTTCATATTCGTCTATTGCCTGAAGGTCACTTTCAAGCGACGCTCTAAATTTTACTGACACACCATTTTGTTTAAGCCATTCCTCATCCACCATGGATTGTTTCGTTCGAGGGCAAGCTGTACCTACATACTTCACTGTTAATCCACTCTCAATAAGTAGTCTGGCAACGAGCAATTCAGAGCCCTCATAACCACTTAAAGTTATACTTCCGTTTAATTTTTGTTCTTTCAAAGACGCCTTAATTAAGGGAAGAACAAGCTCTTTTGACTTGCCGACCTTTTTTTCAGACAAGTTCAAGGAATTACCTAGCCTTTCCAACCATGATGCCGTTCCCTCATATCCGACTGGCGCAGAACTCAAAATTGGTTTTCCAACAGACTCGAACTCTCTAAATGTTGATGTATAAAAAGGGTGTAACCCAGCCACCAAAGAGCCTTCAAAAGCAGTATATAGCTCTCTCCACTGTCGGGTTGGGACGATAGCACCTACCTCTAAATCTAATGGCTCCAACATAGATGATATCGACATAGGGTCTAAGGGAAATACTTCACCCACTAGCGTAACTAAAGGTAAGCCCTTTCGTTTTTCCAAAGATTTTTTTACCGGGCCGCTTGTTATCTCAGTTTTAGAAAACTTTAGCATTGCGGAGGCTAAAATATCCTTTGCTTCCGCGTGGGTAGGAACACCAAACCCAGGCACATCTATTCCGATTATTCTTACCCCATTTATTACCTTCGGTAGCAATTGCAGAGGTACTCCGCTGGCAGTAGGTACACACAAATTTATAACTACTATTGCATCTAACTTATCCGGGTCTGCAGTTTTCTCAACAGACTCTTTGATATCTTCAAAAAGTTTGCCAGTAACTAATGTTTCAGAATTAAAGGGAACATAACCAACACTTCTGCGCGCACCATAAAAGTGCGAGGTAAATGTCAATCCATACACACAACATGCAGAGCCGGATAAAATCGTGGCAACCCTATTCATTCTCAATCCAACCCTAAGTGAACCAAAAGCGGGGCACATGCTTTGTGGCTGATCGTGAGGACCAATAGGGTAGTCTTTCTTGTACTGATCAATAATTTCAGATTTATTTTGAGCCCGCGCGCGTTCTATCAGTTCCTTACTACCACATGGAACCTTTTCCTTACCAGCGGTAGAGAGATTCTTAATATTTATGATTTGTTCACTAGGCTGCGTCATAAATAACTTCCAGTGATTTCTTTTCCTCAAAACTAACACCTGTCAAATCAGATAACTCTGCAGGCTCGAGCTTATAATCTCGACCCACTACATCCGAAGAAAATAGGTTTAGAAGATCATCTTGTATTAAAGGGTTAGGCAAAACCGGAGGCGCTGTTGCAACGTTGGAAGCCAATTCAGAAAATAAGGGAGCCCATTCACTACCAGGCTTTCCGATAATTTCATAGCTGGCACTTTTTCTTCTTATATCCTCATGTGCCGGAATCGATGTAAGGACCGGTATACCAACTTTTTTTGCAAAATTTTTAGCCTCTCCGGTTCCGTCATCTTTATTAATAATAATTCCTGCTACTCCGACATTCCCTCCTAACTTTCTAAAGTACTGCACAGCGGAACATACATTATTGGCAACATATAAAGATTGAAGATCATTACTCGCAACCACCATCACTTTTTGACACATATCTCTCGCAATTGGCAAACCGAAACCACCACAGACTACATCACCCAAAAAGTCAAGCAACACATAATCAAAATCCCAGTCATGGAATCCCAGTTTCTCCAATGTTTCAAACCCATGAATTATCCCTCTTCCACCACAACCTCTCCCAACTTCGGGCCCACCTAATTCCATTGCAAATACACCATCTCTCTTGAAACAAACATCACCGATCTTAACTTCCTCTCCAGCCAACTTTTTTCTTGATGAAGTTTCAATAATGGTTGGGCATGCCTTTCCGCCGAAAAGTAATGAAGTCGTGTCACTTTTCGGGTCACAACCGATTAACAAAATTTTCTTACCTTGCTGCGCCATCATGTATGAAAGATTCGCTAACGTGAAACTCTTACCGATACCTCCCTTACCATAAATTGCAATTATTTGTGTCTCTTTTTTCTTTACTTTGTTTGCGGGGTTATCAGGAACTGAAGAGTTAAGAGCCTCACCACCATTTTTTTCAGTCGGTTCAAACTGCCGACCTCTGACTATTTGTTTATTCTTCATAGTTAGTGATACCCTTTCCAGTCGATTATCATCTTTAAGCAACTCGCGTCATTAAAAGCAGTTTCGTAAGCGTAAGGGGCGTTTTCAGCTGAAACTTCATGACTAATTATTCCTTCAAGATCGAGCTGTTTGGAGATAACCAAATCTGAAACAGTCTGTAAATCACGCTGTTGCCATTGTGCAGCAACCCTTATTCTGGCTTCTTTCAAAAAAGTTGGAACAAAGTCAAAAGAAATTGAGTCCTGATAAAATCCTGCCAATACCACTTCTCCTCCTGGTTGTAGAAGGCTTATTAAAAAATTAAGTTGACTAAGGTCTCCACTAACATCGACAATGCAACCAAATTGTTTTCCTACCACTTCCCCTGGAGTACAAACTTCGTATCCCACAGCACCACTTATTCGGTTAGCTGTTTTGTCAACAACAATTGGCGACTTTCCACGCAAAACGGTTAGTCGAGCTAACAAACGGCCGAGAGCACCGTGTCCAATAATTAAATCAGGAATAGAGTTATCCGCAAAAATATGATGAGCTGTAGCAGCTAGTGCTAGCAGAACGTTCTTACTACCTATTTCAAAAGGCATTTTGATTGCCCGACTTTTATTTACAACTAGATGGGATGATGCTCCCCCAAACAAACCCTTCACATCGCCATAACACATCGCTCCAGGGACAAAAACGGCATCTCCGTCCGTAAACCCAGAACTTTCAGAGCAACCCGAGACCTTTCCAAAACATTCGTAACCAGGTACCAACGGATATCCCATGCCTTGAAAAGCCGGCATCCTTCCTTCGAAAAGAAGTCTTTCAGTTCCCGAGCTTATTCCGCTGTATAAGTTCTCCACCAGTAGATCGTCTTCAGTTAACGGGTCTAAATTAATTTGCTCGACATGTATTTCGCCTGGTTTCTTTAACAACACAACAGATGCTTTGTTTTCAATCATGCTTATGTAAACTTTCATTAACAATTGAATATGTAAAGCTAACTTTACATATTAAGTATCAGTAAAATAAAATTCCTTGTCAACGACTTTATGTTTTGCACCACAGCAAAGAAAAAGTTTTAAGTTTGTCTAAACTAAGCCTCTGCCAACACTATTCCCGTCTGAATGGGCAACGTAGTTTTTAAACAACGCGCTTTTGAAAATCCACAGTCTCTTAAAATAGCTATAAGCTCCCTCGATGACCGAGGCCTCCCTTTGCCCATCAAAGCCAAATAGAACCAAAAATAAGCATCGCAGCTCATTCCTGGAAGATTATCATTAGCCATAGGTTCGGCTATTAGAAGCTTCCCATTATTTGGAAGGGACTTTCTTATCAACTGCAATAGTTTTATTACGTTTTCCTCGGAATGGTCATACAACACTCTGATTAAAGTTACCAGGTCATAACCAGAGGGAATCTCATCTTCAAAGAAATTGCCGGGTATGATCTTTACCGCATCTACCAAGTCTGCTTTGCTAACGTTTTTTTTTGCTTCTTTACAAACCTCAGGAAGATCTAGGTTGGCTACTTTAATCCCAGGAATTAATTTTGCCAAACGAATTGAAAAACTAGCCTTCCCCCCTCCAACATCGAGTACAGAAGTGTGTTTTGTGAAATCATAAGCAGAGAATATTTGATCTGTCACTAAAGGTTGAGAAATTGCCATCAATTCACTGTACCTTTTGGCGTTTTCAGTTTTTTGTTCGAGTTCTGTATCACTAGGAACACCTCTTCGTTCAACATAACCCCAATACCTATTCAAAGAAGTTTCCTTATCTTTTTCTTTAAGAAATGATACCGGCTCCATCAAGTCCCGATAAAACATTTCGTGATGTAAAATTAGAGCTAAGAGACCTTTGTCATTTGCGAAAATATGTCCTTGCACGGTTAGGTCGATCAAATCACCCTCATCCTTTTCAATCAAACCAATTGCGGATGCACCCATAAACAAACAATCGAACTTGGCTTTATCCAAATTTAGAAAATTGAATACCCTATCTATATCTTTGGGTCCATCTTTCAGAAGATTTAATATATCCAGCTTCACGCAGCATAATAAAATCTGGGAATAAACAAACCCAGCCATTAAATCAAAAGACTTTAATGCCTGGCGTCTAACAAAATATTGCCCAATAAAAGAGGTTTCAAGATACCGTTTAAACCTATCTGACTGAAAAACTTTGCGCACAATTTTTCTTTTTACTGACCTGAAAAAATTAGCGCTCAACCTAAATTTACTCTTGCAAGCTAGTTTTAAGAAAATGCCTTACGGTCAATTTTTTGAACCTTTATACGGCCTTTCTTAGGTACAAGACGGATAGCTTCATTTCTAATCAGTTTTGTTAATTTCGCATCATTATTAAACTTTGGTACCGATGCAACAACCTCATCTATTAAATTATCAAAGTACGCCACAGCCCCTGAAAGCCCCAGTTCTCTAGCTGAACTCATTCTACCCAGGACTTCATCTCTTCCAGTAGGTTTTCCAACGTCAGATGGATGTGCAATTACGTCGCGTATGTCATCCGCTACTTGATAAGCCTCACCTAACTTTTCTCCAAAAAGGCGCCAATTCTCGATCTCACTGCCAGCCGATGCCGCACCCGACATAACTGCAGCCTCGAATAACGCCCCAGTTTTTTCTCTCTGATATTGCTCTAATGACGCCCTCTTTTCACACTCCCATGCTTGACCAGCAATTATCCCAGACACACTTCCAACCGATCTTGTTACCAAATTCAGTACCAACCTTAGGCGTGCAAAATGGCGTGTTTGACAATTATTTAGATGGCGAAATGCCTCAACTATTAACGCATCCCCAGCCAAAATAGCTAGCCTTTCATCAAATTCCTTATGAACTGAGGGCCTACCTCTTCGCATATTCGCATCATCGAAACAAGGTAAATCATCATGGACTAAGGACGCACAGTGAAGAAACTCAATTGCTACCGCAGCAGCAATGGCCAAATTTTTGTCATAATTATCGAAAGAATCAGCAATAGCTAGACAGAGCCGCGGCCGTATCCTAGCACCTCCTGGGAAAACTGCATGGTGCATCGCCATGTGGAGTCTTTTAGGCGAACCGGGACTACTACACTTCGACAATGCATTTTTTAAATGCAATTCGAGAATACTCTCAGGTTTCATTAACACCCAATTTGTGATTTGTCGAATTATTGATTAAAAAGAAAAAACTTCATTCTGTCAATTCTTATTGACAAATAATATGTAAAAATTATGTTACACATAATTTGAATTGTTAAAAACTACAAAAATGACTAAAGAACAATCTAAAAACAGATGGATTCAAACAGAAAATGTTAAGTGGTTTTGTCTGACTTCAAACTCATGGCAGGAGTTTGAAGCGAAAAGTAACAATGAATTAGTTTTGTTTTTACACGGGACCGGTGGTAGTTATGAATGTTGGGATGAAATCGCAAAGGGACTTAATCATAGCTTCGTTACTCTGTGTTTAGACTTGCCGGGACACGGGAAATCTGAAAATAATAAAACATTCAAGTTAAGCTTACGAAATATTGCTCTAGAGCTAAGTCAATTGCTCAAGCTTTTAAACATAAAAAAATTAAAAACAATCGTTAGTCATTCGGCAGGCACAACATTAGCAATAGAGTTATCAAACTGTAATAAACAAATTGAAGTAGAGAAAATTATTGGGATTAACCCCTCACTTGTTCCCCCGCCCTTCCACTTTACCATGGCGCTAAGCCCCTTAATAAGTCCTTTTATTACGTCAGAAACTTCTGTATCTTGGTTGTCCAAAATGATCAATAACTCAACAATAATAGAAAAACTCTTGGACTCAACAGGTTCAAATTTAAAAGACCCTATCAAAAGAGATAGATACGCTAGGCTATTTAATAATAAAAAACATTTAAAAGGAGCCCTAAATTTTATGGCAGAAACAGACGTTATGAGCGTTCTTCAAAATGTCCATTCTGCGAAAACAAAATTTTTTTTTATCATTGGCGCCAAAGATACCTGGGTAAGACCAGAGAATTTAAAAAATATTTTCAGCAAATATTTTCCACAAGCAAAAATTTTGGAGCTCGATGGGGGGCACTTGTTAAACGAAACTCACTCCAAGGAACTTTGCAAATTAATTCTCCAGGAATTAACGTATCGTGGTAACAGCATCTAATATCTTTTTCGAACTAGCTCGTGGTAAAGGAAGATAAGTAGCCCCAAGCTTATCAGCCAAAAATCTAGTTTTTGGCGCGGGGTTATCAGCTATATCAATAAATATAGATTTTATTGAGTGACTATTGAAAAGTTCGGCGCTCTTCAGAGATTCCTCAAATGCTTTACTTCTACCCCCAACTCCACTTTTTGTAACATTTGCTCCGCCATCACTCAGGATAACTAATACAGGAATTTTTCCATGGCTTAACTCAGAGCAACACAGATTAAATGCATGCTCTAAGGCTGCAGGCATGGGAGTCCCTCCACCACCCTTCAATCCCCTAAGACATTTTTTTGCTCGAACGAGAGATCTCGTTGGTTCTAATAATAAGTCACTATGCTTTCCCCTGAATGAAATAAGAGCAACTTCGTCTCTGCGAATATAACACTCAGCTAGAAGTAGCTCTACCGCTCCCTTGGCTTCTCCTAACCTTTTCGATGCCGAGGACCCTGAGGCATCGACCAAAAAAATAGTTGTATTACGGACTCGATTTCGTCTCTTGGAAACACGCAGATCTTCGGGCAAGATACGCAAAAGCATATTTTCATCAAAATTTTTATAAGTTTGTCTTTCAACCTGATAGGGAAGAGCAGCTTGAATTGAATCAACGATTTTTATTTTATGAGGTAAGCCCTGACGCCATCGCATTGAGGAATAGTTTGTCCCACTACTTGTATTTCTTATAAACGTTTGTCCTCTTCCAAACGACGAACTCCCCTTCAACCGTTTAGAAAGTTCCCCGGACAATATACTTTGTAAAAACTCTTTTGAAAGAAATATATTTTGCGTAGAAGAATCCAGGTTTGCAGGGCTATCCTCTACTATCTCATTTTCGATACTTTGCCTCTCATCATCTCTTGACTCGATAATCGACGAATCCGATTTATCAATCTGATTACTTTCTTCCATTAAGTTCTCTTCTGTCGGAGCCTCGGTATCCTCATTCTCGACACTAAGTTGGTTTTCTTCTTCTTGTGAAGGAATTGACTTTGCTTTCGAAAGGAAAACTAACGATGCTGCTATTTTAATGTCCTCGTCGTCTACCTGAATCCTTCCCCGCAAAGCAGCAATAACCTTAGAGACAGTGATCGCAAAGAAAACCTGACGGAAACCCTCAACCTTCAACTCAGAGGATATTGCGACTAACATTGATAACTGGTTAGCGTCTAAATTTACATCGGGAAAAATTTTTCTTGCACTATCCACATTTCGAATTTCCTCTTCAGACATTGCCAGATTATCCAAATCATAGTCTTCGGCTAATTCTGCTCCAAGTATCGTTAGTGCTAGCCGTTCATTAATTGCGTGCGGGACGTTTTGATTCTTATCTTCTTTATTGAAAGGTAATTCCTCGAACACTATTAATGAATTAAAACCACAATTACTTCCAGTAGTTATTTCAAGTGTTTTGTCTAAATCTGCACATAGTAGATTAGATACTGTCCTATCGATATTTCTTGTCAAACTTAAAAGAAGCACCTGACCATTATTCTTTTTTCTGCTTAGTAAGCTCTCTCGATAAACCTTAACTCCTTCTCTTAAAGAGCCTAAAAAATCTATTCCTCCTGTTAAATCTTCGGAACAAACATCCGATGGAATTGATGCGAGGCTCATTCTCTTAGGAAGAATACTTTTCAAAGAGCCGATTAGGGCTTGTCGATACTCGAAATGGGGCAATTCAATTCTTATCCCAGCTAATTTATGCGGACACACGGAAAAAATTTTTAAAATGTATTTAGCTATCACTAAACTTTTTTCTTAATCAAATACTTCCGAAATCATTTTTTTTACACGAGTATCCGAACTAGACTCATCCAAAGGGTCTCTTCTTAAGCGATGCCGAAGAGACATAACAGCTACATGTTTGACATGTTCCTCAGTTACCGAAAGGCTTCCATTTAGGGCTGCGCATGCTCTAGCAGCTTTACTCAGGGAAAGTTCCCCCCTTAAACCGTCCGTTTTTAGCATTAAGCAAAGCGCTGCAATTTTCTCAAGCGTTTTCTCTGGCACTTTTACTTTGCTAAGCTTAGTTCTCGCAGCCCTTATCTTTTTTGCCAAACCCAATTCTTTTGATAGCCATTTTTCCTTAAAAGCTTCCGGATTATCGTCAAACTCCTGTCTTAACTTAACAACTTTAACCCTCTCTTCGAGATTTCCAGGAGTAGTCACATCTACTGAAAAAGCAAACCTATCTAATAATTGTGGCCTAAGCTCTCCCTCCTCTGGATTACCACTCCCTACAAGTACAAACTGTGCAGGGTGGTCAATTGACAAACCCTCTCTCTCAATAAGATTTATACCAGAAGCGGAAACATCAATAAGTAAATCAACCAAATGATCATCCAAAAGATTAACTTCATCAACATATAAAAATCCTCGGTTAGCGCTGGCAAGCAAGCCTGGCTCAAGTTGCTTATCACCCGACCGTAACGCTTTTTGAATATCTAATGAACCAATTATTCGGTCCTCCGTAGCACCCAATGGAAGATTGACTATGGGCACACTCCTATATTCACTAACTAATCTTTCCCCTTTTTTACAACGACTACATGCTCCAATCTCTTTAGAAGGAAAACAGTTAAACATACAATTTTTTATGGCTTTGATCTTTGGTAAAACATTAACTAAAGCCCTAATTGCAGTTGACTTTCCGGTGCCTCGATGGCCCATTACCAAAACACCCCCCATAAGAGGATCTACTGCAGATAACTTTAAGGCTAAGCACATTTCATCTTGTCCAATTATTGCTGTAAAGGGGTAATAGAATGCACTCATGTTCTAATTTTTTCGTCTAATAAAAATTATCAAGGAGTAAAAGTGAAAAAGCCCCGAACACATCAGAAAAAACAAGCATAAACTTAGCCGATCTTTTGCAAACGATAACAGTGATGCCATTAACAAAATTCCTGAAATAACATTATAGAAAAAGCTTTCTTTAAAAATATTTTTACTTCCCTTTGTTTTAAAAATCATTAGAAGCTCAAACAAGGACACTGTTATTATAACCCCTACCAAAACAAGAATTAAATCTTCATCAATCATTATCATGTCAAACCTCATAAATTTACCGAAGGATAAAGTCAATTTTTTTTAGTCTTGCTAGAGGATCCATCTCTTCAAGAAGACTTTGTTTCTGTGCAGCTCCGATAGGTAACAACTCCGCCCATCTGTTAGCAACCCAACCTGCATCATTAAACCGATCGTCGAAATCGCCCATTTCCCTATTGACTGGGAATGTCTTTTTTCTATTTGCATTAAACAGGTCTTTGAGATCACTAGACAAACGACTAATACTTTCAGGAATTCGAACTATGCTATCGCTTGTTACCTCACTGACTTCTGCGCTCCACAAGGAGTACCTTCCTCTGCTAGCTGAGTTTATCTTGAAACGTCCCTCCCCTTTAACACTTATCGAAAAAAGCGTTGGTTGCAAAGTTTCAAATCGAATAATTCTAGCCTTCGTACCAATATCATAAAATTCTTCAATTTCTCCAGGCGTGTTAGTTTCAAGACCACGTTGAAGTAAAATAATACCAAAACACTTTTTCTCATCACTGGCCGCTCTAATCATTTTCAAATACCTAATTTCAAAGATGTTTAAGGACAAGATACCATCTGGAAACAAACACATATTTAGCGGGAACAAGGGTAGGCTCAATCCCCTCTCCCAAGTAAATTTTCGCAAGGATCCTCCCTTGAGACAGCCTCGGTCAGCCAAATATAATCAGTGTCCGCGTCTTTAAACAGTTTTTTAATGACACTGTCTGTCGTTTCGAAAAGCCTATCTATTTCTAAAAATGCAATCGAAACAACATGGCTACTAGGATTTATTTTTTTTAATATTTGCGGGACTCCATAATCTCGTCTTACGTGTCCGTTGCCAGCTATCACAATAGCAGGAGCAACTGCAGTAGCTATTTGAGCTAAGCTAGCATCTCTATACCGTTGGACCTTAAACATAAAACTCAAAAGATCCCCCTCAACGACCCCGCAGTGACCCGCAACTAAATCATTGATAAGTTTATCTTTTGATTGACTGTTAAGGACACTTTTATCAACAAGAGGATTCAGTGTATCTGACAGTGAAAACTTCTTCCCTAAATAAATATTATTAATATCTTCGTGAGATAAATTACCTCCGAAGACGGGCAAACTTAACTCTTCAAATTTTTTATATAAAACTTCATGAACTGGCCAACTCCAAGATTTTTTATTAAAACCGATAATCTCAAGATCTTCTAATAGACTCCCGGAGTAAGTAATCTCATTTCCAGAAGACAAATGTTCTGATACAATCACAAATTTTTCGCTCTGGAGTTTACCTATTAAATCTGCTCTTGCTCTGTGCTGAAATAGATTATCGTGGATTTCACCTAACAAAATAATATCAGCGTTATGCATGGCAGAAATTAAATCCTGTAAGTTGACCTGATTTTTTGTTTCGTACTCAAAAATTATCTCATTCCCAAGTAGGTTGCATGGAATTAAAAAAAATAATGTAATTAAGAAATGGGAACAAAATCTTTTCACCTTAGCAAATCCTTATTTTATTAAGGTTCTGTTTTTATGCGTACTAATTGCTTCTCCAGCCTACTAATGATTGACAAAGCATGGCTGACGACGAGATGTATAATTAAAGAATTAGTGTAAAGTTCTCGGAATCTGAAGATGAAAAACCGGAATTTCTGTATCAAATGGTGTTCCATCCTCTGCAACCATTTTGTATTTTCCCTGCATTGTTCCAACTGGTGTCGATATAACAGCACTACTTGTATACTCAAACCCTTCTCCAGGCTCAATAATTGGCTGCTGTCCAACAACCCCATCACCTACGACCTCCTGAACATCTCCATTCGCATCTGTAATCTGCCAGTACCGACTAAGTAACTTCACGGGGTGCCCACCCGTATTTAAAATTCTAATGGTGTAAGCAAAAACATATTTGTCAGCCTCCGGGGAAGAGTGTGCCTCCAAATATATGGGCTCCGCTTCAATCTCACATAAATATTTAATTTCATTATCTTCAGACTTCAACACCATGATACTCTCCAAAAAAAGCTAACTCCCGATTAATAGGGGTGCTGCATAACCGGTAAGCTCAAGATACCCGAATCCTATCTCTTTTTTACCGGAAATCATAGTGACAGCTCCTTCCCAATAATAATTCCCCGTGCTCTGCAATGCATCGACTTCCTGGTCACTCATTAACGGAATTATACCGTATTCAACCTTATTAATAAAAATTGACTGTTCAACAGGGTAAATAGCCCCGGACCTTGGTGACCTCCAGTTTTTTCTAGTACTCCAAATTATCTCGTTTTTATTTTTTAATTCTCCAACCTTTTGATTACCAAAAATACCATTAAACTCATGAATAAATTTCTTTTGTTGAGACTTATCGATAAAAGAATAATCGCTCCAACCGATTGAACCATCTTGTTTTCTTATTTTGAAAACCATCAAACTAGAACCATCAATTAAATTAATTCCGATCCAGTCCCAGCCTACAAAATCATCCATTAAAAGTTCACTCATCCATTCATGGTCCAACCAACCGATTCCGGACACTTTCCTATACTTCTTTTGATTAAAACCTAATTCACCGTTAATTGTTAAATTGGGCCTGCTGTAATAATAGCTCGCGTAATTCTTATTTGGACCCTTTTGGGAAAAACCATTTTCGCCATTCAGTACGGGGAACATGCGATATCCTAACTTTCCAGGAGGAGTGATTATCAAATTTAAATTAAATTTTCTTTGATTTATCCTTAAAAAATATTTATCCGCTTTTTCTTCCCTGAAGAATAAAATATCCTCGAATTGAAGTCGCATGTCTTCTTTCTTTACATCCACAGGACCTATCCCTGGTCTACCAATTTTTTGAGCCGTAAATAACTTGTTCTGGTTAGGATCCGAAATTGAGCAGTGCACAAAAACTATTTGAGAAGAATCAAATGATGTATTTTCTTGAAATCTATATCTGGTACCTAAACGAAAGAAAGTTATCTGAAAACCATATGATAAAGACATATCATTTAGCCAGCCAGTAAGGTACCACCACTCTAGACGGAATGAAGGATGAGAACCATGATCATTAGGAAAACGAATTATTTTTCCAGGCTTTACTTTTTCCCACAATATTTCACCATAATCGTCTGCCTCCGTTTTTTTTAAAAATAAAATATTTGAATAAGCAAAGAATGGAATACCGAAAAATATTGGTGAACTCAAAAATTTACGGCGACTAATCATATGAATCCTTTATTTTGATAATTTAATACAAGTTTCTCTTTTTAAAGTAGGCAAAGTATGCAAACGTCGAGATAAGTATGCTAGTGAAAGCTAAAAGCACAATTAGCAAAATATCTTTTAGAGGAAATTCAAAATCAAGAGTCCAGAAAAAAGTCTGTGGGTTGACTTTAGCAATTAGGATAATACTGATCAAAATGCCTACAAACACCGAGGATATTATTGAGATAAGACCTACAAAAGCTTGCTCTGAAAGTATCTGTTTTAGAATCAAATTATTTTGATGTCCTATCTTTTTCATTAGTTTAAGCTCCTGCTCCCTAGATTCGATCTGACTACTACACGAACATGCCACAGAAAAAATACAAACAAAAAGTGAAACTAAAAACAATACATACGTGATAGAAAATGTTTTATCAAAAATAAGTAAGGACAGCTTCTTGATATTAGTGTTATCAGATATTTTGAATGAGATACGGTCTCCTATTTTGGCTTCGAAACCATCCTTGAACTCCTGAATCCTTTTCCCTTCTTGTAAATCGATTGCATAGTGGGAAATCTCTCCATATTCTGAGAGTGCAGGATATTCAGCAGTGGATACTGTTAAACTACCATGTTGACGACCATAATCTCTGTATCTCCCTAAAACAAAAGCTTTGAAAGATCCTTCTTTAAAATTTAAGTCAAAAGTATCATACAAGTTTAAATTGTACCTCGCCAAAAACCCTTCAGATGCGTATAAATATAACTGGCCTTGATTGTTATTGTTTCTAATGTACATATCTATTGATCTTGGATCTGTGCTAACCATTGGCAAAGTCGAAAAAGTGTCTTTATAAAAAAATTGTTTCAAGATTACCGGCACCGAAGAAAAGCTATTTTTGAAAGAAACGCGCGACACTCGAACAAGTTCAAAATTATCTACCGCCTCATTTGATTCTAAAGCCGTATAAATATAAGAGATGTCATCTTTCGAAAGATTTTTCCCTACACTGATATAACAATCAGATTCCAAAACCTTATCCAACCACATAATTAATGAATCGCGAAAACTGTGGACCATGATAACCATGGCTATTGTTAGCGAAAGGCTCGCAATAATGGTCCTAACAACGTTAGAGTCTAGTCTACTGTCGCTTGATAACCTATAAAAAGCCAACATTAGCCAACCCTTTGTTGAAATAAAAGAAGGACAAAAATTTACAACTTTTTTTGCAACAACGGGAATGAAAGAAGGAAGGAAAACTATCGGAGTTAATAATAAAAAAAAGATTCCCAGATAAGGGCCGACTGCTATTCCTTGGATCGGCTCCATGCTGGTAAATATGCCTACAAGGAAAAGAAGAATGATGAATCCAGATTTCCCTCCAAAAATGGTATAAACTTTTTTACTTTTAAAAAGTTTTATTTTTGTCTGAAATAAATTTAATTTAAAAAAAATAATGATTGTTGCTAAAATCCCAGAAATTACCCCGAGTGTCCAGTAGGAGAACAAGTTTACGTATGTTAAATTTACATCAGTAAAGCCTTGGAAAATTAAGCCCTCACCCTGAATATCTCCTAACTCTTTACCGAAAATTATTGCTATTAATATTCCACTTAAAACACCTATTACGCTGGCTACAGAAGTGAACAGAATATTTTGAGACAGAACAAGTTGAAAAAGCTGGATATCTCTACCTCCGATCTGGTTCATTAATTCAAGGTTTTTTCTTTGCTGCTGTAATGACAAGTCCACAATCGCGTAAAGCAGGAAAAACGTCACAAATAATGTTGCGATTCCTAGAACAAATAAATTTCCTCGATAAGCAGAAGATAATTGAGAAATTTCTTTCTCTCTGGATTGCGAGTCTAGAATTCGAATTTGCTTATCAAGCTGATTTGCTTGTAAGAATTTTAGCAAGGCGATTTTGGTTTTTTTTAAATTTGAATCTGCCTCTAATCTTATATCTATCCGGCTCAACGTTTTTGACTTTTTGAGAATAGTCTGTAAATTCCCTATGTCCATTATCACTACGTTACTAAGATGCTTACTTTGGCTGACAGCTATAGGAATCAAACTTTTTACGCCAAATCGCGTATTCAGATGCAGTTTTTTATCCGATAAACTTAAATCGTCAAAAATATCTGAAGAAATGATTGCGGAATTTTCTGACAATAAATTGATAAATGACTCATTATCTTCTGTGGCAACACCTTGGTCACTTAAATGCCGAATTCCCTGGAAGAAAACCGGGGTTGTGCCAGCTGCTCTGAAAATATCTACTCCCAGAACTTGAAACTTTTTATCCAGACTACCTGACCAATTTTGATAGCTTAAAACGGGACTCGCTGCTGCGATCCCCAACTCATTTTTGACGGATGCTAATTTGTTGAATAATTCCTCTTCGAATTCACCATTTAGAGAAACTAAATTTATATCAGCAAAGCCATTCAATAAATTTGCACTTCGTGCCATTTGGTTTATTGCAGACTTGTTGATTACTTCGACAGCAGTAATAAGTGAAACGCTCGCTGCTAGAGCTAAAATAGTAAGTGTCCATTTCAGTTTGTGTTTACGAAACACACCAGCAGAAAAATGATACAAGAGAAACAGGAAACTTTGAATAGACAATAAACTACCCTACGAAAGTAAATTACTTTCCTCTTCAATACCTTTGGAATGAAGAGTAAGTACTCTCTGCATTCTTTTAGCAACATTTTTTGAGTGAGTTGCGAGAACCAGTGTAGTACCTCTAGCCTTAGCCGTGTTTATCAATAATCGAATAACAACATCACTGTTTTTCGCGTCTAAACTTCCAGTTGGTTCATCTGCTAAAATTATATCCGGCGATTTAAAAAATGCTCTTGCAATACAAATCCTCTGCTTTTCTCCCCCAGACAAAGCATCTGGATACCTATTGAAAAGGTGAGACACATTCAACGAAGCCATTAATTCTTTTGCCCTTTCCTCGATTTTTCCCAGACCTAAACTGTCACCCATCAAACCAGGTAACATAATATTTTGGCAACCAGTTAAATGATCAATAAGATAGTAATCTTGAAAAACGAAACCTATTCTGTCTTTCCTCACATTTTCAGCATCCAATTCAGGCTCATCAACATGATCACTAAAAAAACCAATGTTACCGCTATTTATTGGAATAAAGCCCGCAATGGCATTTAATAAGGAAGTTTTTCCGATTCCTGACTCTCCCGTGAGAGCGATGGTTTCGCCGGGTTTGATTTTTAAAAACAAGTTACTGTAAAGTGGCTCCTGGTCGCCATAACTACATTCTAAGGACTCTATTTTTATACCTGTAGCCAAAAGATGTGCTAACAAGCCATATTACATTTCCCCTCAGCAACTCCCTGAGGGTCAACAAATTCAAGCGCTTCTCTCACTTTTTTTAAATTTGCACCATCACCTACCAATGCTAAAACATTTGCCATCGTAAATAATGCATTCGCGTCGAGAGGATTATAACTAAGTGCCTTTTCAAGAGCTCTCTTTGCCTCCTGATTTCTTCCTAATCCGTGAAGAACTTTTCCATACGAAAGCCACGAGTCAAAATTTTTTGGCTCTTCTTTAATCCATTTTGATGTCAGTCTGAGGGCAGCCTGAACATTGCCATCTTCCATATATTGTGAAAATTGCAAAAATACAGGTTGCTCGGCTAAATCTTTTTCCCACAAAGTCAACCCACTTATCACATCAACTTTTTCTGCACTTCGTTTTCGCAGATTATGGAGCCAGTCACTTGGAAGCGCATAGTAGCTTCCCGAATGCCCGGCTGAAAAAAAGGTAGTGATTCCTATTAATCTGCCCCTACTATCAAACAATCCACCGCCACTCCCACCAGAGGAGAAGCCCGCAGTAGTCTTTATGACTAGACTGTCTTCGTAAGGGTGAAGCCCACTAACACGCCCTTCAGTAAAAAACGCGTCTGCCCCTCCTGGATACCCATAAAAATAGGCATAATTACCGACCCGTAACTCAGAAGGATCTCGTAATTCAACTGCGGGCAATATAAGCCCTGGCGCCTTTAAAAGACACAAATCTTTAAAAATATCCACTTTCTGACTGTCAACAGGATACCGTAAAGCGCCTTTCATAACAGTTATTCTCTGGCTTCGGCGGACAACATGACAATTTGTTAAAACTTCCTCCTTACCCACTACAACGCCAGAACCTGCGTAAAGCTTACCTCCTGCGGGAGCTAATATCTTCACAACACTTACCGACAGCTTCGCATAAAACTCAGAAGACAATTTCGGTTCCTCCAGAACATCTCCGAATGCTGCGAGCGGCAAACTTAAAAGAATTTGAACCAAATTTTTACAGTACTTAGAAATGCAGTTTACCATTTTATTTTTCCCATTCGCTTTCCAATACTCTCCACTCTTGCTTACCTTTTGAGACTAGCGAGCAGCCTAACGCTTCGGGTTCAGCGCCTGGCATAAGAACTGACCTTCCCCGATCCGCAGTCCGATTGTTCATGTACCACCTTTCCAACAGAACCTTAATTTTCCCAGTAGAGTGGGTGTTAGAAATATAAATCATTACTCCGCCTCTAATTACACATTTTGCGTCAAAATCTGTGGAAAACTTCAAAAAAGAAGCTGGATCTTCTTCAGCCAACAACTCCGTGCACGAAAGTGATAGCGATAAACCTACCGATAGCCACTTCAATGTATATGAGTGTTGAGATATCATATTCATTTGAGGATAGATTGGGGCGCAAGTTCCTTTGCTTATAAATAATATGGTCCACAGGTCAAACATCAAATGAAACCCATAAGATCACCTTTGGCTTTTCTTTTTTTTACGTGTCTGTTGTTGACAAACAGCAGCAATATTGCAGATGATACCGTTGAGAATAGTTTTAACGTAGCTGGCCAAATGGGGTTCATGAAATTCGTAATTATTCCTGCAGAAAAACAAAGTGATGTTGAATTCCACCGGAAAATAGTAAGAAAGATATGTATTCAAGGTGAAACGTGCTTTTTAAATTTCTTCACAAATTCAAAAAATGCCCCAGAAAATTTACCTTTAGACGATCGGATTTTGGCTGAACCGACCCTTATGTATAAGTACTCCCCTAAACACAGAAATGAAATTGAAGACTGGAGTTGCCGGCTTAAGCTACCCATCAAATCATGCTTTTGACCAAATTAAATTAATTTTGAACGGCTAACGCTTTTTCAAATATCATATTCTCTGAATCTAACACCTCAGCTCTCAGACTATCTTTGCCTGTTGGTGTGAAGAAAAAGCGAATATTAGGATTCTCACTAATCGCAAAATCAAGTTTTGCAGTCAACAACGTTTCTTCACTATGAAAAACTTTTATTTCTTTTACAAATCTAGGAGGAACATAAAGCCGTGTCACCTGATCCATCTGCATTCCAGAAAAATTTGGGTGTGACACCATAACTTGAGCTCTAGCTGGTTTCCCGACCTCTATTCCAGACTCAGTTCTTATTTTCATCCTACCAAGTCTCGCCAAAGCCGCTTCCTGGTCTTTGCCGGCAGGAGCAGAGCAACCCCCTGATGCTCTGACATATCTGTGAGCCATATGTAAGTCCCCGTTGTTTAATTCAGCAACAGCTCTCACAAAGGTATACTCCTCAAGCCGGACACGCGTTTCTATATCAGCCCTGCCTGCCTTTTGGCTTAATGTAAATATGCCTGCAATGGGAGTTGGATTTCTATCTATTAAAAGATAGATCTTTTTTATATAGTTTTCCGGACTCTGCGAAATTTTACTTTTTATTGATATTGGAACTACAGCAGCATCCTCTGCTCGGAAAGGTGCTTCTATAGCGATAATATTACTCGAAGCTACTATTTTTTTGTCGCCGAACAGGCTTGACTTCAAATTCTTCCATTCAGCAGTAGCGGGGTTCGGGGCCTCTTTCCCTACCGCTTGGAATGAAAAGCCAATAAATAAACAAAGCAATAAAACCTTAGATATCCTTGTTAGAGACATATCCATAACTCAGTCCTCCCACTCTAATTCTGCGTATGCTGCTGATATATTCCTTTTTGAGTAATTAGCACTAGCTTCCCAAACGCCATCTGGCTCGGAATCAATACTTTTCATAGCCTCTTGTAAACTAATGTTATCACGAAGAGCCTCTCGCACAGATCTTTTTAAATTCACCAAATAATTTAGCTGGTTTTTCAGACCTCTTTCATCATCTTGAAGAGGCCCATGACCAGGAATTATCCTCTTCACATAACGTTCATTTGGTAATTTTTCAAAGAAGTTTATTAATTGTCGAGTAACTCTAATCCAACCATTAAGGCTGCCGTCTATAACTGGAATATGTTTTACAAACAATAGATCACCAGAAATTAGCGTTCGAGACGTATGATCAAATACAGTTAAGTCATGATTGGTATGAGCCGTTTCCCATGCGGTAAGCGTTAGCTTCCTGTTACCTAAGTCCAATTGCAAGAATTTTTCAACCTCTTTTGTTGCTGTATAGGGTTCTAACACATTTTTTTCACCGAGTAGCTCTAGCAATCTTTTATTGTAGGTATTGAACCTATTTAAATAAGCAGTTGTAAAATTCTTATGAGCAATAAATTCTGGAGGGGGATTCAACTGTGCAAATGCTTTATTGCCACCGGTATGATCAGGGTGAACGTGGGTGTTTATTACAAAACATACAGGTTTACTACTTATTTTTTTTATTGCAGAAATAAGAGATTTTCCAGCATGTAAACTTCCTCCTGTATCAATCACTGCAATGCAGTCCGCCCCTTCGATAAATGAAAAATTTGAAATTAGCCCTCTATTTTTGCTGGAAAACTCTGCAATATTTCCCTGGAAGGTGTAAATTCCAGGAGATACCGAATCTAACACAAGGGGGACTATGTCATTTAATTTTCCATCAAATTTCTGTTTATTTTCCTTCTCTAAAAAATCTTTACTCAACGGAGGGCATTTCACATTTTGGTTAAATGCCTCAAGCTCTATTTCTCTCGATACTTTTTGATAATTAAGATTATGTCTCCTGTCAAATCCAGGAGTATTTATAAAATCTGCAAGTCCCTCAGGTAAACTATTGCTATCTCTAAAAATACCTAGCAAATAGTCTTTTTTAGCAATCTCATAAATCAAATTTAGATACTTTATGTTTAATTCTAAAGCTTTGCTTTTAAAGTCTTGAGAAGAGGCAACTGTACCACTCCCAATAATGTATGTCGGTTCTAATGCTCGGAGAAATTCAAGTCCACGAACCCATGGTCTTGTATGACCTTTGGCTAAACTAGGAATAGAATTATTAAAAACAATCTCGCTCGCATAAAGAATTTTTAAATTTTCGTTCCAAAGTAAGGTGTCTCCTGTTTCTTTAACGCAAGAAAATGAAATTGCTTTCCAATCCAGCATTTCTGGATGTAGAGGAGAGTTTTTCTTGACAATATAATTTGGAACTACAATTTCGCTACCGGCCAATTCCCTAGGGTTTACTTCTCGTATCATGTCATCTCTACACTCCTTGCATTTTCTTTCCATATATGCAGCAGTTTTCCTAGAACTTATAAAAGTTGGACTGCTTTCTAAAAACGTGTAGTTGCCCATCACTTTTTCCGGCTTAGCGGAAGAGTTAAACACCCATTTTACGGGAGGTAACTCTATATTAAATTTCGATGCAATAGTTTTGAAAATCTTATCAATGTATCCGCGGTGAGGACCTGGATCTACGACAAAAGTACCATTTTTTTTTACAA
This sequence comes from Betaproteobacteria bacterium, assembly GCA_028139135.1. Lineage (GTDB taxonomy): Bacteria > Pseudomonadota > Gammaproteobacteria > Burkholderiales > Burkholderiaceae_A > UBA7377. The sequence continues at coordinate 108,960 of JAOINB010000002.1, forward strand.
CTAAAAGAGAGTTCACCCCTGCTTCGGTACCAACATTTTTAAGGTACCCAGTATTCTCAAAAGCCAGATAAACTTTCTGAGCAGGACTATCATGGATCAGTGAGATTTCAAACTCATAGTCCTTCGTTTCAAACGAAAGAACTTTACCAGAAAGAAAAATAAAGAGTGTGAAACCACTTACCCAAAACTTTACCATCGACTCTCCCATCCTGGTGGGCCCAACAGGACTCGAACCTGTGACCAATCGATTATGAGTCGACTGCTCTAACCAACTGAGCTATGGGCCCTAAATATTATTCAAGCTTAATCCAGTTAATCAAAAAATCAAAGGCTATCAAGGAAACTTTTCAGCTTGTCACTACGGCTTGGATGCCTCAGTTTCCGGAGAGCTTTAGCCTCAATCTGTCTAATTCTTTCCCTGGTAACATCAAATTGTTTACCAACCTCCTCAAGAGTGTGGTCAGTAGACATTTCAACCCCAAATCTCATTCGTAAAACTTTCGCCTCACGGGGGGTGAGAGAGTCGAGCACTTCCTTGACAACATCTTTCATAGAATCTTGTAGTGCAATTTCCATCGGTAACAGTGTATTAAGATCTTCTATAAAGTCCCCTAAATGAGAGTCCTCATCATCACCAATCGGAGTTTCCATGGATATAGGCTCCTTGGCAATCTTCATTATCTTTCGGACTTTTTCTTCAACCATTTCCATTTTTTCAGCGAGCACGTGAGGATCTGGTTCCTTGCCTGTCTCCTGCAAAATTTGTCTAGAGATCCTATTCATCTTGTTAATTGTCTCAATCATATGAACTGGGATTCGAATTGTTCTAGCCTGATCAGCGATTGATCTGGTAATCGCCTGCCTAATCCACCATGTCGCATATGTGGAGAATTTATAACCACGCCGGTACTCAAATTTATCAACAGCTTTCATTAATCCAATATTACCCTCTTGGATGAGGTCTAGGAACTGCAGTCCTCTATTAGTATATTTTTTTGCAATAGAAATAACTAAGCGCAAATTTGCCTCTGTCATCTCTCTTTTTGCCTCCCTTGCAGCTCGCTCGCCCTTAGTCATCATTTTATTGACTTCTCTAAGATCTCTGAGAGGTAAAACCACTTTTGTCTGTACATCGATCAAGGTTTGCTGCAATTCCTTCAAAGCAGCCAAATTTCTGTCATAAGCAGCTTTCTTCTCATCTGGGACCGTATCTCTTTTGCTTTCGAATAAATTCAAATTAGTTTCATTTCCAGCCCAATCTTTGACTAACCATTCGAGAGGCAAACCCACTCTATCAACAACAAGATGTCTCACTTTACGCTCGACATTCCGGACCTCATCCATTTCGTAGCGGAGAAAAGCCGCGAGACTTTCAACCGTCTTAGATGTAAATCTTATGGACATCAATTGATTTTTAATTTTTTCCTGGAAATTGAGAAATTTATCTGATTTGTACCCATCCTCCTCAAGAGATTTTCCCATTGACGAGAAATCGGCCGCTATTAATTCAATTTTCTCCATAAAAACTTTTTGCCTCTCCATTAATCTTGAAGAGATCTGTCCTTCATCGTCATCCTTCACATTTTCATCTTCCTCAATAGCCCGAATTTCTGATTCCGTATTAGCCAATAACATCTCTTCTGGAGCATCTGGGTCAATTATTCCGTCCACTATTTCCTCGATTTTCAGCTTACCTTCCTCGATTTCGGAACCAAAGGAGATGATCACATTGATAGTAACCGGACAACGCGCCAAAGCAATTAAGATTTCTCTAAAACCCGCCTCTATCTTTTTTGCAATTACAATCTCCCCTTCCCGGGTAAGGAGCTCAACAGAACCCATTTCCCGCATATACATTCTCACCGGATCTGTTGTCCGACCAAATTCAGAATCTACGACTGTGGATAAAGCAGCTTCAGCCTCTTCTTCGGCATCGTCACCATCTGAGGCAGAAGACTCTCCCGAAAGCAAAAGTGCCTCAGTATCGGGAGTGTGTTCATAGACTGCAATATTCCACTCATTAAAAGTGATTACAATAGATTCCATCTGGTCGCTATCCAACTGTATATCGGGAAGATGATCATTTATCTCCCCGTGGGTTAGATAACCCCTTTCTTTGCCTAATAAAATTAGAGTTTTCAGTCTTGCCTTCCTTGCCTCAATTTCCTCGTCGGTAAGCGGCCCGCTAGGCATAAACTCCATAAGCCTGCGATCCCTTGACCTCCTACCCCTTCGTTTTACTTTGGTTTTTTCTCTGCGAGCTGGTGAGTTAGATTTTTCTAGTCCTTTGAGAGCAGGATCTTTAGGTTTTCTTCCCCTCCTTTTTTTAGTCGGCAATTGACTTACAGCATCACCCTCGAGAGGAGTCTGACTGGTTGCAGTAGTCAGTTTCTTTTCATCTTTAACTAGTTTTTTCTTTTTTTTACTTTTTGAGATAGCCGAAGACCGCTTAGAACTTTCAATTTTAGCGTTCTTTACAGCGTTTTTTTTAGAAGACTTGGACACTTTAGAAGGGGATTTGGTCTTTTTTTTCTTCGTCGAAGATAAGACAGTTTTTTTTGCAGAGAGAGGCTTCCCCTTTTTTGATGCTTTTTTTGCGCCAACCACCTTTTTAGTTTTTGTCTTAACCGTTTTTTTCGCTACGGTCTTTTTAGTCTTTTTTGGTTTGCTTTTTGAACCCCCGGCATTCCGCCCAGAGGTTACCTTTCTCTTTACGGTTCGCGCGCCTGTTGTCGCCTTTTTTTTGGATTTTGTTTTAACATTTACATTAGAACTTTTGGTGGATTTCTTTGATTTCACCGTTTTTTTTGCCGTTTTTTTTGTTCTCGTCGCCATCGTAACTCCATAGTTTCCATATTTAAATATCTTAAGTACCTTGCAGTACGGAAAAAACTATCAACCAACTTTGTTAAATGTGTGTATTTTTAAACACAAAGCTTACAAGGATACCAGACTTATCTGAGTTGAGCATTCTTTAAGCTCAATATTTCCCTCCTTATTTCATGGATTTCGCTAATTTGGACCTCTGGGTTAGCAGTAAGATTTCTTGCTTTTGTCTCAAGGTGTTCTATCTTCAGAGTTACAAACAAAAATTTGAATTCTCTCTTCAGTGTACCCTCAGTCTTTAAAATGTTGTCCAGAACGGGGTCACTTTTTAACGCCTTTTTTGCTAACTGGATTATTTCTTTAGATTTCCTGTGATCTTGCCCAAATTCATTGCTGGATTTGTCAACACCACTCGAATTATCACCAATAAGCCTATTTTCTTGAATACATGTCAAAATTATTTCGTATTCTTTCATAAACCATTCCCGATCCTCACTAGAAACTGATTTAAGGTTCTCTGGGTCTCTAACCAGAACTTTAAGCATTTGCATTTCCGGAGAGGTAACTAACTCAGATTTCTCTTTAAAAAATACCTTGTTACTCTCTCGCTCTGGATATTCTTTCGGGAACTCTCTAGTTTCTCCAAACTCACTTATTGAACAAGATAACTGCTGTCCTGCTGCCTGCATTAATTGTCGCTTGAAAATTCCCCCAGGCATCGACTTAAATAATTTTTTTAGGTTGGATATTGCAGTTGATTTTCCCTCAACAGAGGATAAGCGCTCCGATGAACAAATAGTTTCTAAAACCATGGTTGAGAGTGGAATGCCGCTCTCGAGTAATTTAGCCAATGCCTCATTACCTTTTTCCCTAATAAAAGTGTCTGGGTCCTTGTTCTGAGGCAAAAAAATAAAATTCACCAATATATCTTGCTTGTTCATGTTAACTAATACAATCTGAGCCGCTCTCCATGCGGCTCGTTTTCCTGCTGCGTCTCCATCAAACATAAATATTATTTCACGACCTATTCTTTCCAGTTGCAAGAAATGTGAAGAGGATAAAGCAGTGCCTAAAGTGCCAACAGTATTCTTAAACCCTGCCTGGTGCATAGAAATAACATCGAAATAGCCCTCTACAACTATTGCAAATTGACTTTTTGCGATGAATCTTTGCGCGTCAAAAAATCCATAAAGCTCCTTACTTTTTACGAACAAATATGTCTCTGGAGAATTCAGATATTTTGGCGCATTATCATCATCAACTATCGTCCTACCTCCAAAAGCTATCACCTCACCATTTTTATTAAAAATTGGAAAAATAATTCGATTCCGGAACCTATCAAAAATTTTATTACCCGACTCCGATTTCTTTATAAGTCCAACAAGGAACAAATCAGGGTTGTCCTCATAATCACTGAAAGCTTGCTTTAGATTGTCCCAGGAATTCCCAGCATAACCAATGTGAAACTTCGCAGCAACCTCGCCCGAAATTCCTCGCGTTTTTAAATAAGAAACTGCAACTGAATTTGAAGCCAATCTACTCCTATAGAACCTTGCAGCCGCAAGTAAAAGCTTTTTATGATTCGATCGAACTTGATTTTGTCTCTTTGACTCTGGAGTAGTGTTTCCAATACTTTGCTCTTCTGGGAAATGAACTCCTGCTTTTTGACAGAGCTCTTTTAGTGCATCAACAAAACTTAGACTAAAATAATCCATCAGAAATTGTATAGCATCGCCTTTAGCTCCGCATCCAAAGCAATAGTAAAACTGTCTCGACGAGTTGACACTGAACGACGCTGTCTTCTCTTTATGAAAAGGACACAGACCAAGAAAGTTGGAACCCCTGGGTTTTAACTCTACATGGGTGGAAATTAAGGGAACGATGTCAACACGTTCCAACAGGTTAGCCTTAAACTCGGGAGTTACCATTTAACCTGCCCGACCTTTCGTTTATTTTGCCCTTCTAATATTTCCGAGTGGGAATCATTTGGGATCTGATCCGCTTGTGATGCCTTTTCACGGCAGCTGCTCTTTTTCTTTTCCGCTCGGCTGTCGGTTTCTCATAAAACTCTCGAGCCCTCAGTTCAGTAAGCAAACCTATTTTTTCAATTGTACGTTTAAATCGCCGCATTCCAGATTCAAACGGTTCGTTATCCTTTAATCTAACTACAGGCATAAGACCCCTTAATTGTTACTGTGTTATTTAAATAGGGGTATAGTATGCAATATAGTTACTTTTTTTTCAATAATTAACAAGAACTGCACGTATGGCAAGAGAAGATCTCATCTTGGGGATAGAGACTAGCTGTGATGATACGGGAATATCAATTATAAAAACATCAATTGCTAGAGATAACCCTGAAGAGGTAAATCTCGATATCCTTAGTAACAAATTAGCCTCTCAAACAAAACTGCACGACAAGTACGGGGGGGTAGTGCCTGAATTAGCCTCTAGAGAACATCTACGTTCATTGCTTCCTTTGACGAAACAAGCTCTTTTTGAAAGTAATTTGGACCCGTCTCGCCTGTCTAAAATTGCGGTAACGACTGGACCGGGTCTCAAAGGCTCATTACTAACCGGATTAAACTTTGCGGCAGGATTAGCGGCGGCTTTAAGAAAACCTCTCATTCCGATCAATCATTTAGAAGGACATGTCTTATCAGCTTTTATAGAATCAAAGTCACACCCAAAGCGTAACTTCCCTTTTCTTACTCTCTTAATCTCAGGTGGTCACACGCAGATTATTTTAGCTAAAAAAATTGGAAAGTATGAGTTACTGGGTGAAACAGTTGATGACTCAATCGGAGAGACCTTTGACAAAGTAAGCCAGGAACTGGGATATGGTTATCCTGGCGGACCTATTATCGAGGAGTTAGCAAAAAAAGGGGACCCTACAAAATATCTTTTCCCAAAACCTCTTTTAAAAAAACAGGGTCTAAATCTAAGCTTTTCTGGTTTAAAGACTGCAGTCATTCGTGAAATCATAAAATGTAAAACTTCGAATGAACGCCACTGGAAAAATAATATCGCTGCGAGCCTGCAAACCACAGTATCTAGCCTCTTAGCTTCAAAAATCAGAGATGCAATCACCTTAACTGGTACTGATTCATTGGTGGTGTCAGGGGGAGTAGCTGCGAATAATTTCATTAGGGAAACTTTATCGAATCTCTGTGAAGGGATGCATATCAACTTAAGACTACCCCCAAAACATCTTTGCGCAGATAACGGCTTAATGATTGCTTGGGCTGCTTGCTTGAAAAGCCTATTACAGGAAGATTATTACATTGAGGAACTTAAAGTGAGACCTAGATGGAGTATTACAACAAAAGCTTAATTATCATTTTTTTTTTTGAATCTTTTTTTTAGCGCCAAAATGTTAGTCGAATGTCTGAAAAGAAGTAGTGTAGACAAAACACAGATCATTCCGTATGCTAGCCAAAATTCTTGATGGTACTCCATCTTAATTACAAAAAAAGAGATTATCGGAAGAGTAAAAGCTGTTGATATAGCGGCAAAACCAGAAACCCTCGTTAATAGAAAAGTTGCTACCCATATTAAACTTGCCAGTCCCCCAAGGGCAAATGAGGTAGCGAGAAGAACACCAAAAGTTGTTGCGACTCCCTTACCTCCCTTAAAACCATAAAAAATCGGGTAAATGTGGCCAAGGACGACCGCTATGGAGACAAAAACAGTGATTGCCGTAAAGGAGCTCTGGTAATTCAATAAGATTTTCGATCCCGAACTCGCAAGAACTACACTGAAATAACCTTTAGCAAAATCACCCATAAAAGTAAGTAACCCTGCAAGCCGATCACCGCTTCTAAAAACATTAGTAGCTCCTGGATTTTTAGAACCGTAATCCCTTGGGTCTGATATGCCACGAAAATTAGACACAATAATCGCAAAAGATATTGATCCGATTAAATAAGCAACGCTGCTAAATATAATTGTTATGAGAACTTCTATAACTTAGGCCCTTGGATGATGTTTAGCATAAATTTGTTTCAAGTTATCCAATGCTATTTTAGTATAAATTTGCGTCGTTGATATATCAGCGTGACCTAATAAAAGTTGAATGGCCCGCAAATCTGCGCCATTATTTAGGAGATGCGTTGCAAACGTATGTCGGAATGTATGCGGTGTACAATCATTCTGTAAACCAACTTGAGATCCAAGTTCCCGAACTAACTTCCATATAAATTGTCGACTAAGCTTCCTCCCACTTTTTCCTACGAAAAAGAAATCTGACGATTTATTTTTCAAAAGCTTTGGTCTCGAGCTAGATAAATATTTCTCAATCCAAAAAACCGCATCGTCCCCGAATGGGACTACTCGTTCTTTCCTACCTTTTCCCGAAACTAGAACTGCTTTTTCTAACAACAAGCAATCAGTATATTTAAGACTAACAAGTTCAGACACTCTCAATCCAGATGCATACATTAATTCCAAAATTGCTCTATCTCTAAGGCCATTAGTAGTCTCTGTGTTAGGTATTGAAAAAAGGGTTAACAACTGCTTTTCAGTCAAAACGAAAGCTAATTTTTGACTGAATTTCAATCCTTTTATTCTACTTGAGGGATTAGTGGTTATATGCTTCTCCCGATCCATCCATAAATAAAATTTTTTTATAGAGGATATTTTTCTATTTAATGTTGATACTTTTAAGGTTTTTCTAACGCAATTAAAATAATCACTTATTAATGATTCGCAAACCTCAGAGATTGCTATTTCTTTTTCTTTTAACCAAAAATTGAAATCGATTATATCAGCACGATATGCCAGTATGGTATTACGAGATAGACCAGACTCTAAGGAAAGTACTCCGCAAAATTTTTCTATAAGTTCGGTTTCCAACTTATATCCTCGACTCATATTTACTTAATGCCCAGGAAGCATGAATACTCACTAATGGACTCGAATGGGAAACCCTTTTTTTCAACAATTGTATTGCCTTCCGGTTTGTTTCATCCTTATTTTTTTCTGAGCTGTACTTGTATTTTTCTTTTCGGGCGGCAGCATTACCAAGGGCAACCGCTATATTTCTTAACCATCGGTGGTAACCAATTCTAAGAATTGCACTTCCAGAATGTCGATCTCGAAATTCAGATTCAGTCCATGAGAATAAATCAACGAGTCTCGCAGTATCAAGTCCATTGCGTGTATCAAAGTCAGAGGCTTTTGCCAACCTGGCAAATTTATTCCAGGGGCAAATAAGTTGACAGTCATCACAACCATATATCCGGTTGCCAATCAATGGCCTTAACTTTGTTGGAATTATACCTTTGTGCTCAATTGTGAGATATGAAATACAGCGAGTTGCATTTAGCTTGTATGGGCCTACAAACGCTTTCGTTGGGCAAATTTCTATACAAGCCATGCAAGTACCACAATGATCTTTTACTCTTGATTTATCAGTTTTTAACGGATAATCCAAAAGTAACACGCCTAAAAAGAATATTGACCCATGATCTTTATTAAGCAGAAGTGTATTTTTTCCCCTCCAACCGATTCCCCCAAGCACTGCCAACTCTATCTCAAAAATTGGAACTGAGTCGACACAGGCTCTGTGACCAAATTCACCGGTTACCGCACCTATTTTATCTGCAAAACTCTTTAATTTTTTTTTTAATACTTTATGATAATCTCTTCCTCGCGCGTAAATAGAGACGTAGCCGTAATCTGGCTTCTCAAGTTTTGTCAATTCAACTTTTTGCCAATCTTGTTTAGTTTCTCTGCCAAGGTAGTTCATTGCAACTACTATAGCGCTCTGAACTCCTGGTAAAATCTTGTCAGGTTCGTGAAAATATTGCAGTTTTTTTTCTAGGTATGTCATGTCTCCATACATATTGGCTGTCAAGTAGTCATTATAATCTTGAGGAAGTTTGTTTAATATTTTTAAATCATCTATTGCAAGAATGCCAACCTCCGAAAACCCGCATTCATAGCCGGATTCTTTTATTTTTTTGTTAATTTCTCTCGCAATCAAATTATTGCTTTTTATATTGCGCCTCATCGGTTTAAGATAACATCATGGATAAAAAAAACAAACTTGTTTATAAAGGGATTGAAGAGTCGGGGTTTGTAATTTTAGCCTCAAAGCTACAACAAATGATTGAATCTAATGCTTTACGTTATTTCTATTTTAGTGGAGAAATTGGTTCTGGTAAAACTTCCTACATAAGAATTTTACTTAAACACATTGGTATAAATGAAAACATTAAGAGTCCAAGTTTCAATATGGTTGAGCATTATGAGATAGAGAAAAAAATTGTTTATCATGTTGATTTATTTCGTATGAAAAATCCCACCGCGTGGCAAGATGGAGAAATTGGATCATTGTTTGAGGATGAAAATGCTTTAATTTTTTTGGAATGGCCGGAAAAAGCAGAAGGGTTACCAACTCCCGATGCTAGACTGGAAATCTCGTCAGGAGAGCACCACATTGATACAAATAAGCGAGATCTGTCAATCTACTTTAAAAAGCCGGAACTGCTAGATAACCGATATTTACTGCTGCCTAAATGCTAAATCGAAGAAGCTTAATATTGCACGTTCCGCTATTCTACTTTTTGAACTTTCTGCCAAAAGTTACCCGAGGTTTTGAAATAGCGGCTGTGAGAATTTGGCCGAGCGAAGAATACACAAGACTAGCTATCGAGCATTTAGAAGAAAAAATACAAATACAATACTCGAACGAAAGAAATCCAGACAGAATCATCGTTAAAATTTTTGATATGAAAATAACTAAACAAAATTTTAATAAGCTAGCGAACATCAATTTGAAGAACACTCCTATAGAGAAAATATCTACCTTTGACTCTCGAAATAACGAAACAAAAATTATTTTTTATACCAACCCCCTGACAAGAGCGAGGATTTCCTCGATACCTGCTATCGCGCATTATAGAGATAGACTCGTTATTGATTTTATCCCAGCAAAAAAAAAGGATGAATTACTAAGTTTTTTAGAAAATTATCAGAGGGGCAAAGAACTTGACAAGAAGTTAGAAAAACAAAAAGAGGGAAAGAAGTCAATTATTATTGCAATTGATCCCGGTCATGGTGGTGAAGATCCAGGTGCAATCGGAAAAAATGGGACAAAAGAAAAAGACGTGGTGCTAAAAATAGCCATGAGACTCAAACGTAAAATTGAAAAGAGTCCACAGTTTAAAGTGTTCTTGACAAGAAAGGGTGATTATTTCATTTCCCTGCGAAACAGAATAAAAAAGGCTAAAAGAGCTGGTGCAAGTGTTTTTGTATCCATCCATGCAGACGCCTGGATAAGACCAGATGCTAAAGGCGCTAGTGTATATATTTTATCCGATAAAGGCGCATCTAGTGAGGCAGCTAGGTGGCTGGCTAAGAAAGAGAATTTGTCAGATCTCGTTGGAGGAGAAATAATGAACAAAAATGATGAAGTTGCCAAAACTATTTTTAATATGTCCACTTCAGCTCAAATTAAAAACTCTTCAATTCTTGGGAGAAATGTTCTTGAGGAACTATCAACGATAAGTTATCTACACAAAAAGACTGTTGAGGGAGCTGGTTTTGCTGTTTTGAAAAGTCCAGAAATACCTTCAATACTCGTTGAAACAGCTTTTATAAGTAACCCCCGAGAGGAGAAGAGATTAAAAAATGGGCTTCATCAAGAAAAGATCGCAAGCGCTCTCAATAACGGAATCTTAACTTTTATCAAAGATAGCAAAATAAGGTTTTAATAAAGTGAAGATAACTAAACTTTCTCAAAAACTAATTGATCAGATTGCTGCAGGTGAAATTGTAGAACGACCAGCCTCGATTGTAAAAGAATTGTTAGAGAATTCAATAGATGCTGGATCTGATACAGTATCCGTAAAAATTTTTGAGGGTGGGTCAAGGTTAATAATTGTCTCGGACAATGGTACTGGAATTCAAAAAGATGATTTAGTTTTAGCAATCGAAAATCACGCCACAAGTAAGATATCAACACAAGAGGACTTACAAGAATGTAACAGCCACGGTTTCCGCGGTGAAGCCTTAGCGGCAATAGCATCGGTGGCAAATGTAAAAATACGCTCCAAAGTAAAACAATCAGAGAACGCGTTTGAGTTGATCAAAACTAGTGGGGATTGGGACATCTTCTTATCGCCAGGCGATAACGGTACTGATATTATCGTTGAGGACCTGTTTCACAACGTTCCAGCCCGAAAAAGATTCCTCAAAAACAATACAACTGAATTTAAGCATTGCCAATCGATTTTTACTCAATTAAGCCTTGTATACCCTGGTATTGAATTCAGCCTTTTTCATAACGGTAGGGAAGTTTTGCTCCTCAGAAAATCCTCAGGGCTGGGTAGATTTGCAGAGATCTTTGACCTTAAAGAAGAGCAAGTCAAAGTTACTACTAAACAGTTTGAAGACTTAAAAATAGATTTATTTATTTCGACTAACCATGAAGCTAGCAAAACCGTTCCTTTTTTTGTTTACGTTAATAAAAGACCGATAAAAAATCCAACAGTTTCCTCCGCAATAAAGAATGCTTTTAAGAATCGAGTTCATGAACTTCATAAACCATATTTACTTATATTTATAACCATCCCCAATCAATTTATTAATTTCAATGTACATCCCAACAAAAAAGAAGTCCACTTTAAGAATACTAGTGCTGTTTATACAGCAGTATACTCAGTTATTTGTGACTTGCTATCATCAAACGATCCTAGCGAGAGAAGGAATAAATTAATCTTCTCTAATTCAAAATTAGGATATGGAAATAATATCGAAATAAAACGTCAAGTTGATTTGAATTCGTCAACAAAAAATTACTTGTTTCCAAAACTCGAACAAGTTTTTTCCAACCCGTCGCTTTTAGAAGGAACGAGCAAAAACAATTTTGAATATGAGTTAGGTTATCCAATCGGCCAACTAAATAATACCTATATACTCGCCCAAAATACTAAAGGGCTTCTTATTATCGACACGCATGCGGCGCACGAAAGAATACTGTTAGAGGAGCTAAAAAAGAATAAAAACCTGGGATATTCCCAAAAGTTAGCTATTCCTGAATGCATTGACTTTGATGAAGGTAACCTAAAGTTATTTAAACACCGTATAGAAATCATTAATCAGTATGGATTTCAGGTAAAAATAGTTGGTGAAACAACTCTTATCATCGAGGGAATACCAGAAATTTTAATCGGTAGAAGATATACAGTTGCTTTGCACGATATATTAGAGGGAATTGTCGGTTTGGAATCCGTATCAAGCATTGCAGAGACTGTTGATGAGATCTTGGGAAATATTGCTTGTAAATCCGCAATAAAAGCTAACCGGAAATTGACTATAACGGAGATAGAATACATTTTAAGAAAAATTGAATCGACAACGAATGGAGGCATTTGTAATCACGGTAGACCAACCTGGATAGAGCTATCAATGAAATCTCTGGATAAGCTTTTTTTTAGAGGTAAATAGATCAGTGGCCAGTAAAATTTTATGCATCACCGGACCCACCGCATCCGGGAAGTCAAAGCTTGCTATGCGTTTATGCAAAATAAAAAAACAAAGCAACTTTCAAATTATTAGCATGGATTCTGCGCAGATATACAAGGGGGTAGACATATCATCTGCAAAACCTTCAAAGACAGAACTTTTAGAGGTACCCCACCACCTGGTAGACATCTGCGATCCCACAGAGACATACTCTGCTGCACGTTTTTTGAAAGATACAAAAAAACTTATAAAAAAAATTACCGATAATGGTGGGACTCCTCTAATAGTAGGGGGTACTATGATGTACTTACAGAGACTGATCCATGGAATAGCAAGAGTACCGAAAATCCCAGATAATGAAAAAATCCTAGTTGAAAGTGAAGGCAAAAGAATTGGATGGGATCGTATGCATGAAAAACTAATAAAAATAGACCCGGACGCTGCGCAAAGGATAAATAAAAATGATTCCCAGCGAATAATGCGTCAACTCTCAGTTTGGTATTCTACTGGAAGAACTTTATCATATTGGCAAAAATTGCCCAGCTATGAGGGTCTGAATGACAAGGTCCGTGTTATAGCACTGGTGCCGGACTCTAAACAGGAGTTAAAAGCTAATATCAATACTAGGTTAAATTCTATGATTAACGAAGGAATGCTAGAAGAGGTTATCAAGTTGAAGAATGACGCTGGTTTGACCCAAACTAGTCCATGTGGACGACTTGTTGGTATCCGTCAGGCTATGGATTATATCGAAGGTAGGATTACATTTCACCAATTTGTTAATCAAGCGGAGTTTGCAACTCGTCGACTCGCTAAACACCAACTAACGTGGCTTTCAAAGTTAGAAAATCTAACAATAATTAAGGCTTTTTCAAAACCACTATCTCAGCTAATCTCTATTTGGGACTCTGATCCTGATTTTGACTTAACGACGCCTAAATAAACAGCCTCCTCCCCCGTATCTTCTATTAATGCTGATATCCGTTCGACTGCCTCTTTTTTGACCACCAAGGTCATTCCAATTCCCCCATTAAAAACGTTAAAAAATTCCCTATTGTTTATACCTCCTTCTTTTTTAAGCCACTCCATTAAGGGAGGGATAGGAAAATTTGAAGCGCCCAATAAACATTTATACTGTTTAGGAATCGACCTTGTGATATTACCTAATGGCCCTCCCCCCGTAATATGAGCAATCGCATGAACCTCTGAAAAAGCTTCACTCAAAACATTAGAGATGCAATTTACATAAATTTTAGTGGGTTTCATAATCAAATCTAATAGTGGTTCAGACTCTAAACTAAGCTTGTAATCCATTCCCAGGTGTAAATAGTCACGCCCAAAAACATTTTCGAGTATTACCCTAACCAATGAATATCCATTGCTGTGCAAACCACTAGACTTTATTCCTAAAACAACATCTCCTTCACGAACATTTTTTCCATCAATTATTTTCTCCTTTTCAACAATGCCAACGGTAAACCCAGCTAAATCATATCCACCAGTTTCATACATTCCTGGCATTTCCGCCGTTTCTCCTCCCAACAACGAACAATTTGCCATAGTACATCCTTGGGATATTCCCTCAATAATCTCTGCCGCGGTTTGGATAGATAACTTTCCGCATGCGAGATAGTCTAGAAAGAAAAGTGGCTCGGCACCCATCACAGCTATATCATTTACGCACATCGCAACTAAATCAATTCCGATAGTCGAGTGCTTCCCAGTATTTAATGCAATTATTAACTTCGTTCCAACGCCATCTGTTGAAGACACCAGGGTGGGATTTTTATATCCTCCCGAAAGAGCAAACAAACCAGCGAATCCTCCTAAATTGTCTAAAACTTCCGGCCGCCTGGTTTTATCCGCAAGAGGTTTTATCTTACTTACAAGGCTTTCCCCGGCTGCTATATCTACTCCTGCATCCCTGTATGTAATCCCTTTTTTTTTCAAGTTGATGCTCAATTAAATTTTAATTGGTATAGTTTAACTGATATGCAGGTATTTAAGTCAAAAGATAAATTTCTTCAATTTACCCTAAAATTGGAATCTTCTGAGAAGTTTTCTTTAAAGCAAGGTATAACAACAACCAACGAAAATACATTAGAAGCTCTGAAAAGATTCAGTATGCTGGAAAGGCAATCATCCAAGACCTTCTACCTATGGGGCGAAAAAGGATCGGGAAAAACATTTTGGCTCAGATCATGGCATGAAGAAAAAGAGGGGGATTCTGTTTATATCGATAGTCGAGTAGATGGTCAATTCGTCCCAAAAAAAAATAATTGGTTTTTGTATGTTGATAATATCGAAAACGCTGATAAAAGAATCAAAAGTAGGTTATTTGAGGAACTTATCAATCAACACATTACCAATAATAGGTTTGTTTTTGCGAGTAGAATAAACTTAAAGAATCTTAAAAATTTAAATTTTAGAGAAGATTTTATTAGCAGATTAAAGCAAGGATTGGTTTACCGTCTCGACGAATTACCAGATGAGGAGAAGAAAAATGCCCTCAGGGTTCATATTCACAATCTGGGATGGATAAAATCCTCATCTAGCTCCGCCTATGATAGTCTTATAGATTACATGTTGACTCATCTTCCACGTGAACTTGGGACATTGAGATTAGCGTTAGATAAGCTAAATGAAGTTGCTGTAAAACAAAAAAGAATTATCAGTTTAAGATCAATAAAGCATGTTTTAGAAGAATATGATATATACTAATCTTGCTCTTTTTGATTTAGATCATACATTGATTCCCGGGGATAGCGATCTTTTATGGACTAACTTTCTCGTTGCAAAGAAACAGATTGAAAAGGTCAATACACGGTTAAGCGATAGATTTTTTGCCCAATATAAAAATGGCACCCTCAATTTAAATGAATTTTTGGAATACCAATTAAAACCCTTAAAAGTAATTGAAAAAAATTCTTTGCTTTCCTTGAGAGAAGAATTTGTTCATGAAAAGATCAAACCAATTATCTGTCAAGAAGCAAAAGAGTTGGTATATTCACACTTAAAAGCAGGCCATCTTTGTGCGTTAGTTACAGCGACAAATGAGTTTATTACTGAGCCGATAGCGGAAATATTCGGATTTCATAAACTAATTGCAACCTTAGTTGAAAAGGATAGTCAAGGAGAGTACACCGGTCGATCGTATGGTGTTGCAAGTTTTCAAGAGGGGAAAATAATAAGAGTAAAGGAATGGCTTAATAGTCTTCATCTTAACTTTCATGATTTTGAAAAGACTTTTTTTTATTCTGACTCTGTTAATGATATTCCTCTTTTAGAAACTGTTACAAACCCGATCGCTACAAACCCCGATGATGTTTTGCATAAGCATGCTGATAGACGTGGGTGGCAAATAATTAATATCTTTGACAATGCTTGAAAGGTTGTTTGGGCTCTTTTCGAAAAAGCAGTTTTCCTCTATTGAGAGCTCAGCTTTACACTTACAAAAGGAATCGATTTCTCATCCAGCGCTAACAATAATAAGAAAACTTAAAAGATCTGGTTGGGACGCATTTATTGTTGGCGGGGCCGTAAGAGATCTTTTGTTGAATGTCAAACCAAAAGATTTTGATATTGTCACAAATGCCAGTCCACATGAAATTAAGTCTCTCTTTAGACGATCAAGAATAATTGGACGACGATTTCGAATAGTACATGTTTACATTGGAAATGAGACTATTGAAGTTTCTACCTTCAGAAAACCCAATGTATCAAGCTCATTGGATTCTTATGGGCGTATCTTGAGAGATAATGTTTTTGGGAGTATTGAGGATGATGT
This sequence comes from Betaproteobacteria bacterium, assembly GCA_028139135.1. Lineage (GTDB taxonomy): Bacteria > Pseudomonadota > Gammaproteobacteria > Burkholderiales > Burkholderiaceae_A > UBA7377. The sequence continues at coordinate 125,044 of JAOINB010000002.1, forward strand.
TAAAAGGCGTGATTTAACCATTAATTCACTCTACTATGACCCTGTCTCTGAAAGGATTCTGGACTACCACGATGGTATTTCTGATCTACAAAAGAGAGAGATAGTGGTAATTGGCAAGACAAAAGTGAGACTTATTGAGGATCCTTTAAGAATAGTTAGAATCATCCGAATTGCAGCAAAACTTGATTTAATCATACCGCTCAAATTGAAAAATGTAATGCGAAGCTCTGGTATTTTATTAGAGAATATACCAAAAGCTAGGCTTTCTGACGATCTACTGAAAATGTTTGTTAGTGGAAAGTCTCTGCAAGGATTTAATTACATTTTGGAGTTAGGTTTGGATAAACATATTTTTCCAAATCTTGACCTGTTTTCTTCAGAAAAAAAAAAGGGTCACACGAACCTTAAAAAGGATGGTTTTATCTATTCTGCATTAAAAAACCTTGATTTTACAGTCAATAATAATCGGACAATATCGATCAGCTTTATTTTTGCTGTTTTGTTTTGGGAAAAAATAAGTAGACTTAAAATGAGCTATGTTGAGCAGGGTTTTTCAGATTATGTTGGTATGCAGAGGGCAATTAGCGAAACTATACAAGTTATAAATCAACATTTTTACTTTCAGAGAAAACATATTGCTGGTGTTAGAGAGCTCTGTCTCCTGCAGGGTCGATTTAATAAGTTTCTGGGAAAATCTCCATTTTCCCTCATTCGACACGCAAGATTTTACAGTGCTTTTAAACTCCTAGAGCTAAGGGTTAAATTAAATGAGGTTAAAATAGAGACTGTGGTTTGGTGGGGTAAATTTCATAAATGCACAGATAGTGAAAAAGTACATATGATAAATGTTATGAGAGGTAAAACTGGGCAACGAAGGTCATACAAAAAACGTAGAGGAAAAAAGCTATCTACCACCAAAATAGAGAAACTATGAATATTGAAGGCTGGATTAATAAATATAAAAATATAGTCGTGGAAGGGCCTATCGGGGTTGGGAAAACTTCTCTAACAAAGAAGATTGCAGATAAGTATCAACTCACAACGGTTCTTGAAAAAGCCGGAGAAAACCCTTTTCTGAAAAAGTTTTACACTGACAGCGAAAAATATGCATTGCCTACTCAACTATTCTTTTTATTTCAAAGATTAGATCAATTGATGGAATTAACTCAAGCCGACCTATTCGAGACAAATATAATCGCAGACTTTATGTTAGAAAAAGATAATATCTTCGCTGGAATAACATTGAATGAGTTGGAAATGAGCTTGTATAGAAAAATTTATGAAAACCAAGCTAGTCAAATATGTACACCGGATCTTGTAATATACTTACAAGCAGACCCGGGAACGTTAATAGAGAGGATAAAAAAAAGAGGAATTTTAATGGAACGTGATATTTCCATCGAATATATTGTTAACCTAAGTAACGCCTACAATAAATTTTTTTACTCATATGAGAAATCACCGGTTTTAATCGTAAACACCACCCATTTAGATCCGATCCACAAACCAGAGGATTTTGATTTACTTATGAACCAATTAAAAATGTTTAAAGGGCGGAGAGCATTTTTCAATGCAATATAATTATGAAAGTAGTCAGTAGTCTCAATGTTTTAAGAACTGAATTAGAGAAAAGCGGTAGTGTTGCTTTAGTTCCTACTATGGGAAATATTCACGAAGGACATCTCTCCCTAATTAAGCATGCGAAAAAATATGCTAAAACTGTCGTATGCAGCGTATTTGTAAATAAACTGCAGTTTAATGAGAGAGCAGATTTTTTAACTTACCCAAGAACGATAGAAAATGATTTAAAAAAACTGGAAATGATTAAAACCGATATTGCGTTCCTACCCTCTGGAGAGCTGATGTATCCAAATGAGCAGGAATTTTTTATTGAGGTTCCGGATTACATCTCAGAATGCCTAGAGGGTCAATTTCGAGGTCCTTTTTTTTCTAGGGTGGCTACGATTGTCATGAAATTTTTTTTCCTTATAAAGCCAGATATTGCTGTTTTCGGTAAGAAAGACTTTCAGCAAGCATTTATGATTAAAAAATTATGTTTACAGTTCTCTACACAATGCACCATCTTGTTAGGCGAAACAATTCGAGATTTTGATGGATTAGCACTATCCTCCCGGAATTCACATTTGAGCTCATCTGAGAGGGCAAATGCTAATCAAATGTACAGAACGTTAGTCAACATGAAAGAGGAAATTTTAAAAAACAGTGAACTAGAGCACTTCAATTTAGAATTTTTAAGCCAACTTGAAGGTACTGGAAGAGACAGACTTAATAATGGGGGATGGGAGTGTGAATATATAAAGGTAATCAATAAGGATCTTTTCCGTGAACCAATCTGTCCAAAAACAGAATGGAGACAGCTAATTGTATTAGCTGCAGCTAAACTAGGGAACACTAGGCTTATAGATAATATAGAAATTGTTAAATCGAATATTCAGTAACGTAGGTAAAGACCGATTGAGAGCGCAATAACTGTAACTAAAAACATTATCCTTAAAAACATCAAAACCTCCTTTCTATAAGGATTGTTTTAAGGTGATTCCTAAGCGGGCAGGATTCTTCGTAACAATAATGCCAGCAGATTCCATTGCTTCAAGCTTTGCATCAGCTTTTTCACTGTTCTTATTTATAAGAGCACCGGCATGACCCATTCGTTTTCCCTCTGGAGCAGACATCCCAGCAATAAATCCTATAATGGGTTTTCTCATATTTTCTTTTGCCCATTCAGCCGCAACAACCTCATCATCCCCTCCAATCTCCCCGATCATAATGACGGCGTCAGTGCACTCATCCTCATTAAACATTTTCAGAACGTCAATATGCTTAAGCCCATTTATTGGATCACCACCAATTCCAACTGCTGTAGATTGGCCCATACCAACCTCTGTTACTTGAGCGACAGCCTCATATGTCAGCGTTCCTGACCTCGATACTATACCTATACGACCCGGTAAATGAATTGATTCTGGCATTATTCCAACCTTCAAAATACCAGGTGTAATTAATCCTGGACAGTTTGGGCCCAAAAGCAGCGAACCTGGCTCATGTTCACGAATAAAGCTCCTAACTCGCAGCATATCATTGATAGGGATACCTTCAGTTATGCAAACTATTAATTTAATTTTTGCTTTTGCTGCCTCTATTATTGCGGCAGCTGCTTGTAACGGAGGAACATATAGAACTGAGATATTTGCATTTGTCTCCGCCTTAGCTTCAGCAACTGTGGCAAAGATCTTCATATCTTCATAAATTTCTCCACCACGTTTTGGATTAACACCTCCTACGAAACAATCTCTACCCATGCCATAATTTAGGCAACGAAGCGTGTGATAGCTTCCGACCTTTCCGGTAATACCCTGGGTTAAAACTCTAGAACTACCGTCAAGTAAAATTGCCATTTAGGTTTCCTTAGCCTGTCTAACAGCAATATTAACTGCATCTTCTAAATTGTCAACAAACATCATTGCAAGCCTAGATTCCTTAATAATGCTTTTCGCTTCCTCTTCTTTAAAACCTTTAATCCTCGCGACAATTGGGACCTTATTAGAAATGTTTTGTAATGCATTTACAACTCCTTGTGCTACGTAGTCACATCTCATTATTCCACCAAATATATTTATTAAGACGACCTTGACCAAAGGGTTACTTACTAAAATTTCAAATGCTTTGGAGACTTTCTCAACAGAAGCCCCTCCTCCGACATCCAAAAAATTCGCTGGACTTCCTCCCATTAATTTAATAATATCCATCGTTGCCATAGCCAGCCCAGCACCATTCACCATGCATCCAATATTGCCGTCCAACTTTATATAAGATAGATTATATTTTGCCGATTCAATCTCTAGACCTTCCTCTTCTTTAGTATCTCTCATGGAGAGTATATCTGGCTGGCGCTTCAATCCATTTGGGTCAAAATTCCATTTCGAATCTAACGCGATTAAATTACTTCCATCAATTTGCACAAGGGGATTTATTTCAATTAAGTTTGCATCAAGTTCAAAAAATGCATTGTATAAGTTACGGATTAAATTATAAAACTTCTTTCTCAGTATTGGTTCAAATTCCATTTGGTCGAATATTTCGGTAAATTGAGACTCATTAATACCCTCATCAACATTTACGAAGACTTTCTTTATTTCACTCTCGTAATCTTTCTCCTCAACATCTACTCCACCCCGACCAGATAGAACGACACATACTTCCTGACAGTTTCGATCCACCACGATTCCAAAGTAATAATCTTTTACGCTTTTACACATTTCCTCAATTAAAACTGCGCTAGGAGTCTTGCCAGTACCTTTACTCTGCGTCGTGAATATCTGTTTTTGAAATAGCTCTCGCAAGCCCTCCTCGTATTCAGCTCGATTTTTAACGAACTTTATTCCCCCAGCCTTTCCACGCCCACCAGAATGTATCTGAGCTTTTAGAACTAATGGAAATTCTGGAAGCTCGTCACTGAGGTCAACACCCTCTTTAGCACTAAAAACCACAAGCCCCATGGGAACGTCAACGTCATAACGCTTTAAAAGTTGCTTGCCTTGATACTCATGAATATTCATTAGTTTTCAATATGATTATCCCGCAATACGAGTCTATTACTTATATCGCATGAAAATCCTCTTCTAATCAAATAATCGCGGCGCTTAATTTTTTCTTTCATTGATGTAGCCTGTCCTTTAAACTTTTTATTAAGAAGCATTTTGGCTTTTTCATAGTCGCAAAATTCAAAAGTTTGTAATATTTGCCCAATAATTTGGTCGTCAATACCTATCTTTTTCAATTCAAACCAAATCCTTTTCTCTCCGTACAAATTTCCTTTTGAATTTAAATATGTAGAAACTACTCGTTCATCTGATAGCCAGTTCTTTCCTTTAAGATCTTCAACGACATCCTCTATGATTAATTCACAAAAATTATCGGTCGAATCGGTGTAGGCAAAATCAAGAAGTTTTTTTCTTATTACTGCAACACTGTAATCTCTTTTTGATAAAAGTGAGTAAGCTTTCTTATATATTTGTTTTTTGTTTATCAAACTTATTAATCAAAATCCTATTGCACTGACTCTTCATCAAGTTTTTCGATAACTTCGATTTCTGAAATTCCATAACTCAAACGTATTCTGTTTTCTATTTCTACTGCAAGTTCTTTATTTTCTTTCAAGAATTCTCTAACATTTTCTTTCCCTTGTCCTACTCGAATATCATTGTAGCTATACCATGATCCAGACTTCTGTATTATTCCTTTTTCAACTCCCAGATCGATTATTTCTCCGTGTCGAGAGATCCCTTCGCCATAAAGAATATCAAAAAACGCTTGCTTAAATGGAGGAGCAACTTTATTTTTTACTACCTTCACTTTTGTTTCCGAACCGACAACCTCATCTCCCTTCTTCAAAGAACCAATTCTCCTGATATCCATTCTTACCGAACTATAAAATTTTAAGGCATTCCCCCCTGTAGTGGTTTCCGGACTACCAAACATAACTCCTATTTTCATACGAATCTGGTTTATGAAAATAACTAAAGTATTCGTCCTACTTATTGTTCCTGTTAATTTTCTAAGAGCCTGGGACATTAAACGGGCGTGCAAACCTGGTAGCGAATCTCCCATATCACCGTCAATTTCGGCTCGGGGAGTTAAAGCAGCCACCGAATCTACTACGACAAGGTCTACCGATCCAGATTTTACTAATGCATCGACAATTTCAAGCGCTTGCTCGCCTGTATCTGGTTGCGATATGAGAAGGTCATTTAAATCTACGCCAAGTTTTTTTGCGTACTGTGTGTCTAACGCGTGTTCAGCATCTACAAAAGCACAAATTCCACCTATTTTCTGCATCTCGCTAATGACCTGGAGAGTTAATGTTGTTTTTCCAGATGATTCTGGACCGAAAATTTCAACTACTCTACCTCGTGGAAGACCGCCAACCCCTAACGCTACATCCAAGCTCAAAGATCCTGTGGATACTGCTGGTATATTCTCCACAACTTCTGTTTCACCTAACCTCATTACCGACCCTTTTCCAAATTGCTTATCAATTTGAGCCAGTGTTGTCGCCAATGCCTTGACTTTTTCAGATGAAGCGTTTTGTTTTTTACCCTGTTTCATACTTAAGTCTCCATATAAAAATACTGTATATATCTTCAGTATACTAACTTTTAAGAATTATTCAATTATTCCCTTGTTTTTTTCTCGCACTCGCTGAAATAAGTCCCTCAAGAGCTGTTCGAACAGCTAGATTTCTAATTTGCATCCTGCTGCCAGAAAAAATAGAATTTTTACAACTTCTCTCCCCATATGACTGGAAACCAAACCAAACTAATCCTCTAGGTTTTTTTTCACTGCCCCCGGTAGGACCTGCAATACCAGTAATCGATGAAAATAAATAATACTTATTTTTTTTAGGTAGAACCCTCTCCAGTCCAGCCAACATTTGAGAAGCAACTATTTTACTGACGGAACCATGAGATTCGACACTGTTTAAATCCACCGAGAGCAACGTTTTTTTTGATAAATTAGAATAACAAACTATCCCTAAGTCAAACCATGCACTACTTCCTGCTAACGAACTTAAATGACAGGCTAATAAACCGCTAGTACAGGATTCTGCAACCGCTATTTTTAAACCGTTCTTTCTTGCAAAAAAAGCTAGGGCTAAAACCTTTATCAACATGCCATTTTTTTTCATAAGAAATTTTTATATACTAGCAAGTTTTGATTTAATCCAAAACGAAAAAAAATAGAAAGAATAAATAATGTTTGGAATGCTGCAATAATATCATCTAACATTATCCCTAATCCCCCACGAACTTTTTTATCAATAATATTTGTTGGCCAAGGTTTGCAAATATCAAAGAATCTAAAAATTACGAATGCTTGTATTTGAATAAATAAATAGCTGTAATCGATAGCTTGTGCCGTTGACAAACTCTCATCCCAACGAGGTAAAAAAAATAATATCAACCAAAATGCAACTATTTCGTCAATGACTATTTCTGATGCATCTTTTTTTTTTAAATGACCTTCAACAAAACCAGAGGTCACAACTCCAACTACAAATGTGGTTAGAATGATTATGAAAAGTACAGTGTCAATAAATAAATAATCCAATATTAAGAACATAATCCATGACCAAATAGTCCCAATGGTTCCAGGCATATATTTGGAATAACCAGACCCGAATCCAGTTGCAATAGAATATGAAAAGATAATCTTCATTCTATGAAAACTAAAAGTGTACATAACCAGACTTTTCTACAAATATGTTATCAAAAGTATTTGTCAAACTTTTTAACCATACCAATCCGTCATTTCTATTGTTTACACGATGAAACTTTTTTTCACTTGATCTTTCTCGTACTGAACCGATAAGCGTAAGAGGCAAATTTAAATTTTTACTAATATCTCGTATTTTAGCTCTCGCATCTACTGGCGCCGAAAAACATAGTTCATACTCATCCCCACTTTGTAATGCAAGCATTACTAAATCCAGATTATCTTTTTTCCCAGCGCACCAATTTATCATATTCCGACTTAAGCACTTGAGAATCTTCTCAAAATATAGCTCTACAAATATCTTATCTGAATTCCCTGAGAAACTAGCTAATATCATGTGGCGCAAATCACTCGACAAACCGTCAGATAAATCAATACTGCTTGTTGCAAACTCTCTGATTCTTAAACCTAAAGCAACTTTAGGCACCGGCTGTACAAGTTTTTTAGATTCTTTTTGTAATTGCAAGGCTGTAATAGGTTCTCCTAAATCTCCCGAGACCCAGATGTCATCACCTAACTTCATTCCATTTCTTTTTAATACTCTTTCGCCTTCCACATACCCTATTGCCGTAACGGAGAAAAAATTATTACTAGATTTATGTTTTATAGTATCTCCACCCATTAGTTCGCATTTATAATCCCTACTAACCTCAAACAAGCCCCTCGAAAAGGCAAGCAACCATGACGAATTTAATGCATTCAAACCTAATCCCAAAGTAAAACCCAAAGGGCAAGCGCCCATTGCAGCTAAATCTGAGAGATTTACAGCCAAAACTTTCTTTCCTAAAGAAAAAGGGGTAATTTCTGATGAAAAATGGACACCTTCTACCAGCATATCCGTTGTAACTACAAGAGGAAAATTATTATCCAACTTAAAGACAGATGCATCATCCCCGATTCCAACAAAGAATCGATTAGACAATAATGGATTTACTGGGGATCCATTATTCTTAAAAAACTTTTCAATGCATTGAAACTCATTCATCAATGGCTCTCAAACCTCAACTTTTTTGCAATTTTATCTAAAACTCCATTAACAATTCTGTGCCCATCATTACTACCTAAACACTTGTCCACCTCTACAGCTTCATTAATGATTGTCTTTAGGGGTATATCAATTCGTTCTTTTAATTCATAAGTCGCCACCAGCATTACAGCCTCTTCAACTTTTGAAAGTCTATCTAACGAGATGTTTAAAAATGGCGCTATTAGCCCCCTAAGTTCAACAATATTTTTTAAAGTATTGTTGAAAATATCTTCGAAAAAGATAATATCTGCAGAGGTATATAGATCTTGTTCTGAAAGGTAATCAATTATTTCAGAATTTTTTTTCTCTGCATAAAGATAACTATAAACACCCTGAATGGCAAGTATTCTGGAAATTCTTCTAGCGCTGATATCTCTGCCAATATCATTATTGTTGGTCGTTTTATTCATATTTAAATTAATTCCACTCTTTACGTTCTTATTCTAGTGCTTTAGATAAGTCGACCATGTAAATGAGTGCCTTGGCGAATGATCTTCCTTTGCTAACCGACCTCTCAAAAGCTTGAGTCTCATTCTCTACCGTCAGAATTCCATTAATACAGGGGATATTTTTGTTACATGAAGCCTCTTGTATCCCTCTAGCCGATTCATTCGCAACTATCTCGAAGTGATAAGTTTCTCCCCGCAAAATACACCCTAAAGCGAGAATTCCATCGCAGTTCGCATAAACTGACCTCCTGTTTATAACAAAAGGTATTTCTAAAGCACCCGGAACCATGGTTATTTGTACTTGCGAACTCTCAATTCCGTAAAGCTTAAGTTCAGAACACGAATCCGCTAGCAATCTTTTGGTGTACTTTTCATTGAACAAGGAATAAATAATTCGTAGACGATAAGATGACCTATCTATTTTTGAGAGCTCAAATTCATCAATATTTTGTCCCATCAAATGTTTTTCCCAGGTGGCAGATAATCGATAACCTCTAGTCCGTACGCATTCATACTTGGAATTTTTAATTTTTCTGACAAAACAATCATTTTCCTAATTCCAATATCTCGAAGAATTGCTGCTCCCAACCCATAATTTCTTAAGGTTCTACTTGATTTTCCATCCTTCTTTTCCGTGTCATCTTCAAATTTTTTTAATGAAGCGAAAAATACATTAGAGGACCTAGCACAGTTCAACATTATAAAAGCACCACAATCACTGCTAGAAATTTTTCTCATAGACGATTCAAATGTCCAACTTTTATTTTTGTTTCCACCTAGAGGCAGAGCATCCAGGACAGTAAATGGCTCATGAACCCTAATGAAAGCGACTTTTTCTTTCAGGTTGTTCCCTTTTATCAACGCCACATGTGGTTGCTTTTCAATCAAGTCCTGGTAAAGCCGTACCTCAAAGCCACCCCAATCCGTCTCAATGTTAAAACTTCTCCGTAATTCGAGTAAACTCTCTGTTTGACTCCTATACTCAATCAAATCTGCAATCGTTCCTATCTTTAAATTATGTTCTCTAGCGAACTTAATTAAATCTGGTAGCCTTGCCATTGTTCCATCATCGTTCATAATTTCACAAATGACTGAGAACGGAGGTAAACCAGCAAGTTTAGCCAAATCACAACCTGCCTCCGTGTGACCTGCTCTTGAAAGGACTCCCCCTTCTCTCGCCATCAGCGGAAACACGTGTCCCGGTTGTTTCAGGTCCTCCGGCGTGGCTTCCTTGCGGACAGCTCTTAAGATAGTGTAAGCCCTATCAGCAGCACTAATCCCAGTTGTCACTCCGCTGGAAGCCTCAATAGAAACCGTAAAAGCCGTTCCCTGAGAATTATCTGAAACCATCAGTGGTAGCTTGAGTTTTTCACAATGATCCTTTGTTAAAGTCAAACAAATTAAGCCCCGACCAAACTTTGCCATAAAGTTAATCGTTTCCGCAGATACGAAGTCGGCAGCTATTAATAAATCTCCTTCATTCTCTCTATCCTGATCATCAATTAAAATGACCATTCTCCCCTGTTTAAGGTCTTCAACTATCTCAGAAATTGGAGAAATACTGAAATCCTCTTTCAAATTAACCCCAATCATCTTTTTGGTCACTGCGCACCGACAAAAATTGCTCAACCATTTTTGCTATCGGATCGAGCTCAATGTTAACAATCGATTCGGTGGTCAGATTGGATAAGTTAGTTTGCATCAATGTGTGCGGGATCAAATTTACGAGAAAACGACAGCTTTGATTTTTCAAATCAACTTCATTGATGGTCAAGCTAACTCCGTTAACGGCTATAGATCCTTTTTTGGTTAACATAGGGTAAAACGTTCTTTCCGTTAAAAATGAAATCACCCTAGACTCTCTAGATTGTATTACATCATTTATTTTCGCTGTTCCATCTACGTGACCGGTAACGATATGCCCTCCCAGACTTCCACCGACACGCAGTGAGGGCTCGAGATTAACAGCACCAGCTTTATCAAGTCCTACAGTTACATTAAGAGTCTCATTGGAAACATCAGCTTCAAAATAACCAAGTCCTTTTGAAACAATCGTCAAACAAACACCATTGACAGAAACGCTATCTCCAACCGGGTACTTAAAAAAATTTTTAACGCTCCAAGAAACCCTTACACGAACTTGCTTTTTCCCGCTCGAGGATGGGTCACTAAAAGATTTAACTGGTCTAAGAAAACCAATTTCAGTAACTATTCCGCTAAACATTATTTAAAACTAGGATTATCGTACTTGTTATTCCTCAAAACCATACGCATATCATCACCAATCATACTTACATCTGTAAAAGACCACTCACTTTTTCTTTTCAATAATTCTCTATCACTTGCTTTATCAATAAACGATAATCCCTTACCTAAAATCTTCGGTGATTGGTATATTAAAAATTCATCTATTAATTTTTCCTCAAATAAAGAGGTTACTAGCCCTGGACCTGCCTCAACTTGAACTTCGTTAAATTCTTGTTCTGTCAACTCTATAAGTAATGATTTTAAGCTGAATCTAGCTAAACTAGACCCGACGCATGGAAGTTGAATTACATCAATATTTTTATCCTTCATCGCTTTGATTTTATCAAATTTAATTGAGTCCTTTGCATTTAGGGTCACCAATATAGTATTACCTTCAGCGAAAACCTTTGAATCTGCATTGCATATTAAGTTCGGGTCAACAATTACCTTGACAGGATTCCTAAAATGTTTATCTCCTAGTCTAACTGTTAAAAGCGGATTATCCTTACGTATAGTTCGACTTCCGGTAAGTATACAACAAGATCTTGCTCTCCATCGATGTCCGTCTTCTCGTGCCTCTGTAGCTGTTATCCATTTGCTTTCCCCGGATTTTAAAGCAATATATCCATCCAAAGATTTTGCGATTTTAACGCGCACCCAGGGCAAACCACTCCTCATCCGTTTGAAAAACCCAGGGTTAAGTTCAAAGGATCGTTTAAAATCCCCTCTCATCGAAACGCATACACCGGCTTTTTTTAGTTTTTCTAGACCTTTACCAGCTGCACGAGGGTTTGGATCCGTGCTAGCCACAATTACCTCTTTAATTCCAGAACTAAGAATTTCATCAGTACATGGGCCAGTTTTTCCTCTAAAACTGCAGGGTTCTAAGGTTATATACATAGAACTATTGCGAGCTTTTTCTCCTGCTGATTTAATTGCTATTACTTCGGCGTGGTCTTGACCGGTCCAGCGATGATAACCTTCTCCAACTATCTTCCCATCCTTTACAATTACACAACCAACTCGTGGGTTTGGCATAGTCGTATATAGACCTTTTTTAGCAAGTTCAAAAGCTCTATCCATGAAAACACAATTTAAACGGTTCATTGAATATTATTGTCAAATCCTGTTAATTTTTTTTTTTTGATTTAACTTCATTAAGTAAATCTTGAAAGTCCGAAACGTCTTCAAAACTTCTATATACAGAAGCAAACCTTACGTATGCTACATTATCAATTCTCCGAAGCTGTTTCATGACCAGCTCCCCAATGAGCTGGCTATCAATCTCTTTTTCGCCCAGGGTTGCGAGCTTATCTTCAATTTGCATAACTGCTGTATCAACCGCATCAGCGGGAACGGGCCTCTTCCTCAAAGCCAAACGCATGCTTGCCTTCAATTTTGCGGAGCTATACTCTGACCTAGCACCGTTTCGCTTCACTACAACTGGAAGAGAAATTTGAATGATTTCTAAAGTTTTAAACCTTTTTCTACACGCTAAACATTTCCTTCGACGCAGTATCTCCAACCCGCTTTCAGCTAGTCTAGTATCTGTCACTTGTGTGTCCTGAGAACTACAAATGGGACATCTCATATAATTTCTTTTTCTAAAAAATTATTGCTAAGTTAGCATTGCCCTTGATTGTAATGTTTGATTTTTTTCATAATTCACAATCTCGGACTCACAAAATAATAAAAAACAAAGCACTCCAAACATTAGATTTGCTGCTAAGAGGTGTAACGGCTGTACGAACATGGGAAAACCCAAATGGTTAAGCGCACCTCCTATCAACATCTGGGACAGAACTAAAACTATGTATAAGCTACACCAACGCACCTTGACGTCACTTAAAAGAAACTTCCAAGTTGAAATTTCCCTAAGATTAGTCTCTGGATTGACCTTACTTTTAACAATATAACTCAGAGCTAAAACTGCAAAAACCAGAACCACCCATGAAAATGATCGATGTACATAAAAAATCCATGGGACAATATCAATAAGATTTTCCCTATCAAAAAGTTCATCTAGCTTAAATACCCAATCAACACTCTCTCTTATCTGTATTCCCATACCAATTTGTAAAACCAAACACAATACACATATACCGATGTAGATATTTGCCCGTTTGTTGTAAGTCATGGAAATAGTAGGAAATACGTTAGATGCGCGAGAATTGATAAACCCCAAAATTAAAAACATTTGTACCAAAAAAGCGCCAATCATATGCAGTGAAACAAGGAGCGGTCTGAGATCAGAAGCCACTACCTGAGATCCTAACCAACCGTTAAAAATTACTGACAATAAAGCTCCGATAGCAAAATATAATGTTTTATTGGTTACCTTATTGCTGAAGAAACAAAAAAATACCAGAGCTAGCGATGCAAAACCTAAAAGGGCTCCAGCCAATCTGTTAAGGTATTCCGTCCATGTATGTACAGGATTAAAACTAGGGCTTTCCGCCTGAGAACCATGTAAAAAATTTTTCCAATTTTCAGGCAATTCTGCCTCACTAGTTGGAGGTATAAACTTACCGAAACATAGAGGCCAATCAGGACAACCCATTCCAGCTCCAGTAGCCCTAACTGTACCTCCTGCTAGAATAACAATGTAAACTAAACCCAAACAAAATAAAAATAAACCAGAAACTCTGGGGTTAAAATTTTGCATATATTATCCCACCCTTACTCTAATAAAACTTCTTTTCCCGACTTGTAAAACATAACATCCCTTTTTCAGGACCAATTCTCTTTCCAGCACCTTTTGTCCGTCAACGCGCACAGCACCTTGTTGAATGGATCTAAACGCATCTGAGGTCGATCTGACTAAACCAGTATTTTTCAACAAAAACACTATGTCGAAGCTTTCACCTTCGAAAACCTTTTCGTCAATAGATTCGGGAATTTTATTGTTTTTGAATCTTTCTTCAAAATCATTAGCGACTTTTAGTGCCGTCTCCCGATTGTAAAATCTCTCGACTATATCAGATGCCAATTCTATTTTAATATTTTTAGGATTTTGTCCTTGTGAAATACTTTGCTTAAGCTTTTTTTTCTCGCTATCACTCTTGAAAGTCAGAAGATCAATATATCTCCACATTAGCTCGTCTGATACAGACATAATTTTCCCAAACATCTGATCGGCTTCATCTTTCAGTCCTATGTAGTTATTCTTCGATTTGCTCATTTTATCCACGCCATCCAGTCCCTCAAGAATTGGCATAGTCAAAATACACTGGACATCCTGCCCAAAAAAACGCTGAACATCTCTTCCCATGAGAAGATTAAATTTTTGATCAGTTCCACCCAGCTCAAGATCAGAGTTTAAAACGAAAGAGTCATAACCTTGCATTATAGGATATAGGAACTCATGCAAAGAAATTGATTTTCCGGATTGATACCTCTTCGTAAAGTCGTCTCTTTCTAACATCCGAGCAACAGTCGTGACTCCAGCTAGCCTTATCATCTCCGATGAGGATAGCGTATTAGCCCACTCCGAATTTTTCCTGATTATAGCAGCATCCATATCAATAATCAGACCGACTTGTTCGAAATAGGTTCGAGAATTTTCTTCTATTTCGTCGTCTGTTAAAACGGGCCGTGTAGCATTCCGTCCACTGGGGTCACCAATCTTAGCCGTAAAATCTCCTATTAAAAGGGTAACTTTATGTCCTAACTTTTGTAGCTCTCGAAGTTTCATCAGAACTACTGTGTGCCCCAAATGCAAATCTGGGGATGTTGGATCAAGCCCTAACTTAACATTTAATGGTTTCCCTTCTTGCATAGAAAGAGTGATCTTTTTTTTTAAATCGCTTTCAACAAGTATTTCTTCAGATCCTCTTTGGATAATTTCAAATATTTCTTTCGCCTTTTCATTATCAATAATAGTGGAATCTAGGTTATGCTTTTCAGTAGAATCTTTTGGCATATATTAGGACCTCAAAATGAACGGACTTGTAATTGGAGTGATGACTGGAACTAGCTTAGATGCAATTGACATAGCACTTCTTCAAATAAAAAAAAATTTACCCTTTAAACTTGTCGACTTTCATAGCAAAAAGATTCCCCAAAAGCTGAAGGACGAAATTAAATCTCTTGCTCCTCCTAATATAACAAACATTCTGACCTTAGCTAAAATTACTAACAAATTTTCCCGAGAGATCGCCAACAATATAAATACTTTTTTAAAAAAGAACGAGTACAAGTCTAAGATAATCGTATGCGGAGTGCATGGACAAACTATCGCACATAGCCCACAAAACGGCTTTAGTTTCCAAATTTGCAATCCTCACCTAATCGCAGAGTTAATAGGACTAAGGGTTGTTTTTGATTTTAGAAACAGAGATATAGTTAGAGGCGGGCAAGGAGCCCCACTTGCTCCATTGTTTCACTCTCAATTAGCGCCTAAAGGCTGTCAAACCGCATTCGTAAACATTGGGGGAATTGCTAATATATCAATCATAACGGATACAACGACACGCGGTTTTGATGTGGGACCAGGAAATTGTTTAATAGACTTCTGGGCTAGAAAGATCAAGAATCGAGCATTCGATTTCAATGGTAACTGGGCCAGAAAGGGCAATATAAACCCTCGGTTATTAAGAGTCTTTCAAAATGATATTTATTTTAAAAAAAAATTCCCAAAATCAACTAGTACACAATACTTTAGCTCTGAATGGTTTGAAAAAAAACTGAGAATTTTTAAAACTGAAATTCCTAGTCGGGATATACAAGCGACATTAACTGAACTTACAGCGACAGTGATTTGTAAATCGATACCAAAATCATGCAAAGAGGTATATATTTGTGGGGGCGGTTTTAAAAATTCCTATTTAATAGAAAGAATAAAAGCTAACACAAAAAAAACTGTTCAATCCACAGAATCGATTGGGTGGGATCCGATGTGCATCGAATCTTGCTGTTTTGGCTGGTTAGCTTTACAAACATACCTCGGAAATGATTTAGATTTGAGAAAGATAACTGGATCCAAAGATATCGGGGTATCTGGAGCAATAACTGCGTAATCACATAAAGTGGTAAAGCCGACCTTTGTTGAATACGTTCTCCGGGTCAAAAACTTTTTTCAAGTTTAAGTGCACCCGTTTACTTGCATCCCCTAACGGAGAAAAACTCCCATGCTGCTCCTTAATGGATTGTGACGCATAATAGATTGTTGCGTGGCCCCCGACTTGTGCAACCTTTTCTCTAATTGACAAAGGGGACTCTTTACTCTTTACCCATCGTAATGCGCCCATCCATTCGAAAATCATATCCTCACCGAGAACTAAATTAATATCCGTAGCCAAAGGAACGGATATCCTCCAGAGTATATTGTTACCACTGACCTTATCTGTAAAAAATTTTAAATTTTGATCTCTAATACTGCTCCAAAAACCTGTTGCGCAGTTATCCATCACACTGTGATGTTTAAATTTTTCTGAGATTTTCTTTAAAGCATAACTGACCATCGCTTCTTTACCAGAAAGCCTTATATAAAGTTTTTCTTTTTTTTGGAATTCCTCCGTCTCTACATTAGTCCAAAATGAACCAGATATGGGTAATTGTTCCACGTAACAAAACTTTATTGTTTCAGATAATTCTTTGCGAGAAACTCCCAGCTCAACTGTTATTTCAGATTGTGGCTGAGGATATGTCCTTAAAAAGGCCTCGGTGATTAATCCAAGACAGCCGAGCGCTCCAACATTCAGACGGGATATATCATATCCCGCAACGTTTTTTATCACAGAGCCTCCAAAACGCATTAATTTTCCAGTACCATCCATCACAGTCAGACCCAAAACTGATTCCCTACACCCACCATGAAAAAACCGACCAGGGCCACTCAACCCGGATGCTATCATTCCGCCTACTGTTCCAACTCTATCTTCTAGCCCAGACACTGGTTCTGTCTTAAATCTAGGTGGCTCGAAATTTAGAAACTGGTTCCTAGAAAAAAGCTCTTTTTCTAAATTTATA
Organism: Betaproteobacteria bacterium; assembly: GCA_028139135.1. Classification (GTDB taxonomy): domain Bacteria; phylum Pseudomonadota; class Gammaproteobacteria; order Burkholderiales; family Burkholderiaceae_A; genus UBA7377. Next base: position 142,030 of record JAOINB010000002.1, read on the forward strand.
ATACTTGTACCAGAACGCACTCTCACTACGAGTTCTGAGGGATCGTAATCAATAATGCCATCGTTCGTGGTTGTATTTAATTGCGTATGAGGGCTTATGTCAGGATTCCCATAAAACCTCTTTGAATTATGTCCTGTGATGACTATATTAGATCTTCGATTCCGTGCCTCTTCGATCAATTGTCTCGAATCTGTGATAAAACTATTTTCCATTTAAAGAAAAAACTCTTAATTCTATTTAAAAACTTGGAATCTCTTTAAACTCCCTAGTGTCCTTATGAACATGTTTTCTGCCTTTTTCAACACACCTAGAAAGAACAGGGATAACTTTTCCAGGGTTAAAAAGGTTATTTTTATCGAAGGCAAACTTCACCGCAGAAAATGTATTCCTCTCGTCTTCACTAAATTGAACACACATAGAACCTAACTTTTCTAAACCTACTCCATGCTCTCCAGTTATTGTGCCACCAAATTTTACACACAAATCTAAAATTTCTTCTCCAAACTTCTCAGTTTTTTCAAACTCCCCTGGTTGTGAGGAATCAAATAAAATTAAGGGATGTAGGTTACCGTCTCCTGCATGAAAAACATTGATACACCGGAGATTATAAAATCTCTCCATTCTCTCAATCTCCCGCAACATAACTCCAACTTTTTTCCGGGGTATTGTGCCATCTATACAATAATAATCCGGAGAGATTCTCCCAGACGCAGGAAAAGCGTTCTTTCTACCCGACCAAAATAAATCTCGCTGATGATCATCAGCCGAAACACAGCACTTCGATGCACCAAACTTTTTTAAAGTTCCTACCATTAGATCAATTTCCTCATCAACTTCTACCGCCATCCCGTCGGACTCGCAAAGGAGAATCGCCGCCGCCTCAGTATCATATCCCGCATTTACGAAATCTTCCACAGCCTGGACCATTCCTCCATCCATCATTTCTAATCCGGCGGGGACAATTCCTTCTGAAATAATGCCTGCAACTGCATTAGCAGCGTCCTCTACCTTGTTAAAAGACGCCATAATGACTTTTGCAGAGGATGGCCGAGGTAATAACCTAACGGTTATTTCAGTAATAACTGCTAACATTCCCTCTGACCCTACCATAAGTGATAACAGGTCTAATCCTGGGAAATCGAAAGAATCCAACCCAAGATTAATAACATTACCTTCGCAGTCTATGGCGCGAACATTGACAATATTGTGCAGCGTTAAACCATACTTTAAACAATGTACTCCACCAGAGTTCTCAGCAACGTTTCCCCCAATAGAACATGCTATTTGCGAGGAGGGATCCGGCGCATAAAAAAGATCAAATTCCCTCACTCTTTCTGATATAACTATATTTCTCACTCCAGGCTGAACAACAGCCGTTCTTTGTTCAGGATTAACGTTCAGTATTTTATTTAATCTAGATGTTGACAAAACTATTGAGCCGTCACTGGGAACAGCTCCACCAGATAAACCGGTCCCGGCTCCACGTGTGACGACAGGAGTATCATGTTTACTGCAAATTTTAACGATGTTAATGATGTCAGCTTCCGACTCTGGAAGAAGCACCATACCAGGGATCCCAGAATAACCTGACAAACCGTCCCGTTGATAAACTTGAATACTGGACTTATCTGTTATAATTTGGTCGATTTTCAAAAAAGCTTTTAATTCTTTTAACAAATTTTTATCCATACAAACTTACCCTGACTTATGAAAAATAGATTGGACCGGATAGTGACAAAAAGCGGCGATTCCGGATTAACTAGTATAAATCCAAACAAGAGAATTTCAAAAAACTCCTATATTGTTGTGTTTCTCGGTGATTTAGATGAACTAAATGCTTATATAGGCACTTTAAAAGCAGATTTGTTCATTTTTAATTCAAGGGAAAATTCACTGGAAGATATATACAGTTGGATTATCCGTATACAACACACTTTATTCGATATTGGGGGTGAAATTTGTTCAGAAGATATGGGAATTTTTGACGAGAAGGAAGTTGTGGTTTTAGAAGAAATTATTCACGAAATAAATCAAGATTTACCGCCTCTGAAAGAATTTGTCTTACCGGGTGGGAGTCAATTGGGAGCAAAAGCCCATGTTTCAAGGACTGTGTGCAGGAGGGCGGAAAGATCGCTACTGAATTTAATTGAAAATGACCCCGAGTACGCAAAATATAACAAATCCGCTATGGTCGCTTACATTAACAGACTTTCCGACTTTTTTTTCGTTTTGAGTAGAAGATTGGACAGACTTTCCAAGTTTGATGAACAAACCTGGGAGACTAGCAAAAAAAAAGACAATAAATAAATTTCTATTGCGTCAAAGCCTTGATCTCCTCTCTTTAACCGCACTAGATAAATTCTCTAAAATTCCCACTGTCTCAGACCATGATATGCATGCATCAGTAATGCTCTTACCATATTCCAATTTCGATTTGTCGGCAACACTTCCGAGATCTTGCCTACCAGCAATAATATTACTTTCAATCATTACACCAAAAACACTCTTATCCCCACAAGAAATCCTTTCACACAAGCTGTCACAAACAATATGTTGGTTTTCTGGTTGTTTGTTGGAGTTCCCGTGACTAGCATCAACCATAACTTTTGGGGACACTTCGTTCCGCTTGAGTTCCTTGACGAGTCCGGAAATAGTATCAACGTCATAATTGGGACTCTTACCGCCTCGTAAAATGACATGGCAATCGGTATTTCCCGCCGTTTTTACAATTGCCGACTGCCCCGACTTGGTTACTGACAGGAAATGGTGTGAGTGACTGGAAGCTCTAACAGCATCGACTGCAATACCAACGTTTCCTGTTGTACCGTTCTTAAACCCGACCGGGCATGATAATCCAGATGCTAACTCTCTATGTATTTGAGATTCTGTTGTACGCGCCCCAATAGCTCCCCACGAAACAAGGTCCGCAATATATTGCGGAGAAATTACATCCAGAAATTCTACTCCCGCCGGCATTGCTAAATTGTTTATCTCAAAAAGCAGTCGCCTTCCAACTCTAAGGCCTTTGTTGATATCAAAAGAATTATTTAAATCAGGATCATTAATCAATCCTTTCCATCCTACCGTGGTGCGAGGTTTTTCAAAATAAACCCTCATTATAATTTCCAAGCTATCTTTGTATTTATTCCGTTCTTTCAATAACTTCTTTGCATAATCCATGGCTGCCTCGGGATCATGAATAGAACACGGGCCAACTATTAACAATAAACGATCGTCCAAACCATGAATAATTTTTCTGATATTTTCTCGAGTATTAATAACTAACTCAGAGACTTCTGCAGTAATTGGAATCTCATCGATTATCCTTTTTGGTGCGATAACTTCCTCTATCTCCCTAATTCTTACATCATCTGTTGAATTATCACCCATAAAAGCTACTCCGCAGTTCCACCAATCGTTAAGCCTTCTATCAAGATAGTGGGTTGGCCCACCCCGACAGGCACCCTCTGACCCTCCTTGCCACAAGTCCCGACACCTGAGTCGAGTTTAAGATCTGAACCCACCATCTTTATTTTTGTCAATGCATCTGGGCCGTTTCCAATCAAAGTAGCGCCTTTTACAGGATATTTAATTTGTCCTTTCTCAACCCAATAAGCTTCTGAAGCAGAAAAAACGAATTTCCCATTAGTAATGTCTACCTGTCCTCCGCCAAAGTTTACTGCATAAATCCCTTTTTCAAGGCTCCCTAACACCTCTTCAGGATCATGTTTACCAGGAAGCATATATGTATTTGTCATTCTTGGCATTGGTAAATGAGCAAATGACTCTCGTCGCCCATTACCGGTGACATGTGTTTTCATCAATCTTGAATTCAGCCTATCTTGCATATATCCCCTCAAAATCCCATCTTCAATTAAAATGTTATTTTGCGTAGCGTTTCCCTCATCATCGACATTCAGCGAACCTCTCCGGTTCGACATTGTTCCGTTATCAACAACAGTTACACCGGGAGCTCCAACTCTCTCTCCAATTCTGCCAGAAAAGACAGATGATTTTTTTCTATTGAAATCTCCTTCCAAACCGTGCCCCACTGCCTCATGCAACAAGATTCCAGGCCATCCGGGACCTAAAACCACAGACATTAAGCCCGCTGGAGCCGGCCTAGACTCTAAATTGACCAACGCCTGTCTAGTAGCTTCATCGACATAAGTTTCTAATGTTGAAAGAGAGAAATTATTCATCGTAAATCGACCGCCGCCGCCACTTACCCCAAATTCTTTTCTAGTTTTTTGCTCTGCTACTGCTGTGACAGAAAGCCGCACGAGAGGCCTCAAATCTGTAATCAGACCTTTATCAGTTACAATCACAACAATACTAAAACTGCCCGAAATTGAGGCAATAACTTGAGAGATCCTAGGATC